>NZ_JBVIXO010000002.1:0-670520 GCF_055593565.1 Streptomyces sp. NPDC040718 | reverse complement strand
ATCGCGGCGGAAGCCGCCCGACGGACGGTCGTCGCGGCGGAAGCCACCACGGTCGCCACCACGGTCGTCACGGTTGAAACCACCGGACGGACGGTCATCGCGGCGGAAGCCACCACCACGGTTGTCGTCACGACGGTCATCGCGGCGGAAGCCGCCCGACGGACGGTCGTCGCGGCGGAAGCCACCACGGTCGCCACCACGGTCGTCACGGTTGAAACCACCGGACGGACGGTCGTCGCGGCGGAAGCCACCACCACGGTTGTCGTCACGACGGTCGTCACGGCGGAAGCCACCCGACGGACGGTCGTCGCGGCGGAAGCCACCACGGTCGCCACCACGGTCGTCACGGCGGTTGTCGCGGCGCTCGTAGTTGCCGCGGTCGTCACGGCGCTCGAAGGTGCGCTCCTGGGCGACGGGCTCGGCGACCGCGGCCACGGCGGCGGCGACCTCGGCCTCGGCGGCCTCGACGACCTCGGCGACGGCTGCCTCCGGGTCCTCACCGCGCTCGCGGGCGGAGCGGGCGACGAGGCGGTCGGCCTCCTCGCGCAGCTCGGCGGCGCGACGGGTCGCGCGCTCCAGCTGCTTGGTGAGGTCGGCGACCTCGCGCTCGGCCTGCTTGGCGGCGTTGTTCGCGGAGTCGGCCTGGACCTCGGTGAGCGAGCGCGCACCGGTGATCTCGGCGACCTCCGGGTCGAAGGCGCCGGCGCCCTGGACGATGTGGCGCGAGGCGTCGACGCCCGCGTCCTCCATCAGGCGGAAGATCTGGCGGCGCTGGTGCGGCAGGGCCAGGGAGACGACGACACCGGACTTGCCGGCACGGGCGGTACGGCCCGAGCGGTGCAGGTAGTCCTTGTGGTCGCCGGCCGGGTCCACGTTGAGGACCAGGTCGATGCCGTCGACGTGGATGCCGCGGGCGGCGACGTCGGTGGCGACGAGCGCGTTGACGTAGCCGTCCTTGAAGTCGGCGAGGACGCGGGTACGGGCGCCCTGCGTCATGCCGCCGTGCAGCGCGTCGGCCTTCACGCCGGCCTCGATGAGCTGCTCGGCGATGCGGTCGGCGCCCAGCTGGGTGCGGACGAAGATGATGGTGCGGCCCTTGCGGGCGGCGATGGCGGCCGTGACCGGCGCCTTGTCCTTCGGCTTCACGACGAGGACGTGGTGGGTCATGGTCGTGACGTTGCCCTGGGCGCTGTCGACCTCGTGGCTGACCGGGTTGCTCAGGTAGCGCTTGACCAGGGTGCCGATCTCGTTCTCCATGGTGGCGGAGAAGAGCATGCGCTGGCCGCCGGCCGGGACCTGGTCGAGCAGCTCGGTGACCTCGGGCAGGAAGCCCAGGTCGGCCATCTGGTCGGCCTCGTCGAGGACCGCTACCTCGACGTTCTCCAGGGAGCAGGCGCCGCGGTTGATGATGTCGCGCAGGCGGCCGGGGGTGGCGACGAGGACGTCGACACCGCGCTCCAGGGCGTAGATCTGGTTGCCCATGGAGGTACCGCCGCAGACGACCTTCATCTTCAGGCCGAGGACGTCGCCGTAGGGCTGGAGGGCGTCCGCGACCTGCATCGCGAGCTCACGCGTTGGGGTGAGGATGACGGCGCGGGGCTTCTTCTTCTCCGTGTGGCCGTCGGCCAGGCGGGCCAGGGTCGGCAGGCCGAAGGAGAGGGTCTTGCCGGAGCCGGTGCGGCCGCGGCCGAGGATGTCCTTGCCGGCCAGGGCGTCCGGGATGGTCGCGGCCTGGATCGGGAACGGCGAGGTGACGCCGTTCTGGCCGAGCTTGCGCACGACGCCCTCGGGCAGACCGAGGTCCGCGAAGGTGATGGTGGGCTCGGCGTCGTCGGCGTCGGCCGCGTCCGCCTCGGCGGTCACGACGGCGACATCCGCCACGTCTGCCTCAAGGGCCTCGATGATCTCGTCGCGCTCGATGGCGTCCATGGCCTCGGTGACCGCAAGGGTCTCGGCGTCGACGATCTCGGTGGAGTCGTGCTCGGGCATGACGGAACGGTCAGAACTGGAAATGGACATGCGAAATGCGAAACCTTCCGGAGTCTCGGCACGCGCCCAAACTCCGTGAATCGCAAATCGACCGCCTCAATGCGGTCAGCCACGGCTAGGGAGAGTACGCGCCACACGGCGCTCTTCGGATTCGGCGCCGGGCAATGGGATCAAACGATCTATAACCATACGCACCCTCCCGGGGGTCTGGCAAGTCGCTCCCCGGGTATCGCCCCTGACCTGCGGCGATACCCATGGGACGAGTTACGCGAACCCCGGACGGGCCACCCGGAACCCCTCAGACCCGGGCAGAACACCCCTAGGCCAGGGTCGCCCCGGGACCCGCGTCGGACGACCCGCTCGGTGTCGGTTGCGTCACAGTCGGGGTCGGGTCCGGCGGGGGCGTGGTCGTCCCGCCCGACCCGCCGGAGTCGGAGCCGCCGGAACCGGACCCCGAGCCCGAACCCGACCCGCCGGAACCCGAACCCGACCCGGACCCCGAACCGGATCCCGACCCGCCGGCGGCCGACCCCGTGCCGCCCGCCCCCGAGCCCGAACCGGAACCGCCCGCCGCGGCCCCCGAGCCGCCGGCCCCGGTACCGCCCCCGGACGGCACCTGGCCGCCCTGCCCGCCCGCCCCGCCGCCCGGACCCGCCGACGGGGAGGGCTGCCCGGGCTTCGCGGGCGCGCCCGGGCTGGGCGAGGCGCCGGCCGCGCCGGAGGCCTTCCCGGGCTCGCCGGGCTTGCCCGCCTGGCCGCCCGCGGCGTCCTTCACGCCGTGGCCGTTGCCGTGCACCCCGGAGCCGCGGCCGCCGGCCGCCCCGGCGGGCCCGCCCGTGTCCTTGCCGCCGACCGAAGCCGCGGGCCCCGGCTTCGCGGCGTCCTCGCCGACGCTCATGCAGCCGGCCGTCGCCGCCACCGCGAGCGCGGAGACGGCCAGTCTGAGGGAGGCGGACAGGGAAGCGGTCAAAGGGCGCACGGGGGCACCTCCGGAGCACTGCGGCGGGGTCCGCGATGAGTGGGTCAATGAGCCCAACTCCCTTTACCCCGTAAGAGACACGCCCCTTACGCGAACAGCTGTCGCGCCACCTGCGAACCGAGTGTCACCGCTCCCAGCCCGACCAGCACCGACGCCGCGACGTTCGCCGCGGCCAGGAACCGCCAGCCGCGCTCGGCCAGCCGCAGGGTCTCGTACGAGAAGGTCGAGTAGGTGCTGAGCGCCCCGCACAGCCCCGTCCCCAGCAGCAGGTTCACCCGCGAGGAGCCCGCACCGGCCAGCGCCGCCCCCGCCAGCACCCCGAGCAGCAGACAGGCCGCCGCGTTGACCACGAAGGTCCCCCACGGGAACACGGAGTCGTGGCGCGCCTGCACCGCCCGGTCGGTCAGGTACCGCAGCGGCGCACCGACGACGGCGCCCGCGACCACCAGCAGCCAGTTCACCGGCGCCCCCGCGCGGCCAGCGCCAGCCGCGTCGCCGAGGCCGCCGCCCACACCGCGCCCAGCGCCGCCACCACCGTCAGCCCGGCGTACGCGAGCGCGGTCCCGGCCTCGCCCTCGTCCAGCAGCCGGGAGAAGTCGACGGCGTAGGTGGAGAAGGTGGTGAACCCGCCGAGCACCCCCACCCCCGCGAACGGCCGCAGCAGCGGGTGCGGGGCGCTCCGCCCGCCCTCGCTGATCAGCACCATGAGTACGCCGATCAGCGCGCAGCCCGCGGCGTTGGTCCAGAAGGTCGCCCACGGGAAGGCCCCGGGCCCGGCCGGCCACAGCAGGGCCACCCCGTACCGGGCCGAGGCGCCGACGGCCCCGCCCGCGGCGACGGCGGCGAGCACCCGGCCCTGCGGCTCGGCGCGCTGGGCGGGCACGTGGAGGTCGACGTCGGGGTCGATGGCCTCCGCGCCGGGGACGGGCTCGGTCACCCGTAGCCCAGGGCGTGCAGCCGCTCGTCGTCGATCCCGAAGTGGTGGGCGATCTCGTGCACCACCGTCACCTCCGTCTCGGCGACCACGCTCTCCCGGTCCTCGCACATCCGCAACGTGGGGTTCCGGTAGATGGTGATGCGGTCGGGGAGCACTCCGGCGTACCACTCGCCGCGCTCGGTGAGCGGGGTCCCCTCGTACAGGCCGAGCAGCTCGGGGTCGTCGGCCGGCGGCTCGTCCTCGACGAACACGGCGACGTTGTCCATCAGCCGCGTCAGCTCCGGCGGAATACGGTCCAGGGCCTCTGCGACGAGCTCCTCGAACTCCTCGCGCGTCATCTCCAGCACCCGGCCATTGTCGCCCCGGTAGGGGCGCCCGCAGCTCGCGGGGGGAAACCGTTTTGGCGATAGCTCCTCCGATCCCATATGCTTCTCACGTCCCCGACGCGCTGGAAAGTGCCCGGCGGGCCTTTAGCCCTCATCGTCTAGTGGCCCAGGACGCCGCCCTTTCAAGGCGGTAGCACGGGTTCGAATCCCGTTGGGGGTACGCAACACCATGTGCAAGACTTGTTCTTGCACACACCAGGTCCTGTGGAGCAGTTGGTTAGCTCGCCACCCTGTCAAGGTGGAGGTCGCGGGTTCAAGTCCCGTCAGGATCGCTGAGGCTGGAAACGGTCTCGTGGCTGGGTAGCTCAGTTGGTACGAGCGATCGCCTGAAAAGCGATAGGTCGCCGGTTCGACCCCGGCCCCAGCCACAAAAGGAAGGCCCCGTCCATCGGACGGGGCCTTCCGCGTTCTACTCCTCCCCCCGCTCCGCCCGGGCGGAGCGCCGCCACCGCGCCAGGCCGAACGCGATCGCGCCCGCGCCGACGAGGCCGAGCAGCGCCCAGTCCGGCACGGCGTCCGCGACGGAGCCCACCCACCGCTCGACGGCGTAGGAGTCGTCCACGTCCAGCAGCCCGGGCAGGGCGCTCGCCCCGTCGTAGGCCAGGAACAGCGCGCCCAGGGTGATGAAGAACAGCCCGGACAGCAGCGAGGTCGTGTGCAGTTCGAAGCGGCCCGCCCGGAAGGCCCGGCCGCGCAGCCAGCGCCGCCGGCCGAGGTCGAAGCGCTCCCACAGCAGGGCCAGCACGAACAGCGGTACGGCCATGCCCAGCGCGTACACCGCCAGCAGCAGGCCGCCGTAGACCGGGCTGCCGCTGACCGCCGCCACCGTCAGGACACTGCCGAGGATGGGGCCGGCGCAGAAGCCCGCCAGCCCGTAGACCGCGCCGAGGGCGTAGACCGACAGGGCGGTCGTCGGGCGGATCCGGCCGGACAGCTCGCTGATCCGCCTCGGGGCGAAGCCGAGGCCCAGGATCTGGGCGAGGCCGAGCGCGATGATCAGCCAGCCGCCGGCGAGGACGAGCAGGTCGCGGTTGCCGTGGAGGAAGCGGCCCGCGTACGAGCCCGCCGCGCCCATCGGCACGAGGGTGCTCGCGAGGCCCGCGTAGAAGATCCCGGTGCGTGCCAGGAGCCGTGAGCGGGAGTCGATGGAGTACGCGAAGAAGGCGGGCAGCAGCAGGGCGCTGCACGGGCTGAGCAGCGCGAGGAGCCCGCCGAGCAGGGCGGCCAGGTATCCGATGTGGGTCACTGCTCGGCCGCCGCCTTGGCCTTGGCGATGGCGGCGGCGAAGGCGTCCAGGGGCTGGGCGCCGGCGATGGGCTGCCCGTTGACGAGGAAGGAGGGGGTGGACTGGACGCCGATGCGGTAGCCCTCCTCCTGGTCGCGGCGCAGGGCGGCGGCGGCCCGCTCGCCGGCCAGGTCGGCCTTGAAGCGGTCCAGGTCGGGGACGCCTGCCTCGCGGGCCAGCTCGACGAGCCGGTCCTCGCCGAAGCCCTTGGCCTTGGCGCCCTCGGCGTACGCGGCCGCGTGGAAGGCGGTGAAGCGGTCCTGCTGCCCGGCGGCCCAGGCGGCCTTGGCGGCGGCCTCGGACTCGGCGCCGAAGATCGGGAAGTTGCGCCACTCGATGCGGAGGGTGCCGTCCTCGACGTACCTCTTCACCAGTTCGGGTTCGGTGTCGCGGGCGAACTTGCCGCAGTAGCCGCACTTGAAGTCGGAGTACTCGATCAGGACGACGGGCGCGTCGGCGCGGCCGACGGCGAGCTTGTCGCCGGCCTCGCGCCGGGCCAGCGCCTTGAGCTCGGCGGCGGGGTCGGTACGGGGGGTGGCGGCGGCGGTGTCGCGGCGCGGCTTCTCCTCCGGGGCGGTGGCCTGCCAGGACACCAGCCCGAGGGTGACGGCGGCGACGGCGACCCCGGCGGAGATCAGCAGGGGCTTGCGGGACGAGCGGGACATGGGTGTGCTCCAGAGCTGCGTGGCTGCGTGTGATGTAGGGGGGTGGTGGCCCCCCTACACCCGCATCACGGACAGCTCCACCGGCTTCGGCGCCCGCTGGTCGGGGCCGCGTACGGGCACCCGTGCGCGGGCCTCGGCGTGCGGGCGCGCCTGCTCGGGCGCGTGCCGCCCGGCCGCGAGCTGCGCGTGCTCCTGCCCGCCGGCCCGGGGCGGCACCCCGGACCCCTGCCCGTGCCCCTTCCCTCCGGGGTCACAGGAGGGCCCCCGCTCCCCGCCCACGTCCGCCGCCGCTCCACCGACCGCCTGCGGGCCCACGTCCGCCGCCGCTCCACCGACCGCCTGCGGGCCCGCGCCCGGCCCGGGAACCGCTCCCGGCATCCGGTCCGCTGCCGCCCGCAGGGGCGGACCCTGGTCCGGGGTCGCCCGTACCGTCCCGGCCAGGGCAAGGGCGAGGGCCGTCCCCAGCAGGACCACGAGGACGGCGGCAGCCGAACGGCGGAAGGACAACGGTGGGCGGCCTCTCACTGGCACAACTGGGGGACTCGTCCCGAAATGGTACGGGGAGGGGCACAAATGCGTTCGCCACCCGCCCGGCCCAGGTGAGATCCTCGATCAGGTATGTCTACTTCCTTCGCCGCCCTGCAGACGCTTCTCGGTGAGATCTCCCTCCGTGACGCGCACCGCCTCGGCCGCCGCCTCGAGGGCGCCCGCCGTATCCGCAAGCCCGAGGCCAGGCAGGCCGTGCTCGACGAGATCGCCGCGGAGGCCGAGAAGGCCGCCGGGCGACTGGCCGGCCGCGCCTCGCGCATGCCGGAGGTCACGTATCCCGAGAACCTGCCCGTCAGCCAGAAGAAGGACGAGATCGCCGAGGCGATACGCGACCACCAGGTCGTGATCGTCGCGGGCGAGACCGGCTCCGGCAAGACCACGCAGATCCCCAAGATCTGCATGGAGCTGGGGCGCGGCGTCCGGGGCATGATCGGGCACACCCAGCCCCGCCGGATCGCCGCCCGCACGGTCGCGGAGCGCATCGCGGAGGAGCTGAAGTCCGAGATCGGCCAGACGGTCGGCTGGAAGGTCCGCTTCACCGACCAGGTGGACCAGGACGCGACCTTCGTGAAGCTGATGACGGACGGCATCCTGCTCGCCGAGATCCAGACGGACCGCGAGCTGCGCGCCTACGACACGATCATCATCGACGAGGCCCACGAGCGCAGCCTCAACATCGACTTCCTGCTCGGCTACCTGGCCACGCTGCTGCCCAAGCGCCCCGACCTCAAGGTGGTCATCACCTCCGCGACCATCGACCCGGAGCGGTTCTCCCGGCACTTCGGTGACGCGCCGATCGTCGAGGTCAGCGGGCGGACGTACCCCGTCGAGGTCCGCTACCGGCCGCTGCTCGAAGAGGACTCCGAGGAGAGCGACCGCGACCAGATCACCGCGATCTGCGACGCCGTCGACGAGCTCCAGGGCGAGGGCCCGGGCGACATCCTGGTCTTCCTGTCCGGTGAGCGGGAGATCCGCGACACCGCCGACGCGCTGGTCAAGAAGAAGCTCCGCTTCACCGAGGTGCTCCCCCTCTACGCCCGGCTCTCGCACGCCGAGCAGCACCGGGTGTTCCAGGCCCATACCGGCCGGCGGATCGTGCTGGCCACGAACGTCGCCGAGACCTCCCTGACCGTCCCCGGCATCAAGTACGTGATCGACCCGGGCACGGCCCGCATCTCCCGCTACAGCCACCGCACGAAGGTGCAGCGGCTGCCGATCGAGCGGATCAGCCAGGCCAGCGCCAACCAGCGCAAGGGCCGCTGCGGCCGTACCAGCGACGGCATCTGCATCCGGCTGTACTCCGAGGACGACTTCAACGGCCGTCCGGAGTTCACGGACGCCGAGATCCTGCGGACGAACCTGGCGTCCGTCATCCTCCAGATGACCGCCGCCGGGCTCGGCGAGATCGAGAAGTTCCCCTTCATCGACCCGCCGGACCACCGCAACATCCGCGACGGCGTGCAGCTGCTCCAGGAGCTGGGCGCGCTGGACCCGGCGCAGAAGGACGCGAAGAAGCGGCTCACGCCGATGGGCCGCCAGCTCTCCCAGCTGCCGGTGGACCCGCGGCTGGCCCGCATGGTCGTGGAGGCGGACAAGAACAACTGCGTCCGCGAGGTCATGGTCATCGCGGCCGCCCTGTCCATCCAGGACCCGCGGGAGCGGCCGTCGGACAAGCAGACGCAGGCGGACCAGAACCACGCCCGGTTCAAGGACGAGACGAGCGACTTCCTCTCGTACCTGAACATGTGGCGGTACGTGCGCGAGCAGCAGAAGGAGCGCGGCTCGTCCTCCTTCCGCCGGATGTGCAAGCAGGAGTACCTGAACTTCCTGCGGATCCGCGAGTGGCAGGACATCTACGCCCAGCTGCGCTCGGTGGCGCGGACGATGGGGATCCACGTCAACGAGGCCGACGGCGCCGAGACCAACATCCACATCTCGCTGCTGGCCGGCCTGCTGTCGCACATCGGCCTCAAGGACACCGACAAGAACGAGTACCTGGGCGCGCGGTCCGCGAAGTTCGCGGTGTTCCCGGGCTCGGCGCTGTTCAAGAAGCAGCCGAAGTTCCTGATGTCGGCGGAGCTGGTGGAGACCTCGCGGCTGTGGGCGCGGGTGAACGCCAAGGTGGAGCCCGAGTGGGTGGAGCCCCTGGCGCAGCACCTGATCAAGCGCACGTACAGCGAGCCGCACTGGGAGAAGGACCAGGCGGCCGTGATGGCGTACGAGAAGGTCACCCTCTACGGGGTGCCGATCGTCGCCCAGCGGAAGATCAACTACGGCCGGATCGACCCGGAGGTGTCGCGGGAGCTGTTCATCCGCAACGCGCTGGTCGAGGGCGACTGGCGGACCCACCACAAGTTCTACGCCGACAACCGCAAGCTGCTGACCGAGGTCGAGGAGCTGGAGAACCGGGCGCGGCGCCGCGACATCGTCGTGGACGACGAGACCCTGTTCGACTTCTACGACCAGCGGATCCCGGAGCACGTGGTCTCGGGGGCGCACTTCGACTCCTGGTGGAAGCACAAGAAGGGCGAGGAGCCCGAACTCCTCGACTTCGAGCGCGAGATGCTGCTGACGGAGAAGGCGGCCGGGGTCACCAAGGCCGACTATCCGGACTCCTGGCGGCAGGGGCAGCTGAAGTTCCGGGTGACGTACCAGTTCGAGCCGGGCGCGGACGCGGACGGTGTGACCGTGCACATTCCGCTCCAGGTGCTGAACCAGGTGACGGACGAGGGCTTCGACTGGCAGATCCCGGGGCTGCGGGAGGAGGTCGTCACGGAGCTGATCCGTTCGCTCCCGAAGCCGATCCGCAGGCACTACGTACCGGCGCCGAACTACGCGACGCGGTTCCTGCTGACCGCGCACCCGATGCAGGAGCCGCTGCCGGTGACGCTGGCGCGCGAGCTGCACCGGATGGTGGGCGTGCCGGTGGCGGCGGAGGACTTCGACCTGGGCCGGATCCCGGACCACCTGAAGATCACTTTCCGGATCGTCGACGAGCGGCGCCGCAACCTCGCCGAGGACAAGGACCTGGAGGCGCTGCGGCTGAAGCTGAAGCCGAAGGCCCGCCAGGCCCTCTCCAAGGCCGCGGCGGCCACCGCCGAACGGGCGGGCGGGGAGTCCCTGGAGCGCACCGGTCTGACGGACTGGACGATCGGCACGCTGGAGCAGGTCTTCGAGACCCGCCGGGCCGGCCAGCCGGTGAAGGCGTACCCGGCCCTCGTGGACGACGGGGCGAGCGTCTCCGTACGGCTCTTCGACACGGAGGCGGAGCAGCAGCGGGCGATGTGGCTCGGCACCCGGCGCCTGATCCTGCTGAACATCCCGGTGAACCCGGCGAAGTTCGCCTCGGACAAGCTGTCCAACCAGCAGAAGCTGGCGCTGTCGCGCAATCCGCACGGCTCCATCCAGGCGCTGTTCGACGACTGCGCGACGGCGGCCGCCGACAAGCTGATCGCCGACCACGGCGGTCCCGCCTGGGACGAGGCCGGCTTCCGCCGGCTCTACGACCGGGTCCGGGCCGACCTGGTGGACACCACGGTGCGGACGGTCGGGCAGGTGCAGCAGGTCCTGGCGGCCTGGCAGGCCTGCGAGCGGCGGCTGAAGGCCACGGGCAGCCTGGCCCTCATGGCGAACGTCGCGGACGTGAAGGCGCAGCTGGCGGCTCTGATGCCGGCCGGTTTCGTGACCCTGACGGGGCTGAAGCGGCTGCCGGACCTGATGCGCTATCTGGTGGCGGCCGACCGGCGGCTCCAGCAGATGCCGACGGGCGCCCAGCGCGACACCACGCGCATGGAGAAGGTCCACGAGATGCGGGACGAGTACCTGTGGCTGCTGGAGCAGTTGCCGAAGGGCAGGCCGGTCCCGGAGGCGGTCACGGAGATCCGCTGGATGATCGAGGAACTGCGGGTCAGCTACTTCGCGCACGCGCTCGGGACGGCGTACCCGATCTCCGACAAGCGCATCGTGAAGGCGGTGGACGCACTCGCCCCGTGATCGGGTTCGACCGCACCCCCTGACCTGCTGTACAGTCTGATTCGCAGCCGGGCAATCGGCAGCGATCGAGGACCTGTGGAGCAGTTGGTTAGCTCGCCACCCTGTCAAGGTGGAGGTCGCGGGTTCAAGTCCCGTCAGGTTCGCAGAAACGTCAGGGCCCGTATCCCGCAAGGGATACGGGCCCTGACGCGTATCCGGGTACCGGCCGTGCGGACGGCGGTGGCGGGTCGGACCGGGTTCCCCCGCCCCCGTGATGGGCCGGGGCTCACCGGGGCCCCTGTGGGGCCGCCTGAGGGCCTCGGCGCCCCACTCGGCACTTCCTGGCCGACGGCGCTTTCCGGGGCCCTCCAGGGGCCCTGCAACAGCCCCTCCGACGAGGCTCGGGAACACATCGCCCAGAGGGGGAAAATCCCCCATTCGCGTGAAGCACTCTGTACCGGACCTCCCTTTACGGGGGACATTGCCGGATGTACAAGCGTCATCAGCTGTGACGGGTGTCACCACATGAGTTTTTGAGACTCGCACGTTTATCGGACCCATACGCGCGCTCGATTTAATATGTGCAATGGCACCCATCCCGTCGGCGCCCGGGGACGACGGGATCCCGGACCTCCCCCAGGGTCCCGCCCGGGGGACCGCGGGGCCCAGGACACAAAAAAGATCGCGCTGGACCCGGCGGAGTCCAGCGCGATCGAACGGCAGTGAGCCTGTTGGGGCAGGCCCAGCCGATGAAGCCATGTGGGTTTCATCGGATTGGGGGATCCGACACGTACCCGTTAATGCGGTGTTGCTGCGGGACCTCAGGCCTCGCTGCGCTGCTGCGGAATTCCCGCGAGCAGTGCGCGGACCTCAGCCTCGCGGTAACGGCGGTGTCCACCCAGGGTGCGGATGGACGTGAGCTTGCCAGCCTTGGCCCAGCGGGTGACCGTCTTCGGGTCCACGCGGAACATCGTGGCAACCTCAGCCGGGGTCAGCAGCGGCTCGGCATCAGGGGTGCGAGCGGTCATGAGCGGCCTCCTCGGGAGAACCGAACCATCTCGGTTCTTTCCTCTAAATTCTGCACCTTGGCCCGCGTTGCCCGAAATGGACATACGCAGGCCGAGTCGGTTATAGGACGAACGGCTTGTCCTCGGCACTACAACTACACCATCCGTCCAGCCTCGACGGCCAAACCGATGGAATTGCCCTCCGAGGTGTTCATCAGCGGCGGAAGCCGATGGACCGTCCCATAACGGACAGTCACCCCACTGTGACGATCAGTCACAGAGCGATCAGGAGTCGTCAGACCCCCCATAGAGTGCAATACCGAGCATTCCGCCCAAAGTTGGGTGGAAGGAACCCTCCCCGGACTCCTTGTCCTATTTTGGCACGAGGGTAGGGGATGGGCGCAAGGGTGTGGATAGTGCGTTCCGTCACGCTTGGGCCAATGGCCCGTATCGGGACGTAGGTCCTGGAACTAAGACCCTAATGCGGTGATCGAACCCCTGATCTGCGCATTGTGGCCGATCAGCCGATGACAACCGATACGGGCGATACGAGAAGGGTCCGAACGGGTACCGAACGGGATTCGTACATGATCCCCACCGGCCCCCGGTTCCGAAAGGGCCAAAGCGCCCCTAGTTCGCGAAGAGCCTCTCCCTGACCGCGCGCCACCGCAGCGAAAGCTCCCCGTACACCTGCGAGGCGCCCTCCCGGTCGCCCGCCCGCAGGGCCGCGAGGCCCTCCGCCAGGTCGCGGGCCGACCGGTCCCCCGCCAGGCCGTCAGCCGGCAGCGCGTGCAGCAGCCCCCCGTAGTCCAGTTCGACCATCGAGCGCGGGTGGAACTCCTCCAGCCAGCTGCCGACCTCCGCCAGCCCGTCCGCCAGCGGCCCGTAGCCCTGGCCCTCCTCCGCGCGCAGGGTCCGCAGCGCCCGCGCGAGCCGCCGCCGGGCCTGCACCATCGGCGTCCGGTAGCGCAGCCGTTCGCCCGGCAGGTACTCCCGCTCCTCGTCCGCCACCAGCACGAACCAGCGCAGCGGAACCTGCCACACCCCGGTGCGGATCCACGGCCGCGCGTCCGGGTTCCGCTCGCGCCAGGCCTCGTACGCCTCGACGGCCCGGCGGCGCTGCGCCGGCGGCAGCGCCGCGTCCAGCACCGGGCCCGGGAACTCGGCGACCAGCTCCTGGAGCGCCAGCCAGCCGCGCAGCCGGGTCCGCCAGGGGCACACCAGCAGCACCCCGTCCCGCTCCGCCGTGAAGGCGTCCCCGCTCTCGTGCGCCGGGACCCCGACCACGGGGACCCGTACCAAATCGGAGAGCGAGCGCCTCAGTTCGTCCTGGGCCGTCGGGGCGGTCCCGCGCCGGGCGTACGCCGCCCAGTGCGTGCGCTCGGGCTCCGCGAACGCGGCCAGGGGCTCGTACACGCGCAGGTAGGAGGCGTACGGGACGGCCGGCGCGGGCCGTGGGGATTCGCTCACGCCCCGCTCCTCCCCGTTTTGGCGCTCCGGCTCACCTCCGGGGCCCGGGCAACCCGGGAGTGTTCCGATCCCCGGACAGGGGCTACCACCGCGCGCCGCAGGTCTTACTCTGCTCCCAGTGCGCCCTCCCCCACCCGCAGGGCGGGCGTCTTTCCGCCGCATCTCTTCCATGGGAGTCACCACCGTGACCGAAATGACCGACGGCGTCCTGCACACCCTGTTCCGTTCGGAGCAGGGTGGCCACGAGCAAGTCGTGCTGTGCCAGGACCGAGCCACGGGCCTCAAGGCCGTCATCGCCATCCACTCCACCGCCCTGGGCCCCGCCCTCGGCGGCACGCGCTTCCACGCGTACGCCTCGGACGAGGAAGCCGTCCGCGACGCGCTGAACCTCTCGCGCGGCATGTCCTACAAGAACGCCCTTGCCGGTCTCGACCTCGGCGGCGGCAAGGCCGTGATCATCGGCGACCCGTCCGTCCTCAAGAGCGAGGAACTCCTGCTGGCCTACGGCCGCTTCGTGGAGTCGCTCGGCGGCCGCTACGTCACCGCCTGCGACGTCGGCACGTACGTCGCCGACATGGACGTCGTCGCCCGCGAGACCCGCTGGGCCACCGGCCGCTCCCCCGAGAACGGCGGCGCCGGCGACTCCTCGGTGCTGACCGCCTACGGCGTCTTCCAGGGCATGCGCGCCAGCGCCCAGCACCTGTGGGGCGACCCGACGCTGCGCGGCCGCAAGG
Organism: Streptomyces sp. NPDC040718; assembly: GCF_055593565.1. Taxonomy (NCBI): domain Bacteria; kingdom Bacillati; phylum Actinomycetota; class Actinomycetes; order Kitasatosporales; family Streptomycetaceae; genus Streptomyces; species Streptomyces sp. NPDC040718. The sequence continues at coordinate 656,547 of NZ_JBVIXO010000002.1, read as the reverse complement.
TCGGTGTCGCGGGTGTCGGCAAGGTCGGCAAGCACCTGGTGCGCCACCTGCTGGAGGACGGCGCCGAGGTCGTGATCACGGACGTCCGCGAGGAGTCCGTCCGCGAGGTCCTCGACCTCCACCCGGACGCCAAGATCACCTCCGTCGCCGACACCGAGGCCCTGATCCGCGTGGAGGGCCTGGACATCTACGCCCCCTGCGCGCTCGGCGGCGCCCTGAACGACCACTCCGTCCCGGTCCTGACCGCCACGGTCGTCTGCGGCGCGGCGAACAACCAGCTCGCCCACCCGGGTGTGGAGAAGGACCTCGCGGACCGCGGGATCCTCTACGCCCCGGACTACGTGGTCAACGCCGGCGGGGTCATCCAGGTCGCCGACGAGCTGCACGGCTTCGACTTCGACCGGTGCAAGGCGAAGGCCTCGAAGATCTTCGACACCACGCTGGCCATATTCGCACGTGCGAAGACCGATGGGATCCCGCCGGCCGCCGCGGCCGACCGGATCGCCGAGCAGCGGATGTCCGACGCCCTCGCGGAGCGCGCCGCGGCACGCAAGGCGTAGCACTTCCGGGACCCGCCGGAGCGCGGCGAGACAGAACTCACTGCGCTTCGGCGGGTCGGCGGCCAGGAAAGCGTTAAAATCGCAGCTGACCAGCGAGTACGGGGTGTCCCGCTGGTTCTGTGGAGAGGCGCGTCATGCGGGCGGCGTACCGTATGGCCGCGGAAGCAGGTACCGTTAAACCCCTACGGACGGTCTCTCCACGGAGAGCCCGCTCCGAACCATGAACGCGTGTCAGACTCTGGGGCCGTCGAGCCCCGTCACCGAGGGGGTCGAGCCATGGGGCGCGGCCGGGCCAAGGCCAAGCAGACAAAGGTCGCCCGCCAGCTGAAGTACAACAGCGGCGGGACTGACCTCTCGCGTCTGGCCAATGAGCTGGGCGCATCGCAGACAGAGCCGCTGCCTATCAGCGCGCCGGTCGAAGTCGATGACGATCTGGACGACGACGACCCGTACGCCAAGTACGCGGATCTGTACAACGATGACGACGAGGACGAGGACGAGCAGTCCGGTCCCTCGGCGCACCGTCGCGGGGCTTGACGCAGCGATCCTCTGTTCACGGCGTGCCCACCAGCAGGCTGACTGAACTTGTTCCACATGTGCCGAAACCCGGTCCAGGGCATTGCCCCGGACCGGGTTTCAGTGCTGCTCAGACCGCGTAGCTCCCGGTCAGGGTCGCGCCCTCGGCGTGGTCGCCCCGGTCGAGGATCTCGCCGGCGACCCAGGCCTCGACGCCCCGGTCGGCGAGGGTGGTCAGGGCCACGTCCACCGACTCCTGCGGGACCACGGCCATCATGCCGACGCCCATGTTCAGGGTCTTCTCCAGCTCCAGCTGCTCGACGCTGCCGGCCTTGCCGACCAGGTCGAAGACCGCGCCGGGCGCCCAGGTGGAGCGGTCGACCGTGGCGTGCAGGTGGTCCGGGATGACCCGGGCGAGGTTCGCCGCGAGGCCGCCGCCCGTGATGTGCGAGTACGCGTGGACCTCGGCCGTGCGGGTGAGGGCCAGGCAGTCCAGCGAGTAGATCTTGGTGGGCTCCAGCAGCTCCTCGCCGAGGGTGCGGCCGAGCTCGTCGACGTGCCGGTCCAGGGACATCCCGGCCCGGTCGAAGAGCACGTGCCGGACCAGCGAGTACCCGTTCGAGTGAAGGCCCGACGAAGCCATCGCGATGACGGCGTCCCCCGTACGGATGCGATCGGCGCCGAGGAGGCGGTCGTACTCGACCACACCGGTGCCGGCGCCCGCGACGTCGAAGTCGTCCGGTCCGAGCAGGCCCGGGTGCTCGGCGGTCTCGCCGCCGACGAGGGCGCAGCCGGCGAGGACGCAGCCCTCGGCGATGCCCTTGACGATGGCGGCGACGCGCTCGGGGTGCACCTTGCCGACGCAGATGTAGTCCGTCATGAAGAGCGGCTCGGCGCCGCAGACGACGATGTCGTCCATGACCATGGCGACCAGGTCGTGGCCGATGGTGTCGTAGACGCCCATCTGGCGGGCGATGTCCACCTTGGTGCCGACGCCGTCGGTGGCCGAGGCCAGCAGGGGGCGCTCGTAGCGCTTGAGGGCGGAGGCGTCGAAGAGGCCGGCGAATCCGCCGAGGCCGCCGAGGACCTCGGGGCGCTGCGTCTTCTTCACCCACTCCTTCATCAGCTCGACGGCGCGGTCGCCCGCTTCGATGTCGACGCCGGCGGCTGCGTAGCTGGCACCGGTGGTCTTCTCTGTCATGACAGGCGAGAGCTTTCGTGTCGTTGCTGCGTGTGGTGCCGGACCCCGGGAGAAGCCTCAAAGACAGGGCTCGGCGCAGGTGGAGCCGGGCCGGCCCGGAAAGGGCCGGCCCACGCGCCTACGGGCGGCGGAGAGCGTCGGCGGCGTCGGTGCCGCCCGCGAGCTCGTTCTCCAGGAGCTGCTTGCCCAGCAGCTGCGGGTCGGGCAGCTCCATGGGGTACTCGCCGTCGAAGCAGGCACGGCAGAGGTTGGGCTTCTGGATGGTGGTCGCCTCGATCATCGCGTCCAGCGAGATGTACGAGAGCGAGTCCGCGCCCAGCGACGTGGCGATCTCGTCGACCGTCATGCCGTTGGCGATCAGCTCGGCCCGGGTGGCGAAGTCGATGCCGAAGAAGCACGGCCACTTCACCGGCGGGGAGGAGATCCGGATGTGGACCTCGGCCGCACCGGCCTCGCGGAGCATCTTCACGAGGGCGCGCTGGGTGTTGCCGCGGACGATCGAGTCGTCGACGACGACGAGGCGCTTGCCCCGGATGACTTCCTTGAGCGGGTTGAGCTTGAGGCGGATGCCGAGCTGGCGGATCGTCTGCGAGGGCTGGATGAAGGTCCGGCCGACGTAGGCGTTCTTGACCAGGCCGGAGCCGTACGGGATCCCGCTGGCTTCGGCGTAACCGACGGCGGCGGGCGTGCCGGACTCCGGCGTCGCTATCACCAGGTCGGCCTCGACCGGGGCCTCCTTGGCGAGGCGCCGGCCCATCTCGACGCGCGAGAGGTAGACGTTCCGGCCGGCGATGTCGGTGTCCGGGCGCGCCAGGTAGACGTACTCGAACACACAGCCCTTGGGCTTCGCTTCTGCGAAGCGCGAGGTGCGCAGGCCGTTCTCGTCGATCGCGATGAGCTCGCCCGGCTCGACCTCGCGGACGAAGCTGGCTCCGCAGATGTCGAGGGCGGCGGTCTCGCTCGCGACCACCCAGCCGCGCTCCAGGCGGCCGAGGACCAGCGGGCGGATGCCCTGCGGGTCACGGGCGGTGTAGAGGGTTCCCTCGTCCATGAAGACCAGGGAGAAGGCGCCCTTGACCTGGGGGAGGACCTTGGCGGCCGACTCCTCGATGGTCAGGGGCTTGCCGTCCTCGTCGGTCTGTCCGGCGAGGAGGGCGGTGACCAGGTCGGTGTCATTGGTGGCGGCCACCTGGGTGGCACGGCCGTCCTGACGGGGGAGGTCGGCGACCATCTCGGCGAGCTCGGCGGTGTTCACCAGGTTGCCGTTGTGACCCAAGGCGATCGAGCCGTGGGCGGTCGCCCTGAAGGTGGGCTGAGCGTTCTCCCAGACGGAGGCTCCGGTGGTCGAGTAGCGGGCGTGACCGACCGCGATATGACCTTGGAGGGATCCGAGGGAGGTTTCGTCGAAGACCTGGGAAACGAGGCCCATGTCCTTGAAGACGAGGATCTGGGAACCGTTGCTCACAGCGATTCCCGCGGACTCTTGTCCGCGGTGCTGCAGTGCATACAGTCCGAAGTAGGTGAGCTTGGCGACCTCTTCACCCGGAGCCCAGACACCGAAGACGCCGCAAGCGTCCTGGGGGCCCTTCTCGCCGGGGAGCAGGTCGTGGTTGAGTCGTCCATCACCACGAGGCACACCACCGAGTGTAGGCGAGATCGACCACTGGTCCGAATTGGGGACGGCCGGGAAATCTCACAGCACAGAGGGTGACCGGACCGCCCCGTCTCGTATTCCGATCAGTTTGTTGACAGGTACGAGGGAATTCGTACAGGCTCTCGCCCCATGCAGCCTCTCGGTGACCGCACCGTCACCCTCGTCGAGCGCCGTCACGTAGACCTGGTCCGTGTCGCGAGCGCCATCTGTCGCTGTTCTGCGTAGTCACAACTCTTTCTCCCTTTTCCTGATTTCGCTCGCCAAGCCCCGCCCAGCCCCGCCCTGCCGTGCCGCGCGCCGTCCCGCGCCCGCCCCGGGGCAGGGGCGGCCGGGCCGCGCCTTGGAGTTCTCGTGTCTTCGTACAACAGCAAGCTGTCCCGCCGGGCCTTCGGAGGTGCCGTCGGAGTGACCGCGGCGACCGCCGCCGTGGGGCTGGGCGCCGGTCCGGCGCAGGCCGCCGACGCCCGTGAGGCGGGCCCGGAGGAGCGTGAGTTCCGGGCCGCGCGCGGGCGCCGGTCGCGCCGCCCGAACATCCTGTTCATCCTCGGGGACGACCTCGGCTGGGCCGACCTCTCCTCGTACGGGTCCCCGCACATCAAGACCCCGAACCTGGACCGGCTCGCCCGCCAGGGGGTCCGCTTCACCGACGCATACTCGGGCTCCGCGACCTGCTCCCCGACCCGTTTCAGCCTGTACACCGGGCGCTACCCGGCCCGTACCAAGGGCGGTCTGGCGGAGCCGATCGCCGACAAGTCCGCGGGACTGGACCCCACGCACCCGACGCTGGCCTCACTGCTGAAGGAGGCCGGCTACGCCACCGCGCTGATCGGCAAGTGGCACGCCGGCTACCTCCCCGACTACAGCCCGACCAAGTCCGGCTGGGACACGTTCTTCGGGAACTTCGGCGGAGCGCTGGAGTACTACTCCAAGCTGGGCCTGGGCGGCGAGTACGACCTCTACGAGGGCGACGCCGCGTACAAGGACCTGCGCTACTACACGCGGATCATCACGGAGCGGGCGGGCGAGTACGTCTCCCGCGACCACGGCGGCAGGCCCTGGCTGCTGAACCTGAACTTCACCACCCCGCACTGGCCGTGGATCGCCGACGGCGACACCGCCGAGAGCGCCGAGATCGTCCGGCGGATCAAGGCGGGCGACGCGCGGGCGCTGTGGCACCAGGACGGCGGCTCGGTCGGGAAGTACAAGCAGATGGTCGAGGACCTCGACCGGTCGGTCGGCGAGGTCCTCCAGGCGCTGAAGCGCTCCGGGCAGGAGGACGACACCCTGGTCGTCTTCTCCAGCGACAACGGCGGCGAGCGCTTCTCCTACAACTGGCCGCTGTCCGGCAACAAGGCCTCCCTCCAGGAGGGCGGGATCCGGGTGCCGAACATCGTGCGCTGGCCCGCCCGGCTGGACGGCGGCCAGGTCAGCCGGGTGCCCGTGTTCAGCCCCGACTGGACCGCGACGCTGCTGGAGGTGGCCGGGACCCGGCCGCACCGGGCGTACCCGCTGGACGGGGTGAGCCTGGCCGGGTACCTGCTGCGCGGCGAGCGGCCGGCCGAGCGGGACCTGTTCTGGCGGGTGCGCGGGGAGCGAGCGCTGCGCCGGGGCGACTGGAAGTACTACCGCGGCAAGTCGGGGCGCGACCAGCTGTTCGACCTGGCCGGGGACCTGCGGGAGCAGGCCGACAGGGCGGCCGTCGAGCCGGCCAGGCTGGCGGAGCTGCGGAATGCCTGGGAGGCGGTCGACGCCGGGCTGCTGCCCTACCCGGGCTGACCGCGTCCGGGTCACTCCGCGGCGGAGGCGGCCTCGGCGGTGAGGGCGGTGCCGTCGGGGGCGGTGAGCGTGAGGGTCCGGCCCTGGACCTTCCAGGTCAGGGGGCCCGAACCGAAGAGGCCGGTCAGGGCCCGCTCCAGTTCTCCCGCCGCGCCCTCGCAGGCCATCCGGGTGGTGGTCGGCGGACCGAAGGCCACGGTGGTGCCGTCGACGGTGACCGGGGCGCTGAAGCGGTTGCAGCCCAGGGTGCCGCTCGCCTGCCCCTCGGGGGTGAGGGTGAAGCGGGCCTCCCGGTCGCCGGGGGCGGTGACCCCGGCGGCGGAGTGCACGGTCCAGACGGTCGCGGTGAGCGGGGCGTCCGGGACGGGCGGCGTGGTGGAGGTCTGCACGGTCAGGGTGGCGTCGCCGCGGTCCTGCCCGGCCGCACTGCACGCGGTCAGGGCCAGTACGAGGGCCAGGGCGCCGGTCGTGAGGAGCCTGAGGGTACGCATGCCCCTGGGACGGGGCCGGCGCCCGGCCGGTTCCACGGCTCAGGCCATCAGGGGGAGCAGCCCGGACAGGTCGGCCCGCTCCCCACTGGCGCTGACCCGGGCGGCGTCCAGTTCCGCGGCCCAGCCCGTACGGCCCGTCGCGAGCCGGACCCAGGTCAGCGGGTCGGTCTCCACCACGTTCGGCGGGGTGCCGCGGGTGTGGCGGGGGCCCTCGACGCACTGGACCACCGCGAAGGGCGGCACCCGGACCTCGACGGAACCGCCGGGGGCCTTCAGCGCGAGGGCGTCGGCGAGGAGGCGCGTACAGGCGGCCAGGGCCTGCCGCTCGATCGGGATGCGGACGCCCGCGGCGCGGTTCAGGTCGTCGGTGTGGACCACCAGTTCGACGGTCCGGGTGACCAGGAAGTCGGCCAGGGTCATGTCCCCGATCCACAGGTCCAGCACCCGGCTGCCGGGGCTGGCCTCCAGCGCCCCGGCGAGGCGGGCGCCGGCCCGCTCGTACAGCTCGGGGAGCGGGGCGCCGGTCAGGGTCTCCCGGGCGGCCTCGGAGATCTTCCCGGCGAGGGAGGCGGTGGCGAAGGGCCACTCGACGGCGGTCAGCTCCGCGACGGCGGCGGGCGGCCGGGCCAGGCCGCCGGCCAGCGAGTCGGCGATCCACGCGACGTGCGCGGCGAGCTCGGCCACGCTCCACTCCCCGAGCCCGCTGGGCCGCGCGAGCTGCTCGGGGGTCAACTCCCCGACGCCCCGGGCCACATGTCCGAACTGCGCGGTGACCGCGGCGCGGATCTTCGCCTGGTCGTAGGTACGTGGCTTCCTCTTGGCGGGCGGCATGCCCCGACCCTACTGGGGGAGGCGGAGGGCGGTGCAGCCCCGGCGGGCCGCCGCCTCGGTGGCGTAGGCCGTGAACAGCCCGGTCGTACGGCGGCCCAGCACCCGCCCGTAGGACTCGGCCGTGTCCATCGTGAAGGCGGCCGGCCGTCCCGCGCAGGTGGCGGACGCGTACAGGACTTCGCCGTCCCGGCCCGCTCCCAGCCGGGTGACCGGCCGGGGTTCGTGGCGCGGGCCGACCGCGACGGTCCCGGCTTCGTCCCCGAAGTAGGACTGGGTGTGGATCCACCAGGGACGCCGGGTCAGGGCGTCGCGCTCGTCGTCGCCCCGCTCGGCCGCGGTCAGTTCCGGGGAGATCCGGCGGACGGCGGCCGGGCTCACGGCCAGCACGCAGGACTCGGCCCGGCTGTCCTTCGCCGTGGGGGCCCCGGAGGAACGGTCGGGCAGCCGCGCGCGGTCGGCGGCGCCGCGCAGGTGGGAGGCGTACCAGCCGCAGGTGCCCCCGTCCGACCCTGCGGGGCCCAGCAGGAGGGAGGGCATGGTGAGCCGGGCGGGCAGCTCCGGGAGCGTCGTCCGGCAGCCCAGCCGCCGCGCGGCGTCCACGGCGGCCGTCCGGGCGATCCGGGCGATCGTCCGCAGGTCGGCGTCCGTCGGTGCTTCCTCGTATTCGCCCGCGGCGGTGACCAGCAGCGTCGTCGGGTCCGGGCCCACCGCGCCCTCGCAGCGGGCTGTGATGGTGGCGCTCTTGCGCCCGTGGTCCCCCAGTCGGCCGTCCCCGAGCGGGGAGCGGTTCGGACGGTCCACCCGTGCGGTGGGGTCCTCGCCCCGGTCGGAGCGCCGCCCGCCGAACGGCTCGTCGTCGACGCCGATCTGGTGCAGGTAGGGTCGGCCGGGCTGCGGCAGGGCGTGCACGGTGAGGGAGAAGTGGGCCGAGCGCTCCGTCCGGCCGTCCGTCCCGCGGAGGCTGTCGAAGCCGCACGCACCGGGCAGCCTCCCCGGCTCCGGGCCGTAGGGCGATCCGGACTCGACGCGGTCCGTGCCGCCGTTCAGCCGCAGGACCGCCGCCGGGTCCACCAGTCCCGCGCATCCCTCGGCGATGGTCTCCCGGCTCTCCCGGCGGTCCTGCCACCGCTCCCAGGAGCCGTGGAGCGACCAGCCGCTCAGCACGACGCCGGCGAGAGCGACCGTACACAGGAGCGAATTCCATCGATTGCGCCACGGCCCCCGATCCGGCAGGATCCGCCGATGATCCCCTTCGAACGGCCCGAACGAGCCCGGTAAAGGATCGAACACTACGGACCCACCCCCATTGCAGATGCGATGCCCGCACGCTACCAACAAGGACGGGACGCGCCGAGGCCCCGCCCACACGCTGTGGACGGGGCCTCGTACAGCCGGTCGGGACGATCAGGCCAGCAGGGCCGGGATCGTGGCCTCGTGGGCCTCGCGGAGCTCGGCCAGGGGGAGGGTGAACTCGCCCTGGACCTCGATCTCCTCGCCGTCGACCACGCCGATGCGGGCGGCCGGCAGGCCCCGCGCACCGCACATGTCGGTGAAGCGGAGCTCCTCGCTGCGCGGGACGGCCACGATGGCGCGGCCCGCGGACTCGGAGAACAGGAAGGTGAACGCGTCCAGGCCCTCCGGGACCACCACGCGCGCACCGTTGCCGCCCTTGAGGCAGGACTCGGTGAGCGCCTGGATGACGCCGCCGTCCGACAGGTCGTGCGCGGCGTCGATCATGCCGTCGCGCGAGGCGGAGATCAGGATCTCCGCGAGCAGCTTCTCTCGGCCCAGGTCCACCTTGGGCGGCAGGCCGCCGAGGTGCTGGTGGACGACCTGCGACCAGGCGGAGCCGCCGAACTCCTCGGCCGTGTCGCCCAGCAGGTACAGCAGCTGGCCGGCCTCCGCGAACGCCATCGGCGTACGGCGGTTGACGTCGTCGATCACGCCGAGGACCGCCACGACCGGGGTCGGATGGATCGCGACGTCGCCCGTCTGGTTGTAGAGGGAGACGTTGCCGCCGGTCACCGGGGTGCCCAGCTCCAGGCAGCCGTCCGCCAGACCGCGGCAGGCCTCGGCGAACTGCCACATGACGTCCGGGTCCTCGGGGGAACCGAAGTTCAGGCAGTCGGAGATCGCGAGGGGCTTGGCGCCGGTCGCGGCCACGTTGCGGTACGACTCGGCCAGCGCCAGCTGCGCGCCGGTGTACGGGTCGAGCTTGGCGTAGCGGCCGTTGCCGTCGGTGGACATGGCCACGCCGAGGTTGGACTCCTCGTCGATGCGGACCATGCCCGCGTCCTCGGGCTGCGACAGGACGGTGTTGCCCTGCACGAAGCGGTCGTACTGGTCGGTGACCCACGACTTCGAGGCCTGGTTCGGGGAGGAGACCAGGGCCAGGACCTGCGCGCGCAGCTCCTCGGAGGTCTGCGGGCGCGGCAGCTTGCCCGCGTCGTCCGCCTGGAGCGCGTCCTGCCAGGAGGGGCGCGCGTAGGGGCGGTTGTAGACCGGGCCCTCGTGGGCGACGGTGCCCGGGGGCACGTCCACGATCTGCTCGCCGTGCCAGAAGATCTCCAGGCGCTCGCCGTCGGTCACCTCACCGATGACGGTGGCGATGACGTCCCACTTCTCGCAGATCTCCATGAAGCGGTCGACGTACTGCGGCTCGACGATCGCGCACATGCGCTCCTGCGACTCGCTCATGAGGATTTCCTCGGGCGAGAGCGTCGCGTCGCGCAGCGGGACGGTGTCCAGCTCGACGCGCATGCCGCCGGAGCCGGCGGAGGCGAGCTCGGAGGTGGCGCAGGAGAGCCCGGCGCCGCCGAGGTCCTGGATGCCCGCGACCAGCTTCTCCTTGAAGATCTCCAGGGTGCACTCGATGAGGAGCTTCTCCTGGAAGGGGTCGCCGACCTGGACGGCGGGGCGCTTGGTGGGCTTGGTGTCGTCGAAGGTCTCGGACGCGAGGACCGAGACGCCGCCGATGCCGTCGCCGCCCGTGCGGGCGCCGTAGAGGATGACCTTGTTGCCGGGGCCGGAGGCCTTGGCGAGGTGGATGTCCTCGTGCTTCATCACGCCGATGCAGCCGGCGTTGACGAGCGGGTTGCCCTGGTAGCACTCGTCGAAGACGACTTCGCCGCCGATGTTGGGCAGGCCCAGGCAGTTGCCGTAGCCGCCGATGCCCGCGACGACGCCCGGCAGGACGCGCTTGGTGTCGGGGTGGTCGGCCGCGCCGAAGCGCAGCGGGTCCACGACCGCGACCGGGCGGGCGCCCATCGCGAGGATGTCGCGGACGATGCCGCCGATGCCGGTGGCCGCGCCCTGGTAGGGCTCGATGTACGAGGGGTGGTTGTGCGACTCGACCTTGAAGGTGACCGCGTAGCCCTGGCCGACGTCGACGACGCCTGCGTTCTCGCCGATGCCGACGAGCATGGCGTCGTTCTTGGGGGCCTTCTTGCCGAACTGGGCGAGGTGGACCTTGCTGCTCTTGTACGAGCAGTGCTCGGACCACATCACCGAGTACATGGCGAGCTCGGCGCCGGTGGGACGGCGGCCGAGGATCTCGCGGATCCGGGCGTACTCGTCCTCCTTGAGGCCGAGTTCCTTCCAGGGCTGGGAGGCGTCCGGGGTCTCGGTGGCGTTCTTTACGGTGTCGAGGCTCATGCGCTGACCAGCTTCTTCAGGACCGACGTGAAGAACGGGAGGCCGTCGGTGCGGCCGGTCCCGATCAGCGGCTCGACCGCGTGCTCGGGGTGCGGCATGAGGCCGACGACGTTGCCCGCGGCGTTGGTGATGCCGGCGATGTCGCGCAGCGAGCCGTTCGGGTTGACGTCGACGTAGCGGAAGGCCACTCGGCCTTCGGCCTCCAGTTCGTCGAGCACGCGCTCGTCGGCGACGTACCGGCCGTCCATGTTCTTGAGCGGTACGGAGATCTCCTGGCCGGCGGTGTAGTCGCCGGTCCACGCGGTCTCCGCGTTCTCCACCCGCAGCTTCTGGTCGCGGCAGATGAAGTGGAGGTGGTTGTTGCGGAGCATCGCCCCCGGCAGCAGGTGGGCCTCGGTGAGGACCTGGAAGCCGTTGCAGATGCCGAGGACGGGCATGCCGGCCTTGGCCTGCTCGATGATGGTCTCCATCACCGGTGAGAACCGGGAGATGGCTCCGGCGCGCAGGTAGTCCCCGTAGGAGAAGCCGCCCGCGAGGACGACCGCGTCGACCTGGTGCAGGTCCTTGTCGCGGTGCCAGAGCGAGACCGGCTCGGCCCCCGCGAGGCGGACGGCGCGCAGCGAGTCACGGTCGTCGAGCGTTCCGGGGAACGTGACGACTCCGATGCGTGTGGTCACCGTCAGGCCTCGACCTTCACGGTGAAGTCTTCGATGACGGTGTTGGCGAGGAACGTTTCGGCCATCTTGTGGATGCGGTCGAGGGCGGCCTGGTCGACCGGTCCCTCCACTTCCAGTTCGAAACGCTTCCCCTGGCGGACGTCGGCGATCCCGTCGAAGCCCAGGCGCGGCAGTGCACGCTGCACCGCCTGGCCCTGGGGGTCGAGGATCTCCGGCTTGAGCATGACGTCGACTACGACGCGTGCCACTGGCACTCCCGATGAGGTGGTTGGTGCGAAGGCGGTTCCCTCAGCGTACCCGCCCGAAATTTCTACGCGGGTAGATATCCGCGGTGTCCGATCCCGTCGCCGTTTCGGCTTCACCAACGCTTCGCAAAATCCGCCGGAAAACCACGCCCCCGGGATTGCGACGGGACACGCGGGGAGAATTAACTGGGCTTCGCAATTCAATGCGAATCGCGGTACAAAGGAATCAGCCGGGACCGTAACATTTGCCGCTTCACGACGGGCACGGTTTGACGTATTCCACCGAAACAACCACACAGGCGACATCACCGCACGTCAGCGGGCGGCGACGGCGCACGAAGGGACCGATATCCGTGGCGCAGCGCGTAGTAGTCACGATCTCCGACGACATCGATGGCGGAGAAGCGGCGGAAACGGTCACGTTCGCCCTGGACGGTAAGTCGTACGAGATCGACCTCAATGCGGCCAACGCAAAGAAACTGCGGAAGACCCTGGCCCCCTTCGTGGCCGCCGGCCGCCGCCGCTCCCGCTCCGGGAAGACGTTCAGGACGACGTCGATCGCACCGGACCCGGCGGTCGTGCGGGCATGGGCGCGCTCCCACGGGCACGACGTGCCGCCGCGGGGCCGCATCCCCAAGGCCGTCTACAGCGCGTACGAAGCGGCCCACTGACCGTCCGGCGGCCGGAGGGTGACCGTCGGGCGGCCGCCCGCCCGACGGTCCGCCGACCGGATTTGCCATGCACCCCCTCCGATCGGCTAGTGTGTGGATCACGCCGAGGGGCGAGGCCGAAAGGCAAGAACCCCGAAGTCGTGCGGGTGTAGTTCAGTAGCAGAACACCCCCCTTCCAGGGGGGAGGCGCAGTGTGCAATCCCTGTCACCCGCTCTGCACCGCTTTACCGGCCACGGTTGTGGATCAGGTAGAGTAGTGCTCGCATCGCAACGGCCCAGGTCGTAGCGAGATGCGGACGTAGCTCAGTTGGTAGAGCACCACCTTGCCAAGGTGGATGTCGCGCGTTCGAGTCGCGTCGTCCGCTCAGAGAACGAAGGCCCCGATCGGATTCCGGTCGGGGCCTTCGTCTTTTCCGCCCCCACTCCTTCCGCTTTTGTGGCGCGGCTCACATCCGATGACAAATGTCATCGCCGGCGGTGACAGCGCGCACTGCTCCGTCCGCCGGGCCGCGGCGAGGCTTGAGCCATGACCACCGACACAGTGATCCAGGCAGAGGAACTGCGCCGCGGCTACGCCGGGGGCTTCGAAGCCGTGCGGGGCGTCACCTTCTCCGTGGCGCGCGGCGAGGTCTTCGCCCTGCTCGGCACCAACGGCGCCGGCAAGACCTCCACGGTCGAGCTGCTCGAAGGGCTCGCCGCCCCGACCGGCGGGCAGGTCCGCGTCTTCGGGCTCGACCCCCGCACCCGGCGGGCCGAGGTCCGCCCGCGGACCGGGGTCATGCTCCAGGAGGGCGGGTTCCCCTCGGACCTGTCGGTCGCCGAGACCGTCCGGATGTGGAGCGGGCTCACCACCGGCGCCCGCCCGGCGGCGGAGGTGCTGGAGCTGGTCGGACTGGGCGCGCGGGCGTCCGTACGGGTCAAGCAGCTGTCCGGGGGCGAGCGGCGGCGGCTCGACCTCGCGCTCGCCCTGCTGGGCCGGCCGGAGGTGCTCTTCCTGGACGAGCCGACCACCGGGATGGACCCCGAGGGCCGCCAGGACACCTGGGCACTCGTACGGGAACTGCGGGCACAGGGCACCACGGTGCTGCTGACCACGCACTACCTGGAGGAGGCCGAGCAGCTCGCGGACCGCCTCGCGATCCTGCACGAGGGCGAACTGGTGCTGTCCGGCACCCCCGCCGAGGTGACCGCGACCCAGCCGTCCCGGATCCGCTTCACCCTGCCCGCCGGGGTCCCGGCCGCCCGGCTGCCGCTGGCGCTGCACGCGGCGGCCGACGGCCCGCAGGTCGAGATCCGCACCGAACGGCTCCAGGAGGACCTGGGCGCGCTGCTGCTCTGGGCCGGCGAGGCCGGGGTCGCGCTGGCCGGGCTCGACGCCCGCCACGCCTCCCTGGAGGAGGCCTTCCTGGAGATCGCGCGGAACCGGCGCCACACGGGCACCGGCGCTCTTGCCCACGACGACACGATGGCGGGGACCCGATGAGCACCATGACCCTGAACCCCGGACGGCTCGCCGCACTCGGCCGCTCCGAACTGACCCTGCTGCTGCGCAACCGGGCCGCGCTGAGCGTGGCCGTGCTGCTGCCCGCCCTGATGGTGTTCATACTGCGCTCCTCCGTCGGCGGGGACACCGCGGCCGCCGTCGCCGAGGCCACCCTCACCGGTGGGATCGGGATGGTGCTGCTCCTCGTCGTCTACATGAACCTGGTCTCGGCGTACGTGGCCCGCCGCGAGGAGCTCGTACTGAAGCGGCTGCGCACCGGGGAGGCCCGCGACCTGGAGATCCTCGCCGGGACGGCACTGCCCGCCACGGTCATCGCGCTCGCGCAGATCGCCGCGCTCACCGCGGCAGGCGCCTCGGTGCTGGGCGCGCCGATGCCCGACAACCCGGCACTGGTGGCCGCGGGCGTGCTCGCCGCGATGCCGCTGCTCGCCGGACTGGCCGCGCTCACCAGCGCGTTCACCCGCAACGTGGAGACCGCCGGGCTGACCACGCTGCCGCTGTTCCTGGCCACGATGATCGGCTCCGGGGTGTTCGCGTCGACGGACGAGATGCCCGACGTGGTGGCCTCGGTGTGCGAACTGCTGCCGCTCAGCGGGGTGATGACCCTCGTCCGGGCCGGCTGGAGCGGCGGCGTGTCGGGGTACGACCTGCTGGGGGCCGCGCTCACCACGCTGGCCTGGATGATCGTCACGGTGTTTGCTGTCCAGCGGTGGTTCCGCTGGGAACCGCGACGCTAGCCAGAAGAAGAGCCGGGGGGACGGGGACCGTGTCGAAACTGACCGGGTGGTGGAAGAAGCGCAGCAGCGCGGGGAAGGTCGAGGTGTACACACGCTGGTCCTTCCACCTGTTCGTGCTCATCGAGATCGTGTCCTTCGGGCTGGTCGCCCTCCTCGGCACCGTGAACGAGGAGGAGAACACCACCCCGCACGCGCTGGCCTACGCCGCCTTCCTCCTGGTCGTCGCCCACTCCGTCCTCGTCGGCTTCCTCTCGTCCAGGTCCCTGGACGCGGCGTGCGGCCGACGCGAACGCCCGGTGCGGCTCGCGGTGGTGACGACGGCCGCCACCGTCGCGGCCGTACTGCTCTTCCTCTTCCTGCGCCGGTTCGGCAGCCTCGACGACGGCGTGGCCCCGGGCCTGGTGGTGGGGGTGGTCTGCTTCGGCTGCGGATCCCTCGTGCTGGCCATGGAGAAGGTCCAGCACATGAAGTACGTGCCCCTGGTCGCCGCAGTGGGGACCTCGGCGACCGTCGCCGCGCTGGGCCTGCCCCTGAACGAGATCATCGGGTACTTCGTCGGCGTCCTGCTGACGAGTGTCTTCCTCGTCTTCACCTGCGGGTTCTCCGGCTGGCTGCTGCGCACCGTCTACGAACTCGACCACGCCCGGGAGGTCCAGGCGCAGTTGGCCGTCGCCGAGGAACGGCTGCGGTTCGGGCGGGACCTGCACGACGTGATGGGCCGCAACCTGGCGGTGATCGCCCTCAAGAGCGAGCTGGCGGTACAACTGGCCCGGCGCGAACGCCCCGAGGCCGTGGACCAGATGATCGAGGTGCAGCGGATCGCCCGCGAGTCGCAGCGGGAGGTGCGCGACGTCGTGCGCGGCTACCGGGAGGCGGACCTCGCGGTGGAGCTGGAGGGCGCGCGCGGGGTGCTGAGCGCGGCCGGGATGGACTGCCGCGTCGAGTACGCGACGGCCGGGCGGGAGCTGCCGGGCGAGGTGCAGTCGGCCCTGGGCTGGGTGGTCCGGGAGGCGACGACGAACGTCCTGCGGCACGGGGACGCGCGCAGCTGCCTGATCCGCCTCTCGGCCCTGGACGGCTCCGGCACCGTGACGCTGCTGGTGGAGAACGACGGGGTCCCCGAGACACCCGCGGGAATGCCCGGGTCCGGACTGGCGGGGCTGCGGGAACGGCTCGCGGCGGTGGACGGGACCCTGCTGGCGGGGCCGGCCGAGGGCGGCCGGTTCCGGCTGCGGGCCGAGGTGCCCCTGGACACACGACGAGTGGAGGTGCGGGCGTGAGCCCCGTACGCGTACTTCTGGCCGACGACGAGCACCTGATCCGGGGCGCGCTGGCCGCACTGCTGGGCCTGGAGGACGACCTCGTCGTCGTGGCCGAGGCGGCCTCCGGGCCGGAGGCGCTGGCGATGGCGCGGGCGCACCGGCCGGACGTGGCGGTGCTGGACCTCCAGATGCCGGGGGCGGACGGTGTGAGCGTGGCCACAGCGCTGCGGGCCGAACTGCCCGACTGCAAGACCATGATCGTGACCAGCCACGGGCGCCCCGGGCACCTGAAGCGGGCGCTCGCGGCGGGGGTGCGGGCCTTCGCGCCGAAGACGGTCTCGGCGCAGCGGCTGGCCGAGCTGATCCGCACCGTGCACGCCGGAGGGCGTTACGTGGACCCTGAGTTGGCGGCCGACGCGATCAGCGCGGGCGACTCGCCGTTGACGGCCCGCGAGGCGGAGGTGCTGGAACTCGCGGCGGACGGGGCCCCGATCGCGGAGATCGCGGAGCGCGCCTCGCTGTCGCAGGGGACCGTGCGCAACTACCTGTCGTCGGCGGCGACGAAGCTCGGCGCGGAGAACCGGCACACGGCAGTGCGTCTCGCACGGCAGCGGGGTTGGGTATAGTAGGTCTCGCGCTACGGCGCACAGGCGGACATAGCTCAGTTGGTAGAGCACCACCTTGCCAAGGTGGATGTCGCGCGTTCGAGTCGCGTTGTCCGCTCAGTGAACGAAGGCCCCGATCGGTTGATCGGGGCCTTCGTCGTATCAGCTCCAGGTCTGGCCGGTGAGGCGCTCGTAGGCCTCGACGTACTTGGCGCGGGTCTGCGCCACGACCTCCTGCGGGAGGACCGGGGGCGGGAGCTCGCCCTTGGAGTCCCAGCCGGAGGCCGGGGAGGCCAGCCAGTCGCGGACGTACTGCTTGTCGAACGAAGGCTGGGTGCGGCCCGGCTGCCACTGGTCGGCGGGCCAGAAGCGGGAGGAGTCCGGGGTGAGGACCTCGTCGGCGGCGACGAGCGTGCCGTCCGTGTCGAAGCCGAACTCGAACTTGGTGTCCGCGAGGATGATGCCGCGCTCGCGGGCGACGTCGCGGGCGCGCCCGTACACGGCGAGAGTGGTCTGGCGCAGCAGCGCCGCCGTCTCGGCGCCGGTGGTGCGGGCGACCTCCTCGTAGGAGACGTTCTCGTCGTGGTCGCCTACCTCGGCCTTGGCGGCCGGGGTGAAGATCGGGGCGGGCAGCTCGGAGCCGTCCACCAGCCCCTCGGGGAGGGCCAGCCCGCAGACCGTGCGGGACTGGACGTACTCCTTGAGGCCGGAGCCGGTGAGGTAGCCGCGGGCCACGCACTCGACGGGGACCATGTCGAGGCTCTTGCAGACCAGCGTGCGGCCCTCCCAGTCGGCGGGGGCGCCGGCGGGCAGGTCGGTGCCGAGGACGTGGTTGGGGACCAGGTCGGCGAGCTGGTCGAACCACCAGAGGGAGAGCTGCGTCAGGATGCGGCCCTTCTCCGGGATCTCGGTGGGCAGCACCCAGTCGGCCGCCGAGATGCGGTCGCTGGCGACCATCACGAGGTTGCCGTCCTCGTCGCGGTAGAGGTCGCGGACCTTGCCGGTGTGGAGGTGGGCGAGGCCGGGCACCTGCACCGGCTCGGGCTTTTCGACGAATCCGGGCACGGGGTCTCCCTGTGGTTCTGTACGAGCGCGGAACCATTCTCCCGCACGGTGTGCCGTGCCCGGGGCAGGGGGTGTCAGTCGCGCTTGCAGATCCGGTCGAGGAGGTTGGCCGTCGCCCGCTGGACCCGCTCGTCCACGTGCCCGGGGCGGTCGAGCGCCGGGGACCAGGCGAAGGTGCCGGACGCGAAGACCAGGGCGCCGCTCGGGGCCCGGTACAGGGAGGTCTCCTGGTGGCGCTTGGCCCCGTCGCCGTCGAGGTAGGGGGAGTGCGCGAGCAGGATCCGGTCCTGGTGCTCGGGGAGCTGGGTGCGCGGGAAGTAGCGGTCGGCCTCCCCGGCCACCAGCCCGTCGAGCTCGTCGTTCTCGGTGGCGCCGGTGGAGTCCCAGAGCCAGTGCGAGGCGTTGCGGACGATCAGCGGCGCGGGCTCGGGGACCCGCCCCGCGTACTGGATGCCGAGCAGCTGCTGCTCGGGGCGGTCGATCTCGCGCCACAGGGCGGGGCGGCCGGGGCCGCGGCGTTTTCGGCAGGTCAGGAGCCGGTCCTCGACCCCGGAGGGCGAGGGGGCCAGCTCGACCTGCCAGTACATGGTGTTCGCGGAGAGGAAGACGAGGGAGGTGCCGTGGTCGCGGGCGCGCTCGACGGTGCGGCGCATGGAGACCGACCAGTACTCGTCGTGGCCGGGGAAGACCAGGCCCCGGTAGCGGGTCGGGTCGATGCGGCCGGCGTGCAGGTCGCGGGTGTCGGCGTAGGCGAGGTCGTAGCCGTAGCGCTCGGCCCAGCGGATGAAGTCGTAGGCGTGGCCCACGTGCAGGGGCAGGCCGGCGCCCGCGTAGGGGCGGTCGAAGGAGATGGTGATGGCGGCGTCGCGCTCGCCGAGCAGCCGGCCCTGCTCGTCCCAGGCGTGGTAGAGGCTGGCGCCCGTGCGGCCGTCCTCGGGGTAGAGGTTGTAGGCCTGCCAGGTGATGTCCGGGAGCAGCAGGAGGAGGTCGGCGGGGTGGTCGTCGCGGACCGTGAAGGGGATGTGGGAGCGGTAGCCGTCGGCGGTGGTGAGGACGGCCACGTAGGCGCCGATGCTCCAGTACGAGGGGACCTGGAGGCGCCAGGAGAGCCACCAGTGGTGGCAGGAGACGGTGCGGTCCGCGGTGAGCGGCGGCGGCTGGACGATGCCGGACAGCCGGGGGCTGGTGGTGATCTTGGAGGCGCCGTCGCCGCCGTAGTGGCCGATCCGGTAGACGTCGACGGAGAACTGCTGGGGCGGGTCGACCGTGATGTGGAAGTCGATGGCCTCGCCCGGGGCGACGGCCCCGGTGGAGGCGAAGCCCTTGATCTGCCGGTGGACGTCGTCGGCGGTGCGGGGGCCGCCGCCCCGGGGGTTCTGGCCGGGGTTCCGGCCGGGGGTGGCGAGGGCCGGGTCCACGTACCAGGGGACCACCTGGCCGGTGTCGTCGAAGTACAGCTCGCTGCCCCGGAACCAGGGCAGGGGGCCCTGGCCGAAGGGGTCGGTCACCGCGTGCGCGAGCGCACCTGACTCCCAACGCCGGATCTGGTCCGCACCCATTCCGCTCCCCTCCCTCGCTCCCCCGAACGCGTTTGCTCCACTCAGGTGCGCGGCGGGTTTTCGGACACCCTTCCGCGCCCGATCCCAAGCACATCACATAACGCACTCACTCCGTCACCGTTCGTCGTGAATTGACGCGACCGGAACGCAGGGCGCCGCTCGGGGCGGGAGCCGGACCTGGGGCGTCCGGGGGCGGTCCGGGCGCGGCTCAGAGGAGGCGGACGGGCTTCTCGGGGCGTACGCCGAGCTCCGCGAGCCAGTCCCGCAGGGGCTCGGGGTCCCCGTCCTCGACGAGGGAGAGCACCCGGGGGGCGAGGTCCGCGCGGCGCTCGCCGCCGACCAGCAGCACGGGGCCGTCCAGCCAGTCCAGGCCGGGGCCCGCGCCGGCCGAGTCCACGGCGGCGCAGCAGACCAGGGCGGTGACGTGGTCGGCGAGCAGGTCCCGGCCGCTGCGCGGGGGCTGGAGCGGGAACAGCGGCAGCGTGTCCGCTCCGCCGCGCGGCTGGGGCCTGGCGGCTCCGGCGGCGCGCTCCTCGCGGGCCAGGTCGCCGCTGAGCCGCCCGGCGAGGGCCTCCCCGGCCGCGCCCTCCCCGGCGGGGTCGGTGAGGTAGCCGAGGACGCGCTCCAGGGTCGGCCCGCCCGGGGGCACCGGTCCGCCCAGGACGGGCCGGTCCGCGGGGCGGCCGGCGGCAGGGGCGGCGGGGCCGCCGGGACCGCCGCTCACGGGACCGGCGGCTTCTGCCGGGGCGGGGGCGCCCGTGGTCACCGGCACCGGCTCCGCCGGGGCCGGGGAGCCGTCCGGCCGGGCCGGGGAGCCGGCGGGCGGTGCCAGGCCGGCCGGGACGGACAGGGCGTCCAGGGCGGCGTGCAGGCGGGCCGCCTCGGTACGCCACTTCCGGTCCACGACCTCCTGCGGGTAGGCCGCCCAGTCCACGGGCGACCAGTCCGGCCCCGCCTCGGCCGGGCCGCCGTGGAACAGCCGGGCCGCCAGCAGGGAGGCGGCCTCGTCGACCACGCCGGGCTGCTCCAGCAGGTCGCAGGCGGGGCGCTCGCCGAGCCGCGAGGCGAACCCCTCGGCCAGCCGGTCCCGCCGGGACAGCTCGGTCAGGGCGGAGACCACCCCGGCGTCCAGGTGCGCCGGCCAGCGGCCCATCCGCCAGGCGGGCAGCGCGACCCGGGTCAGCAGCCGGTCCCAGCCCGCGTAGGCCAGGCCCACCTGTTCCTGGGCGAGGATGCGCAGCGCGTAGTCCACGCCCTGTGCGCGGTCGGAGGCGGCTGCGGCCACTCCGCGCTCCATCTCGGCGGCGTCCGTCCGGCACAGCCGCAGCAGCAGCCGGGCCGGGCGGCCGATCCAGCCCAGGCCGGGCCTGCCGCCGATGTCCACCGCCGCGTCGAGCCCCCGTACGAAGCCGCGCGCGTCGGCTATGTCCGGGTGCGCGGAGGGGCCCGTACCGGCGACGACGGGGGCGAGGACGGCCCGCAGCTCCGCGACCCGCATCCACCACAGGAACGGCGAGCCGATCACGAGGACGGGCGCGGCGCCGGGCTCGCACTCCGGGCCGGTGCCCGCGCCGGTCCGGCGGTGGGCGGCGTGGGCGCGGTCCTCCAGCCAGCTGTCGCAGTCCGGGGTCAGGGCTATCGCGGACGGCGCGGGGACGTCCATCCGGTCGGCCAGCTCCCGCACGAGCCGGTAGAGGTCGGGGGCGGCGGCCTCCGGCAGCGGCACCGTCGGGGTCACGGCGGGACCCGCGCGCAGCACCACCGCCCCGAATATCCCGCCCGCCAGCAGTACCAGCGCGGCGACCGCGCAGACGGCCAGGGTCACCGCCGGCCAGGGGTCACCGGCCAGCCGGCCCGTCATCCGGGCGGCGACGAGCACCACCGCGAGCGCGGCGGGCAGCAGCACGGCGGCCATGGCCCTGCTGCGGACCCGCAGCACGGCGAGGGCCCGCGAACGCGCGGACGGCGCGCCCACTTCTGCGATCGAACCGGTTCCGGACACGGCCGGACCTCACCCCCTCTGCCCTGCGGCGGCTTTGCTCACTCCCCCACTGTGACACCCGCCACTGACATCGCAATGCCGGTGGGCCATGTGCCGGAATGCTTGCGCCGCACCCTAGTTGGGGCGGGGGCGGGCGTCAGGCAGTCCGGGTGACGATCACCCGATGGAATGGCTTTGGGTAAAGCTGGCTGCGTTCGAAGGCGGCCGGATGCAGTCGCACGCGTACGCACGCGCGGGCCCGGTGCGCGTCTCCGCGCCCCGGGCCCGCGTCGTGGCGGCCGTGCTGGTCAGCGGCCTTCGGCCGCCTTCGCGGCGATGTCCGTACGGTGCTGGGAGCCGTCGAGCTTGATCCGCCCGACCGCCTTATACGCCTTCTCGCGCGCCTGCGCCAGGTCGGAACCGGTCGCCGTCACCGAGAGGACGCGACCGCCCGCGCTGACGACGGCGTCGCCCTCGCGCCGGGTCCCCGCGTGCAGCACGTACGCGTCGGGCGCGTCCTGCGCCGCCACCTCGCCCAGGCCCTCGATCGGGTCGCCGGTGCGCGGGGTGTCGGGGTAGTTGTGGGAGGCGATGACCACCGTGACGGCCGCGTCGTCGCTCCAGTTCAGCGCCGGGAGGGCGTTCAGGGTGCCGTTCGCGGCGTTCAGCAGCACGCCCGCGAGGGGGGTGCGCAGCCGGGCCAGGACCACCTGGGTCTCCGGGTCGCCGAAGCGGGCGTTGAACTCGATGACGCGGGTGCCGCGGCTGGTGATGGCCAGGCCCGCGTAGAGCAGCCCGGAGAACGGGGTGCCGCGGTGGCGGAGCTCGTCCACGGTCGGCTGGAGGACCAGCTCCATGACCTCGTCGACGAGCTTCGGGTCCGCCCACGGGAGCGGCGAGTACGCGCCCATGCCGCCGGTGTTGGGGCCCCGGTCGCCGTCGAGCGCGCGCTTGAAGTCCTGCGCGGGCTGGAGCGGCAGCACGGTGACGCCGTCGGTGATGGCGAAGAGGGAGACCTCGGGGCCGTCGAGGTACTCCTCGATGACGACCCGGTCGCAGGCCAGCGCGTGCTCGCGGGCGGCGGCCCGGTCCTCGGTGACGACGACGCCCTTGCCGGCGGCGAGGCCGTCGTCCTTGACCACGTACGGGGCGCCGAAGGCGTCGAGGGCCGCGTCGACCTCCTCGGCGGTGGTGCAGACGTAGCTGCGCGCGGTCGGGACCCCGGCGGCGGCCATCACGTCCTTGGCGAAGGCCTTGGAGCCCTCCAGCTGCGCGGCTTCGGCGGACGGCCCGAAGACCGGGATGCCGGCCGCGCGGACGGCGTCCGCCACCCCGGCGACCAGGGGAGCCTCCGGGCCGACGACGACCAGGCCGGCGCCGAGTTCGGTGGCGAGGGCGGCGACCGCCGCCCCGTCGAGGGCGTCGACCGGGCGCAGCTCCGCCACCTCGGCGATGCCGGCGTTGCCGGGGGCGCAGTACAGCGCGGAGACGTCGGGGTCGAGGGACAGAGAGCGGCACAGGGCGTGTTCGCGGGCGCCGCCGCCGATGACGAGGACCTTCACGCCGCCCAGGGTAGCCCGGACGGCGCGGCCGGTTTCGTGCGGCCACCCAATCAGCGGGGGCTACTCATTCGTGTATTCCTCCACAACGGTCGCTCCGAGCTCGCGCACGATCAGGTCGTGTCCGGTCAGGGCGCTGTCGACGAGGTCCGGGTCGTCCTCCTCCGGTACGTCGTCCTCGGGGGCGACCGGCGGCGGTGCCTGCTGCACGGGCGGCTGCGGCGCGGGGGCCGACTGCTGGGGCGGCGGCTGGTACGCGGACGGCTGCGGGGCCTGCTGGACCGGCGGCTGGGCGGGCTGGGCCTGCGGGGCCGCCGACGGCGGGCTGTAGGCGGGTGCGGCCGGCGCGGAGTAGGAGGAGTACGAGGAGGGCGCGGCCGGAGCCGGTCCGCCGCCCCCGACCACGGCGTCGATCTTCCAGTTGACCTGGAACTGCTCGGCGAGGACCGCCTTGAGGACGTCCTCGCTGCCGCTGCTCGCGAAGTTGTCGCGGGCTCCGGCATTGGGGAAGCCGAGCTGGAGGGTGGTCCCGTCGAAGCCGGTGACCTGGGCGTTCTGGCTGAGCAGGATCCAGGTGAAGCGGCGGCGGTTCTTGACGGCCTCCAGTACGCCGGGCCACATCGCCTGGACCTGTCCGGCCCCGGCCGACATCTCGGCGGAGGGCGCGGCGGCCACCGGCGCGGCCGCGGGGGCCGCCGGGGCGGGGGTGGGAGTGGGCGCGGGGGCGGCCGGAGCACCGCTGCCGGGGAGGGCCGCGCTGGGCCACGCCCCGGCGGCCGGGGCGGCGGGTGCGGCCGGGGCGGAGGCCCCGGGCCAGGCCCCGGGGGCGGGCGCTCCGCTGCCGGGCTGCGCGGCGCCGGGCCACGCGCCGGGGGCCTGCGCGGGCGCGGCGGCGGCCGGAGGAGCGGCGGCCTGCACGGGCGCGGGGGCCTGCACGGGCGCGGGGGCCGGAGCCGGAACGGGGGCCGGGGCCTGCACGGGCGGTGCCTGTGCCACGGCGGCGTCCGGCACCGGACCCGGACCCCGTACGGCGGCACGCGCGGCGGCGACCCCGCCGCCGGGCCCGGCCGGGGCCATGCCGTGCGCCTCGGGCCCGGGCACGTAGCCCATGGCGGGCTGCGCGGCCGGCGCGGCGAAGGCGGCCGCGGGGGGTCCGCTGCGCTCCAGCCGGTCGAGGCGGGCCTGGAAGGAGCGCTCGTCGTCGAAGGCCGCCGGCAACAGCACCCGGGCGCAGATCAGCTCCAGCTGGAGCCGGGGCGAGGTGGCGCCGCGCATCTCGGTGAGCCCGGCGTTGACCAGGTCGGCGGCGCGGCTGAGCTCGGCGGCGCCGAACACCGACGCCTGGGCCTGCATCCGCTCCACGACATCGGCGGGGGCGTCGATCAGCCCCTTCTCCCCGGCGTCGGGCACGGCGGCCAGGATCACCAGGTCGCGCAGCCGCTCCAGCAGGTCGGCGACGAACCGGCGCGGGTCGTTCCCGCCTTCCACCACCCGGTCGACGACCTCGAAGGCGGCGGCCCCGTCCCCGGCGGCGAACGCGTCCACGACGGAGTCGAGCAGGGACCCCTCCGTGTAACCGAGCAGGGAGGTGGCCATGGCGTACGTCACACCCTCCTCGCCCGCACCGGCGAGGAGCTGGTCCATGACGGACATGGAGTCACGCACGGACCCGGCGCCGGCGCGCACGACGAGCGGCAGCACGCCGTCCTCGACCTTGGCGCCCTCGCGCCCGCAGACCTCGCCGAGGTACTCGCGAAGCGTCCCGGGCGGCACGAGCCGGAAGGGGTAGTGGTGCGTCCTGGAGCGGATCGTCCCGATGACCTTCTCGGGCTCGGTGGTCGCGAAGATGAACTTGAGGTGCTCCGGGGGCTCCTCGACCACCTTCAGCAGGGCGTTGAAGCCCGCCGAGGTGACCATGTGGGCCTCGTCGATGATGTAGATCTTGTAGCGGCTCGACGCGGGCCCGAAGAAGGCCTTCTCGCGCAGGTCGCGGGCGTCGTCGACACCACCGTGCGAGGCGGCGTCGATCTCGATCACGTCGATGGACCCCGGCCCGTTCCTGGCGAGGTCACGGCAGGACTGGCACTCGCCGCACGGATCCGGGGTGGGACCCTGCTCACAGTTGAGGCAGCGCGCCAGGATGCGCGCGCTGGTCGTCTTGCCGCAGCCGCGCGGGCCACTGAACAGGTACGCGTGATTGACCCGGTTGTTCCGCAGGGCCTGCATCAGCGGGGCAGTGACATGCTCCTGCCCGATGACCTCGGCGAACGACTCGGGGCGATAGCGGCGGTACAGCGCAAGGGACGACACGTCTACGAGGTTATCCGGGCCCACCGACAACAGTGGCCCGCCGACGCCCCCGGACCCGCCCCGGAACGCAAAGCGCCCCCCACGCACCCGCCAGAGCCCACTTACCCTTGCTGCCTTCCGGCCCTGGGGGAGTTGGGTGAGATAGCGCCACGTGAGGGGCTGGGCCCCACCCTAGCGGATACGGGCCCCCGGAATCGAGCCGGGCCCCTCCCCGGATCCGATCGGGACCCCCGGCCCGGATCGTGTTCGCGAGCACCCCTCAACGTCTTGTATTGTTTGCGGCGGAGGATTCGCCTAGAGGCCTAGGGCGCACGCTTGGAAAGCGTGTTGGGGGCAACCCCTCACGAGTTCGAATCTCGTATCCTCCGCACTCGCCCACCAGGGCAAACGAAGGACCCGACCGCTCAGCGGCCGGGTCCTTCGTCGTTCGGTGGTCTCAGTTCTGGTCTCAGTTGCGCGGGGCGGACAGCCGTGGATCTCCACGGACAGGCTTCGACCGCTCTCTGCCGAAGATCAGGTACGGGGGCCGTGATCGTCGACCGCATCGAGACCAAGATCCTCCTGAGCGACCGGCATGAGGCTTCGAGGCAGCATGCGGGCCACACCTGGCCGAGCTGGCTCCTTGAACCGGCCAGCAGAGAGGTCGACCACAGCCGCATTGTCGGAGGGCCAAAATAGGATGCCCCGCGGCTCCACGGCTTCTAGACCGTCGCCCAGACACGAGCAAGGACACCCCCATCTGATGGCAGTGACCCAGCAGGAGATCGAGAACCGGTTGTGGGACGCCGCCGACGAGCTGCGCGTGGCGATGCCCGAAGCGCAGTACTCCTCGGTCGTCTTCCCGCTGATGTTCTGGAAGTACCTGTCGGACACCTGGGAGCACAACCACCAGGAGTTCCTGGCCCAGTACGAGGGCTTGGCCGGCCTCTCCCCCGAGGAAGCCCGCGAGATCGAGTACCGCGACCATCAGTCGTTCGAGATTCCGCTCATCCAGGCTGGAACCGTCCAGGAACGTCGTGCCTCTTGGTCCTCCATCCTCACCACCGTCGCCCAGCACGGCCTCGGCCAGCGGGTTCGCGCTTCCCTCCAGGCCATCGAGTCGGCCAACCCTGACAAGTTCTCCCGTCTCTTCGGGTCCATGACCTGGACCTCCGAAGCGGTGCTGCCAGGGGAGGTGCTGGCGTCGGTCATGCGGGCGATGGACCGCACCCCCAAGATGCACGAGGGCAACATGTCCCACGACGTGCTCGGTGGAGCGTATGAGTACCTGCTCAAGCGCTTCTCCGACGGGTCAGGCACGCGCGCCGGCCAGTTCTTCACCCCGCGTGAGGTCGTCGAGCTGATTATCGAGCTGCTGGACCCCAAAAACCACGAGTCGGTGTACGACCCGACCTGCGGGTCTGGTGGCATGCTCATTGCCGCCGCGAACCTCCTGAAGGCCCACGGCGGGCGGGGGTACACACTCAGCCTGAACGGGCAGGAGGCGGTAACGGACACCGCAGGCGTGGCCCGAATGAACCTCTTCATGCACAACCTGACCGAGTTCAAGGTCGAGGTCGGCGACACCCTGAGGGACCCGCGCTTCAAGAAGCCCGACGGGTCCGTCAGGCAATTCGACGTAATTGTCGCCAATCCGCCCTACAGCCTGAAGTGGAAGCCCTGGACCAACGATCCGCGCGCCATCGGAGGGGTAGCCCCACAGTCGTCGGCGGACTGGGCATTCGTGCAGCACATGATCGCCAGCATGGATCCGAAGAAGGGCCGCGCCGGCGTCGTCCTGCCGCACGGCGTCCTCTTCCGAGGTGGCCAGGAGGCGGCCATCCGCCAGCGTGTCCTGGACGACGACCTCCTGGAAGCCGTGATCGGGCTGCCGTCGAACCTCTTTTACAACACGACGATTCCGACCTGCATCCTCGTCTTCCGTGCCCCCGGCACAAAGACCCCGGAGCGGCAGGGCGGCGTGCTGTTCATCGACGCCTCCACACGGTTTACCAAAGCCAAGAACCGCAACGTCCTCACTGACGCAGACGTCACCGGCGTCGTGACGACCTACCACTCGGGCTCCGACAGCGACGGAGAGGCTGGCCTCTCGGCGCGGTTTGTCCCCGCCACGGAGATCGTGGCAAACGGGTACGACCTCAACATCGGCCGCTACATCAAGCAGGCTGCCGCCGAGCAGGAAGACCTCGGCACCCTCATCGACGCCTACAACATCGCCCGGGCCGAGCGTCAGAAGACCGAGCAGCAAATGTTCGCCGTCCTTTCTGCCGCAGGGATCGAGGGATTCGATGAGTGACTGGCAGCAGATCACCCTCGGTGATCTGGGGGAGCCTGCGCGCCGCAAGGTAGCCGCTCCGCCGGAGGAATCGAGGGATTCGATGAGTGACGGCTATCCACTTCGTCCGCTCGGGGAGTTGATGCACCTCGACATCCAGCGCACACCGATGAAGCCAGCAACTACCTACCGCCTAGCCGGGGTCCTGAATGCCGGAAAGGGGGTTGTCGATAAAGGCGAACTCGACGGCGGAGATACAGAGTACGCAGCAATGAACGTGCTGCACACCGACCAGGTCGTGATGCGAAAGCTGACCGCGTGGGAAGGCCCGATCACCGTAGTACCTGCCGAGTTCGACGGATTCGTGGTCAGCAACGAGTTCCCGACGTTCACGCTTCACCCAGAACTGCTGCCCGCCTGGATGAGGCACGTCTGCCGCTCACCGCGACTTTGGGCAGAAATGAAGAACCGAGTGAGCGGGACGGTTCAACGGCGCAAGCGTCTCAATCCAGAGCAACTCTTGCAGATCCAACTCCCGATCCCACCCCGTCAGGTACAAGCGCGCATCGCCGACGTGCTTGATGCGGTGGACGACCAGGTCACCGCACTCGACAGGGAGGCGGATGCGCTTCGAGACGTTCTTCGCCGCCTTCGTGCTGACTCGATGACCGACGGTTCAACCAATACAGTCCGCGCGGACGAGGCATTTAGCATCACGATGGGACGCCAGCGCTCACCACAACGCGCGACCGGCCCACACATGACTTCCTACCTACGGTCGGCCAACGTCGGCTATGGAACCCTGAACCTCTCCGACGTACTTAAGATGGACTTCAACCCGAGCGAGCGCGAGACCTTCGTACTCCGGTATGGTGACGTCCTCGTCTCCGAAGGGAGCGCGAGCGCAACCGCAGTGGGAATGCCGGCCATGTGGCGGGACGAAATTCCAGCTCCGGTCTGCTTCCAGAACACCCTGCTTCGCTATCGCGCCATCCAAGGCGTCAGCATTCCGGCGTTCGTCAAGCATTGGTGCCTGTGGGCGTACGAGTCCGGGCAATTCCGTGACGTCGCCGGCGGAACCAACATCAAGCACATCGGGTCTAAGCGGGCGGTCCAGATGCTTGTGCGTCTCCCGAACGTCGCCGACCAAGAGCGCATCGCGACAGAGCTCGACTCGATGAGCGAGGTCGTCACGGCGACCCGCGCAGAGGCCGCCCGCCTCCGTGAAGTCCGGGCTGGACTGCTGGCCGGGCTACTGGACCGCGCCATCGACATCAAGTGTGCCGAGTTGGAGGTCTGAGCCGTGGCAAAGGGCATTCGGGAGCGCGAGTTCCAGAACTTGATGATCCAGTGGTCTCTTCCGATGGGGTGGGGCTTCACAGCGGGTAGGTCGCTGTCGCGTGAGACGACTCAGACCGTGATCGCAGGCCAGCTCCGGGACGCCGTCGTTCGTCTCAACCCTGGGGTGATCGACGGTTTCGACGCGGATACGGTGGTCGAGGAGATCGTCGCCACGGTCAACGCTGTCGAAGGCGGGCTGGTGCGAGCCAACGAGCAGGTGTTACGCCTGCTACGCGGGCATAAGGAGTTTCGAGATGCCGAGGGCGTGTGGCACGCACTGAAGGTCATCGACTTCGAGCATCCGACCGCCAACACCCTCGTCGTCTCGGACGAAGTGACCATAACCGTGCCAGGCAAGACCTCCCGACGGTTCGACCTCGTCTACTGGATCAACGGCCTGCCCCTGGTCGTGGTCGAAGTGAAGTCCCCGACCGCGAAGTCCGGGTGGGCTGAGGCTGCACGCGAGATCAACAACGTGTACGTCACCGAGTACCCGTGGTTCTTCACGCCCAACGTCTTCGCCGTCGCCACGGACGGACTGAAGCTGCGGTTCGGCGCCGCCGGCGCGCCCACCAACCTGTGGCAACCGTTCCGATCCACCGACGATGACGAAAATCTGTCCGGGCAAGCCGACGTGCAGCGCTCCGTCGAGTTGCTGATGAACCCCATCACCATCCTGGACATGCTCGCCAACTTCGCCCTCTTCGACACCGCCGGGGGAGGGACCGACAAGAAGTACCTCCCCCGCTACCCGCAGATGGAAGCTGCGCACTTGATCCACGAGCGTGTCCTGCAGGGCGGCTCGAAGGGCCTGGTCTGGCACCACCAGGGCTCCGGGAAGACCCTGCTGATGGTGTTCGCCGCCGCGCTGCTATTGGCCGATACCCGTACCGAGTCGCCCACGATCATTCTGCTCTCGGACCGGAATCACCTCGTCCGGCACACCTCAGGGGTTTTCACCTCGGCGATGGGGGACGCCTACTTCCACAAGCCTTCGAACAGCCAAAAGCTGCGCGCCCTGCTGGCCGACGACGTGCGTGGCGTCATCTCCACGACCGTCCACAAGTTCGCCGAGGCCGGCAAGAACCTGTCGGTCCGGAGCAACATCATCGTGCTCGTCGACGAGGCACACCGCACCCAGTCCTCCGATGAAGAGTCCCTGGCCGGGCAGATGCGCGCAGCGCTGCCCAACGCAAGGTTCTTCGGCATGACCGGCACCCCTATCAGGAACCTCGCCACCGACACCTTCGACCTCTTCGGGGAGGAGGGCGACCCGGGCAGGGTGCTGCACCGGTACTCGGTGTCCCGATCTCTGCTGGACGAGGCGACCGTCCCGGTCATACTGCATCCGCACCCGGTCTCCTTCGAGATGGACGACCAGGCGTTGCAGGCCGAGTTCGACGAGTTCGCCGACGACTTCGATCTCGACGACCCCGACCGCGAGGCCCTGTCCCGCAAGTTCGGACGCCTTACCTCAGTGTTCGCCAACCCCGACCGTATCCACACGGTCTGCCAGCACATCGTGGACCACTACCTGGCCGGCGCCTACCGCAACGGCCTCAAGGCGCAGGTCGTCGCTTACAACCGTGAGCTGGCTGTGGCGTACACGGACAAGATCAACGAGCTGCTGGCCGGCTTCGAGGCATCCCAGGTGCTCGGCGAGGTCGGGAAGCACCAGCGGATCACGGCAGAGGTGAACATCTCCGTCTCGGACTCCAAGACCGAAGACGTCGACATGAAGCCGTACCAGCTCTCGGAGACCGAGGAAGAGGAGCAAAAGCGGCGGTTCCTCAGCCCGGACGACCCCCTGTGCTTCCTGGTGGTGACCGCGAAGCTGATGACTGGGTTCGACGCTCCCAACGAGGGAGTCCTCTACCTGGACAAGCCGCTGAAGGCACACAACCTGTTCCAGACGATCACTCGCCCGAACCGCACCTGGGTGTCACCGACCGGGTTCGTGAAGACCTCCGGCGTGGTCGTGGACTACATCGGCCTGGCCGAGGAAGTCCAGCGGGCCGTCGTCGACCCCACCGCGGCTGGGCACAGCAAGGGAGGCGGGTTCGTCACCGACCTGTCCGAACTGGTCGCCGAATTCCGCACCGCCTTCGCCCGCATCGAAGACCTCCTCGCGGACGTGGACGGCGTCGACCTGACGGTCCACGGATACCAGTCCGTCCGAGCCATCAACGTCTTCCTGGATGCCAACCCCGACGCCGCCGAGGTGTTCAGCAAGGACTACCGGCTCCTGGCCCGCCTGTACCCGTTCATCAACACTGACAAGCGGGTCGCCAAGTACAGCGACGGCTTCGGACTGTTCGGGTCCGTGTACACGACCCTGTTCAAGAAGTCCTCTGACGAGGAGAGAAAGGAACGGCTGACCGAGCTGGGACCGATGGTCTTGGAGATCATCAACGCCCACGTCCACTCCTTCTCCGTAGTTGCCTCTCAGGAGGAAGCCCTCACTCTGGACGCCCAGGGCATCACCATCCTCAAGGAGCTGCTGGCGCTCGTCCGCCCGAAGACCGACAAGGATGGCGGCGAGGACACATCCACGCCGTCAGCGGCGGAAATCCTGGACCACATCAAGGCTGCCCTCGACAAGGGAGTCGAACCCGGGTCCGCGAAGTACACCGCCCTCGCGGAGCGGATCAAGCAGCTGCGGGACCGGATCATCCAGAATGCCCAGGACGCACTGGACTTCCTGTCCGAAGCACTTCGGGTGGCCCGGACCATCGTCAACGCCGAGAAGCACCCTGACGAAGCCGTCGTCGTGCTGGACGACGACCACATCGGCGTCCTGTCGCGGATAATCCACGACCACGCGCCTGCCGGCCTCACCGTCACGGAGAGGTACCTGGCCGAGGAAATCGACCAGGTAGTCACCCGCACCCTTGCTCGGGCATGGGACAACGCCGACGCCCGCAACCGAGGCGCCCGCCGCGCCACTGCCGCGGTCTTCCGCCGTTACGCACTGAAACCGGTAGGAGAGCCGTACGACGCCACCGTCGCCTACATCGAGGCCCACTACCTCGTTGACTGACGAACGCGCAGAGGCCCGGCGACCTGTGGCGGTTGCTGGGCCTCGTCGCGCCAGTGCACACGGCGGCTAGCGCTACCACTCGTCGGTGTCGCCGTACTTCCCCGGGTTCTGCGCGCGGTCCACAGCCTGTGCACACGCCTCGGCGAAGGCTTCCTCCACGGCCGCCTCGTCGGTACCGCGGACCTGGGCCTCGACCTCCTGGCCCGAGCCCGGGCGGCGTGCCGTGCGCCAGGCTGACGGGCGATCGGTGTAGGCATCAGCCTCGAACTCCCAGGCAGGCACCGACCACTGCTCGGGGAGGCCAGTCGCCTCACGCTCCCCTCCGGGGAGGAACAGCGCGCGGGCGTGGAAGACCACTGTCCGCTCGGGCATGCGCTCGCAGATCGCCCGTACGCCGCCGGGGCCCTCACGCTCCCATCGCCAGCGGTCCCACTCTTCGACTGCGGCTGTGCGGTCGGGCCAGTCCTCGCTCCACTGCGCAACCACCTCGTCGGCGTGCTCTCGGTGAAGCAATGGCACCCGCCGCTCGCCGAGACGGGCAACGTGGAGCATCAGCTCAGCAGGCACAGGACTCGCGCTGGCGCCAAGCACTGGCCCTCCGGGCACTCCGGTCTGTTCTGTGCCCCACAAGAGACCTCCGATCTTGTCTGCGGTGTCCTTCAGGACGCGGCTGGTCAGGTGCTGGTAGCGGCGGCGCATCCTGGCGGACTTGCCAGGTTCCCAGCCCATGATCGCGTCGACGACCGCGTCCGGGACGCCGAGGATCAGCAGCACGGTGGCCGCCGTGTGGCGGGCGTCGTGGAGGCGGCCGTCGCGGACCTCGGCAGCCTTCAGCAGCTCCTTCCACTTGTGGTAATCGGTGTTGGGGTTGAGGGGCTCGCCGACCGGCGAGGTGAAGACGTAGCCCTTCTCGGTCCACAGGTCGCGGGCGAGGGCTCGCTCACGGGCCTGCGCCTCCTTGTGGCGGCGGAGGAGTTCCATCAGCTCGTCCGGGGCGCCGATGGGCCTCTGGCCGGCGCGGGACTTCGCGCTCTTGGTCTCTCGCCGGATGTTGATCTTCTGGGGGCAGAAGCCGGGCTTGCGACCGCAGCGGTCACCGCAGCCGTGCTTGTATCTGGGCCTCAGCCGGCCACGGCGGACGCGGATCACGCCGAGCTCAAAGTCCACGTCGTCCCACTGCATGCCCAGGACCTCGCCCTGGCGGAGGCCGAGCGCGAGGGCGATGACCCAGCGCGCGGTGTTGCGGTGCTTGCCCGCCTCGGCGAGCAGCCGCTGGACCTCTTCGACCGAGTACGGCTCGACCTCTTCTTCGTCGACCCGGGGGGCCTTCGCGATCGTGGCCGGGTTAGCGGTGAGGTGGCCGCGGCGGACAGCCTCGTTCAGCGCGGTACGCACGGTGCGGTGGACCTGGTGGGCGGTGCCGGCGGCGCTGCCGGAGTCCTGCATCTTCTTGTAGAAGCGTTCCAGGTGTTCCGGCTCCAGCTTCTCCAGGCGGTGGGCGCCGAGGCCGGGGATGAGGTGGTGGTTTACGGCGACGCGGTAGCCGTCGATGGTGTTCTCGGAGACATGGGCTGCGGCTATGTTCTCGACCCAGTGGGTGAGCCAGGTCTCCAGCGTCCAGCTCTGGCCGGCCTTGCGGACCGTGCCCTTGTCGCGTTGCCGCTCCAGCTCGCGGACGGCCTTGGTGACCTCGGCGCGGGTCTTACGGCCGACGTGGCGCCGGTCGGGCGTGCCGTCATCCTTGACGCCGACGGTGACGCGGCCGTGCCATCTGCCGTCCTTGCCAAGGTAGATCGTGGAGGCGCCGTTGGGCTGGCGGGGCTTCGGTACGGAGGCTCGCGTCACGCGGCGGCCCCGAAGTCGCTCGCCGACAGGCGGCGGGCCAGGAAGTCGTTCACCGCCTCTGCTGGGATGCGGCGCAAGCTGCCGATCTTGACGGAGTGGATTGCCCCTGACGAGACGTACTCGTACATCTTCGTCCGGCCGATGCCGAGGCGACGTGCGGCTTCGGCGACGGTGAGGCCAACGAGGGTGGTGTCGCCCTGGTCGCCGGCGCGGGCGGCTATGAGCGCGCGGAGAGAGTCCTCGGGGACGTCGAGGAGCCGGGCGATCTGGGCAAGGGGCAGGGAGTGCTGGGGCAAGGGTGTGCTCCTCCTCCGGCGCACACGGTCACGGGGCGGCAACCCTCGCGGACCAGGCCGGTGGTGATGTTCAGGGATGGGCAGTGCTGATGCAGTAAGGCACGGGGGCACGCTTCTTGGCGTTAGCGGCCCCGAGGCGTGTGCTGCCGGAATCCGGACGGCGCAGACCTACCCGCGCTCGGCCTCGTGGCCCCACGCTCATTCAGGGGTGCTGGCGCTTCCACGCGTCTTCTTCGCGGCGCATCAACTCTTCGAGCTCGGCCTTCTGCTCGTCGCCGTAGCTTGCGAAGTGCTTCAGCTCGAACTCGATGTGGTCGAGCTCGCGTTCCAGGATCTGCGCGTCATGCTGCACACGCGCGAGCGCGGCCTGCTTGGCGATGCGTTCGCGGACGATCCCGCGGATAACCGGGTCGGCGTGCTTCATGGGCGGAGCGGTCAGCTCGTCCATGGTGAGGCCAAATACCTGGCAGAAACCAAGCGCCTCGTCGAGGTTGACCCGGCGTCGCGGCTTGCCGCTCTCGATGCGCCAGATGGCAGCCTGGTTGACCGGGTGGCCGGCCTCGGCCATTTTCTCGGCAAGGGCGACCGTGCTCCAGCCGCGCGCCTCACGTTCCTGCTTGATGCGATCGGCGACGTAGTCCTCGGGCACAGGCCGGTCCGGGCCCGCTGCGCGTGCCGCACCGTCTTTGCTGCTCATATCCACCTCCTCCCTTCAGGGTGACCCCAGGGGCCACTGCGGCCACGGTCAGAAGTGAACACCGTTGCGGAGCCGAATGCAAGTCATTGCATTATCGAACTTCCTGGGTATGCTGTCCGTCCACCCCCGAACGCCGGGGAACGTAGACGGACACGGAAAAGCCCCCGGCGCGTAGCACCGGGGGCAGAGCATGAACCCTCGAAACCGCCCATCCCTGAACGATCGAACCGGCACAGCCGGGGTTGCCGCCCCATATGGCTCGCCGGGTGAGGAGCTCAATGACCCAGGGTACGACCCTGCCGACCCAGACGCCATCCCACTTCGACGAGGGCCCCACGCCGCTGGAGCCGCCCTTCAACATCGATGCCGAGCGCGCGGTCCTCGGCGCCTGCATGCACAAAGCCGACGTCATCGACGCGGTCCGGCCCATCCTGGGCGACGACGCGTTCTACCGGCCCGCGCACGAGACGATCTGGCGCGCTCTCCTCGCCCAGCACCGCGAGGACAATCCGACCGACCCGATCGTCCTCACCGAACTGCTACAGCAGCAAGGCGACCTACAGCGGGTCGGCGGTTCCGCCTACGTGTTCCAGCTCGCCGACGCCCTCTACGGCACCGGCAGCGCGGCATACCACGCGGAGATCATCCGCAAGAAGGCCAACCTCCGCCGCCTGCTCGCCTCCGCCATACGCACGGTCCAGCGGGCGCAGGAGCCCGGCGCGGATCCCGAGGCGATACGCAGCGAGGTCGAAGCGGAAGTACGCGCGGAACGCGAGCGTGCACTCGCTTCGGGGCAGGGGCGCCTGTCCCGCTTCGCCACCGACGGATGGTCCTTCGTCAAAGAGACCGGTGCGGACGCCGAGCCCCTGTGGGGCACCCGCGAGAAGACCCTCTGGGCCCCAGGCGAGAGCCTGATGATCGTCGGCGCGCCGGGCGTCGGAAAGACCACCCTGGCCCACCAGGTGATCTTCGCCCGCCTCGGCTTGCAGGAGACCGTCCTGGAGATGCCCGTCGCCCCAAGCCGGCGGGTGCTCTACCTGGCGATGGACCGTCCCAAACAGATCGCCAAGGCCATGGCCCGCCGCGTCTTCCACACCGACGAGAAGATCCTGCGCGAGCAGCTCGTGGTCTGGGAAGGCCCGCTGCCCGCCACACTCGACAAGGAGCCCGACCTCCTCGCCGACCTCGCCGCAGCCCACCAGGCCGACACCATCGTGATCGACAGCCTCAAGGACGCGGTCACCACGATGGTCGACGACAGCCTCGCGGTCGCCTTCCACAACGCCCGTCAGCGGGCGATACGCAACGGCGTGGAGATCATGGAGCTGCACCACCAGCGCAAGGCCGCCGCCGATGCACCGCGCGGCCAGCGCCCCAGCCTGGACCAGGTCTACGGCTCCACCTGGATCACCGCCGGCGCGGGCAGCGTCCTATTCGTCACGGGCCGGGCAGGCGACCCCGCGGTCACCCTGCACCACCTCAAGACCCCCACCGGGGAAGTCGGCCCCCTGGACGTCACCCACGACCACGTGCGCGGCACCACGACCCTCGACCCGACCAAGGACCCCGCCGTCCTGCTGCGCAACGCTCCCAACGGGCTGACCGCACGTGACCTGGCAACCGTCCTCATCGGCGGGGGCGACCCCGACCGCGCCGACATCGAAAAGGCCAGGCGCCACCTCTCCCGCCTCGTCGACAGCGGCCTGGCCACCAAGGCCGACGGCATCGCCGGAGGGACCGGAGGCGGCCAGCAGGCCCGTTACTACGCCTCCGCCCGCCACCTCACCGCCGTCGGCTGACCACTTCGCTAGCCCCCGCGGACCGTTCACGCGACCGTACACGCGCCCCTCCCGCACGCACAGGCCCACAACCCGCCCCAGGCGTGCACGCTCACCACAAAACCGCAGGTCACACGTTCACGGAGGCGTACACGCCGTACACGCACCCAGGCGTACACGCGCGAGCCCCCCTTTAGAAGGGGGCTCGCGTGAACGCCCCCCGCGTGAACGCTGTGAACGACCCCAACACAAGACCCGCTTCCCCACCCTGGAGCCCCCCGCCTTGCTCTCCCCTGCCCCGAGCACCCCGGCAGCCACACGCGGCGACCGCAGCATCCGCGCCGGCATCGCCCCGCTCCCCGCCCACCCCGGCCGCCAAGGACGAGACCCTCGCCAAAGTGACGATCCTGCCGGCGCCCGCCGAGCACCCGCACCCGCCGGGGGCCGTCACGTGAACCGCAGCGGACGCATCGCCCTCGTCCTCGGCTTGGTGGCCGTCGTCCTCATGGCCTTCCGGGTCTCGTGGAACGCGCTGTCCGACGTGGCCAGCGCCATCGGCGCAGACTCCACCGCCGCCCTGCTCTACCCGATCGTGGTCGACGGACTGATGGCCCTCGCGCTGGTCTCCGCGCTCGTCCTGACCGGCACCGACCGCACGTTCGCGCTGCGGGTCTTGGCCGCCTACACCATCGCCAGCCTCCTGCTGAACTACGTGCACGGCCTCGTTCCCGCCCTGCACACCACGTCGGTCCAGTGGGGCCGACTGACCGACTGGGACCCAGCGAACTGGGCCCTCGTACTGCTGGCGACCTCGCTCCCGGTCGGGTCGATCTACTTCGGGTCGGACCTCGTGGCCAAGGTGCTGCACCACAACCCCGAGTCGGCCGACCCCATAGAAATGGCCTCCGACCAGTCGGACGACCGGCAAGCCGACCAGTCGGCTGGCGAGGAGGCCCCACAGTCGAGGTCTGGCCAGGCCAAACCGGACCTCAAGCAGCCGACCAAGTCGACCCCCATGAAGGTCACCGAGCCACCCGTGACGAGGCCGACCGAGCTCGACACACCGTCCCCCGCTGCTGCTGCCCGACCTCCCCGGTCAGCCGCCGTGGCGGAGTCGACGGGATCTGCGCCGCGTCGGGCGACCGGTCGGGTCCCCGCCGCCGCCAAGCCGACCGCCCACCGCAGCCGCACCGACGCCGAAGTCCTCCACGAGGCCCGACTCCTGACCGCCGACTGGAGCGACGACCAGCTGACCGCCGAGCGTCTGCGCACCACGCTACGGATCGGCCAGAAACCCGCCCGCCTCCTGCGCAACCAACTGCAGGCCGAGCGCACCGGCCAGACCCAGCCCGTCGCGGACGGCGGCTTCAAGGTCGGGCCACTCGACGAAGCCGCAGCCCCCGCCGGCAACGTCTGACCCCCCACAAAGGCGCCGCCCCCGCCCTTCCGGCGCGTCCCATGTCCCTATTCAGCCGAGCACAAGGCAGCACGCAGCCATGCACCCCACGGAGAACCAATCCATGCACGACCCGACCCACGAACTCCCCGCCGCCCAGCAGCACATGACCACGGGCCTCAACAGCGCAGCAAGTTGTACCCAGAGCATTGCTCCCGTCGGCAGCAATGCTCTGGGCTCCCCCGCCCCCAGGGTGGCGGGAGGTGACCAGCGCCAGGGGGCGCCGGTCCTTCGGGATGCGGCCGAGGGCGGACCGCACCCGGGCAGGGACGGACAGCACACCTGCCACACCACCCGCTGCACGCACACCACGTCGAGCTCGTCACACGTGCGCCAGCGTGAACGCCTGCGCGCCGAGAACAAGCGCATGCACCAGCCCAGCTGCCGCCTGAACGACGACGAATACCAGCTCCTCACCGACGCGGCCT
Source organism: Streptomyces sp. NPDC040718 (assembly GCF_055593565.1). Taxonomy (NCBI): domain Bacteria; kingdom Bacillati; phylum Actinomycetota; class Actinomycetes; order Kitasatosporales; family Streptomycetaceae; genus Streptomyces; species Streptomyces sp. NPDC040718. The sequence continues at coordinate 618,533 of NZ_JBVIXO010000002.1, read as the reverse complement.
CGGTCTGCCGGATGAGCGTCGCCGGCTTCCTCGCCCACGCCGCACTGAAGGCGGCACGCGACCTCGACCGCACCGAAGCCGAGATCGCCACCCGCCGGGAGATCGTCAGCGAGCTGTTCGCCCTGCGCCGGGCCCTCGGCCAAATCGGCAACAACCTCAACCAGGTCGCCACCGTCCTGAACTCCGGAGCCGACGCCCCGCACGCCAAGGCAGTCCTCGACGCCGTCCAGCGGACCGCCGAGCGCGTGGAGGACTTCACCCAGCGCTACCTGGAGACGGAGAACCCCGCCGGATGATCCCCCGCGTCCACAAGATGGGCAGCCGCACCATCGGCCTGATCCGCTACCTCTACGGCCCCGGCACCCACGAAGAACACATCGACCCGCACCTCGTCGCCGCTTGGGACAGCCTCGTCCCCGACCCCGGCCGCAACCCGGCCGCGACCTACGAGGACCTGCAAAGGCTCCTCGACCAGCCCGTCGAAGCCCTGCCGAAGTCGCGCCGCCCTACCGAGCACGTGTGGCACCTGTCCGTACGCGCCGCACCCGAAGACCCGATCCTCACGGACGAGCAGTGGGGCGACATCGCCCGTCGCATGGTTGCCGCCACCGGCATCGACCTGGGCGACGGCTCTGGCTGCCGGTGGGCGGCCGTCCGCCACGCGGAGGACCACATCCACATCATCGCCACCACCGTCCGCGAGGACGGCCGCCGCCCGCGCCGCCACAACGAAGCCAAACGCGCCCAGGCCGAAGCCCGCCACATCGAGGCCGACTACGGCCTGCGTCGCCTCAACACCGGCGACGGAACCGCAGCCCAGCGCCCCACCAGCGCCGAACGCCACAAAGCCAACCGCCACAACAGGGAGCGCACCCCGAGGGAGGAACTGCGCGAGAGCGTCCGGCGCGCGGCAGCCGGCGCCCATAGCGAGGAGGAGTTCTTCGACCGCCTCGCCGGCGCCGGTCTCCTCACCCGGCGGCGCGTCGCGCCGTCCGGGGACCTCCTCGGCTACACCGTGGCCCTGCCCGACGACCGCAACAAGAACGGCGAACCGGTCTACTACTCGGGGTCCAAGCTCGCCCCCGACCTCTCCCTGCCCCGCATCCGCGAACGCTGGACCAGGTCGGCGGAAGCCACCTCAAAGGATGACGGGAGGCCCGAGCAGCCGGCCCTGCCGCCGGTGACCGGCCCCGCATTCGCGCGGCGCAGGGCCACCGCCGCGACCTGGCAGGCGCTGCTGATCATCGACCACGGCGACGACGGAACGGCAGCAGCCCAGATCGCCGCCGCCGGAGAGATCCTCGACGCGCTGGCCAAGACCTCCGCCGCTCACACCCGCAAGGAACTCCGCGACGCGGCCTTCGCATTCGAGCGGGCCACCCGCTCCCACGTTAAGGCAGTCCGAGGGCACGACCGCGACCTGCGGCAGGCCGCCCGAGACCTCGTCCACAGCGGACCCGCCCTCGCCCGCGGCGAGGACGGCGCCACCACCGCCATGCTCATCGACATGGCCTTCTTCCTCGCCATCACGGCGGCGAACTGGCACGCCAAGAAGCACCACGCCCAACAAGCAGCAGCCGCACGTCAGGCCGCCGAGCACCTGCACGCCGCCTACCAGGCCGTAGCCGCCCAGCCCATGGCCGCGCTCCACCAGCGAGGCCAGCGCTTGGCCCTCCATGTTCAACAGCGGCAGGCCGCCCTGGTGCGCCAATCGCTGCCGGAGCTGGCCGAACGGGTCCTGGCCGAGCCCGGCTGGCCCGCCCTGGCCGCCACCCTCACCGACGCCCAGAAGGCCGGACACGACCCAGCCGCCCTGCTCGCCGAAGCCACCCAGCGGCGCGAGCTCGACACCGCCACCTCGATCAGCGATGTCCTCGTCTGGCGCCTGCGCCGCAGCGCTCACCTGCCCGTCGCCCCTGAAGCTCCGCACGAGCCGCCTGCCCGGGGAGACAGGCGCACACCGCCTGCGGCACCCGCCGCACAGCCGGCAGCCAAGGCAGCAAGCAACTCAACCCGACGGCGCTGACCGGACAAGAGCGGCTGAAGGTAACCGGCGATCCCCGGTTAGCCAAACCGGGGATTCTCCAGACCATTGATGCACACCCACCCACACCTCTGAGGAGCACCTCTATGCCCGCAACCCCCCTGCGCCCCCACATCATGGCCCTGCTGTTCGACATGGACTTCGCTCACCCCGGACGCACCTTCCACCACCTCGACGGGCGCCTCTTCACCAAGGAGGAACAGGCCCTCGCCAACGAAGCCACCCTCGAAGAGTTCCAGGCCGCCGGAGCCAAGATCCACACCGAGGTGACCCAGGAGATCGCCGATCAAGCCCTGAGCGACGCACTCGATCTCCTGCGCAAGTACTTCGCCCAGAACCCCGAAGCCGTCATCCGCTACATGACCGACGAGGACCGTGCCCAGTACGAGAGCCTCCTCACCATCGCCACCGCAGACGGCGGCCGATTCCTCACCCGCAGGAACTGACCACAAGGGGAAAGCGCCAAACAGAACCGGCGGCCGGGCCCCTGCCCGGCCGCCGACCTGCTGTACGAGGCACCGCGCGCCCCGGCGGCCATCGTCTGCCCATCAAGATGGCGTCTCCGCAGTTCGACCTTCTCCCCGTACCGAACCTCCGGCCGAGCGAGGTACGATGAACATCGGCCGCACGGGCGTGTTCTTGGTCACACTTGAATCTCATCCGTGCGGCCACCTTTGTGTCCCGGTGACAGCCAGCTCGCCCATGGAAAGTCAGGTGAGGGCGGCGATGGCGCGGGCCTAGAATGGCCGTCGTGACCGACAACACTCAGCGCCCCGACAGTGGGCCGAACAGCGCCCCCGAACTGCCGACCCAGTACGCGCCGGCCGAGGTAGAGGGGCCGCTGTACGAGCGTTGGGTAGAGCGCGGGTACTTCGAGGCCGACGCGAAGAGCGAGAAGCCTGCGTACACCATCGTCATCCCGCCGCCGAACGTCACCGGATCGCTCCACCTCGGCCACGCCTTCGAGCACACGCTGATCGACGCCCTCACCCGCCGCAAGCGCATGCAGGGCTACGAGACGCTGTGGCAGCCGGGCATGGACCACGCCGGCATCGCCACCCAGAACGTCGTCGAGCGCGAGCTCGCCAAGGAGGGCAAGTCCCGCCACGACCTGGGCCGCGAAGCCTTCGTCGAGCGCGTCTGGGAGTGGAAGGCCGAGTCCGGTGGGCAGATCGCCGGCCAGATGCAGCGTCTTGGTGAGGGCCTGGCCTGGAGCCGGGACCGGTTCACCATGGACGAGGGCCTGTCCCGTGCCGTCCAGACCATCTTCAAGAAGCTCTACGACGACGAGCTGATCTACCGCGCCGAGCGCATCATCAACTGGTGCCCCCGCTGCCTGACGGCCATCTCCGACATCGAGGTCGACTACCAGGACGACGACGGCGAGCTCGTCTCCATGAAGTACGGCGAAGGCGAGGACACCATCGTCGTCGCCACCACGCGCGCCGAGACGATGCTCGGTGACACCGCCGTCGCCGTCCACCCGGAGGACGAGCGCTACAAGCACTTGGTCGGCAAGCGCATCAAGCTGCCGCTGACCGACCGCACGATCCCGGTCGTCGCCGACACCCACGTCGACCCGGAGTTCGGCACCGGCGCCGTCAAGGTGACCCCGGCGCACGACCCGAACGACTTCGCCATCGGCCAGCGCCACAACCTCGAATCCATCGTGGTCCTCGACGAGCGCGGCATCATCACCGTCCACGGCCCCTTCCAGGGCCTGGACCGCTTCGAGGCCCGCTCCGCGATCGTTGCCGCCCTGCGCGCCGAAGGCCGGATCGTCGCCGAGAAGCGGCCGTACGTCCACTCCGTCGGCCACTGCTCGCGCTGCAAGACGACGCTGGAACCACGCCTGTCCATGCAGTGGTGGGTCAAGGTCGAGACACTCGCCAAGACCGCCGGTGACGCGGTTCGCGACGGCCGGGTCAACATCCACCCGGCCGACATGTCGCAGCGCTACTTCGACTGGGTCGACAACCTCAACGACTGGTGCATCTCGCGCCAGCTGTGGTGGGGCCACCGCATTCCCGTCTGGCACGGCCCGAACGGTGAGCTGGTCTGCGTCGGTCCCGACGAGGAGCCGCCCACGGGTGAGGGCTGGACGCGGGACACCGACGTCCTCGACACGTGGTTCTCGTCCGGCCTGTGGCCGTTCTCCACGCTGGGCTGGCCGGAGCAGACCCCGGACCTGGAGAAGTTCTATCCGAACTCCGTCCTGGTCACCGGTTACGACCTGATGTTCTTCTGGGTCGCCCGGATGATGATGTTCGGCCTGTACGCGATGGACGGGCAGCCGCCGTTCCGCACGATCGCCTTCCACGGCATGGTCCGCGACGAGTTCGGCAAGAAGATGTCGAAGTCGTTCGGGAACACGGTCAACCCGCTGGACTGGATGGACAAGTACGGCTCGGACGCGCTGCGTTTCACCCTGGCCAAGGGCGCCAACCCGGGCGTCGACGTCCCGATCGGTGAGGACTGGGTCCAGGCGTCCCGGAACTTCGCAAACAAGATCTGGAACGCGACGCGCTTCGCGCTCATGAATGGCGCCACGGTCGAGGGTGACCTGCCGCCGGCCGAGAAGCTCTCGGCGACCGACCGCTGGATCCTGTCGCGGCTGAACAAGGTCGTCGCCGAGGCGGACGCCTATTACGACGACTACCAGTTCGCCAAGCTCGCGGATGCTCTGTACCACTTCGCGTGGGACGAGGTCTTCGACTGGTACGTCGAGCTGTCGAAGACGACGTTCTTCGACGGTGGTGAGCAGGCCAAGGTCTCGGCCCGCGTCCTGGGCGAGGTCCTCGACGTCACCCTGCGGCTGCTCCACCCGATCGTCCCGTTCGTCACGGACACCCTGTGGACCACGCTGACGGGCGGGGAATCGGTCGTCATCGCCGAGTGGCCGAAGGACTCTGGCTTCCGCGACGAGGCCGCGGAGCGGGAGATCGAGCTGGTCCAGCAGGTCGTCACCGAGGTCCGCCGGTTCCGCTCGGACCAGGGCCTTCAGCCCGGTCAGAAGGTCCCGGCCCGCCTGGAGCTCGACGGCACGGCGCTGGCCCCGCACGAGGCCGCCATCCGCCAGGTGCTGCGCCTCCAGCCAGAGGGCGAGGGCTTCGCCGTCACCGCCTCCCTGCCGGTGGCCGGTGCCACGGTCTCGCTCGACCTGTCGGGCACGATCGACGTGGCGGCCGAGCGTAAGCGGCTGAGCAAGGACCTGGCCGCCGCCGAGAAGGAGAAGCAGCAGGCCGAGGCCAAGCTCGGGAACGAGGCGTTCATCGCCAAGGCCCCCGACAACGTCGTGGACAAGATCAAGGGCCGCCTCGCCAAGGCCGAGGCGGACATCGCCCGGCTCCAGGCCCAGCTGGACAAGCTGCCGCCGCAGTAGGCGCCGGAACACGCCCGAAGGGGGCCCAGACCGCATGGTCTGGGCCCCCTTCGGGGTCTCCGGCCTCGGACACGATCCCTACGGAATCCCCAGCGTCTCGTACGGACTCGACAGGGTGAACTCGCGCTGCTCCGCGACGATCTGAGCCTGGTGGAGATCGAAGTTCGCCATGTACAGGAGGTCGTCGAGGCGCGTCGGCTTCTGCTCCAGCACGTCGAGGGCGATCTCGGCAGCGCCGTCGTTCCGGTCCAGCCTGTCCTGGAAGAAGTCGAGGTTCTTCTCCACGACGAGGCGCGTCATGTCAAGCTCCGAGACTTCCGCGTCGGACACGCGCTCGACCCGCGAGTGCACCCGGTACTCGTAGAAGGGGCCGGCAATACACCGGATGTCGTTGCCCGCCCCTCGCCTGAACCTGCTGGCCAGCAGGTTGACCGCGAAAGCCCAGTCCCCCCACTTGAGCACCTTCGGGTCGTACAGACCACACGCGAGGGCGTCAGCCCGGCGGCAGACGATCGACGTGGGAACGTGGTGCTTGCGTACGACCAGGTCTTCGTGGCACGGATACGAGGAGATGGTGAACCCCTCGAAGGCACCGAACATCCACGACATCGTGTGTACGAACGCGGTGTCGGGTTCGGAGTCGAGGATCTGCGCCGCCCTGTCCGGGTAGGACCCGTCCTTGAGGAGGGGTGGTTCAGTGGCCAGCCGGTCGTCGGCGTCCACCTGCATCACGTACTCCATCCGGGCGGCTGCCACGCCGGCGTTCCGGGCCACGTGGTGCCCCTGGCGCTGGGCGAGCCGGAGGACGCGGACGCCGGGCAGCTCAGCGCAGGTGTCGATGGCCTTCAAGGTCGTGTCGTCGTCCGATCCGTCGTCGACGATGACCACCTCGTACGGACGTCGAAGGGACTGCTCGACGACGGACTCCACTGCCTCGATGAGGTAGTCCCCCGCGTTGTGGCAGGGAACGACGAAGCTGATGCCAGCGTGCGTGGTTGTCACGAGGCCGCCCTTCCCTTCATGGCCGCAGCGCCGACCGGAGCCGGGCGCCTGCGCACCGCGATGACCGTCGCGCGAGTCGCTGCGAAGTAAGTGCGCCGAGAGCGCGTGTCCTGTTCGGTGTGGTCGTCCCAGCTCACGGTGAGATCCCAGCCCTCGTAGATCCGCTCCAGGGCGCGGGCGAGGGACTTCGGCGTGTACCGGGCCTCGCCTTCGATGTTGATCTGAGCACCATGGGCGTCTTTCCGCGAGATCGCCGTAAAGATCTCGAGGTAGTGCACGTTGACCGAGCGGGAAGCCTGTACGGCCTGGGCGAGCAGGGCCTCGGCGTCGTCTCGCGACAGATAGTGGAGGACGTCCTTGGCGACGAGCACGCCGAAGTCCTCCTGGACGGGGTACTGCTCGATGAGGGACTCCACCACCGTGACCCGCTCAGCAAGGTCCTGGCGCTGTGAGAGCAGCTGGAGCAGAGGCTCGGCCGGGGCCTGGTCCACCGCGACGACGGTGAAACCGGCCTCTGCCAGGACGACGGTGTACGCGCCGGCACCGTACCCGACGTCCAGGGCGCGGCGAGGGGTGCTGATGGGGAGGGCGGCCAGCAGGGCGAGGAATCGCGGCGAAACGGGTGCGCGCAGTCTCTCTGCGGTGCTCCGGCCGTTCCGTAACGCCTCGGCGTAGAAGGCGTGGAGGGACGCCTTCGAGTGTTGTACGGGCAAGGGGTACCGCCTGGGGTTGGAGGGCTGGATGAGGGGAGGTATCTAGAACTCGGCGATCTCGACGGGCCGGCCGGGCGTGAGCAGGGAGGACGCCAGCGCCTCAGTGACCTTCATCGGCAGCAGGTGCGCCGAGAGCGAGCTCCTGTTCTCGGTCCCGCGCAGCCAGTTCTCCATGAGCTGCCGGTTGCTGTCGCTGTGGAACAGCCCGTCGAACGTCTGGACGGTCGTGTACTGCTCGTCCGGCAGCAGGGAGGCATTCGCCCTCGTGGTCAGCCGGGCGAAGGCGTCGATCTTGTCCGCGTTCTGCCCGCGGGGCACGTCGTAGCAGTGGACGTGCGCGGAGTAGAGGGTCGACAGCTGCGCTTCGAGGTCGACGCTGGAGGTGCGGCCGTTCTTGTTGTAGACGTCGTCCGGGAAGTCTTGCCAGCTGCGGATGGACGGCGTCGTCTGCTCGAAGGACAGCGTCCCGATGGTCAGGGTGCGCTCCGACGCGACGTCGACCAGGCGGAACGTGGCGGTGATGTCCGTCTCGCCGAAGAAGGCCGCCGGGCTCTCGGCGTCCGGCCAGCGCGAGTGGCCGTCCTCGAACCGGCCGGCGGCCGGATTCGGGATCCGGAGGTGCTGGTCAGCCGGGAAGGCACCGAACGAGCTGACTTCGAGCCTGAAGCGGCGGTCGGGAAACACCAGCTTGTTGAGGGACAGGCACTGCACGGCGAGATCGACGTAGTGGTAGGCCCCGTGCATCATCATCCCGTAGCCGTACCGGTAGGGGTGATCGTCCCGCGTCTCGTACTCGTGCTGGAGGTTCCAGACACCGCCGGCGGCTCGCAGGTGGAACGAGGTGACGGGAGCCTGCCAGTCCCGCACCCTCTCTTCGAGCGAGCGGAGCACCTCGCCGTTATAGATGCGGTGGTACCGGCTCAGGGTCATCACGGAGTGCTTGGCACCGGTACGGCCGGCCTGCGCGATGAGCTCCTCCATGACGTCGGTGATGCGCGACGGCGCGAACCGGCCGTCGACCAGCGGAGCCAGGACCGGCTTCTCCACCAGGGAGTCGATGCCGTTCTCGACGCAGTAGCGCAGGTACGCCTCGTGCGCCCGCACCTCAGTCGCGATGTACACCTTCATCGGCAGCTCTGGCTGTCGAAGCTGCCGGAGGGCGGCTCCGATCAGCTCCGGCTGGTCCTGCTGCGCGGTCGATCCACGGCCCGACTCAGGGAGGTAGACGACCTCCCGAGGCTTCAGATCGGCTCCCTGGATGCGCTCCTCGATCGTCGCCCGCTCCGACTCCAGGTCGATGACGGAGTACGAGTCGACGTGGCCGGCCTCGACGGCGGCCCTGATGCAAGGCAAGTACTTGTTGGCGACGATCTCGTCGAAGCCGACCACGACGAGGTTGTGCCGACGGGTGGCGGGGCGGGCATCGCCGACGGCGGGTCGCCCCGTCGGCTCTTCGACACAGCGGAGGGTCTGCTGCCTGGGGATCAGGGTCGCTGTCGCCCGAGACATTCGAGAGTCGGTTTTCATCCGAGTTGCTCCCATTTGCACTGTCACTGCTCGGAGCTGTTCCGAGGCAGATCAGACGTTGATCACCGCGACGGTGGTCGCCTCTCGCCCGAGCTCATGCAGGGCGCGCCCACCGCGATCGGAGCCGACGCACCGACACCGGAGAGGCGGTGGCGGGGTTCGTGCTCGCATCACAAGGCTGCTGGCCAGGCCGCTCCGTCGGAACGTCCTCCGACCGCCCCAGCACCGAACTTTCACCGAACTAAGGGGCCCTGCCAGGCCCTTCACGGCTGTGAGCCCAGCACGAGATGGCACTCTGGCCGCATGGCAGAACTCAACGGAGAACCAGTCGAGCCGTCTCAGCTTCAGACCCTGGCCCTGACCAACTACGGCCACTTCACTTCGATGCGCGTGGACGACGGCCGCGTACGCGGCCTCTCTCTGCACCTGGAGCGGCTCCGGCGTGACTGCCGGACCCTCTTCGGTGTCGACCTCGACCCGCAGCGCGTCCGCGAGCTGGCCCGCCGCGCGGCTCCCCCGACCGGGTCCACGACCGTCCGCGTCACCGTCTTCGACCCCCAGCTCGACCTCGGGCACCCGGGCGAGGCCAAAGACCCGCACGTGCTGGTGACCTCCCGCCCTGCGGGCGCCCTCCCACTGCCGCCCCTTCGGGTGCGATCCACGACGTACGTACGTGACGTACCGAGCGTCAAGAGCGTCGGCCTCTTCGCGACCCTGCACCACCGCCGTCAGGCACAGCTGAACGGATTCGACGACGCCCTCTTCGTCGACCAGCAGGACGTGATCTCGGAGGGAGGCACCTGGAACATCGGCTTCTTCGACGGCAACCGGGTGATCTGGCCGAACGCCGACTGCCTCGTCGGCGTGACCATGGAGCTCCTCAAGGGTGCCCACGACCACGACGAGCGGACGGTCCGGCTGGACGACCTGCCGAGTATGACGGCCGCATTCGCCACCAACGCAGCGATCGGCGTGCGGGCCGTCAGCGCGATCGACGGAACCGAGCTACCCGAATCCCATGCGATCATCGATGCGCTCCGCAAGGAGTACATGGAGATCGAAGGCGACTTGTTGTAGCGCTCCGGAGCCGGGCTCCCACTGGCTAGGCTGGGCGGGAACAGTCGGCAACAAGGAGTCCTGGAGTGGCGACAGTTGAGCGATGGTCCGGACTGGAGGTCCGGGCCTTACGCGAGGCATCGCGGATGAGTACCGAGGAGTTCGCGACGCGCCTCGGTGTCAGCGATCGCATGGTGTCCAAGTGGGAATCACGCAAGGACACGATCCGGCTCAGGCAGGTCAACCAGGCGGCCCTGGACACGCTCCTCTCCAGTTCCGCACCTGACGTCCACGAGCGGTTCGCGAGCCTCGCGCGCTCGCTGGGCACGGTCCTCCCCGCCCAAGAGGCTCCGAGCCCCGGGGCCCAGCCACAGCAGCACCAGGTCCGTCACCCCCGCGACGGCAAGAGCATGGCCCTCGTCGAGGCCGGCACCTTCTTGTGCGGCGAGAAAAACGCGCCAGTCTGGCTCCCGTCCTTCTACATCGACGTCTTCCCGGTGACCAACAACGACTACGCCCGCTTCGTGGCCGCCACCGGTCACGAGCCGCCCCAGCACTGGCATCGTGGCAAGTGTCCTGACGCCATCCTCGACCACCCGGTCGTCTTCGTCACCTGGCACGACGCCTCGGCCTACGCGGCGTGGGCGGGCAAGGAACTGCCGACCGCCCAGCAGTGGGAAAAGGCGGCCCGCGGCGCGCGTGGGGACTCGTACCCCTGGGGCAACAACCCCACCCCGGCCAAGTGCAACTCCCGCGAGAGCGGCACCGGCTCCACGACCCCAGTGAGCCGCTACCACAGTGGCGTCTCCCCCTACGGGGTCTACGACCTCTGCGGCAACACCTGGGAGTGGTGCTCGACCCGCTCCGAGCCGGGTCGCTACGAGCTGAAGGCCGGCGCCTGGACCAGCCCCTTCGCCCGCGCCGTCCCCGCCGTCTTCAACGACGCCTCCGCTGAGATGCTCGACGACGACACCGGGTTCCGCTGCGCGACTCCCGCGACCGTGATCGAGGCCCTGCTTGGGGGCTGATCTCCCGACAGGGTAGATCGCCGCGGCCTACTCCAAGCCACCAAGCAAAAATAAGAGACCCGTGAACCTACTACCGACCGCCACAAGCAACGACGTCCGTGAACAGCAACCGCGCGTTGCCGTCCTCCCCATCGGCTCCTTCGAACAGCACGGCCGCTACCTCCCGCTGATCACCGATACGGCGATCGCCTGCATCATCAGCCAGGAGATAGCCAGCTGCTTCCCCGTGCACCTGCTGCCGCCCATCACTATGTCGTGCAGCCACGAGCACACCGCCTTCCCCGGAACGGTCAGTATCAGCGCGAAAACCCTGTACGCCGTGATCGACGACATCCGTGCGTCCCTCGCCCGCTCCGGCATCCACAAGCTGGTGATCGTCAACGGCCACGGCGGAAACTACGTCCTGTCCAACGTCGTCCAGGAAGCCAACGCCGACGGGCCCGCGGTCTCTCTGTTCCCCCTCGGAGCCGACTGGGACCGAGCCCGCGACCACGCCGGCCTCGTCTCCGACCGCCACGCCGACATGCACGCTGGCGAGATCGAGACGTCCATCCTTCTTCACGCGGCGCCCGAACTGGTGCGCGACGGGTTCGCCGATGCCGACCATGACGGCGGCAGCCGTCCCTTCCTGCTGGTCCAGGGCATGAGTGCGTACACCGAAACCGGTGTCATCGGCTTCCCGTCCCACTCGACCGCGGATAAGGGCAAGGCCGTACTCGCCAGCTTGGCCGACAGCTTCGCGGGTCACCTGGAAATCCTCGGCCTCAACGGCTGAACCCCACCAACACCTGCATTAGAAGGGCTCCCGCTTTGACGCCTGTGCCACAGAGGTTCCCAGTCGGCTCGATCGTCCTGTACCTGGGTAACCGCGCCAATGTCACTGGTCACACGGCCGACGGCAACGTCGAGATCCGAATGCTCAGCACGGGAAGCGAGCTATCGGGTCTGCCGCACGATCGGGTGACATCTGATCTGGCTTGCCCTGTGGGGCGGGTGGGAAGGATGTCGCTGTGCCGAAGCCTTATCCGGAAGAGTTCCGCCAGGACGTCGTGCGGGTCGCGAGGAACCGCGGCCCGGGTGTGACGGTCGAGCAGGTCGCCACCGACTTCGGGGTCCACCCGATGACCTTGTGGAAGTGGATGCGCCGGGCGGACATCGACGACGGGGCCAAGCCCGGAGTGAGCAGTCAGGAGAACGCGGAGCTACGCGAAGCACGCCGGCGGATCAAGCTGCTGGAACAGGAGAACGAGGTCCTGCGCCGGGCCGCGGCCTACCTGTCGCAGGCGCACCTGCCGGGAAAAGGATCTACCCGCTCGTGAAAGAGCTGGCCGCGGACGGGACGCCCGTCTCGGTGACGTGCCGGGTATTGAAGCTCGCCAGGCAGCCCTACTACCGCTGGCTCGACCAGCCGGTGGCCGACGCCGTCCTCACCCAGGCGCATCGTGCGAACGCGCTCTTCGACGCCCACCGCGAGGACCCGGAGTTCGGCTACCGCTTCCTGGCCGACGAAGCACGCGGGGCCGGGGCTGCGATGGCGGACCGGACCGCGTGGCGGATCTGCCGGGACAACCGCTGGTGGAGCGTGTTCGGCAAGAAACGCGGCCGCGGGGGCAAGGCCGGCCCGCCGGTCCACGACGATCTCGTCCGCCGTGACTTCACCGCGGCCGGCCCGAACCGGTTGTGGCTCGCCGACATCACCGAGCACGCCACCGGCGACGGCAAGCTCTACCTCTGCGCGGTCAAGGACGTCTTCAGCAACAGGATCGTCGGCTACTCCATCGACACGCGCATGAAGTCCCGCCTGGCCGTGACCGCCCTGGACAACGCCGTGGCCCGGCGCGGACACGTCGACGGATGCATCCTGCACACCGATCGAGGATCGCAATTTCGATCAAGGAAATTCGTCCGGGCACTCGACCGCCACCGCATGGCCGGATCGATAGGGAGAGTGGGAGCAGCCGGCGACAACGCGGCCATGGAGTCCTTCTTCAGCCTGCTGCAGAAGAACGTCCTCGACCGCCGACGCTGGACCACCCGCGAGGAACTACGGATCGCCATCGTGACCTGGATCGAGCGGACCTACCACCGACGCCGCCGGCAAGCCGCACTCGGCCGGCTGACCCCCATCGAATACGAGACCGTCATGACCACACCGGCCCTCCGGGCCGCGTGACTGAACCTGTCACCCGAACCTGCACCAGACCCATCCGTCCCTCCGGACAGACTGACCTCCCTGACGCCACCTGCTACTGGAAGGCCACCACTCTCCCGGGTTGGCCTGTTCGCCGGAGCCGGGCTCATAGCCGTCATCGCCTTGGCATTTCTTCTTGACTCCGGTGGCAACGACCCGGGCGAGGCCACTTCGGCGGCTCCGCACGTGTCGGCGGTACCTCCAGCACCGAGGAGCCCCTCGGCGGCTCCACCAACGACTGCGGCGACGCCACAGGCCGATGACACGCCCACCCCACTCGTGGCCCCCAGCTACGGTGCCGGAGTGCCCCCTTGGGTGAAGCGCGTCCAGGACGTGAAGGCGGCCTACATTCTGCCTGGCAACCCTGATGAAGAAGACCCAGCCGACCGCAGGGACTCAGTTGTGATCGAGTACACCAGTGGCGACGCCGGTCAGCGCTGCACCGCGATGCGGGCATTGGCCGGGACCGAGCACGGTGTCATCGCTTACACCCCGACCGGGATGGCGGTGGACTCGAACGACTGCCAAAGCCTGAAGCTCGATGCGCCCTGACCGAGAGCACTTTGTCTCAGGGGCCAACGCCTTCCGCCTAGGTTGACGGCTAAGACTCGAGCCCGCCTGTCATCGACGTGCTCTGCGCGCAGGTTTGATTAGGGCAAGGGGATTCGTACCTGCCGGGGCGGCCGGAAGACTTGGCACAGGCACCGCCGCCGGCGGCTGATGATGGAACATGGCATCGATGCCATCGAGATCAGCCTCGGAGAACGTTACGGTCTGGCCCTTCCTCGTATGCGGCAACCGCTTGATGTTGTCCTGCAGCCACCGCTCCTTCACCCGAAGAATCTCTGCCGCCTCTGGGTACGTGTACCGCTTCGCCGGCCCACTCGCTGGCTTGTCTGTCCGTGCCACGGGTTCCATTCGGCGCCTTCCTGATACGCAGTGCTCGGCGGACGGGAGCATCAGCTTGGCGCAGTACGCCTTCCCTGCAAGCTGGACGGCTTCTTCGATGCGCTTTGAAGCCCCTTCCATGTGGCGTGCGCGGGCTTGGCCCGGTGCGCCGTGTGGCGCGTTGCCGATTCCTCCTGCCGCAACGCGCCGGAAAACGTGCCTGCCCGAAAGGGTGGCCTAGCAGGACGCTGCTTGACAGGCACAGTCAGGTCTCGTGGGCGCGGCGATGGCCGCCTGGGGCGTTCTCCTGCACCTGGCTTCGAAGACAAGCACGGGAGCCCTGTATGCCTGCCCTGGAGATCCCTCCTGGCTATACCCGCGACGAGTGGATCAACTATGTCCACCGCGGTCGACGCATCCTGCGCACCAAGAGCGCGAGCAACTTCGAGCTGGGCGACATGCTGAACGAGATGATGACGGATCGCTCGCACGGAGAGATCGGCCAGCTCACCGCCCTCTTCGCCAGGCAAATCCGTTCGTCAGAGAGCAGCCTGACGAAGTACCGGTACGTGTCGAGGAAGTGGCCCGCCGAGATGCGCCGCGACGACGTTCCCTGGTTCGTCCACCTCGTCCTCGCAGGAAAGCCCGACAGGTTCCAGCTGATCCGAGAGGAGCCATCAGACGAGCTGGACCCCCGAGATCAGGGCGAGTGGCACTCCGACCAAGCCCGGCGGGCGGTGCAAGCCCCACCGCAGGCACCGGCCACACCGGTGGAACGCATCAACACCGCCAAGCGCCTCCTCCGCAACACGGACGAGGCCGCAATGGCCATCGCCCAGCTCGCCGACCGCACGGAGGTACTCAGGCAGGCTATCGAGGACCCGGGGTTCCGGCGTGCCGTCCGTGACGCGAGCCGCGATCGCGCACAGCGCCTTGAACAGGCCGCCGAGGCTTCGACGCCGCCTGACCGCACGTGCCCTGGAGCACCGGAGTCCGGCCGTTCCGCCCTGCCTTCCGGCCCCTCGGTCAACTATCGCGACACGCCCTCCTCCGTCCTGAAGATCCTCGGCTTGTGCACCAGCTTCTGCGTGTCCATGCAGAGCGCGGTCGTGCTGGCGCAGGAGGAGATGCTGACCACGGAAGAGGAAGAGGCAGTCCTCGACAGCATCAAGAAGGTCCGCGCCGTGTGCGACTGGTGCGAGCACGTCGTCACCACCGGCCAGGCGGACATGGACGCCGAACTCGCCCGACTCCTCGGCGGGGAAGGAGAGCAGCTGTGAAGCCCCGACGCAGGTCGCCTTCCGACCTCGGCCTCGAACTATGGGACCTCGTCAAGGAGGCCGGCGAGGACGGCATGCCGCGCGAAGCCGCGCTCGACCACATGTCGCCCAGCCAGTTCGAGATCGCCAAGGTCTGGGACCGGGACAACATGTGCGAGAGGGAGCACGAGTGCTTCCTCTTCGTGCTCGGCCAGTACCTGATCTCCCGCGACCCCCAGATGTCCGTCCTAGCCCTCAACCGCGAGATCGAACTCCTCTACCGGCGCGCTGTCCGCCTGCACCGGAGCGCGATAGCTCCGCTCGGCGAGAGCGGTCGGCAGAACCCGCAGCTCAGGGTCGCGCACACCGCGCTCGCCGGGATGATCGAGGCTGCCGCGCCACTGCGGCACGCCGGCTTCTCGGCAGACGTCGCAGTTCGCCACGGCACCGGGCCCTGATCTGGATCAGTGGCGGAGCCTGGTCTCAGTTTTGGTCTCATTCGGCCCCGTCCGGCGCTGTCCGGGCGGGGCCGCCCCGAACGCTCCGCCGCAGGTCAGGACACCCATGACCCCCACCGGACCCCCGTACGAACATTTGGAAAGCGTGTTGGGGGCAACCCCTCACGAGTTCGAATCTCGTATCCTCCGCCAGCTCAGAGGGCCGGACCGCGCAAGCGGACCGGCCCTCTGGCGTTTCTGCGTCTCAGTTTCCGTCTCAGTTGGCCCCTGAGGGGCTCCTCTCCTGAGTTCCGGAGAGACTCCCGCCCTCCCTCGCCTCAGCGCCCCAGAGAGCCTCTCCCACCTGCTGCGCCACCGTGGCGAGCTGTGGACCTCGGCTCGGGTCTTCCGCTCGACGTGTCGGCGGTCAGGCTTGCCGTCAGGCTTCACACCGACGGTCACGCGGCCGTGCCACTTCCCGTCGTTCCCCAGGTAGATCGATGACGCCCCGTTGGGCTGACGGGTGCGCTTGCTCTTCTCTTCCACGGATTCCTCTCAGGCGGCCGTCGCGGCGGTGGCCCGCGCGGCTCGGAGACGGGCGACGTATTCCTCGACGGCGGCGGCGGGCACCCTGCGCAGGCGACCGACAGGCACGGATTCCAGCTCGCCGGTCCCAATCAGGCGGAAGCAGACGGTTCGGCCGATGCTGAGGCGGCGAGCGGCCTCCTCCACCTTCAGCAGGACGAGAGTGGGGTCGATCGGCTGTCGCGAGTCCGAGGTGATCATGCGTCCTCTCTCCTTGGCTCTCAGATGTCCGCTACTGCCGCTACTCCGCTACCGCGCAGGTCAGGGGCGGTGTGTTGGTAGCGGATGGGGTAGCGGTAGCGGATGAGTGCCGCCACCGGCCCGGGTGCGGCGGGGGCCGGTGGCGGGGTGGGGGTAGCGGATCTTTGCCGCTACCTCAGGTGGTTGCCGCTACCTCGGCAGGTGCTCTGACCTGCGAGGTAGCGGGGGTAGCGGAGGTAGCGGACTTTCAGGAGCCGGGGGGCGGGCAGTACCTGCTCCAGGCGTCGGCGAGGTCGTCGGCGTAGTAGCCCTTCAGCACGGTTCCGGCGGTCTTGATGTTCCGGGCGACGATCGGCCGGTTGCCGATGGTCATGTACTCGCGGAGCATCTGGCCAAGTCCACGGGCGTCGAGCGGTCGGCCGTTCATGTCGCCCCAGGGGGCTTCGTCCAGGGAGCGGAGCTGTTCGAGGACGGCGGCGGTGGGCAGGCGGGGGATGTCGCCGAAAACGTGGTCGCGCAGGTCGGTCAGGAGCCGAATCCCGAGGCTGGCCTTGTCGTCGCTCTCGGCGGCGGTGACCAGTTCCAGGCAGGCGGCGCGGGCGCGGTCGGGCCAGTCGCCGCCGGCGGCGTCGGCGACGGCGAGGAGGGGCTCCCAGACGTCGGCGGGCCGGTCGGTGACCCCGTCGGGCATGACGGGGAAGGCGCCGGTGATGCGGTCGCGGACGTTGTCGGCCCAGGCGGCGAGCCGGTCCCGCAGGGCGTGGCCCTCGGTGGTGTGGAGGCGGGCGCGGAACGGCTCGACCTTCTCGGTGCGGGCGCGGCGGCGCATGCGGATGACTACGGAGCGGGTCAGGATCGTGTCGGGCAGGTTGCCCAGTCCGGCGACGGCGAGCGCGCAGTACGAAGGGAAGCCGACGACGGACTGGTTGCCGGCGCCGTCGCTGACGCACCGGTAGGTGACGCCGGAGCGGCGGTGCCCGGCGTTGATGAACCCGCGGAGTTCCTCGTTCTCCCCGGCCTTGGGGCCGAAGACGGTGTCGATCTCGTCGAAGAGGATCGTGGGCCGTCCCTCGCCGCTGGAGACGGCGCGGAAGAGCGCGGCCGGGGAGGCGTTGACCGCCACCATCGGCGCGGGCACCAGCGTCTCCACGATCTCCAGCGCGCGGGACTTGCCCGAGCCGGGCTCCGGCGACAGGAACGCGATCCGCGGCGTGGCGTCGAACGCTTCCAGGAGGTGCGCGTGCGCGTCCCACAGGGCGACCGCCACGTAGGCGGCCTCGCTGGGGAAGACGTTGAACCGCCGGTGGAAGGCCTCCACCGCGTCGAGAAGGGCCGCCCCCTCCGGAGCCTGCTCCGGGATCTGGGTCTCGGCGGGGGCGGGGTGGATGGTGGTCAGGGTCATGCGGCGGCACTCCTGTCGTCGGCCCGCAGGGGGCAGGCGGTGCGGTGGTCGGTGTGGCGCTGGACGAGCGCGAGGATCTGCCGGGGCCCGTACGCCGTCTCGTCCCGTCCGCAGGCGCAGACCGAACGCGCGGAGGGGACCGCCCCGTACGGGGCGCAGATGTGGAGCGTGGCGACGATGTACCGGCCGTCCGCCGGGCGCGGGTCAGGGCGAACAGATGAAGGGACGCCTTCGGCGACGACCTTCGGCGCCCCACTGCCGTCCGCGGCCGGGGTCGGTTCGGCGGAGCTGGGCCCGGCGGGTGTGGAGGCAGGGCTGTTAGCCGGGGGCTGTTCGCGGGCGCTCACGCCGTCCGCCGGCTGCTGGAGTTGTTGCGGATGGACCAGTTGAGGGCGCTGGTGATGGCGGAGCGGTACTCGTAGCGCTTCAGGCCGGCCGCTTCCGCCCCCCGGCTAAGAGCCTCCACCACCACCGCGTGGTCGAGGTCGCCGGACGCCACCAGCCGCCCCAGAGCCCGCGCGGCCCGGACCAGCGCGGCGTTCCGGGTTCCCTCGGGGGCACCCGCGACGTTCGCCTCCTCGTTTCGCAGAGCGGCGGAGGCGTAGTTGGCGCGGCGCCCCGCGGACGGGCCGACGAGCGGGTAGATCGGGCTGGCCTTGATGCGCGGCGGTTCGGTGAGCTTGGCGTGCACCCAGGCCGGAAGCGGCGCGACGGGCCGGTCGTCGGTGACGGTGTAGGTGCCGGTGGGGATGGTGCTGCCGGGGGCGACGACGTATCCGCCCCAGGCGCGGTGGTCGATGTGCCGGCCGAGGATGTCCTGGTTGGACCGGACCTTGGGACCGGGCGGGGCGGCGAAGTACAGATGCCGTCCACCGGACGGCGTCGTCACCGTGAACGTGGGCGACAGAGTCTCGCCGGTCGCCTGGCACAGGGCGTCGAGGATCTGGGTGCCGCTGAGGGTGCCGGGCGGGTCGGACGGCTTGGGCGGGTCGAGGTCGACGACGACCAGCCCGGCCGGACCGGTCGCCAACCCCACGTTGAACGGCTTCGCGGTCCAGGCGGCGTGGATCCGGTTGGGGTCGATGGTGGCCCGCCGCTCAGGCTTGGCGTGCCCGCCCGCGCAGTCCCCGGTGCCGGGGCAACTGGTCTCGCCGTGGAGAGCGGACACCTTGGTGCCGGGCCGGAGCGGGATGACGGGCCAGCCCCGGGCGGCGGTGGCGAGGGCGGCGTTCAGGAGGTCGCTCATGCCGCCACCTGCCCCATGCCGAGGTTGTCGAGGAGGGCGCGGCCGATCCACTGGCTGTAGGCCGGGGGGATCGCCTCGGTCAGTTCCTCGTGGACGTCGGTCCAGGTGATGCCCATGGCGGTCTGCATCTCGGGGACGGTGGCCTTTCCGCCGCCCTTGCCGTAGGCGGCGACGTACGGGCCGTCGCGGTAGACGCCGTGGCGCCACCCCCGCACGTAGCCGCGGTGCTTCACGTGCCGGGGCTTGCCCGTGCTCCAGCCGCCGAGTTCGAAGTTCCGGTGCCGGAGCACGGCGAGCCCGAACATCTCGCCGCACAGGCTGATGTCCTTGCGGACCTCGGCCTTCCCGTCGGGCTGCTCGATCACGTACGGCAGCCCGGACGCGTCGAGAAGCTCCCGGGTGGGCGCGACGAGGTCGACGTGCTCGCCGCCCCACCCCTGGGACCGGTTCGTGCCAACGGTCAGGGCGCACTTGTCCTGGCAGGGCGGGGAGGCGTGGATCGCCGCGTACGCGCCGATCTCCCCGGACGCGATCAGGTCGGCGAGGACGGTGAGCGCGTCGCCCTGGTGGAAGGTGAAGGGGTAGCGGTCGGAGCGGTCGACGATGTCGACGCCCACGACCGCGAACCCAGCGCGGTGGTAGCCCATCGCGGCTCCGCCGGCGCAGCAGAACAGGTCCAGGAGTAACGGCCGTTTGGCCTTGTGGTCTCGCCGAATGTGGATGGGTTGGGTCATGCTGGTGTCTCCAGTTCTTGTGGGTTCTGGAAGACGAGGGCGGCCCGGCTTTGGCGAGACGGGGCCGCTCTCGGCGTTTCAGCGGTAGTTGATCGAACCGGTGGCCTTTCCGAACCAGCCGGTGGCGGTGATGTGCTGGGTGATGTGCGTGGCGGCCGGGCCGCGACGGCCCCGGCGGGGCCGGGCGATGGCGACGAGGGCCCCGGCGGCGATGAGGGCGACGGTGGCCCAAAGGGCTTCGGTCAGGGCGATCAGTCCCGGGGCGGCGTAGGCGATCCCGAACCCGGCCGCG
Source organism: Streptomyces sp. NPDC040718 (assembly GCF_055593565.1). Classification (NCBI taxonomy): domain Bacteria; kingdom Bacillati; phylum Actinomycetota; class Actinomycetes; order Kitasatosporales; family Streptomycetaceae; genus Streptomyces; species Streptomyces sp. NPDC040718. Next base: position 598,546 of record NZ_JBVIXO010000002.1, on the reverse strand, counting down.
GCGATGCCCCCGCCGATCGTCGGGGCGAGGAGCGCGGTCGTCTTCGCCCATGCCGGGATCGGCCGGGTGGGCGGGGTCTCGGGGAGGGGGGTGTAGGCGAGGGTGCGGGTGCCGTCGGGGAGGGTGACGTACTGGACGCCGGCCGGTATCTCGGCGAGCGGCATCCGCGGTTCGGGGATGGCGGGCGGGTAGAGGACCGTGTCCCCGTAGCGGACCGGTTCGGGGACGGCCGGGCGGGTGCGGTAGTCGGGCATGGTCGGCTCCTGGGGAAGACCGGCAGGGCCCCGGCGCGTGTGGCTGGGGCCCTGTCAGGGCTGGGTGTCTGGGGGTGTCAGGCCGGGTGTCTGGTGGGGGTGTCAGACATGTCAGGCACCCGTCTGACACCCCTCGCGCGCACGTATGACCCGGGTTTCGGGGTGGTTGCTGTCAGGGGTGTCTGACACTGTCTGGCGGTGTCAGGCGGCCACGTCGTAGGGGACGATGCGGTAGCGGCCGGCCTCGTTCGTCTCGGCGAGACGTCCGGCGAGGAGGAACTGGGTGACCTGTCCGGAGACCCAGGAACGGCCCCGGCCGTAGCGGTCGCAGTACTCCATGAAGTCCCGGGTTCCGACCGTGTCGCGGCCCTCCTCCTCGAACGCGTCGAGGACTTCCTCCATCGCGGCCCGCGCTTCGGCGGTCGAGATGGCCCGCTGGGGTTCCTGCGGGGGGCGGGCGGCGAACTGGAGGACTTCCTCGACCTCGGGAAGTTCGGCCTGCGGGTCGACGTACTCGCCCTCGTCGTCCTCCTCGTGCTCGTACCCGGCCCCGGCGGGAAGGGGGCGCGGGTCGTAGCCGTCCTCGTCGTAGTCGTCGTCCTCGTAGTCCGCGTACCCGTCGTCCGGCTGCTGGGCGGGCATGGTGGTCTCCGGCTGGTCGGTGGTGCCGGGCATCGGGTAGCGGGTGCGGGCGGTGAACGCCCGGTCCACGGCGCGGGCCGCCGCGCCGGCGGTGACCGGGTCGATCTTGGCGCGGATGTCAGCGAAGGTGACGACGACCCAGTTCAGGTAGTCGACGCTGCACAGGTAGTCCCGCAGCGGCGTCGCCCACAGTTCGTCCTCGACGCCGTTGGCGACGAGGTAGGAGTAGCCGGGCTTCTTGTCCTTCCACACGTGCGGCGAGGCCCCGGCGTCGAGTACCTCGTCGTCCAGGGCGAAGCGGGCGTCTCCCTCGGTGCGGACGCCGTGGACCCAGGACGAGCCGAAGGAGGCCCGGGTGTCCGTGGAGACCTGGTTCCCGGAAGCCCGCTGCATGGAGATGACCAGGGAGACGCCAGAGGAGCGGGCTTCCTGGGCGATGCCGGTGAAGACGTCGTCGTCGGTCTCGCGGATCGTCTTGGCGGCTTCCTCGAACCAGGCCACCAGGTAGGGCATGCCCGGGGAGCCGTCCGCCTGTGTCTCGGCGCAGCCCGGGACCCACTGCTTGTAGCCGTACTTCGCCATCCACGCCGTACGGGCCGGGATGACGGCCTTGAGGGCTTCGATCATGGCCTTGGTGGAGGGCATGTCGAGTGCGGCCCAGTCGATCGCCGGGAGGAGCGGCCCAAGGGTCTGCTCCTTCTTGGCCGGGTCGGACGCCCACACGATGACGTCCTTGCGGCTCAGGATCTCCGCGAGGGCGGTCAACCCGCCCTCGGACTTTCCGGACCCGGTCATGCCCATGAGCAGGAGCATCATGGCGTTGCGGGCCGCGTCCGGGTCCCCGGGGAACCACATGGTGACCGGCGCGCCGTCCTCGTAGATCCCGACCACGACCGGGTAGCTGATCGACTCGCCAGGGGCGCTGGGGCCGGGGCAGGGGACGGTGTTCTTGAGGAGGTCGAGCGGGACCACGGTGAGCATGACCCGCGACGCGGAGTCCGGGTTCTCCTGGATCCGGATCGCGGTCTTCGGGACATCCAGGGCACCGGCGATGCGAGTGAGGTTCTTGCTGACGTCGTCCGGGGTCAGCTCCCCGCGCGGCAGCTGGAGGTCGAAGGAGGCCTTGTTCGGGCCGACCTCGGAGCGGAGCACCTGCGTCTTGGCCAGGCCGACCTTCTCCAGGAATCCCCCGTCCGCGCCGGCGGTGGGGCCGTCGACGTTCTTGCGGAGGATCTGACGGATGTTCCACGACAGGGCCAGCGCCGGGGCGCCGATGAAGTACAGCTCCCCCAGCGGCCCCGCCGCCGGCCCCGCGATGGCGGCCGCCGTGAACCAGGTCGAAGCCGCGGCGACCGTGACCGCCGAGTGCAGGCGCCGCTGCTGGGTGGTGGAGCGGCCCGCCCACCAGGTGAGGCCGGTGAGGGCGACGGAGGCGAGGGTGAGGCCTGCGGTGGTGCCGGGCTGGCCGGACCAGAAGTAGTGGGCGGGCAAGGAGGCCAGACCCGTTCCGGCGCCGGCCAGCCACGGCGGCAGGTGCGGCTTCGCACGGTGCAGCAGGTACTCCCCGACCCCACCGCCCTCACCGTGGGCGTCGTGCGGGGGCGGGTGTTCGTCGGTCTGGACGCTTCTAGGCATGCTCTGACCTCCCTACGGAGCCGAAATGGGCGGTTAGCCGTTGAAGTCGAAGTGCCTGTTCTGGCGCGGGCGCCGGTTCTGCGCGAGCTGGGGGTCGAACTCCCGCTGGAACGCCGCGTAGGTCGCGGCGAGGTTCTTCGCCGTGCCGAGGGCGTCCTCGGCGGCCTTCTTCATCCGCCGCGACACCCGCCGGGCCCGCATCCGCGACCCGAAGGGGTGCCCGTCGGGGTCGGGGATCTCCTTGAGGACGGCGTTGAGCATCTCGGCGGCGTTGGCCAGCTCGAACGACATCTGCAGGAACAGCCCGCGGCCGCCCTCGCAGTAGTTGCGGATGTCCACGTTGTTGAAGAACTCCGGGTCCCCGAGCGGCGAGTGCATCCGCCCGCCGCCCCGGCCCCGCCCGCCGCCGCCCTGCTGCTGGAAGCCGGCCTGCTGGCCACCGGCGCCGGCGCCGGTGCGGGGGCCGGAGTCGTTGATGTGGAAGTGGTACTCCCGGGTGCGGTTCGAGGTCCGCGACCGGCTGTTGCCGCCGGGGGTGGCGCCGGGGCCGGGCTGGCCCGGCTGCTGCCAGCCGCCCGGCTGGGCGCCGTAGGGCTGGCCGTTGCCGTTCGGGGCGCGGCGGGGGCCGGGGGTCTGGCCGTTGTTGGGCATCCAGTCGGACATCAGCAGGTCCCCTCAGGAGCGGTGACGGTCTTGGCGGTGTGGGTGGTGCGGCGGCCGATCAGCCACATGACCTGTCCGGCGAGCGTGGTCAGCGTCCACAGGCCCATCAGGGCCGGGCTGGCGGGGCCGGACCACAGGGCCAGGCAGAACCAGACCAGGGCGGCCAGAGCGAGGACGGCCACGGCGGTCCGCCAGGCGGAGACGGTGCGGGTGGCGGGGGTGGTCTTGGCCTTCCAGACCCAGAACGCGAGCGGCACCAGGCCGGCCGGGGCGGCGATGAACGCGGCCCACGGCGCGATCAGGTGGACGATGCCCGCCAGGGCCAGCAGGAGGACGGCGATACCGGTGGGGGCCCAGGCACGGCGGTGCTTCCACACCCACCGGCCGGTCGCGGCGGTCGCGCGGGCGGTCAGCGTCGGCTCCTCCGAGACGACCACGATCACCTGCGGCGCCTGACGGCCCCCGCGCTGGCGCGGGATCCGCACCACGCCGGGCGCGGCCTGGGCGGACTTCGAACGTATGCGGCGAGACACAGCAGAACTCCTTCGAAGACAGGGAGGGTTCAGGCGACGCGCTGATCAGGAGAGTCGTGACAGGCCACGCACATGCCGAGCGAGGCCGGGATCACGTACGGGAGGTGATCGCGGCAGACCGGGCACCGGCGGCGGGCGGCATCCGCCTTGGCGAGGGCCGCCCACCGGTTCTGGGTCATCGGACGGACCGGCTTTGCGAGGTCGATCCGGTAGAGGAAGGCGACGAGCGGGCCGCGCCGGCGGCGGGGCCGCTCCAGCTGGGCGACGACGTCCTGACCCCCGGGCCGCAACCCCAGGACGCGGAGCTGTCGGCGGGTGGCGAGACCGTCCGGGGCCAGGCGCCAGCGGTAGACGGGCAGGGTGCCCATCAGCCGGTGGCGGCGGGGACGGCGGTCAGGTGAGGGCGCTCGCCCTCGCGGGCGGCGAGGATCTGCTTGCGGCCCCACGACTCGCTCATGCCGAACGCCTCACCCAACGCACGAGCGGACAGCGGGCGTGCGGCCTGTACGGACTCGGCGTACGCACGGCGTGCGTCCTGCCGCATCCGCTCCAGCTCCGCCTCCTCGAACACGTCCACCACCACCCCGGCACCCTCGGCGGGTGTGGGCTGCGCGGGGACGGCGTGCGGGGTGTGCGGACCGTCGTCCCGCACGCCGTCCGCATAGGCGGCCAACTGCGGCAACGCCTCCCGCACCAGCAGATGCCCGGACTCGGAAGCCGGGGCCGGATCTCGGTCGACAGCGACCGCGTCGGGGGTGTGCGGGTGCTGTGCGGGCACCTCCGCACGCTCCTCGTCCAGCACCGGTTCCACCAGTTCGGGGCGGTGGTGGAGAACCTTGGCGACGAGGTCGGAGCCGAAGTAGATCGACCCGACCGGAAGGCTCGTGGCGAGGAGTACGAGCGCCCAGTTCGCCGGATCCCACTCCGCCAGCCGCATCCAATCGACCGTCCGGTCGTGCAGTGCGGGCACCAGCCCGTGCACGTAGTTCAGGACCAGGGAGGCGACCGTGTAGGCGGCGAGGACCCGGAGGGCGAACCGTCGGGCATCGTCGGTCAGGACCAGGGTGGCGACGAGGGCGAGTGCCATCAGGCCGTCCACGACGAAGGGGTAGAGCGTCGCGGCCGTGGTGTCCGCGCCGATCGCGCGGGCCACGTCCCGCAGCGCGTTCCACGAGACCCGGAACGCCATGCCGACCACGGCCACCAGCGCCACCACCAGGAGGGCCTTCGGGTCGCGCTTCATGAGTCGTCCCCCGTCTGGTGGACGTCGAGCGAGGCGAGGAGCGTCACGTCGGCCCCGGTGCCGTTGTGCATCTCCTGCCACTCCCAGACGGCCTCGTCGACCGCCTCGTAACCGAGGTGGGCCAGCGCCGTGGTCCGCTCGGCGACGGTCGGGATCGGCTCGATGCGGCGGAACTGGTACGACGGCCAGAACTGCGAAAGGCGGTGGTTGACGACGTAGATCTCCCACTCCCCGAAGGGGGAGTTGGTCAGCCGGGCGGAGTGCGTCATGCCGCGTCCCCCGACTCCATCAGGCCGGCGGCGCGGTTGGCCAGGTCCCGGCGGGCGTCCAGGACCCGGTTGCGGGCCCGGCGGATCCGGCGGGCGTCGAACTCCGAGGGCGTCCGGTCCAGCTGCGCGATCAGCGCGTCCAGCAGCTCGACCTCGGCCAGGACCACCGGCATCTCGGTCTCGATCGCGTCCAACTCCGCAGCCGTCGGCTCCAGGTCCGGCGGCAGACTGGTAACGGGCTTCTGACGTGCAACGATGAACTTCATTGGGTCTTGCTCCTCTCACACAGGAACGGGCCCGAACAGCAGCCCCGGCGTTCCCGCGCCGGGGCTGCACGTCGTTGTGAAGCAGGAAGAACTCCGGCTCCCCTCAACCCCGCCCGTACGAGCGCCAAAGGCGCCGGACGGGCGGAGGAGGCAACCGGCCGCGGCGACGCTGCGGCGTGCTTCAAGGTGGTGCGGTATCTCCTTCTGGCTGCGAGCCGAGGCGTATGGAGACGTGACCTTTCGGTCTAAGCCCTCCGGTTAATGACCAGGCGCCGGGTTCACCTCGGCCCGCTCTATCCCGGGCCCCTTGACCTCGAACGGCCCATGACTCAGGGCACATTGAGGTCCCGCCCCTTCCGTCCGGCGAACCATCCGGCGGGGACATCCCTAAGGTTCCCTAGGGTTCCCTGTGGTGTCAAGCGGTAAGCTAGGGAACCCCAGGGAAGTCGTCGCGAGGAGCGGACAACATGGCAGGCCAGGCCGACAATCGGGCGCCTTACGCGAGGATTGCCGCCCACTACTCGGAGCTGATCACGTCCGGTCAGCTACAGCCCGGGACCCTCTTGCCGAGCATCAAGAACCTGTCGGAAGAGTGGAAAGTGAGCACGGCGACAGCGGAAAAGGCGCTGCGCAAGCTGCGCAACGAGGGGCTTGTCCGTGGCATCCACGGCATCGGGACCGAAGTGCTGGACCGGCCGGCCTCCATGTCCTCGGGGTCCCAGCGGCAGGATCGGGGACGCCGTACCGGGTCCAGCTGGGGAGCAGGCGAGCGGTCCGACTCGCACCAAGCGGCCGTGGTACCCGCGCCCGAGGACGTGGCGCAGGCGCTGGACATCCAGCCTGGCTCAGACGTGGTTCGGCGCAGTCGCGTGTACAGGGACCGACACGGCATCGTCGCTCACAGCACGTCGTGGATCCCGGCTCGGTACGGGAAGCTGATCCCCCAGCTCGCAGAGAGCGAGCGACTGACCGGGGGCACCTCGCTTCAGCTCATCGCCCAGGCAACCGGCCACCCGATCAGCCACCGCATCGACACCGCTTCAGCCCGTCCGCTGACGCCGGAGTACGCCCGGCTCTTGGAGCTGGACCCCGACGAACCGTCGACGGAACCGGTAGTCGTGATGACGGCCAGGTTCGTGGACAGCGAAGGCAACGTCGTGGAGTACGGCGTGGACCTCGGGGGCCCCGGCCGGACATGGCGAACCGAATCAGAGGTGACCGCGTGACGGTCTGCGTCCTGATGGCCGGCCTTCCCGGCTCCGGCAAGACGACCCTCTCCCGCGCTCTCACCGCTCGCGGCTTCGTACGGATGTGTCCGGACGAAGAGATGTTCCGCCGGCACGGCGTCTACGGGGTGGACTTCCCGCGGGGTGTCTTCCCTACCCTTGAGCGCCCCGTCCTGGAAGACGTCGCGGCCGAGCTGAGGGAGCAGCTCAAAGCCGGGCGCGACGTCGTGGTGGATCACGGTTTCTGGACGCCGGAGGAGCGGGCGAAGTGGCGGGCGACCGCTGCGGATGCGGGTGCCACGCCCGTACTCGTTTACCTCGCCGCCAGCCACGACGAACTGTGGGCGAGGATCAGCAAGCGAAACGAGTTCCACGCCAACGATCCCAACTCGATCTACTTCTCCGAAAGCGATCTACAGCGGTACCGCGCGAGGTTCTTCCCCCCGGCAGCAGATGAACCGCATGTGCTGTACGACGGCGATCCGGCAGCTGTGATCGCAGCTGTGGACGACCTTCGATCCTGACGCCAGCGGGTACGGAAGCGCGGCTACCCGGACGGTCCCCCGTCTCAGTTTCCGTCTCATTCACCCCGGTACATCGGCGTTCACGGGCGTCCACGCAGCAGCTTTCCGCTGCGGCGCGAACCTCCCCGAACGCAGGTGAACGCCCCTGAATCTTGCTCCGAGGTGCGGCAACAGACTTGGAAAGCGTGTTGGGGGCAACCCCTCACGAGTTCGAATCTCGTATCCTCCGCACTCGCCCACCAGGGCACACGAAGGACCCGACCGCACTGCGGCCGGGTCCTTCGTCGTTCCGTGGTTGCAGTTCTGGTTGCAGTTCCCGATCTACGCCCCTCGCTGCCTCGGGATGGCCGATGCCCGGCATGCCGCACAGGCCATCGCCGCGTTGCGCCCGTACCGGCGCATCAGCTGCCCGCAGCCGATGCACGGACCGACCTCCCACAGAGGACATCCCAGGGTGGCCGCGGCCGCAGCCCGCTCGACCTGTGTGATCCACGTCGCACGCCGCTTCCGCTGGGTCGGCATGCGGGCGAGCGTGAGGCCGCCGGTGGGCTGCCCAAGGTCCCTGACCGGCCTGGCGTCGCTCCGAAACCAGCCCTCCTCGCCCGCTCGGCAGGAGCGATCGATCTCCTGCTCGGAGAAGGTGATCTCGTCGTCAGCCTCCGGCTCCTGCACCTCGGGCAGGGGGTCCCACTGACCGGTCAGCTCCCGCCAGGTCCGGCAGTCGGTGCGCGGAACCCACATGTGGCGGCCGGCCCGACCGCCGCCACGGCTCGGTACGAAGACCGGCACGCTGTCGCCGGTGGCGCTGGTCAGGATCAGGTCCTCGATCCGGACGGGAGGCTTGGGCGGGTCGCAGAGCGCCGAGAGAAACCACTCGGCGTGGATCGCGCCGCAATGGCCCGCGCCGCCGCTGTCGGGGCAGTGGAGCGCGCTGCTCGACAGACAGCGCCAGACCTGTAGGTGCCGATATCCGCCGCGGATGACCATCTCGCTGCCGTCGGCGATCTCCCGCCAGGACATGTCGTCGACCCTGGCCCAGGGTGCTCGGTCGATCAGGGCCGCCGTGTCGTCCTTGGCGACCCACAGCGGTGTGATGTCGTGCTCCATGGCGTTAACCGACCTGCGGTGGACGCTGCTGGGGCTGAGCGGGGAGTACTGGATCTCCCAGCCGACCTGAATGCCGGAGGGCCCGGTGACCAAAGCGTCGGTGACACCGCGCCGGTTGGCCATGCCCACCTCGGCGTTGGCGGTCAGCCCGTACCCCTCGGCGGTCTCGACGATCCGTTCCTTGGTGGCCTTGTGCTGATCGCTCTCCGCCGGCGTCGGTTTGTGCGTGATCGGCAGGTGGGCGGCGACCAGCGGTGAGCGGCCACCGACACGAGCGCGCCGGATGAACATCCACGGGGACTTCCCGCCCGCCTCAGACGCGCATGGCTTGCCTCGGCGGTGCGCGAGGCACTCCAGCAGCTGGGGGTTCCGCTCCGAGACGCTGGTCATGATCTCTTTGAGCAGACCGGGGTAGCCGCGGACCCCCAGGTCTGGCTGGGTCAGGTTGATCTCAATGCCGTATTCGGTGTGCCACACGCCATTGGCCATCCATCCACGATAGGAACGTCCACTGACAGGCAACAGAGCGCGGTACAGCATCACTTCGACAAGGTCGCCTTCAGCCGACCTTGCATCCACCGCTTGGCACGCCCCTAGGCTGCGGCGCAGAGGGTGCCGTTGGGGCCCTTCTCGCCCAACTCGAACTCCGCCGCAGGTGGGCGACCATCAGGGACTCGGCCTTCTCCCGAGGCGGTCGCTTTCGAATCGGCAAATGATCGGTTACACGCCGCCTGCGCGCTGAGCCTGCGGCGCACCGACCGAGTACATGCTTTGCCAGAAGCCGTCCCGCTTCTGGAGCTGTTGGCGAGAAACCTCCCGCGCACACCGCCAAGTGCGTCACCATCCGAACCATGAATTACGGAGCAACGCGTGGGTAAGCGCGAACGTCGGCGCAAGCGGGAACAGGCGAAGAGGAAAAGCCAAGCCCAGCCGCGGCCGGCCACCCCGCAGCCGATCATCTTGGAGTACCCAGAGGAAGCCCCCCGCATCCGCGTCGTGATCAAGCACGACGCGCCGGAGGACGCCCACAAGGTCAGCGCCCTCTACTGGGAGATCAAGACCGACGGCAGCTGGACACGGACCGTCAGCAGTATCGGGGTGTCCAGCAACGTCGGCGCGGTGGCAACGACGTACTCTCACGCCGTCCTGCTCGGCTGCCCGTGCGCGAGCTGCTCTGAACCGATCAGCGTCACCAACAGATCCTGGGCCAACAAGGTCGGCGGCAAGTACCTCGACGCCGAGGCCCCCACCTACCTCTGTTGGGACTGCTCGGCAGTTCAGAAACGCCAGGAGACGGAGCGGCAGCAACGCCTCGCTGAGGAGAGGCGGGCCGAGCAGGAACGCGAGAAGCAGAAGGCCGAAGAACTCAAGCGCCTGATTGCCGATGCCATCGAGGACGAGGAGGGAAAGTCCGAGACCATCAGCCGCCTCCCGGAGGACAACGCCCCAGCCTTGGCCCTCTACGTGGCGCTGGTCAACTACGCCGCACACAACCCCGGCAAGTCACTGCCCAGCATCACGAGCATCGGTTCCACGGGGTGGACGGGTGACACCGCGCAGGACCGGGAACTCCTCCTCGTGCTCTACTACGCAAACCTGCTCGCCATCTCCCAAGAAACCCCGGCACAGGCTTTCAGCCTCTCCAAGGACGGCGATGACATCACGTTCGTCGCCAAGAAGGTGGCTTGGCGTCTTATCGGCGGCGTCCCGATCGCTCAGGAACGCGTCAGGGAGATCACGTACAGCTTGCAGACCGAGCCTGGACCCCGAGGATCGGAGGCACGTAAGGCGGTCGCCACGCTCGTGGAGCAGATCGAAGTCACCAACATCGCTACGTACCTCAATGGGCTGCTCACGAAGAAGTACAGCTACCCCGAAGTGCCCGAGGCCCGGCGCGAAGAACTCACCGACGTCATCCGCAAGGGGTTTAGCCACGGCTACACCCCAGGGCAGATGATCTGTTTTGCGTGGCGGGCGGCTGACTCGGCCGCAGCCTGGAAGGAGCGCAACGCCCGGATGGGGCCACCGGAGGCAGCTTCAGCCTCTGTGACGAGCCTCAACGGGAAGATTGACAAGGCGATCGAGCTGCACCACGCCATCCCTGAGTACGAGGCGCCTCGCTGGCACACAGCACCCCTCGCGCTCGGCAGCCTCCGACGGCTGCATGCGGATATTCAGTGGGTCTACAACCGGGAGGTCATCGAAGCCTGTACCCACTGCGATCACCACGGCCTCGAGGACACCGTTCACCCCGAAACCGGAACAGGGGCTGTTTGGCGCTGCACGCACCCCGTCGAGATTCCGGCCCAGCAGGAGGAAGAAGAGCCGAACTGGTGGGATGACGCCCCTGAGCCGGCCGATACATGAAACTGCCCAGCCGCTCTCCGAAGGTCATCGGGGACCGGCTGGCAAAGGTCATCGGCTACCGAAGGCGATCAGCGGCGCCACCGGTCCTAGAACCACCCAATGGCCGTGACCGTCACGAAGCCGAGCACCTGCTGCGCCTCGTTGCCGATGCCAGCGGTGTAGCCCGCCGCGTAGCCGACCGCGACCGCGGCCACGAACATCTCGAACCTGGGCGGCCGCTCGCTTCCGACCAAGGGGACACGCATACTGGACATGGTTCTTCTCCTCATCAGATGGGTTGGACCATCCGCCGGACCCCGGAGATCTGTGGAAGGTGACACGGGATCCGGCGGAAGCATGTGGGCTAGTTGTCGTCGCCGCGCTCCTCAGCCACCGGCAACTCCTCGTACAGCTCGGAGCTCACGAGCTCGCCGAGCCTCGCCGCCATTTCACGACGCTGCCGCTCGGACGGGCCGCGGAAGGCACGCCATGCGAGTTCGGCGGGGGAGCTGGGTCGGCGGCCCATTGCGATCCTGGCCAGGATCAGCGACCTCTCCTCCAACGTCGCCCTACGCAAGGACCTCGACTTCCAGCCGGACCCGCAGTACACCACGGCAGCCTTCACCAACTGCTTCAACGGCTACAACTCGATGTCTTCGGGTAACTGGGACGACAAGGGCAGCGGCAACTACTACTTCGCCGTGAACTACGGCGGATGGGCGTACCTGTCGGTCAGAGTCGTGGACGTCTACTACTGATGCACTCCCTGTTCGGGCGGGAAGGGGCCTTCCCGCCCGAACGGGCTTTCCCTATAGCGCACTTGAGGTCTGCATGCCCCTGCTCTACCAGGACTGTACGTTTCGCTACGGTCGCCGCACACGTCCTGTCCTGAACGGGCTGGACTTGGCGTTCGCTCCAGGTCACACCGTCCTGCTCGGCCCCAACGGCGCCGGGAAGAGCACACTGCTCTCGCTCGGCGCCGGCGCCTTCCGGCCTGGCACGGGGCGGGTGGACCTCGGCAGGCTGTCCACCAGTGACTCCCGCGACGCCCGCACCTACCGGCGCAAGGTCGCCTGGCTGCCGCAACGGCCCGGCTTCATGCCGGGACTGACCGCTCGTGAACACGTGGCCTACATCGGCTGGCTCAAGGGAATGCGGGAGCGTGACGCCTGGACAGCTGCCCCCGCAGCGATCGATCGTGTCGGGCTTGCCGACAGGCTGAACGACCGCATCAAGACGCTCTCCGGCGGTCAGCAGCAACGCGTCGCCATCGCCGGCGCCCTCGTCCACGAGGCCGAGGTACTGCTCCTGGACGAGCCCACTGTGGGGCTCGACCCGCACCAGCGCCGCCGCTTCCTCGATCTACTGGTGTCCCTGCGCGGCACCATGCATGTCATCGTCTCCACCCACGACATCGGTGACCTCGACCAGGCCTTCGACGAGGTGGTCGTGTTCGAGTCGGGCAGGGCTAGGTTCCAGGGTCCGGTGTCGCTGTTCGACAGCTATGCTGCGCCCGACTGTGCGCCCGGCCGCCGGTTGGAGAGCGCGTACGCGTCTCTGCTGGAGGCCGCGGAATGATCACCTGGGCCAACCTCCGTGCGTCGGCCGCCCCTTGGATGGTGCTGCCCGCCCTCGTCTTCTCGGGCCTTTACATCACCGCCAACCGCATCACTGTGCCGACCGCCTACGGGGTCGAGGCCGGTGAAGTCGTTGCGCAGGCCTCACCGATCGTGGTCGGCGCCGTGGCCGCGGTCGCGGCGTGGGAGGCCGGACGACACCGTCTGCTCGGCGCGTTCCCCACGACGGCCGCACGCGGTGCGCTCCGCCGCTTCGTCTGGGCCGTTACACCTGTCGTTGTGCTGCTGGCGGTGCTCATTGTCGGCTCCTTCCTGCTGGCCGCCAACACGGTCGGGACGCTGCCGAGCGGCGCGGCCGGCTGGCTGGGTGTCGCCCATGCCGTCGTGCTTCCGCTCGGATGGACGGCCATCGGCTGGCGGCTGGGACACATCCTTCCCCGCAGCCTGGCCGCCCCCATCGCGGGCATCGGCGGCTGGATGTTCCTTTCCTTCCCGCAGGGCATGGCGAACCCGTGGCTGCGGCACCTGGGCGGATTCATCGACGGTCTCTCCTCCCCGACCGACACGCGATCGCCGCTCGCGTACCTGATTCCATGGGCAGTGCTCGGCGGCCTGGTCCTCGCGTTCTGGCTTCCCACATTGGTCCGGCAACGGGTTCCCGCAATCTCCCTCGGGTTCGCCCTCGCACTCGCCGCGATCTTGCTCGGCCGGGGGGCGGTCGCGGACTGGGGCTACTTCCGGCCTTCGGATGCTCGGGTCGTCACCCCGGTGTGTGCCGGCGAGGCGCCCCGAGTGTGCCTGCCGCCCGAATACGCAACCTACACAGACGGGATACGCAAGGACCTGACGGAGCCGCTGACCAAGTTGCGCGACGCGGGCGTGCCCATGCCCAGTGAACTGCTCCTGGCATCCTCGAAGGAGTCACTGAAGCCCGGAGTCTGGCCGCTGATCTGGTCGCTGCCGCTCGCCAATGGACAGACGAACCCCGACTCCTTCCGGGCCGACCTGGCGGAATCCGCCGTCACCGGCACCTCGGCGAGCGCCGGGGTCACTCCCTGCCGCCGCCCCGGCTCCATGCCTGCAGCCTGGGCCGCCCTCGTCGTCGGCGTGAACGAAGAGAACGTACGGAGGGCGATGCCGCCCCCGGCCTGGCAGGAGATCACGAAGATCCGCACCCTCCCCAGGGAAGAGCAGGTCGCGTGGTTCACCGAGGCAGCCCGGGCACAGAAGCACTGCGGAGCAGGTTCGTGAGGCTGTACGCGCTGTCGGTGCGCCGCTGGTGGGTCATGGTCCCCTCAGTGCTTGTGCTCGTGCTGATCACCTGGGTGATCGGGGCGAGCCAGGTGCCTGTTCCCAGCCTTCTGGGAGGTGGGGGCATGGCCCAGATCAAGCATTTCGTGCCGGTGATCGCGAGCGTCGCCGTCATGTACTGCCTGGACCGGCGGCTGCTGCAGGCGGAGCAGACGGCGGTCGTGCCGATCCGCCGTATGGACCGAGCGGCGATATCAACAGGGGCGGTGCTCCTACTGGCCGCCACACCCGTCGTCGGACTGGACGTGGCCCGCAACACCCTTCTCATCCTGGCTCTGGCCCTGGTGGTGCGTCGGATCGGGAACGAGGCCACGGCAGTGGCTGCCGGGCTTCTGTACATCATCGCCAACGTGATGCTCGGACAACCTCCTGACCCACTCGGCTACCGGATCGGCTCTTGGTGGGCGCTGCCCCTCTACCCCGCCGGCAGCATCCCCGCCCTCGTGATCGTCGTCGTCCTGTTCGCCGGGGCGCTCGCCTGGGGCCTGGCACCCCGTGCTCGCATGCGCTGAGGCGCAAGGCCGGACGACGCTTCTATCGACGGGGCACCAAGGGCCGCATGCGTGAGCGATGCGTGAGCGGACGGGATGGGGAGACCCGGTACGGAGTGGATCAAGCGGCATGCTCCATTCCTCTGAACAGGCAGTTCCCGACCTCAGCGGACCGAGCGGGAGCGGCCCGCCTCCTCGCCTGCCAAGAGGCGGACCACTCACCTTCGGTATGCACGGAGACGCCGGGCATCGGGACCTGTCAGACCGCATCAAGCAGGGGACGCAGGGCGTCCATTCCGGCCGCTCGTGGCGGTGTCAGTACGCCATGAGAGAGTCGGGCCCTGGCCAAAGGATCACGGGAGGGGCTGACATGTTGCCTGAGGTCGTCGGACGTGACGAGTTCGCCGCCTTGATCATCAGGACCGACTACAACGATGCGGCGGCATGGCAGACGGTGACGGTGGACCTACGTCAGCCGTGGGGAGACGACGGGGAGTTCGAAGCCGTCGTCCAACGAGTTCGAATCTCGTATCCTCCGCCAGCTCGAAGGGCCGGACCGCATCAGCGGTCCGGCCCTTCGGCGTTTTCCGGCCCGGCCCCGTCCGCCGCGAGGGCCGCCCAGCGGTGGAGGAAGGCGGGCAGGGCGTCGGCTTCGGTGTCGGCGATTTCGGCGTCGAAGGCGGCGAGCCGGTTCCCGGGGAGGGACTCGCGGATCCCGCGGATCGTCGGGCGCGGGCGGGCGGGCCGGGGCGACGGGGGCCGGGGCGGCGGCCGGTGCCGTGCTCATCAGCAGCCCCTCCACGCCCGGCAGCCGGCCGAGGCATCTATGCACGGCGCACGCGCCGGGCGGCTCAGCCCTCGCGGCGGCGCAGGGACTCCTGGGACGCGACGTACCTCAGCATCAGGCGGGCGAAGTCGAGGCGTTCGCGCTCGTCCCAGTCGGCGGTGATGTACTCGAAGGCCGAGCGCTGGTGCCGACGGAAGCGGACCATCAGCTCCTGGCCCTCGGGGCTGAGGTGGAGGACCGTACGGCGGCCGTCCTGCTGGGAGGCGGCGCGGACCAGGTAGCCGGCGGAGATGCAGTCGGACACCATGCGGCTGGCCACCGAGGGGTCCGTGCCCAGGTGCGCGCCCACGCCGCCGACGGTGACCTCGCGGGCGCCGCCCTGCCCGATCTCCAGGACCACGTTGAGGACGAGGGTCCGGCCCAGGTCCTTCTGGGAGATCGGGTCCTCGACCTCCAGGAGCGAGGAGCGCCGCAGCTTCCCGAACGCCGGACCGACGGCGTTCAACAGCTCTTCGTCACTCATGTCCGCCGAGTTCGCCAGGTCCGTTTTCGTGTTCGCCGTGTTCGCCGCGTCCGGCCGCTGCTTCGCCATGCCCTCGATCGTATATCCGTGACTGCCCGCAAACATGTGTTGACGTGAAAACGTGTGCATGTAAGCATGCATATGTTGGCAGCCACCGAAACGCTGCCGCCGCCACGAACGGAGAACCCATGACCACCCTCGTCACCGGCGCCCGCGGCAAGGTCGGCCAAGCCCTCGTCAACCGGCTGCACTCCGCCGGGCTCGCCGTCCGCGCCGCCAGCGCCAACCCCGCCGGACTCACCGTCCCGGCCGGCGTCGAGACGCACGAGCTCGTCCTCGACCGCCCCGAGACCTTCGCCGCCGCGCTGGACGGCGTACGCCAGGTCTTCCTCTACCCCGAGCCCGCCGGCATCCACGAGTTGATCGCAGCCGCCGGGGCCGCCGGCGTCGAGCACGTCGTCCTGCTCTCCTCGTCCTCCGTCCTGGCCCCCGGCGCCGAGGACGACCCGCTCGCCGGCCACAGCCTCCAGGTCGAGCGCGCCCTCGCCGCCTCCACCCTGACCTGCACCTTCCTCCGCCCGGACGCGTTCGCCAGCAACTCCTTCGGCTGGGCGTACCCCATCGGCCGGTCCGTGCCGGTCCAGCTCGCCTACCCGGACGCGCACATCGCGCCCATCCACCCCGAGGACATCGCCGACATCGCCTTCGAGGCCCTCACCGGCGACTCCCTCACCGGCCGCCGGCTCACCCTGACCGGCTCGGAATCGCTCACCTTCCGCCGCCAGCTCGCGGTCCTGGCCGACGCCATCGGCCGCGAGATCCCCGTCGAGCACATCACCCGCGCCGAGGCCGAACGGCAGATGGGCACCCACATGCCCGCGCCGATGGTCTCCTCGCTGCTCGACCTGTGGGAGGCCGCCTGCCACGGCCCCGCCGCCGTCGCCGACACCACCCAGACCCTCCTCGGCCGCCCCGCCCGCACCTACGCGCAGTGGGCCCGTGAGAACGCCGCCGCCTTCACCGGCCACTGAGCCGGCCCCCGACCGGCGGGGCGCCGCCGCGCACGGCCCGGCCGTCGTCGCGGTGGCCCTCCTCGCCTGCTGCGGCCTCGTACGGCTGCTGCCCCGGCACGCCCGCACCCGTCACCACTGACCTCAGGAGGAGCACCGTCGTGAAGCCCGTCGGCTACTGGCTCAACCGCACCGACCAGGCCCTCACCGCCGCCATGGACGCCCTGCTGGACGGGTTCGGCCTCACCCGCCTCGGCTGGCAGGTGCTGAACGTCCTCCGCGACGACCCCGCCGCCGGCGACACCGCCGTACGGACCGCCCTCGCGGCCAACGCCGAAGCCGCCGCCCTGGACTCCGCCATCGCGGCCGTCCTCGACGGCGGCTGGGCGGCACGGCCGGAGCCGGACCGCCTCGCCCTGACCGACGACGGCCGCGCCCGGCTCGTCCTGGTGGCCGAGCGCGTCCGCGCCTTCCGCGAGGTGTCGACGGCCGGTATCTCCCCGCAGGACTACCGGACCGCCGTCGGCGTCCTGGAGCGGATGACCCGCAACTGCGGCGCGGGCACCACCCCCTAAGCCGCGGACCTGCTGTGCGTGAGCCCCGAGACCGTCCGCCGCTGGGCCGACGCCGGCCGGCTGCCCTCCCTGCGCGCCGCCGACGGCACCCGCTCCGTGGACGGCGCGGCGCTGGCCGCCTTCGCCGCGCAACGGGCCGCCGGACTGCACCCCGTGCCCGGCCGGACCGTCGCCACCTCCGTGCGCAACGCCTTCGCGGGCATCGTCACCGCCGTACGGGTCGACGAGGTCGCGGCCCAGGTGGAGGTCCAGTCGGGCCCGCACCACATCGTCTCGGCGGTGACCCGCGAGTCCGTGGAGGAGCTCGGGATCGCGGTCGGCGTCAGCGTCACCGCCCGCGTGAAGTCGACGGAGGTCCACGTCGACGTCCCGGCGTAGCGCACGGGGTCAGCGGCAGAGCAGCGCCGCGTACAGGTCCAGCTTGTGGTCCAGGCGCGAGAGGTCACGGCCCGTCAGGGCCTCCACCCGCTCCATCCGGTAGTGCACGGTGTTCACGTGCAGGTGGAGCGCCTCCGCCGTACGGGCCCACGAGCAGTTGTTGGCGAGGAAGACCTCCAGCGTCTCCCGCAGCATCCCGTCCCCCAGCGCCCCCAGCGTCGACGTCCCGAACACGGAACGGACCTCCCCCGGCACCCCCGACAGCAGTTCGGCGAGGGTGTCCAGCTGCTCGACCGCCCGCACCCGGCCCTCCCCCTCGGCGGCAGCCGTCAGGGCGAACCGGGCCTGGCCCAGGGAAGCCCGCAGCCCCTCCGGCCCCGCCGCCGGGGCGCCCGCGCCGAGGCGCAGGTCCGCTCCCGGGGCCCCGCAGGCCTGGAGCAGCGGCCACAGTGCGCGCAGCTCGGCGGCGACGTCCGCGTGCCCGCGCGGGTCCTCGTACAGCACGGCGGCCGCGTCGCCCGCCGCCCACGGGACGCCCTCCAGGTGCGCGAGCGCCTCGGCCAGCGCCGTCCCGGAGGTGGCCGCGAGCACCCGGTACGGGCCCGCGGCCGGCAGTCCGGCCCCCGCGAGGGCCTCCTCCAGCGCCGCCGGGTCGGGCTCCGCCGGGCCGGACAGCAGCCCGGTCAGGGCCTGCCCGGCCGCCCGCGCGCCGGCGGTGTCGCGGCGCTCGCGGCCCTCCCGGTACTGGGCGAGGACCTCGGCGATCTCGTGCAGCACCCGGGGCGGGGCCGCGTCGGCGTCCGGGACGTGGAGCTGCCAGGCGTCGTACGGGGAGCTGTCGGCCTGGACGCGCAGGGTGAGCCCGCCCCGCGCCGGGGCGGCCGCCCGCTGTGCGGGTATCGCGGGGGCGGTGGCGGTACGGGCCACCGTGCGGCCGCTCGCGGTCAGCAGGTAGCACGCCACCCGGCCGAGGTGCGCGCAGGCCCGGTCCAGCAGTTCGGCGGGCCCGGCACCGGCCTCCAGCAGCCGGCTCAGCTCGCCGCGCACGTTCTCGGGGAGGGCGAAGGGCCTGGTCGGGCGGCGGCTGAGGTCGCCCCACTGGCGCAGGTACACCGCTTCGGTGACGGCCCGGAAGCTGGTACGCCCGGGGACGGCCACGATCGGCATACGGTGGGCCCGGCAGGAGGCGACCAGTTCGTCGGGGACCCGGCGCTGACCGCGGTGTGAGGACCCCGGGACCGGGCACGCCCGCGTGCGCCTCCACGAGCGGCCGGCCGTGCAGGTACGCGGCGGCCTGGAGGCCGGCCTCCTCGCCGGAGGCGACCAGCGCCTCCACCACGCCCTGAAGCTCCGCGCGCCCCTCCTTCACCACCGCACGCCGTATCACGCATCGTCACATCGCCCCTACCGTGGGTCACAACTGCTGGTCGGACGAGAGGAACGAGGCGGGCGGATGGCTATGCGCAGGAAGGCAAGGCTGCTCGGGGCGTGCGCGGCGGCCGCGGTGCTGGCACTGGCGGCGCCCGGCACGGCACAGGCGGCCCAGGGGGTCCTGTTCATCGACGGCGCCCCGAACGCCGATCCCGGCGGCTGCTTCCCGCTGGGGGACTTCGCCCCCTCGGAGGTCGTCAACCTCACGGACGGGGTGGCCTGGGTATGGAGCGGCCCGGCGTGCGACGGCCGGGTGGTACACCCGATCCTCCCGGGCCGACTGGCGATCGGACACGGCCGGAGCCTCTACATCGAGTGACACTCCGCACGGCTCCCCGCCTTCTCGTCGACCGCATCACACCTCGGTTCCGAACAGCCGTCCCTGACTTCGCATCAGGGGCGCGTCAGGGTGGCTCCGGGGCTTTCCCGGTGACCTTCCGGGCGGACCGCGCGGCACCTTTGGGGGCATGCAGACCAACGCCCTCCTCCGCCGGACCGCCGCCGGGCTCGGCCTCGCCGCCGCCCTCACCGTCGCCGGCGCCGGTACCGCCGGCGCCGCCCCCGTGCCCGCGCCCAGCCCCTCGTACGACTTCACCGACTGCCCGGCCATCCCCGCCGGGGTCGACGCCACGCAGTGGAAGTGCGAGGTCCTGACCGCCACCGGGTCCCTCGAACTCGGCAACCGCACCCTGCCCGAGTTCGCCCCGATGACCATCACCCACGCCGAGGGCCCCATGCCCGACGGGAGCAAGGGCCAGGTCTGGGGCGCGCTGCGCAGCGGGCCGACCGCGGTACCCGGCGGACTGTTCGGCAACCCCGGCGGCGACCGCAGCCCCGTACTCGGGCTCTCCGTCCAGCCGGAGTACGGCGGGCGCTCGGACTTCTACAGCGTCGGCGACGACATGGGCCTCTTCACGCTCCGCTACCGCGCGCTGAGCCCGCTGCTCCCGCAGGGCTGCACCATCGGCGCGGGCGACGCCCCCATCGAGATCCGGCTGAAGCGCGTCGGCAAGTCCGAGCGGATCTCGAAGAACCCGCCGGTGATCAAGTTCGCAGCCGCCGACGACTCCTTCGCGGTGCCGGCCGCCGAGGGCTGCGGGCCGCTGGGCAAGGTGTTGAACGACAAGCTCGGCCTCCCCGCGAAGACCGGCAACTCCATCACCCTGTCCGCGCTGTACACCTTCAAGACGTACGACCAACTGCCCCCGCGTTGACGGCGTTCCGGCCCGCCTCACCGGCCCGCGGGAAAGCGCGGGCCGGTGGGCCCGTACGTTTCAGTTGCTACGCAGTACCAAGGGAAAGCACCTTGGGCGCGTACATCCAGTCGCTGCCTCCCGGGACGCCGATCAGCATCAAGGAGCTGGTCAAGCGGGTACCGGAGGGGGAGATCCGGATCGCGGCGGCCCTGCGCGAGCTGGAGGCCCACGGCTATCTGAGGCGCTTCCGGGAACAGCTGCCGGACGGGCCGATCGTCACCCGTATGCAACGCGGGGCGAGCAAGGAGGCGATCGTCTCCGTGCTGACGGCGAACATCCCCCACCCGGTCCGCAATCCGGGCGGACTGATCGCCCACCGCCTCGGCGTCCAGGAACCACCGGCACTGGCCGCCGCGTTCCGCAAGGCGGCCTACGTCCCGCCCGACCCCTTCCAGACCTGCGACACATGCGACCTGGCCTTCCGCGGCCCCGCCCCCGGCACCTGCCGCTCCTGCGCGGCAGAGATCACGCCGGGTCCGGACCCATGGCCCCGGACCGCCAGGCCGCGAGGCTGAACCACACCGCAACTGCTGCCGTACCGAGTGGAATTGGGTACGGGTACTCACGACACCGCGCTCGTCCGGGCCGACTCTTGAGGCACACCACGCACCCGGGAGAACCGATGAACAAGCGCACGCTGATACGCCTGGCCTTCGCCAATCCCGCCTCGGCGGTCTACCTCACCGTCGTCGCCGGTGCCATCGCGGTCGCGACGGGCGTCTCCCTCTTCGGTCAGGACCCGGGGTTCATCTGGATGTGGCCCACCCTCTTCACCGCTCCCTCCTCCTTCGCCACCATGTCCGTCGGCATGCTGATCTGGGGTGCGTCGAAGCCTCCCCTCTGGTTCTCCGTCGGCGTGCTGGTCGCCTGCGCCCTCGTGCAGTCCGCGGCCCTCGGCGCCGCCTGGGAGGCCGTCCGCCGCGGCCGCCGCCACCCGCTCACCGGCCCCCAGCACGGCTGACAGACCCAGCCGAGGAGCAACGGGACCCAGCGGGGCAGCCCCGCGGGCCGGCCCCCCACCTCCCCCAGCAGGGGGAACCCGGTCCTCCGCACGGGGGGAGGGAGACGTGCGAGTGATCGATTCTGCGGTGAATCGGCTGCGGCAACCGGGTGATCAGGAGTGTCCTCGGCTGGTGGGCGCGAGCGGGCCGGCGATATCTCTGCACGCATGATCAAGAACATCGCCGCCGCCGCGGCGCTCGCTCTCAGCACCGCCCTGTTCACCAGCACCCCCGCCGAGGCCGCGCCGGGCTCCTTCCCGCTCCCGCCCTTCGGCTATCCCGTCGTCTACACCGTCAGCTCGGCCCCGACCGCCTGGGACGGCCCGCTGGTGCTCCACCCCGCGTACCAGCCGCCCTTCCAGAGCGCGTTCACCGTCCACACGCTGCGCTGATCCCCCGCACGCCCGTGCCCCCGCCGTGTTGACCGGCGGGGGCACGGGGCCGACACGGCCCAGAGGACACCCCCTAGCCGAAGCTCGGCATCTCCCCGACCGTCGTCGACAGGTCGATCACCGCGAACGCCGCGCCCTGCGGGTCGGCGACCGCCGCGAAGCGGCCGAAGGGACTGTCCATCGGCCCGAAGTGCAGCTTCCCTCCGTGCTTCTTGGCCTTGGCGACCGCCTCGTCACAGTCCGGCACCGCGAAGTAGACCTGTACGTAGGACGGGACCTCCGGCGGGAACTCCTCGCCCATCCGCATCCGGCCCAGCACCGGGTTCTGCGGGCCTCCCACGCTGAAGACCTTGAAGTCCATCCCGGCCGCCTCCGGGTCGTCACCGGGGTCCATCTGCTGGGACTCGTACGGGAAGACCTCCGACAGGAACCCGTCCGCCTTCTCGGGCTCCCGGGTGAAGACCTCCGCCCAGGCGTACGCGCCGGACTCGCCGAGCTTCTCGAAGCCCTTGTGCTCGCCGGGCTGCCAGACGCCGAAGACCGCGCCGCTCGGCTCCTTGGCGATCGCCATCGTGCCGAACGCGCCGACCTGCATCGGCTCCATCATCAGCGTGCCGCCCGCCGCCTTGATCTTCTCGGCGGTGGCGGCGGCATCGGACGAGGCGAAGTAGAGGCACCACTGCGAGGGCGCGTCACCACCCGGCATCGGCGGCACCACGGCCGCGACCGCCTTGCCGTCGGAATAGGCCTGCGTGTAGTTGCCGTACTCGCTGCTGGACTCGCCGAAGGT
Organism: Streptomyces sp. NPDC040718; assembly: GCF_055593565.1. Lineage (NCBI taxonomy): Bacteria > Bacillati > Actinomycetota > Actinomycetes > Kitasatosporales > Streptomycetaceae > Streptomyces > Streptomyces sp. NPDC040718. The sequence continues at coordinate 576,316 of NZ_JBVIXO010000002.1, read as the reverse complement.
CCAGCCCAGCACATCGCCGTAGAACTCCTTGGCGCCCTCCACGTCGGTGAACATCGCGTCCACCCAGCACGGGGCGCCTTCCGGGAACTCAGCCATGGTCGATCGACTCCTGTGTCGTGCGTCGTCCGTACGCGTGCTTGCTCGTCCTGTCGCAACCACGCTAGGCGGGGGGTCCGACGATCGCGCGCCGACCGGGCGCAGACACCCTCGCTGGGGGAGGCTGGGGGCATGGACGACATCACCATCCGGCTCGCGCAGCAGCCCGAGGCCGACGCCCTGCTCGCCCGCAGCCCGCTGGCCGCGCTCACCGGCATGCTGCTCGACCAGCAGGTACCGATGGAGTGGGCGTTCTCGGGGCCGTGGACCATCGCCCAGCGACTCGGCGCCGACGACCTCGACGCGCACGCCATCGCCGCCCACGACCCGGAGGCCTTCGCGGCGCTGCTGTCGCAGAAACCCGCCGTGCACCGGTACCCCGGATCGATGGCCAAGCGGATCCAGCAGCTCTGCGCGTACCTGGTGGAGCACTACGACGGCGACGCGTCCGCCGTGTGGGCCGACGCCGCGAGCGGCACGGAGCTGCTGGCCAGGCTGAAGGCGCTGCCGGGCTTCGGGGAGCAGAAGGCGCAGATCTTCCTGGCCCTGCTGGGCAAGCGGTTCGGCGTCCGCCCGCGGGGCTGGCGCGAGGCCGCCGGCGGCTACGGCCTGCCGAACGTCCACCGCTCGGCGGCCGACATCACGGGCCCGGAGTCCCTGGCGAAGGTCCGCGAGTACAAGCAGGCTCAGAAGGCCGCCGCCAAGCGCTCCGCGTAGCCGTGCGCCCGGTTGGAACGCGGCGCCGCTCCGCGCGCCCGTTCCCTGCCGGGGAACGACAGTTGACGGACCGTCGACCCCGCCGGGCAGGGCTGTGCACGGGGCGACGTAAGGTCGGCCACATGACCGAGAACCTCATCCGCGCCGCCGGTGCCGAAGTCATCTCCGACGGCCCCGGCAGCTTCATCACGCTGCTCACCGACACCCCCGAGCTCACCTGCAACACCGCGTGCTTCGAGGTCGGCGCGGCCGGCGCCCCGGTGCACTTCCACACCAAGGCCACCGAGTTCTTCCACGTCACCGACGGCAGGCTCGACGTACTCGTCGGCGACGAGATCCACACCCTCACCAAGGGCGACTTCATCAGCGTCGCCCCCGGTGTGAAGCACGCCTTCGCCCCGGCCGCCGGCCACACCGCCGAGGTGTTCGTCGGCTTCACCCCCGGCATGGCCCGGTTCGACTACTACCGCCTCCTCGGGCGGGTGCGCGCGGGCGAGGCCACCGTGCAGGACATCATCGACAGCCAGCCCACGTACGACAACCACTACGCCGAGAGCGACGCCTGGGCCGCCCGGCCGCGCAGCGCCGACGCGTAGACCTCGTCGGCGTCGAGCCGCCGCAGCTCCTCCGCGATCAGTTCTGCGGTGCTGCGGATCTTGAGCGCGACCTTGCGGTCGGGCCAGCCGGGGAGCACCAGGGTGGCCAGCGAGCCGGTCGGGCGGTCCACGACCACCTCGCCGGCGGAGGTCTCCAGCCGGGCCCGGGTGATGACCGGCCCGTCCGTGGGCACCCGGGCCACGGACACGCCCAGGCGGTCCTCCAGCCAGCGCGCCAGCAGCTCGGCGCTCGCGTTGTCGGGCTCGCTCTCCACCGCCGCGGCGGTGACCGGCAGCGGCTTCTGGTCGAACGCGCAGGCCAGCAGGGAGCGCCACGGCGTGAGCCGGGTCCAGGCCAGGTCGGTGTCGCCGGGGGCGTACGAGGCGGAGCGCGCGTCCAGCACGCCGACCGGGTCGGGTGCCTCCTGCGAGTCGGTGATCCGGCGCTGCGCCAGCGCGCCCAGGTCGTCGCGGGCGGGATCGGCGGGGGCGTCGGCCGGCCACCACGCCACCACCGGCGCGTCCGGCACCAGCAGCGGGAGCACCACCGAGCCGGCCTGGGTGGTGAGGTCGCCGTGCAGGCGCAGGATCACGATCTCCCCGGACCCGGCGTCCGAACCCACGCGCAGCTCGGCGTCGAGCCGGGTCCGGCGCCGCCGTTCCGGACCCCGGTGGGTCCGCTTGATCACCGCGATGATCCGGCAGGGGTGCTCCCGCGAGGCCTCGGAGGCCGCGCGTACGGCGTCGTAGGCGTTCTCCTCGTCGGTGACTATGACGAGGGTCAGCACCAGCCCCATGGTCGGGCTGCCAACGGCCCGGCGGGCGTCGAGCAGCGCCCGGCCGATCTTGCTGGACGTGGTGTCGGTGAGTTCGGTCCGCATGCCCCCGAGTCTGTCAGCGCCCGCCGCCTGGCCGACAGCCGGTTCGCTCGATTCCGTCTGGAGGGGGGACCCTGGCGTCCCGGGTCAGCGCCGGCGCCGCGCCGTGCCGAAGACCGACCGGGAGATCTCGCGCCCCAGCTGCGTGCCGATCGACCGCGCCAGGGAGCGGAACAACCCGCTCCCCACGACCTGTTCGGCCAGCGAGGGTTCCGGTTTCGGGGCGGAGCGCGCTGCCTTCGCCGCTTCTTCGCTCTGCTTCCCGGCCTCCTCCGCCGCCGCGGCGGCCTCCGCCGCGGCCTCTGCGGCGGCCTGTTCGGCGGTGATCTTCTCGTACGCGGACTCGCGGTCGACCGGCTCCGCGTAGCGCGAGTGGAGCAGCGAGGACCTGACGGCCCGGTCCAGGGCTCCGGCGTCGATCGGCCCCATCAGCGACTGCGGTGCGCGCAGCCGGGTGGCGGCGACCGGGGTCGGGGCGCCGTTCTCGCTGAGCACCGTGACGACGGCCTCGCCGGTGCCGAGACCGGTGAGCGTCTCCTCCAGGTCGTAGGCGGAGTTGGGGAAGGTCCTGACCGTGGCCTTGAGGGCCTTCGCGTCGTCCGGGGTGAAGGCGCGCAGGGCGTGCTGGACGCGGTTGCCGAGCTGGGCCAGCACGTCCGCCGGTACGTCCTTGGGGGTCTGGGTGACGAAGAAGACGCCGACCCCCTTGGAGCGGATCAGCCGGACGGTCTGGGTGATGGATTCCAGGAACGCCTTCGAAGCCCCGCTGAACAGCAGGTGCGCCTCGTCGAAGAAGAACACCAGCTTGGGCTGCTCCAGATCGCCGACTTCGGGAAGTCCTCCGTAGAGGTCGGCGAGCAGCCACATCAGAAATGTAGAGAAAAGCTGCGGTTTGTCCTGAATTGCCGGGAGTTCCAGCACGGAGACCACTCCGCGCCCGTCGGCGGCGGTCCGGAGCAATTCACCCGTGTCGAATTCGGGCTCCCCGAAGAATTCCGTGGCGCCCTGCTGCTCGAATGCGGTCAGGGCGCGCAGGATCACTCCGGCGGTCACCGTGGAGAGCCCGCCGATTCCCTTGAGCTCGGGTTTTCCCTTGTCGGAAACGAGGAAGGCGACGACCGCCCGAAGGTCCTTGAGGTCGATCAGCTCCAGGCCCTTGGAGTCGGCGTAGTGGAAGATCAGGCCGAGGGACTGCTCCTGCGTCTGGTTCAGCCGGAGCACCTTGGACATCAGCACCGGCCCGAAGGCCGTGACGGTCGCCCGGACCGGGATCCCGGGGCCGATCCCGCCGAGGGAGTAGAACTCGGCGGGGTATCCGGTCGCCCGCCACTCCTGCCCGACCTCGCCGGCCCTGGCCGCGGTCCTCTCGTTCGCCGCGCCGGGGGCCGAGATGCCGGAGACGTCGCCCTTGATGTCGGCCAGGAAGACGGGCACACCGTTCGCCGACAGCTGCTCGGCGATCAGCTGGAGGGTCTTGGTCTTTCCGGTGCCGGTGGCTCCGGCCACCAGGCCGTGCCGGTTGAGCATGGCGAGGGGGATCCGGATCTGCCGCTCCGGCAGGCACTTCCCGTCCCAGAGCAGGGCTCCGAGGTCGAGCGCGGGGCCGGTGAAGGCGTACCCGGCGGCGATCGCGGCGACGGCGGGGTCGGCCGCCCCGCTCGGTCCGGGCGCACCGGGCGGCTTGGGCGCACCGGGCGGTTCGGGTGCCCCGGGCGGTTCGGGCGAGCCGGCCGGAACGGCCGGGTCGGTGCTCGGGCTCATGCATCCCTCCCGGAATAGACCTGTCTGCCACTTTTGCACCGACGGCGCGAGGCTGCGCCCGGAGGCACCGGCCCGGTAGGCTTTCCGTGTGATCTTCAAGCGCATCGGAAACGGGCGGCCGTACCCCGACCACGGCCGGGAGAGCGTCCGGCAGTGGGCGGACGTCGCGCCGCGCCCGGTACGGCTCGACCAGCTCGTGACGACCAAGGGGCAGCTGGACCTCGAAACCCTGCTCGCCGAGGACTCCACCTTCTACGGGGACCTCTTCGCCCACGTCGTGAAGTGGCGGGGCGACCTCTACCTGGAGGACGGGCTGCACCGCGCCGTGCGCGCGGCCCTCCAGCAGCGCCAGGTCCTGCACGCACGCGTCCTCGAGATGGACTGATTGCGCCTTTCGGGTCTGCCTTACCCGATCAGCAGATCATTTAGTAGGCATCGTTCCGGTACGGCACTACGCTGCGCCCATGAGCATGCTCACTCCCCCCGGCATGGGCGGAAAGTACCGCGTAACGGGAGCTGCCTACCCCCGTATGAGCCGCCCCCGGCGGCGTCGGAAGATCGTCCTCGCCCTATTCGGATCCGTCCTGGCCCTGGCCCTGCTCGGCTACGGGGCGCTGCAGCTCATCGACGTGTTCAGCGCCGACGACAGCGGCAGGCGCAATACGGCGGCGGCCAACGGGAACTGCCCGACGGCCTCCGCCAAGCCCGCGAACGCCGTGAAGCCCGCCACCGCGCCGGACGCGGGCCCCGCCGCCTCCAAGGCCCCGGCGGCCGCCCTCCCGCAGCCCGGCCAGATCACCGTCAACGTCTACAACGCGACCCCGCGCGCGGGCCTGGCCAAGGCCGTCGGCGACGAGCTGAAGAAACGCGGCTTCGCCATCGGCCACGTCGGCAACGCCCCCGCCGACTTCGACAAGAGGGTCCCCGGCCCCGGGATACTGCTCGGCTCGCCGACGACCGACAAGGCCGCCTACTCCGTCCTCGGCACCCAGCTCGCCGGGGTCACCACCCAGACCGACGCCCGCGAGGGCGCGGACATCGACCTGATCCTCGGCGACTCCTTCAAGGAGCTCAGCACGAAGGAGGACGCGGACAGGGCGCTGGCCGTCCTGGCCAACCCCGCGCCCGCGCCCTCCGCGAAGTGCTGATCCCCCTGTCACAGGGGAACGGGAACTGCTCCGACTACTCCGCCGAGCCGTACATGCGGTCGCCCGCGTCGCCCAGGCCCGGCACGATGTAGCCGTGCTCGTTGAGCCGCTCGTCCACGGCGGCCGTCACCACCGTCACCGGCGTGCCCGCGAGCTCGCGCTCCATGACCTCGACGCCCTCGGGCGCGGCCAGCAGCACCACGGCGGTCACGTCGTCGGCGCCGCGCTTGATGAGTTCCTGGATCGCGGCGACCAGCGTGCCGCCGGTGGCCAGCATCGGGTCCACGACGTACACCTGGCGGCCGGAGAGGTCCTCGGGCATGCGCGTCGCGTACGTGGAGGCCTCCAGGGTCTCCTCGTTGCGGACCATGCCCAGGAAGCCCACCTCGGCGGTCGGCAGCAGCCGCACCATGCCGTCCAGCATGCCGAGGCCGGCGCGCAGGATCGGGACGACGAGCGGGCGCGGGTGCGACAGCTTGACGCCGGTGGTCGGGCCGACCGGGGTCTCGATGTCGGACTGCTCGGTGCGCACGTCGCGGGTGGCCTCGTACGCGAGGAGCGTCACCAGCTCGTCGGCGAGCCGACGGAAGGTGGGGGAGTCGGTGCGCTTGTCGCGCAGCGTGGTGAGTTTGTGCGCCACCAAGGGGTGATCGACGACCTGCAAACGCACAACATCCTCCAAGACTCAGCCGGGCTTCGACCTGCGATCTGCGAACTGCGAGACCCTGCTACCTGCGAAAACGGTCGCCTGTTCGCGACCCACTTGGCAAAAGGCTACGCGCTGTGCGCACCGCCGCGCGTCCGCCGCGGGCCCTGAGATGCGGGCCGCTCCGCCGCCCAGCACCCTTGACTGGTGAGCAACGGACTGGTGATCGCGGCCGTCGACGGATCCGAGCACAGCCTCCGCGCCCTGGAGTGGGCCCGCACGGCGGCGCTGCGGCACGGCACCGGGCTGATGGTCGCCCACGTGCTGCCCGAGGCCACCCAGCTGTACGCCGGCCGCCGGTCGGCCCTGCACGACCCGAACGAGCCCGAGGAGTACGCGGACCCGGTGGGCGACCGCGTGCGCGCCATCCTGGAGGCCTCCCCCGGGCGCCCCGCGGAGATCCGCTACGAGGCCTTGGAGGGCTCGGTGCCCGCGGCCCTGCGGGTGATCAGCGGCGAAGGCTCGCCCCGGATGCTGGTGATGGGCTCACGGGGGCGCGGCGGGTTCGCCGCGCTGCTGCTCGGCTCCAACAGCAGGGCCGTGGCCACCACCGCCTCCTGCCCCGTGGTGGTGGTCCCGCACGCCGACCGCGAAGCGGCCGCCGACCCCGCCGGGGCGGCGGCGGGCGCCTCGGCCGGCAAGGTGGTGCTCGGGCTGCACGTCACCGAGACCCCCGACGACGTGCTCGCCTTCGCCTTCGCGGAAGCCGCCGCACGGGGGACCACCGTCCAGGTGGTCTCGGCGTACGCGATCCCGCCCGGCCCGGCGAACGTGCTCGGCGGCCCCTTCGCGGTGATCCCGCCCGAGGCGCTCGCCGACGACGGGGACGCGGTGCCGGCCGAACGGGAGATGCTGCGGGCCCAGACCCGGCGGCTGGAGGCGGTGCGGGCCCGCTACCCGGACGTGGCCGTCGAGCAGGCCTCCGAACCCGGGAACGCGGCGGGGCGGCTGGTGGAGGCGTCGCGGTCGGCCGCGCTGGTCGTGGTGGGCCGCCACCACCCGCGCGTGCGGTCGCTGCTGATCGGGTCGGTGGCGCACGCGGTGCTCCAGCACGCGCACGGTCCGGTGGCGGTCGTACCGGCCCTGACGGAGGAGGACGACGGGGTCTGACCCCTGACCTGGGACTCTCTGCGCGGCGGTGGCATCAAACGAGCCGGCCGGGGGAAGGTGGGAGCCGGGGGGTCTGCTCCGTGACGGCGGAGGAGGACGACCGGACCAGCCTGGGGTGGTGCCGATGCCCGAGACGCAGCCCAACGACACCGACGGGAGAGAGGCGTACGAGTCGCCGGAGACGGCGGCGCAGCGCAGGGCGCGACGCGCGCAGTTCCTGCGCGACCTGAACGAGGCCAGGGAGCTGCGCGACCGGGTCCAGCCCCGGCGCGCCCGGGCGGCCCGGATGCGGCAGCAGATGCGGATGCGCACCTTCCGCTGGTGAGCGGGGGTGCGGCCGGGCGCGTCGCCGGACGTGCCGCCGGGCGTACCGGCGTGCGCGCCGACGGCCCCGCGACCGGGTGCGCCGCCGACGCCGCGACACGGCCGCCGCGCGGAAGACCTCTCGCAAAGCCGCTGTTTCTGCCACGATGCCGATTGGGCGGGGTGCGGACGGCAAGCGTCACGGCCGTTCACACCCCAACCTCCGGCCGGGGGGACCTCCAACCGGCACGCCTATGACCAGTGGGAGAGTCACGGTGTATTTCGCCGCACTGCTCGCGCGCACCGAAGACGGGTGGGAAGCGAGCGACCTGGAACTCGACGACGTCGAGTCCCTCAGTGATCTGATCGATCTCGCACGGTCCGCCGCTGTCGACGACGACACGGTGGTCGCCCTCATCGAGCAGGAGGACGCATGGTTCGGCGTCATCCGCGTGGACGGAGAGGAGGACCCCCGGTACTTCGTGTCGAACGCCTCCGTGGCCGACCGCAGCTCCTACGGATCGATGCTGACGAAGGAGCTGCTGGGCACCGACGAGGAGGACGACGACCTCGACGAACTGGACCTGGACGGCACCGAGGACGGCGAGGACGAACCGGTCACCGCCTACACGGACGAGGACGACGACGCTGACGACGAGCCGCGCGCCGGCTCCGAGCCCCTGCCGGCCGGACCCCTCGGCGACCCCCGTCTGCTGGACGATCTCGGGGTCGGCCACAAGGAACTGCTGACCCTGGACGGAGACGCCCTCACCGAGATCGCCGACTCGCTCGGCGCCACCGACGTGCTGGAGGCCGTCCGCTAGTGATCGCCGAGCACGACATCACGTACGACCCCGATCCCGTACGGGATCCCTGGCGGGACTCCATGCGCCTGGCGCTGAAGGAGGCCGCCCTGGCGGTACCGGCCGGCGACGTGCCGGTCGGTGCCGTCGTGCTCGGGCCCGGCGGGGAGCTGCTCGCCACCGGACACAACGAACGGGAGGCCGTCGGAGATCCCACGGCGCACGCCGAGGTGCTGGCGCTGCGCCGGGCGGCCGCCCGGCTCGGGGAGTGGCGGCTGACCGGCTGCACTCTGGTGGTGACCCTGGAACCGTGCGTGATGTGCGCGGGCGCGCTCGTGCAGTCCCGCGTGGCGCGGGTCGTCTACGGCGCGGGGGACGAGAAGGCGGGCGCGGCCGGCTCGCTCTGGGACCTCGTGCGCGACCGCAGGCTCAACCACCGTCCCGAGGTGATCCGCGGGGTGCTGGAGCGGGAGTGCGCGCGGCAGCTCACCGACTTCTTCCGGGATCTGTGAGCCCCTCCCGGGGCTGGTGAGCCAGGCCACGTACTGCGGATTTGCAAAGCACTCCCCACCTTGGGCTAGGATCTCTCTCGGTGGTGTGTCCGAGTGGCCGAAGGAGCTCGCCTCGAAAGCGAGTATGGGGCAACCCATCGGGGGTTCAAATCCCTCCACCACCGCCATTGAGAGCCCCGGTTCGTACGAACCGGGGCTCTCGTGCGTGCCCGCCGTGACCGGCCGCCCGCCCGGGCCGTTGTCACGGCATGACCAAGACCCAGCGCATGCTCGCCGCCTTCGCCCTCGCGGGGGCCGCCGCGGGCCTCGCCGCACCCGCCGCCTCCGCCGCGCCCGTGGACGCGGCCCCGCTCAGCCTCCCCGACCTCCCGGCCGCCGCCCCGGGCATGCCCGCCGGCGCCCAGCCCTCCGTCCCCGAGATCGGCGCGCGGCTCAGCGAGGGCGCCAACCAGCTCAACCAGCTGATGACCCTGCCCGACCAGCTCGCCCCCGTGATCGCGCCCGTCGAGCCGGTCCTGGGCCTCGCCGGCGCCATCCAGTAGCCCCCGGCCCTCCCGGCACCCGGACACGAAGAAGGTCCCGACCGGAGTCGGGACCTTCGACGGTGGGGACGGGGGAAGTGGCGATCGGGGGGACAAGCCACTTCCCCCGACGGGGACCGGACCTGCCAGCCCGAGCCGCAGTCAGGGGGGAAGCTTGCGGCTCGGACCCCGCAGTGAGGTCCTGTCCCTCACCCACCGGTTTCCTGCCAGAACCGGTGGGCTCGTGTTCCATCCTGCGCCCGCCCCGACCGGCCACCCAGCGGCAAAGGGCCCCAACCACCGGGTCATTGGTCCTTAAAGGACAGGTGAGTGACCAAACCTGACCGGTTAGACTCACCCGACTTTGCAGCACCGGTTGGGGAGGCCGACACCGTCCATGGACACCAAGAAGCTCATCACGGGCGTCCTCACCGTGTTCGTCCTCTTCGTGATCATCACCCAGCCCAAGCGGGCGGCGGAGATGGTGGGAATAGGCTTCCAGGGCATATCCGATGCCGCATCCGGCATCGGAGAGTTCATCACCGAACTGGTGAACTGAAACCGTACGCCGAAGCGATTTCCGGACCTCCAGGTCCCTCACTCCGACGGGTGAGGGACTTTTCGCGTTCACGGTCGGCGGAGCCGGTAAAAAGAATACCCCGAAATGCCCAACTTGCCCTCAACACGGCCATATACGGTGCTTGCACATAGTGCACATCTCTTGTGATGCTATGACCGCTTTTGACCGATGAGTTGATCGAAGGGGTGGCGTCCGTGCCGGCCAGTACTGCGCCTCAGGTGCCTCCCCAGCAAGAGCTCCGTCCGCACGAGCCGCGCCACCAGGAGCCGCGCACCGCCGAGCCCCGTCCGGGCGGGCCGCGGCCGGGAGAACCCCGGCCGGGGGAGCCGCGCCCCGAGCCGCGTCCGCAGGAGGCGCTCCCCGGGGTCCTCCCGGGCACCCCGCGGGAACCGGCCCAGGACCCCGCCCGGGACCCGGCCCAGGAACCGGCCCGGGACCCGGCCCAGGAACCGGCCCGGGACCCGGCCCAGGAACCGGCCCAGACGCCTCCGAGGCCGCAGGGCCGGGGCGCCGACACCCGGGCCCTGACCCAGGTGCTCTTCGGCCAGCTGAAGGACCTGGAGCCGGGCACCAGCGAGCACCACCGGGTGCGCGGGGCCCTCATCGAGGCCAACCTCCCGCTCGTCCGGTACGCGGCCGCCCGCTTCCGCAGCCGCAACGAGCCGATGGAGGACGTGGTCCAGGTCGGCACCATCGGCCTGATCAACGCCATCGACCGGTTCGACCCGGAGCGCGGGGTCCAGTTCCCCACCTTCGCCATGCCGACGGTCGTGGGGGAGATCAAACGATACTTTCGCGACAACGTCCGCACCGTTCACGTCCCGCGCCGCCTCCACGAGCTGTGGGTGCAGGTCAACGCCGCCACCGAGGACCTCACCACCCTCCACGGCCGCACCCCGACCACCGCCGAGATCGCCGAGCGGCTGCGGATCGGCGAGGACGAGGTGCTGTCCTGCATCGAGGCCGGGCGCAGCTACCACGCGACCTCCCTGGAGGCCGCGCAGGAGGGCGACGGCATGCCCGGGCTGCTGGACCGGCTCGGCTACGAGGACCCCGAGCTGGCAGGCGTCGAGCACCGCGACCTCGTGCGCCACCTGCTCGTACAGCTGCCCGAGAGGGAGCAGCGGATCCTTCTCCTGCGCTACTACAACAATCTGACGCAGTCGCAGATCAGCGCGGAGCTGGGCGTCTCGCAGATGCACGTGTCCCGGCTGCTCGCCCGGAGCTTCGCCCGTCTGAGATCCGCAAACAGGATCGAGGCTTAACCGGATCGGGTGGAGCTGTTCCAGCGTTTCCCTACAGAATCGGCTCATTCCGCTCGGTCGGCCTTCTGTCGCTGGAGATACTTGTCGACATGACGCTACAGCGTGTTGCCGACATGTGACATTCTGCTGGAACCGCGTTTGCCGCAGCCCCGCCTCCGGTATTCAGGTGGAGGCTGCGTTCCTCCGACGGGCGCAGAGACGCGACCGTCCGCGACCTCAAGGGGGTGGCATGTCCGCAGAACAGGGCAGCTCCAAGGTGCTCACGCTCGACAAGCGTGAGCTGCCGGCAGTGGCCGACCGCTCGGAAGCCATCGACACCCGCACCCTCTCCCGCTCCCTCTTCCAGCGACTCGCCGCCCTGGACGCGGACAGCCCCGAACGGGCCTACGTACGAGACACCCTGATCGAGCTGAACCTGCCGCTGGTGCGCTACGCGGCGGCCCGGTTCCGCAGCCGCAACGAGCCGATGGAGGACATCGTCCAGGTCGGCACCATCGGCCTGATCAAGGCGATCGACCGGTTCGACTGCGAACGCGGCGTGGAGTTCCCGACGTTCGCGATGCCGACCGTCGTGGGCGAGATCAAACGATTCTTTCGGGACACTTCCTGGTCCGTCCGCGTCCCTCGCAGGCTCCAGGAACTGCGCCTCGCGCTGACCAAGGCGAGCGACGAGCTGGCCCAGAAACTGGACCGGTCCCCGACCGTTCCGGAGCTGGCGGCCGTGCTCGGCGTCTCCGAGGAGGAGGTCGTCGACGGGCTCGCCGTCGGCAACGCCTACACCGCCTCCTCGCTCGACTCGCCCTCCCCGGAGGACGAGGGCGGCGAGGGCTCGCTGGCGGACCGCCTCGGGTACGAGGACACCGCGCTGGAGGGTGTCGAGTACCGCGAGTCGCTCAAGCCGCTGCTCGCCAAACTCCCGCCCCGGGAGCGGCAGATCATCATGCTGCGGTTCTTCGCGAACATGACCCAGTCGCAGATCGGCGAGGAGGTCGGCATCTCCCAGATGCACGTCTCCCGGCTGCTCACCCGCACGCTCGCCCAGCTGCGGACGGGCCTGATCGGGGACTGAGCCCCGGAGCGCCGGGCCGCCCGGTCACGTGCGCGGGGTTCACATTTGACATGGCGTCAGGAACACTGGCGCGATGCGAACGGGACCCCGCGCCGCCCTCACCCTCGCCCTCTGCTGCGCGGCCCTCGCCGCCGTCACCGGCTGCGGTCAGGACCGGGACGGCTACGTCGTCGTGGGCGCCGCCGCCGCGGGCCCCGAGCGGGGCGCGGGAGAGAACGTACCGCCCCGGGGCCAGGTGGAGTTCCAGCCGCTGGCATCCGGCGGACCGGCCTCCTCCGCCGGCGCCCACGCCTCTACGCGGCCCGGCGCGCCCGGGTCCCAGCCGGCCGACGGCTCCGCCCAGGGCGGAGGGACGGCCACCGCCCCGGTCGGCTCCGCGCCCGCCCCCGGCACCCCGCCGGACCCGGGCACTCCGGCCACCCCCGGCGGCACCGGGGGCGCGGGCACGGGCGCCACCACCCCGGGCGCGCCCGGCACCCCGGCCCCACCCGCCCCGCCGACCTCACCCGGCACACCCGGCGGCCCCGGCACTCCCGGCACCCCGGCCCCTCCGGCCCCGAAGCCGGGCACCCCGCCGCCGCCCGCCCCGCCGGCCACCCCGGCGCGGCTCACCCTCGGCGCCCCGGTCCGCGCGGCCGCGTCCGCCCGCTGGTGCGAACGCGTCACGGTGACCTTCACCAACGCCGGCACCACGGCGGCCCACGCCGGCACGGTCAGCTTCGCGACGCACGTCATCGGCGCCCTCGGCGTCGACTGGGCCACGATCACCACGACCCAGCCCCTGCCGGCCCCCATCGCTGGCGGCAGCTCGAAGACGCAGGCCTACACGGTCTGCCTGGAGGCGTGGCGGGTCCCGCTGGGCATGCACGTGGAAACCAGGAACGTCAGCGCCACCTGGAGCTGAGGCCGGGACCCCCGGGCCCGGCCCGGCGGTTTTCCGATTCCTTTACCGCCCCACCCGCGAATTCATTTGCCTGTAGCAACCATGCGCTTATATGGTTGCCCAAAGCAACAAGATGGGGGCGGTTCCCGGTGACCACGCAGACGGCCCAGCACACCCGCTACGAGGAGCTGGCCCGCCGGCTCACCGGGATCGGCGCGGTCAAACGCGACCTGGCCCGGATGCTGCCCCCGCACTGCCCGCCCGGCTCCGCCGCCGTCCTCACCATCCTCGACCGGCACGGCGAGATGCGGCTCAGCCGGCTCACCGAGTTCATGGCCGTCGACACCTCGGTCAGCAGCCGGCACGTCGCCCACGTGGTGCAGCACGGCTGGATCGAGCGGGAGACCGACCCCGGCGACGGCCGCTGCCGGATCCTGCGCCTCACGGACGCGGGGCGGGCCGTGCTCGCCGAGCTCGGCGCCCGCTACACGGACGCGCTGGAGAAGGCCCTGGCCGACTGGTCGGCCGAGGACATCGACGTACTGAACACCCTGCTGGCCCGACTCCGATCGAGCTTCTAGGCAAAGGAAACACATGGCTACGACCACACCCAACGGTGTGCGGGGAGGCGGCCAGTCGGAGACCACGTCCGACGGCGCACCCATGACCCACCCCCAGATCATGAAGGCGCTGTCCGGGCTCATGCTCGGCATGTTCGTGGCGATCCTGTCCTCCACGATCGTCTCCAACGCCCTGCCCCAGATCATCAGCGACCTCGGCGGCACCCAGTCCTCCTACACCTGGGTCGTCACCGCCGCCCTGCTCTCGATGACGGCCGCGACCCCGCTGTGGGGCAAGCTGTCCGACCTCTTCAGCAAGAAGCTGCTGGTCCAGATATCCCTGGTGATCTACGTCCTCGGCTCCGTGGTCGCGGGCATGTCCCAGAACACCGGGATGCTCATCGCCTGCCGGGTGGTCCAGGGCATCGGCGTCGGCGGCCTCTCCGCCCTCGCCCAGATCGTGATGGCCGCGATGATCTCCCCCCGCGAGCGCGGGCGGTACAGCGGCTACCTCGGCGCGGTCTTCGCCGTCGCCACCGTCGGCGGCCCGCTGCTCGGCGGCGTCATCACCGACACCGAGTGGCTGGGCTGGCGCTGGTGCTTCTACGTCGGCGTGCCGTTCGCGGTCATCGCGCTGATCGTCCTCCAGAAGACCCTGCGGCTCCCGGTCGTCCGCCGCGACGTCAAGGTCGACTGGCTGGGCGCCTTCCTCATCAGCGGGGCCGTCTCGCTCCTGCTGATCTGGGTCACGCAGGCCGGGGACTCGTACGACTGGATCTCCTGGACCACCCTGGCGATGACCGGCGGCGCCGTCGTGCTCGGCCTGCTCTTCCTCCTCGTCGAGTCCCGCGCGAGCGACCCGATCATCCCGCTGCGGCTGTTCCGCAACAAGACCATCAGCCTCGCCTCCGCCGCCTCGCTGTTCGTCGGCATCGCGATGTTCTCCGGCACGGTCTTCTTCAGCCAGTACTTCCAGCTGGCCCGGGGCGAGTCCCCCACCATGTCCGGCATCCTGACCATCCCGATGATCGGCGGCCTGTTCGTCTCCTCCACGGTCTCCGGCCAAGTCATCACCAAGACCGGCAAGTGGAAGGCCTGGCTGGTCTCCGGCGGCGTGCTGCTGACCGCCGGACTCGGACTGCTGGGCACGCTGCGCTACGACACCCCGTACTGGCACATCGCGCTCTACATGGCGCTCACCGGGCTCGGCCTCGGCATGATGATGCAGAACCTGGTCCTCGCGACGCAGAACCAGGTGGCCCCCGAGGACCTCGGCGCCGCCAGCTCCGTCGTCACCTTCTTCCGCTCCCTCGGCGGCGCCATGGGCGTGTCGGCGCTGGGCGCGGTCATGGCCAACCGGGTCACCCACTACGTCCAGGACGGCCTGGCCGCACTCGGCCCGAAGGCCGCCGCCCTCGGGCACGGAGGCACGGGCGGCGGCGGGATCCCCGACCTCGACAAGCTGCCCGCGCCGTTCCGGACCGTCATCGAGTCCGCCTACGGGCACGGCGTCGGCGACGTCTTCCTGTACGCCGCTCCGACCGCGCTGCTCGCGCTGCTGCTCGTCCTCTTCATCAAGGAGGTCGCGCTGAAGTCGAAGCCGGCCCTGCACGACCCGGCCGCCGAGGGCGGTACCGGGGCCGCGGCCCCCGCCTCCGGGACGGCCGAGAGCGCCGCCAGGGCCAAGGCCTGATCGACGGTTCGCCCCGGCCGGACATGAGGCGGCCCGGGCCGGGACCCCCGACGGGGTTCAGGCCCGGGCCGCCGACGTATGCCCGGCCTTGGCCTGGATACCGGCGATCAGGACGTCGAGGGCCAGGGCGAACTCCGCCTCGGGCGCCCGCCGGACCGTGCCGCCGCAGCCGTTCAGGGCGCAGCCGCCGAGGAACTGGGAGACGGCCAGGTGCGCGCCCGTCCGGGCGGCGTCCACCAGACCGGTGGCCTCCAGCAGCCGGTGCAGGGCGGCGTCGAAGGCCCGCGCGTGCGGCCCGATGTTCGGATAGGCGACGCTGAGCGGAGCCACCCACGGATGTTCCGCCAGCAGCCGCCGGTAGCCGCAGGCGAGGGACCGCAGCCGGGCCGGCCAGCCCTCCCGAGGAGGTTGGCCGGCCGGCAGCCGCTGCTGGCCCAAGGCGCTGTCCAGGGCCAGTTCGAGCAGATCGTGCTTGGTGTCCACGTACCAGTACAGGGACATCGCGGTGACCCCGAGCTCGCCAGCCAGCCGGCGCATCGAGAACCGGCCGAGCCCCTCCGCGTCCAGGAGCCGTACGGCGGCGGCGGTGATCCGGTCCCGGTCCAGACCCGTGGGCGCCTCGCTGCGGCGTCTGGTGGGGGCGGCCGGCCTGGCGGCCAGCCACACACTGGTCCTGGCCTCGCCCGGATCAGCCTCGGTCACCATGGAGGCGCCCTCCTCACCACAAGGGAATCAGCCCGGAATGCCCGGTCCGCCCTCTTGATGCTAGGGGGTCACGCGTTGATCGGGGTCGGATCGGGGGAGGATCAGGACGGGTCGGCCGAGGGGGCCGTCAGGTCGTAGAAGGTGGCTCCGCCGATGGTGACGGCCTTGAAGTTCGCCTTCACCCAGCTGTCTATGGCGGTACCCGCCGTTCCGCCGGGACCGCCCGTTCCGCCGGGCCGGTTCGCACCCCTACCCCCCTCCCCGGAAGCGCCGTCGAGGCCGCCCTGGGCGATGAACCAGTGGATCTTCCCCGCCTTCACGTACCCCTTGAACCGCTCCAGCGTGGGCGAGGGGTCGCTGCCGTTGAAGCCGCCGATCGGCATCACCGGCGCGCCGGAGGCCAGCTGGTAACTCGCCGCGTTCTGGGAGCCGATGGTGGCCGCCGCCCAGGTGTAGCGGCCTGCGTCGGTGCTCAGCGCGGCCTTGGCCTCCGCACCGACCCGGGTACCGCCCAGCAGTCCCCCGGGTCCGCCGCCGGCACCGCCCGGACGGCCGCCGCCCGCCTGCGCGCCGCCCGGGACACCGCCCTGGACACCGCCCGGGGCGCCACGCCCGTTGGCGCCGCCCGCCTGGCCGCCGTCCGGCCGCATCGTGCCCGGGCCGCCCATCGGGCCCCCGCCCTGCTGTGCCCCGCCGGGGAACCCGCCCGGCGCGCCCTGGCCCGACCGGCCGGCGGGGCCGCCGGGGAACTGCTCGGCGCCGGGGGCGAAGCGCATCCCGCCCGGTCCGCCCCGCCCCCCGGCCACCGCCGGGCCCGCCGTCGGGATGGACCCGGTGTGGCCCGTGCCGACGGTGGTCAGGCAGTAGGCCAGCGGCCCCGCCAGGGCCGCGCCCAGCCCCAGCGCGGCCGTCGCCAGCAGCACCCGGCGTCCGAAGCGGGCCGCGAACGGCAGCAGCGCGGCGGCGAGCAGGCCCCCGACCAGCACCGCCCAGCGCAGCCACGGCAGATGGCCCGAGGAACGGCCGAGGAGCACGTACGACCAGACGGCGGTCAGCGCCAGCGTCCCGGACAGCGTGAGCGCCGCGGCCCTGCCGCCCCGCTCCTCCCACAGCACGGCCGTGCCCATGCCGACCAGAGCGGCCACGAAGGGCGCGAGCGCCACGGTGTAGTACTCGTGGAAGATGCCCTGCATGTAGCTGAAGACGAGCACGGTGATCAGCAGCGAGCCGCCCCAGGCGAGGAAGGCCGCACGGCCCATGCCCTCCAGGGAGTCGGTGGCCCTGCGGGCCCGCCAGGTGACCACCAGCCCGGCCAAGAGCAGCACCAGCGCCGCCGGCAGCAGCCATGAGATCTGGCCGCCCACATCGGCCGAGAACAACCGGTCGATGCCGGTCTCCCCCCAGCCCCCGCCGCCCCGAAGGCCCGGGCCGCCCTCGGGCATCCCGTACGCCCCGGCCCCGCCGGCCGCGGCACGCCCGCCGCCGCCCACACTGCCCGTCTCGTTGCCGTTCAGCCGGCCGAGGCCGTTGTAACCGAAGGTCAGCTCAAGGAAGGAGTTGTTCTGCGAGCCGCCGATGTACGGGCGGGAGGAGGCGGGCCACAGCTCCACCACGGCCACCCACCAGCCGCCGGACACCACCGCGGCCAGCCCGGCGAGCAGCAGCTGCCCGAGCCTGCGGCGCAGCCGGGTGGGCGCGCAGACGGCGTACAGCAGGGCCAGCGGCGGCAGGATGACGAAGGCCTGCAGGGTCTTCGTCAGGAAGCCCAGGCCGATCGCCGCGCCGGCCGCCACCAGCCAGCCCGTCCGCGCCCCGTCCAGGGCCCGGAGCACGCAGTACACGGTGACGGTCAGCAGCAGCGTCAGCAGCGCGTCGGGGTTGTTGAAGCGGAACATCAGCGCGGCCACGGGCGTGAGCGCGAAGGCGGCGCCGCTCAGCAGGGCGGCCCCGGCCCCGAACTGGCGCCGCACCGCCGCGTGGAGCACGGCGGTGGTGCCGACGCCCATCAGGGCCTGGGGTACGAGGATCTGCCAGGAGCCGAGCCCGAACAGCCGGACGGACAGCGCCATCGGCCACAGGGCGGCCGGGGGCTTGTCGACGGTGATGGAGTTCCCGGCGTCGGAGGAGCCGAAGAAGAAGGCCTTCCAGCTCTCCGAGCCGGCCTGCACGGCGGCGGAGTAGAAGGAGTTGGCATAGCCGGAGGCTCCCAGGTCCCACAGCAGCAGGACCGCGGTGGCGAGCAGCAGCGCCGCGTACGCGGGCCGTTCCCAGCGCGGCCGTGCGGCGTCCGCCCGGTGCGCGGCGGTCCCGGCGGCCGCGGCGGGCGGCCGTTCGGGGAAGGGGGATCCGAAGGGGGCTGGTGCGGTGGTCATCGGTGGTCGTCCTTCACGGGAGTGGTGCGCCGCTCGGGGAAGACCCAGGCGCGGAAGAGCAGGAACCGCAGCACGGTGGCGGCGAGGTTGGCCGTGATCAGGACGGCCAGCTCGGTGCTGTGGGCGGGGTCCGCGGCGGCCGCGTCCAGGGCGGCGAGCGAACCGCCGGTCAGGGCCAGTCCGATGGCGAAGACCACGAGCCCTTGGGCCTGGTGGCGGACGGCCCGGTCGCGGCCGCGGACGCCGAAGGTGAGCCGCCGGTTGGCTGCGGTGTTGGCCACGGCGGAGAGCAGCAGGGCGGCCGCGTTGGCGGGCTGCGGGCCGGCGCCGAGCCGGAAGAGGGAGTACAGGGCGAGGTAGCAGAGGGTGGACAGCACCCCGACCACGCAGAAGCCGAGGAGCTGGCGGGCCAGCCCGCGCGGTACCCCGGGCAGGGCCGTGCGGTCGCGCGGGTCGTCGCCGAAGGGGCGGGCGAGCCGGTCGAGCGGGAGCGCTCCGACGGCCAGGGCCCGCCCCACCCGCCAGACGCCCTTCAGGTCCTCGGCGGCGGTCTTCACGATGTGGACGGTGGAGTCGGGATCGTCCACCCAGTCCACCGGCACCTCGTGGATCCGCAGCCCGGCCCGCTCGGCCAGCACCAGCATCTCGGTGTCGAAGAACCAGCCGGTGTCCTCCACCAGCGGCAGCAGCCGCTCCGCCACCTCACGCCGGATGGCCTTGAACCCGCACTGGGCGTCGCTGAACCGGGCGGCGAGGGAGGAGCGCAGCAGCAGGTTGTAGGCGCGCGAGACGAACTCCCGCCTGGCTCCCCGTACGACCCGCGAGGAGCGCGCCAGCCGGGTGCCGATGGCCAGGTCGGAGTGGCCGGAGATCAGCGGGGCGACCAGCGGCAGCAGGGCGTTCAGGTCGGTGGAGAGGTCCACGTCCATGTAGGCGAGGACGGGCGCCTCCGAGAGCGACCAGACGGTGCGCAGGGCACGTCCGCGGCCCTTCTCCTCCAGCCGGAAGCTGCGTACCCCCTCGACCGAGGCGGCGAGCCCGGCCGCGACCTCGGGGGTGCGGTCGGTGCTGGCGTTGTCGGCGATGGTGATGCGGAAGGCGTACGGGAACGTGCGGGTGAGGTGCGCGTGGAGCCGGCGTACGCAGGGCCCCAGGTCCTTCTCCTCGTTGAAGACCGGGATCACCACGTCGAGTACGGGCTCGCCGGGCGCGGACGCGAGCGGCGCCCGGGCCGGGAGGGCGTCGGGAGAGGTGTCGGTTGGCATGCTCCGACCCTCGCCGGGCGCCCTGTCACCTCGGTGTGGTGAGCCTGTGCACCGTCTGTGAGTGCGTGCCGGGGTCGTGGGCCGCCAGGGGGAGCAGCACTTCGAAGCAGGTCCGTCCGGGCTCGCTGCGTACGCCGACCCGCCCGTCGTGCGCACAGACCACGGCCTGGACGATGGCGAGGCCGAGCCCCGTCGACCCCGCCGCGCGGGAGCGGGAGGCGTCGCCGCGGGCGAACCGCTCGAAGACGTGGGGCAGCAGCTCGGGCGGGATTCCCGGCCCGTCGTCCTCGATCCGCAGCCGGACGGCGGATGTTTCACGTGAAACAACCGCCGTGACGGTGGTACCCGGCGGGGTGTGGGTGCGGGCGTTGGCGAGGAGGTTCACCAGGACCTGCTGGATCCGGGCCGGGTCGGCGCGGACGGGTGCCGGCTCGTCGGGGAGGACGAGTCGCCAGTGGTGGCCGGAGCCCGCGGCGCGGGCGTCGCTGACGGCGTCGACGACGAGCGGGGCCAGTTCGGTGTCCTCGAAGGACAGCGGGCGGCCGGCGTCCAGCCGGGCCAGCAACAGCAGGTCCTCGACCAGCCCGGTCATCCGGGTCGCCTCGGACTCGATCCTGCCCAGGGCGTGCCGGGTGTCGGGTCCGGGTTCCTCCCGTCCCCGGCGGGTGAGTTCGGCGTAGCCCCGGATGGAGGCGAGCGGGGTGCGCAGCTCGTGGGAGGCGTCGGCGACGAACTGCCGGACCTGCGTCTCGCTCTGCTGGCGGGCCGTCAGCGCGGACGAGACGTGCCCCAGCATCCGGTTGAGGGCGGCGCCGACCTGCCCCACCTCGGTGCGGGGGTCGGCCTCGGCTTCCGGGACCCGCTCGTGCAGGGCGGGTTCGCCGCTGTGCAGGGGGAGTTCGGACACCCTGGTGGCGGTGGCGGCGACCCGGCGCAGCGGACGCAGGGCGACCCCGACCAGGGCCTGTCCGGCGAGGGAGGCGGCGATCAGTCCGGCGAGGGTGACGCAGACCTCGACGGCGATCAGGGTGCTCACGGTGGAGTCGACGCCCTGGAGCGGGAAGGCGAGCACGAGGGTGCCGTCGGGGGCCGCCAGCACCCGGTAGGCGCCGAGGCCGGGCAGGTCCGCGTCCACGGGTCCGGTGCGGCCGTGGCCGGCTTTGCGGGCGGCGGCCGCGAGGGCGGCGGTCTGGGTTTCGGTGAGGGACTCTCGGTGGTCGAGGCTCTGGCCGGACACGGGGACGATCCTGGCGCCACCGATCACCGTGCGCGCCGGGTCCAGGCGGATCCCGGCGGCGCCCATCGGGGAGCCGGGGGCGAAGACGAAGCCGAGGCCGCTGTCGCGGGCCGACTTGGCCGCGCCGGGGCCCCGGACTGCCATCTCGACGGAGGTGGTCAGCTGCTTGTCCAGCTCACCGACCAGGCGCGAACGCATGGCGAGGGTGGTGACGGTCCCGATGGCCGCGCCCACGACCGCGATCAGCGCCACCGCCGAGACGACCAGCCGCGTCCGCAGCGACCAGGGACGCCGGAGCGCCACTAATCCGCCGGCTTGATCAGGTAGCCGGCGCCGCGCCGGGTGTGGATCAGCGGAGGCAGGCCGGTGCCACCCTCCAGCTTCCGGCGCAGGTAGGAGATGTAGAGCTCCACCACGTTCGCCTGGCCGCCGAAGTCGTAGGACCACACCCGGTCCAGGATCTGCGCCTTGCTGAGCACCCGGCGCGGGTTGCGCATCAGGTAGCGGAGCAGCTCGAACTCGGTGGCGGTCAGGTGGACCTCCTGACCGCCCCGGACCACCTCGTGGCTGTCCTCGTCGAGGCGCAGATCGCCGACGGTCAGGACCGAGCCGCCGCGGGCGGCCTGCGCGGCGCCGGAGCGGCGCACCAGCCCGCGCAGCCGGGCCACGACCTCCTCCAGGCTGAACGGCTTGGTGACGTAGTCGTCGCCGCCCGCGGTCAGGCCCGCGATGCGGTCCTCCACGGAATCCTTGGCGGTCAGGAACAGCACCGGGACCTGCGGGATCTCGCGGCGCAGGCGTCCCAGGACGGCCAGCCCGTCCATGTCCGGGAGCATGATGTCGAGCACCACCACGTCCGGCCGGAACTCCCGCGCGGCCCGCACGGCTCCCGCCCCGTCGCCGGCGCTGCGGACCTCGCAGCCCTCGTAGCGCAGGGCCATGGAGAGCAGCTCGGAGAGCGAGGCCTCGTCGTCGACGACGAGGACCCGGCAGGGTCCGCCGTCGGGCCGCCGCAGGGCCTCCGGGGTGCCGGTGGACGTGGACGCGTGGGAGGTGGTCGTCGCGGTCATGACCCCACGCTGGCGGCCGCCTCTGAGAGCGTTCTTGCCCCTGCCTGTGAATCTCCTGAGAAAGGGCGGTGCCCGGCGGGTACTCGGAGAGCGCTCAGGGGGCGAGGCCGAACAGGCGGGCGGCGTTGTCGTGGCAGACCGCGCGCAGCCAGTCGTCGCCGAGGCCGAGCCGTTCCAGTGCGTCCAGCTGGTGCTCGTAGGGGTAGGGGATGTTCGGGAAGTCGGTGCCCAGCAGGATCCGGTCCCCGAGTCCGGCGAGGCGCCCCAGCTCTCCGGGCGGGAAGGCGCTGAGCCGTTCCGAGAAGTCGGTGAAGGCCATGGTGGTGTCGAGGCGCACCTCCGGGTACCGGTCGGCCAGGTCGAGGAAGTCCGTGAACTCGGGCATCCCCATGTGCGCGATGACCAGCGGCAGCCGAGGGTGGCGGGCCAGCAGCCGGGCGACCGGCCCGGGTCCGGTGTACTTGCCCGGGGAGGGCCCCGAACCGCAGTGGACGACGGTCGGGATCCTCGCCTCGGCCAGCAGTCCCCAGACCGGGTCGAGCCGGTCGTCGTTGGGGTCGTAGCCGCCGACCTGGAGGTGCGCCTTGAAGACCCGGGCCCCGTCGGACACGGCTTGCGCGGTGTACGCCGCCACGTCCTCCTCGGGGAAGAAGGTCGCGGTGTGCAGGCAGTCGGGGGTGCGGGCGGCGAAGTCCGCGGCCCATGCGTTGAGCCATGCGGCCATCGCGGGCTTGTGCGGGTAGAGCATGGAGGTGAAGGCTCGGACCCCGAACTCCCGCAGCAGCGCCACCCGCCGCTCCTCCTCGTGGCGGTAGGTGATGGGCCATTCGACGCCGGTCAGCGGGCCGACCGCGTCGAAGTAGTCCCAGACCTTCGCCAGCACCCGCTCCGGCATGAAGTGCGTGTGGACGTCCACCAGTCCCGGCAGGCCGAGCCGCTCGCGGAAGGCGCGGACAGCCTCAGCCGTTGCGGGCAAAGCCGTGGCTCCGCTCGACGGTCGCGACGTGCAGGGTGTAGCTCTCGTACCAGTGGGCGCGGCCATGCTTCATGGCCGCCTGGTGCTCCATGTCCTCCCGCCAGACCCGAAGGGACTCGTGGTCGCGGAAGTACGCGACGGTGATGCCGAGACCGCCGGGGGTGCGGGCGGATTCGTAGCCGAGGAACCCGGGGTTCTCCTTGACGATCTCGTCCATCCGGGCGTTGCTCTCCGGATAGCCGCTCTCGTCAGAGGTGCGGACGTTGGTGAATACGGCCATGACGTAAGGCGGTTCGAACGCCGGAACGGGCTGAATGCTCATGCCCCCACCCTCGGCGGAAGGTCCTTGGCATGTCCATCGGAATCAGCCCCGGGAGCCCAAAGGGATCCAAGTTTTGACCTTGCTCCCGGGTGCGGCCCGGGCCGCCGGGCCGCACCCGGGCACCTTGCCGCGCCCGTCCGCTCCCGGGGTCAGAACAGTCCGCCCTGCTCGGCCCCGGGCGCCGCCGGCGCGATCACGGTGACCGGTACGTCGGTGAGCGCCCCGTCGGGGGCGGCGGACAGCTCCCATCCGGCCAGCAGCCGGGTGTCCACCACGAGCCCGTCCGCGAAGTGCAGGTCGGGCCCGGCGGCCCCCGCCAGCCGCCCCACGACGGTCCCGCCGGGCACCAGCTCCGCGACCACCCGGACCGGCTCCGGCAGCCCGGCCAGCCCGAACGCCCCGGCGTGGTCGGTGATCTCGCACCCCACCCGCTCCAGCGACTCCGGCCACCCGGGCAGCGCGGCGGCCCGCGCGTGCAGCTCGGCGACCTCCCGGGCCCGCTCGGGCTCCGACGGCAGCCGGGCCCGCACGGCGCGCTTGCGGGCGTACGCGATCCGGTCGGGCACCCCGAGGGCGGCCCGCAGCAGCTCCTCGGTCCGGCGCGCCGCCATCAGCGGCCCGCGCCCCAGCCACGCCCAGGTGACCGCACCCTGCTCCAGCAGCCGGACCGGACCGCGCTCCTCGGCGGTGATGCCCACCTTGACCATCCCGGGCCCGAACCACGCCAGGTAGACGCGATAGGTGCGCGGGTCGGCCGCGTTGGTGTCCGCGGCCACCGAGAAGGACCGGTCCAGCCGGGCGCACTCGGGGCACTGGGCGCTCCCCGCGCGACCCGGCACTGACCGGGCCGCCGGGCACGGGGTCCGCTTCCCTGCCCGCCACACACCCAGGCAGTGCCGCTCGCCGCGGGCGCTGAAGGCCAGCAGCTGCCCCGGCGCGAGCGCGCTGCCGCGTTCCCCGCGCCCGCACCATCCGATGGCGGGCCCCCGCACGCTCCACCGGATCCCGGTGCACCACCAGCTCGCGGCGGGGGCGGTCACAGGGGGAGCGGCCGCTCGAAGAAGGTCTCCAGGACCACGGTGGCCTGCGTCCCGCTGACCCCGTCGATGGCGTAGAGCCGCCGCAGGACGTCCTGGAGCTGCTCGGTGGTGGCCGTGCGCACCTTGACCAGCACCGAGGCGCTGCCCGCGATGATGTGCGCCTCCTGGATCTCGGGGATTGCCGCGAAGTCCTCCGCCGACTCGCCCATCCAGGCGTTGGAGTCGACCATCACGTAGGCCAGCACCCCGCTGCCGACGGCCGCCGGGTCCACGTCGACGGTGGTCCGCCGGATCACCCCGCGCTCGCGCAGCTTGCGTACGCGCTCGTGGGTGGCCCCGGCCGAGAGCCCCACGGCCGCGCCGAGGGCGGCGTAGGACTGGCCCGCGTCCTGCTGGAGGCGCAGGACGAGCGCCCGGTCGATGTCGTCCACGCCGTCTTCCTCCCACGGGCCCGACGGCCCCTCGGGCCCCTCGGGCCGGTTGAGCCCGTCGGCTCTTGCGAAGACGGTACCTGATCCTGCAATCTCACCATCACGCCGAACATCATTCGGCGCTTCACCAATCTGGGGGAATCATGTTGGGCACAGCCGACCTCACCTTGTACGAGATCCTGGACGAACGCTTCCGGACCGGACGCTGCGCCAACGGAGACGCCCGCCTGGAGCGGCTCTACGACGACTGTCGCTGGGCCGAGGGCCCGCTGTACCTGCCCGCCTGGCGCCAGCTCGTGTGGAGCGACATCCCCAACGACCGGATGCTGCGCTGGGACGAGGCGACCGGAGCGGTCTCCGCCTTCCGCTCCCCGGCCGGCCACTCCAACGGCAACACCCTCGACCGCGAGGGCCGCCTGATCACCTGTGAGCAGGGCAACCGGCGCGTCACCCGCACCGAGCCCGACGGGAGCCTCACCGTCATCGCCGACCGCTACGACGGCAAGCGGCTGAACAGCCCCAACGACGCGGTGGTCCGCTCGGACGGATCCGTCTGGTTCTCCGACCCGGACTTCGGGATCACCAACGACTACGAGGGCCGGCGGGCGCCGAGCGAGATCGGCGCCTGCAACCTCTACCGGGCCGAACCGGCCACCGGCGAGGTCCGCCTCGTCGCCGACGGCTTCCTCGGGCCGAACGGCCTGGTCTTCTCCCCCGACGAGAGCGAGCTGTACGCGGCCGACACCCGCGCCGGCCACATCCGCGCCTTCAAGGTCGGCGACGACGGCACCCTCAGCGGCGACCGCGTCTTCACGGACTGCCCCTCGGTGGACAACATCCGCTTCGACGACGAGGGCCGGCTGTGGGCGGCCGCGATGACGTCGGGCGTGCACTGCTACGCGGCGGACGGAGACCTCATCGGCCGCCTCCGCGTCCCGGAGCCCGTTTCCAACATCGCCTTCGGCGGTCCGAAGAACAACCGCCTCTTCATCACCGCCACCACCTCGCTGTACTCGCTGGTGCTCTCGGTGACCGGCCTCCCGCGCGTCCTGCCCGGCCGCCCCTGAGGCCCCGGCCCACCCCGCCCGCCGCCGCTCCGGCGGGCGGACGTTCAGCCGGACGGGTCAGCCCGCGTCCCGCTAGCGCGCGACGAACTGCGTCAGGATCGCCTGCATCTCGTAGATGTCGACCCCTTTGGTGAAGGTCTTCTCGATCGGCGCCGGGCTGCCGGATATCCATATCTTCAGCTCGGCGTCGAGATCGAAGTGCCCGGCCGTCTCCACCGAGAAGTGCGTGATGCTCCGGTACGGGATGGAGTGGTACTCCACCTTCTTGCCCGTCAGCCCCTGCTTGTCGACGAACACCAGCCGCCGGTCCGTGAACAGGATCGTGTCGCGCACCAGCAGGTACGCGGCGTGGACCTGCTCCCCGTTCCCCAGCAGCCGCGCGTAGTCCCGCTGCGCCGACGACGGGTCGACGGTGTGCGCGTTCCCGAACAGTCCCATGAGAGCCCCCATCAAGGTTCGAACGATCTTCGAAAACCGTAACCGGGGGGCCGCCTGGTCCACGTCCCCCTCAGGAGCCATCCCGCCCCTGAGCTCTTCCGGGGTACCCCTCCCCCCTGAGTACCTGACCGGACATACGAAAGAGGCCCTCAGGACTGGTCCTGAGGGCCTCTCGGCTGTGCACTCGGCAGGATTCGAACCTGCAACCTTCTGATCCGTAGTCAGATGCTCTATCCGTTAAGCTACGAGTGCTTGGGCTTCCCGGGTTTTTTTCGCCCCGTTGGCCTTGCGAGAACAACAATACATGGACCTCGCCGGGACGCGAAATCCATTAGCCCCAGGGCCTCTGACCTGCGAAAACGCCCTGGAAGAAGATCGTCCGGAAGGATCCGCGCCATGGGTCCGGGCCCGGCGGGCTACCCACGGCGGGCCATCCGAAACCCCTCCAAGCCCTGAACGCACCGGTGCGGCACGCCCGGCACCCACTCGTCCGGCCCACACCCCCGCCCGGCCCCCGAACGCACCGAAGCCCCGGTCCATCAGGACCGGGGCTTCGGTGAGGTGCGGAGGCGGAGGGATTTGAACCCTCGATGGGGTGTAAGCCCCAAACCGCATTAGCAGTGCGGCGCCATAGACCGGACTAGGCGACGCCTCCAGCACACCCTCGCGTACGAAGGTGCGTGCAGATGATGACACAGGCGCGGGGCCGGTCACCAATCCGCTCCCAACGGTACAAGGAGCCGGGGCCACAGGGCAAAGGCTTAAGCACGCAACGTCCGAGCGGGAAAGTCGTTGGTGAGGCGTACGACGTACGGACGACCTGGAGTGCCCCATGCTGCGTCTCGCCGCCTTCGCCGTCACCTCCGCCCTGGCCGCCGCGGCTGCCGGACCACTGCCGCCCCTGCCCCTGGGGCGCCTGCTGTCCGCACCCGACCGGCTCACCATCGAGATCTCCAAGAGCGGCAACCGCCTCGTCGACGGCACGCACCGGCTGGAGTGCCACCCCGCCGGCGGCGACCACCCCTTCGCCGAGGAGGCCTGCGCCCGTCTCGACACGCTGGCGAAACAGGGAAAGGACCCGTTCGCCGAGTCGGACGCCAAGAACTGCTCGTTCCAGTACGGCGGGTCGGCCGTCGCCCGCGTCACGGGAACATGGCGCGGCCAGAAGGTGGACAGCACGTTCCAGCGCAGGAACGGCTGCGACATCGCCCGGTGGAAGAACCTGGAACCTGTGCTTCCGGGGGAGCATTCCTGACCTGGGACGATACGGCGGATGCACGTTTTCCCCCGTACATCCGCCACCTCGCGGCAGGACCGTGCCCTTAGACTCCTCCCGTGACATGCCGGTAGTCGTGGTCAGGGAGGAAGCTCGTCGTGAGCAGCAGGCCATCCCGAGGCGCTGCTCGCCTCGCAGCAATACTCGACGCGCTCCCGGACGCGCTGTTGCTCGTCAACGCCAACGGCACGGTCGTCAACGCCAATTCGATCGCCCTCGAAGTCATGGAGAGCCCCGGTACCGGGCTCGTCGGCCGCGGGGTGCTCGACCTCCTGCCGGAGTTCGACTCCAAGCAGATCCCCGGTTCGATGCGCCGCCCCGGCGACCGCGAAGAGGGCCGCTCCCGGCCGAAGCGGATGACCGCGCGCCGGACCGACGGCAGCGAGTTCCCCGTCGAGGTCACCAGCGCCCACCTCGACGGCCGTGACGCCTACCGCGAGCCCCAGCCGTACACGGGCGACGAACTGCTGATGCTCGTCGTCCGGGACCTCTCCGAGACCGTGGACACCGAGGCCGAGCTGGCCCGCTCCCAGCGGCAGACCGAGATGATCCTGCGCGCCGCCGCCGAGGGCGTCGTGGGCACGGACACCGAGGGCCGCGTCGTCCTCGTCAATCCGGCCGCCGCGCAGATCCTCGGGTACCGCGCCACCGATCTCGGCAACCGTGAGCTGCACGGACTGATCCAGCACTCGCGCGCCGACGGCTCGCCCTTCCCCTTCGACGAGTCCCCGCTCGCCGACACCCTGCGCAGCGGGCGCAAGCACCGGGTCCGCGGCCAGGTGCTGTGGAACAAGGCCGGCCAGTCCGTCGCCGTCGACCTGACCACCTCACCCGTACGGGACGGCGAGCTGCTCGTCGGCGCGGTGATGACCTTCACCGACCGGCGCCAGTACGACGCCCTCGCCGCGCGCCACGCCCAGCTGCTGGCCGTCCTCGGGGACTCCCTGCGCGGCCCTCTGGAGGAGCTGCGCGGGGAGCTGGCCACGCTGGCCGCCGACGACGGGGGCCAGCTGTGGCCCGAGGCCAACCAGCTGCTGCACCATCTCGCCGCCGGCTACTCGCGGATGACGACCCTCGTGGACAACGTGCTGGAGTACCAGCGCCTGGACGCGGGCAGCGACAAGCTCAAGAAGAAGAACGTCCTGATCAACACGGTCGTCGCGGCGGGTGTCGACGGCGCCGTCGACCTGATCGGCCCCGGACGGGTGCAGTTCGCCGTCCACGCCCCGACCATCGAAGCCGAGGTGGACGAGGGCCGCATCGCGGCCGCCCTCGCGCACCTGATCGCAGACGTCGCCGGGGTGGACGCCACCGGCAAGACCGCCCAGGGCAGCGGGTACGGTGACTCCACGATCGTGGTGGCCGCGGCCCAGCGCGGCGATGTCGTACGCATCGAGGTGCGCGGCCCCTACGACGGCGGCGACCCGGTGCACGAGCCGATCGTGCGGGGCATCGTCACCGCGCACGGCGGGGTCCTGCAGACGGTCGAGGTGCCCGGTGCGCCCGGCGGGGCGTACGTGCTGGAGCTGCCGCTGGGTTCGGGCGCCGGGACCGTGACCCTGCCGGAGCCGGAGGAGCAGCCCGCGCCGGAACCCGAGGCCGCCCCCGCGACGGTCTCCGGCGGCCGGCGGGGCCGGCGCGGGGTGGACGCCTTCCTGGAGGACGAGGCCGCCGGGCCGAAGGCCCCCGGGGCGCGCGAGGGCGGGGGCGCGCTGGCGCTGCCGTCCGGACGCCGCAGGGCTGAGGGCGAGGCCGCCGCGCCCGGTCCGGCGGAACTGGCCCAGTCCCCGGTGAACCCGGCGGGGCTCGGTACCGGGCGCCGACGGGGCCGCGACGGTGACGACGCCCCGTACGACCGGCCCGTACCGCCGCAGGGCACCGCCATGCCCGCGCTGCCGCCCGTGCCGTCGGTGCCCCCGGTTCCGGTGACCGAGCACCCGGCGGGCCGCCGCAGGGCGCTAGGGCCGGCCGGGGCGGCCGCGCAGCCCGCCGGCCCGGTGCCGGCGGCCGGGCTCCCGGCGCCGGCCGCGCCCCGGCCCGTCGCCCCCGAGGGCGGATTCGCCCTGCCCGCCGGGCCCGCCGCGGGTTCCGGTTCCGCCGAGGCCGACTCCGATGGCCCGGGCGGACGCCGGGGCCGGCGGGTGCTCGGCGCGCCTGCGGACCCCGAGCCGCCGCACCCCGCGGACGGTGCGGAACCCGCGCTCCCGACCGGGCGGCGCCGTGCGCTGCCCGCGACCCCCGCCTGGCCGGTGCCCGCCGCCCGCACGGCCCCTGAAGACGGCGAGACTGCCGGGCAGCCCTCCGTCCCCGGTGCCCGCCGGCCCGGCGAGGCCCCGGCGGCTGCGGGGCAGCCGATCAGCGTGCGCGCTCTGGGGACCCTGGGCCAAGGCATCGCCGTGGACCCGGGCGCCGCGGGCGCGGAGGGTTCCGGTTCCGGCCGGCGCCGTCGGCTCTCCGAACCCGTGCCCCAGGGGCGGGCCTTCGCCATAGGGGCCCCCGAGGCGGGCGCGGCCGAAGGCCCGGAGCCGCTGGACGGCCCCGGGGGAGCGGTCGAGGTGGTCAACCGGCCCGTGCCGCAGCCCGTGGACGACGAGTTGCCTCCGGAGCCGCTGGACAACCCGCGCCGACTCCTGGTGTGGCCGGCGCCGGACGCGCAGACCCAGCAGGCGCTGAGCGACCGCGGCTACCGCCCGGTGATCGTGCACTCTCGCGAGGAGGTGGACGCGCAGATCGCCGCGTTCCCCGCCGCGCTGTTCGTCGACCCGCTGACCGGGCCGATCACCCGGACCGCCCTGCAGTCCCTGCGCCAGGCCGCGGTGGCCGCGGAGGTTCCCGTACTGGTGACGGCCGGGCTGGGGCACGCCACGCGCGAGGCGGCGTACGGTGCCGATCCGGCCGTCCTGCTCAAGGCGCTCGCGGCGCGCGACAGCGAGCAGCACCCGTCCCGGGTCCTGCTGATCGAGGAGCACGACGAGATCGCCACCGCGCTGACCGCCGCGCTGGAGCGGCGCGGCCTCCAGGTCGCCCGGGCGGGCGCGGACACCGACGCCGTGGAGCTGGCGAGCCGGATGCGGCCCAACCTGGTGGTCATGGACCTGATGCAGGTCCGCCGCCGACGGGCCGGGATCGTGGACTGGCTGCGCGCGAACGGGCTGCTGAACCGCACTCCGCTGGTCGTCTACACGACCGCCGGGATCGTTCCCGCCGACCTGCCGCGGCTGGCCTCGGGCGAGAGCGTGCTGTTCCTCGCCGAGCGGGCCACCACGGCCGATGTGCAGGGCCGCATCGTGGACTTGCTGGCCAAGATCGGGACCAACTAGCGATCCTGGGCCCCATGGCCATCACCGACACGTCCGAGCACACCGTTCCCGCCGACAACGGGGAGGTCAACCTCCTCATCGCCCGGCAGGTGGAGCCCGGCCACGAGGAGACCTTCGAGGCCTGGGCCCACGGGATCCTGGAGACGGCCGCCGCCTTCCCCGGGCACCTCGGGTACGGGCTGTTCCGGCCCGCCACCGAGGGCGGCCCGTGGTTCCTGGTGCACCGCTTCCGCGACCAGACGGCCTTCCAGCGCTGGCAGGACTCCCCCGAGCGGGCCCAGTGGTTCTCGAACTGCCTGGGCCACCACCACACCGAGATAGCCCGGCGTGAACTGCACGGGATGGAGACCTGGTTCGCCAAGCCGGGTACGACCCGGCCCGCGCCGCCGCGCTGGAAGATGGCGATCAGCTCGGGGCTGGCCATCTTCCCGATCTCGCTCGCGGGCAACGCGCTGCTCGGGCCGTACCTGGTGGACCTGCACTTCGTGGTGCGGACGGCCGCCTTCGCGGTCGTCTTCAGCACCCTGATGACCTACGTGGCCATGCCCGCCGTCAGCAGGCTGCTGCGGCCATGGCTCACGCGCGGGTGACGCCCCTAGGCGAGGGTGGTGACCTCCAGCTGGCCGTCCGCGTACTGCTTGCGGATCACCTTCTTGTCGAACTTGCCGACGCTGGTCTTCGGCACGGCCTCGACGACCGTCCAGCGCTCCGGGAGCTGCCACTTGGCGATGGACTCGCCGAGGAAGGCGCGCAGGCCCGCGTAGTCCACGGTGGCGCCGTCCTTGAGGACGACCGTGGCCAGGGGGCGTTCGCCCCACTTCTCGTCCGGTACGGCGACGACCGCCGCTTCGGCCACCTCGGGGTGGGCCATCAGGGCGTTCTCCAGGTCGACGCTCGAAATCCACTCGCCCCCGGACTTGATGACGTCCTTGGCCCGGTCGGTGAGGGTGAGGAAGCCGTCAGGGCTGATCACGCCGACGTCCCCGGTCTTGAGCCAGCCGTCCGCGCTGAACTTGTCCTCGGGACGCAGGGCTTCGCCGGACGCTCCGTTGTAGTAGGAGGCCGCGATCCAGTTCCCTCGGACCTCCAGCTCGCCCGCCGACTCCCCGTCCCACGGCAGGACGTCGCCGGCGGGGCCGATGAGGCGGGCCTCGACGCCTGCCGGGAAACGGCCCTGGGTGACCCGGTACGGCCACTCCTCCTGGGCGGTCAGACCGGCCGGCGGGTGGGCCATGGTGCCCAGCGGGGAGGTCTCCGTCATGCCCCACGCGTGGCAGAGGCGGACGCCGAGCTTGTCGTAGGCCTCCATCAGGGAGGGCGGGCATGCCGCGCCGCCGATGGTGACCTGCTTCATCGAGGTCAGGTCGCGCGGCTTCGCGGTGACCTCGGCGAGCAGGCCCTGCCAGATGGTGGGGACGGCCGCGGCGTGCGTGGGCTTCTCCTGCTCGATCATCTCGGCGAGCGGGGCCGGCTGGAGGAACCGGTCCGGCATCAGCATGTTGATGCCGGTCATGAAGGTGGCGTGCGGCAGGCCCCAGGCGTTCACGTGGAACTGGGGCACCACGACCAGGCTGGTGTCGTGGTCGGTGAGGCCCATCGACTCGGTCATGTTGACCTGCATGGAGTGCAGGTAGATCGAGCGGTGGGAGTAGACGACGCCCTTGGGGTCCCCGGTGGTGCCGGAGGTGTAGCACATGGCCGCGGCCTGGCGCTCGTCCAGCTCGGGCCAGTCGTAGCGCTCGGGACGGCCTTCGAGGAGCTCCTCGTACTCGTGGACCTGCACGTCCGTGCCTTCGAGGACGGAGCGGTCGCCTATGCCCGCGACCACGACGTGCTCGACCGTCGGCAGGTGCGGCAGCAGCGGCGCCAGCAGCGGCAGCAGGGTGCCGTTCACCAGCACGACCCGGTCCGCGGCGTGGTTGACGATGAAGACCAGCTGCTCGGGAGGCAGACGCAGGTTGAGCGTGTGCAGGACCGCGCCCATGGACGGGATCGCGAAGTACGCCTCGACGTGCTCGGAGTTGTTCCACATGAGGGTCGCGACACGTTCGTCCTGCTGGACCCCGAGCTCGTCGCGCAGCGCGTGTGCGAGCTGCGCGCTGCGGACGCCGATCTCGGCGAAACTGCGCCGATGCGGCTCGGCCTCGCCGGTCCAGGTCGTGACCTGGGACTTCCCGTGAATCGTCGACCCGTGGGCCAGGATCCGCGAGATCAGCAGCGGTACATCCTGCATGGTGCTCAGCAAAGCGTCCTCCCGGTGAGCGCTGCGGCGCTGCGGCGGCTGTCGGATGCTGCCGATTCTGCGCACGTACCGGTCGGCATGTCACTACCCGGGAGTAGAAACAGGCTGGCCAATCACTGTCCGGAGCCGTTCCATGGCCGATGTTTCACGTGAAACACGCAGGCCGCCACCGGAGGAGCAGGGGCCGGCCTTCAGCGCACCGGGGTGAGTTCGGGGTCCTCTCGCAGCTTGACCAGCGCCCGGGAGACGGCGCTCTTGACCGTGCCGACCGAGACTCCGAGCAGCTCGGCGGTCTGCGCCTCGCTCATGTCCTCGTAGTAGCGCAGGACGACCATGGCCCGCTGCCGGTCGGGCAGCCGGGTGACCGCGCGCCACATCGCGTCGCGCAGCGCCTGTGCCTCCGCGGGGTCCGTTCCCGCCGGGGTCTCGCTCTCCGGGATCTCGTCGCAGACGAACTCGTCGACCTTGCGCTTGCGCCACTGGGAGGTGCGGGTGTTGACCAGGGCCCGCCGGACGTAGCCGTCGAGGGCCCGGTGGTCCTCGATGCGGTCCCAGGCCACGTAGGTCTTCGTCAGGGCCGTCTGGAGCAGGTCCTCGGCGTCGCAGGGGTTGGCGGTCAGGGAGCGCGCGGTGCGCAGGAGGACGGTGCCACGGGTCCGGACGTACGCCGAGAACGACGGGTACTGCGTCGGATTCGAGGCGAGCGTGCACACAGGCGTGGTCATGGCTCCACGCTAGAAGCGGCGCGCCCGTCTGGGATCGGCCCCAGGTGCCGGAGCAGGGTCCCTCTCAGGTTGTACGGCCGGGCCGCGCCCCACCTCCTGAAGGTGGAGGGCGCGGCCGGCCACTGGGACCGGAGTCAGAGACCGGCCCCCAGGATCAGGCCGGAGGTCGGCACCCCCGTACCGGCCGTGACCAGCACGTGCTCCGCTCCGGGGAGCTGGTTGACGGAGGTGCCGCGCACCTGGCGGACGGCTTCGGCGATGCCGTTCATGCCGTGCAGGTACGCCTCTCCGAGCTGGCCCCCGTGCGTGTTGAGGGGGAGAGCCCCGGCCGCCGTGAAGTCCGCGGCCTCCCCCGGGCCGCAGAAGCCGAACGCCTCCAGCTGCATGAGGACGAACGGGGTGAAGTGGTCGTAGAGGATGCCCACGTCGATGTCCGAGGGCCGCAGTCCGCTGGTGCGCCACAGCTGGCGGGCGACCACGTCCATCTCCGGGAGGCCCGTGAGGTCGTCCCGGTAGAAGGAGGTCATCGCTTCCTGGCGGCGGCCGGCGCCCTGCGCGGCAGCGGTGATCACGGCGGGCTTCTGCCGCAGGTCCCTGGCCCGCTCTGCCGTGGTGACGACGAGGGCCTGACCGCCGTCGGTCTCCTGGCAGCAGTCCAGCAGCCGCAGCGGCTCGACGATCCAGCGCGAGGCGGCGTGGTCGGCGAGGGTGATGGGCTTGCCGTGGAAGTACGCGGCGGGGTTGTTCGCGGCGTACTTGCGGCCGGTGACGGCGACGTGGCCGAAGGCCTCGGGGGTCAGGTTGTAGGCGTGCAGGTAGCGCTGGGCGGCCATGGCCACCCAGGACGCGGGCGTGAGCAGCCCCCAGGGCAGGGACCAGCCGAGGGCGGCGCCCTCCGCGGAGGGTTCGCGCTGCTGGACCCCGGAGCCGAAGCGGCGGCCTGAGCGTTCGTTGAAGGCGCGGTAGCAGACCACGACCTCGGCGACCCCGGCGGCGACGGCGAGGGCGGCCTGCTGGACCGTGGCGCAGGCCGCGCCGCCGCCGTAGTGGATGCGGGAGAAGAAGGACAGCTCCCCGATGCCGGCCGCCTGGGCCACGGTGATCTCGGGGCTGGTGTCCATGGTGAAGGTGACCATGCCGTCGACGTCGGCGGGGGTGAGCCCCGCGTCGTCGAGGGCGGCGTGCACCGCCTCGACGGCGAGCTTCAGCTCGCTGCGGCCTGAGTCCTTGGAGAAGTCGGTCGCGCCGATGCCGGCGATGGCGGCCCGGCCGCCGAGGCCGTCGCGCGTGCGGACGCTCATGCCGCGGCCCCCAGGGTGACGGTCACGGTGCCCGTGACGTGGTGGCCGAGACGGTTGGTGCCGACGACCTCTATTTCGGCGGTGTTCCCGTCGACGGCGGTGACCGTGCCCGTGAGGGTCATCGTGTCGCCCGGGTAATTGGGGGCGCCGAGGCGGATCGCGACCTTCCGCAGCACCGCGCGCGGGCCGAGGTGGTCGGTGATGTACCGGCCGACGAGGCCGTTGGTGGTCAGGATGTTCATGAAGACGTCCGGGGAGCCCTTCGCGCGGGCGAGCTCCGCGTCGTGGTGCACGTCCTGGTAGTCGCGGGAGGCGATCGCCCCCGCCACGATCAGGGTGCGGGTGACCGGGATCTCCAGCGGCGGCAGCGCGTCGCCGACGTTCATGCGTGTTCCCCCTCTTCTTCCCCCTCGGATATGAGGGCGCCCAGTTCGGCCAGCAGCTCGCTGCCGCAGCCCAGGTAGGCGTCCAACTGGCGGCCCCACAGGAAGTGCCGGTGGACCGGGTGGTCCAGGTCCGCGCCCGTCCCGCCGTGCAGGTGCTGGCCCGCGTGGACGACCCGCTTGCCCGCTTCGGAGGCCCACCAGGCCGCCGTGAGCGCGTGGTCGCGGGCGGGGAGTCCCTCGTCGGCGCGCCAGGCCGCCTCGTACGCGGTGACCCGGATCGCCTCCGTGTCCATGTACGCGTCGGCCGCGCGGAGCATGACGCCCTGGTTCGTGGACAGCGGCCGGCCGAACTGCTCGCGGGTGGAGGTGTACTCCACGGCCCGGGCCAGCGAGCCCGCGCAGACCCCTGCCTGGAGTCCGGCGAATGCGGTGCGGGCGGCGCCGAGCACCTGGTCGTAGGCCTCCGGGCCGCCGAGCCGCTCCGCCGGCGCCCCGTCCAGGGTCAGGCTCCCCGAGGCCCAGGGCGCGGTGGTCTCCACCGGCCGGACGGCGGCTCCGGGCACGTCGGCCCGTACGAGCCACAGGGCCCGGGCGGTGTCGGGGACCAGCATGTGCGTGGCGTCGCGCAGCCAGGGAACGGCGGGGGCGGTGCCTGTGAGGCGGCCGTCGGGCGTGGCGGTGAACCGGCCGCGCTCGGGGAAGGCGCCGGTGGCCACGGCCTCGCCGGAGCCGAAGGCGGGCAGCAGTCGGGCGCGCTGCTCGGGGCTGCCGTGCGCGGCCACCGGCAGGACCCCGTACGCGCAGGTGGCGGCGTACGGGACCTGCGCGGTGGTGCGGCCCTGCTCCTCCAGCAGCAGGACCAGGCCGAGCAGGCCGACGTCCTCGACGGCGGCGGTCAGTCCGGCGGAGGTCAGGGCCTTCCAGAGCTCGGCGTCGCTTCCGGTGCCGGCGGCGGCGAGGCGTTCGTGGGTGGCCAGGTCGCGGAAGATCCGCGCGGCGAGGCCGGCCGCGGCGGCCTGTTCCTCGGTGGGGTGGAAGTCCATGTCAGCCCGCCTCCCCTCGGAAGACGGGGAGTTCGAGGGTGTCGTCGACGCGCAGGAACTCCAGCCGGACGGGCATGCCGATGCGGACCTTGTCGTAGGGGACTCCGGTGATGTTGCCGATGATCCGGACGCCCTCGGCCAGCTCGACCAGGGCCACCGCGTAGGGGCCCCCCGCGGCAGCGGGATCCTCGTGCGCGGTGAAGGCGGGGAAGCGCGGGTGGTGCATGACGACGTACGAGAAGACCGTGCCGGCGCCGCTCGCGCCGACGGTGTCCCAGTCGGGGGAGGAGCAGGCGTTGCAGCCGGGCAGCCAGGGGAAGCGCAGGGTCGCGCAGGCCGTGCAGCGCTGGATCAGCAGCCTGTGTTCGCGGACCCCGTCCCAGAACCCCTGGTTGTCGCGGTTGATCACCGGGCGCGGTCGGGGAGGGGCCTGCGGGGCGGGATCCGGCCGGGCAGCGGGGGCGTACTTCAGGATGCGGAAGCGGTGGGTGCCGGCGAGTTCGCCGTTCGCCCGGACGTCCATGCGGGTGGTGACGAAGTGCCCGGTGCCCAGTTTGGTCGTCTTGCGCGGCGAGACCGATTCGATCACGGCGTCGAAGCTGATCCCGTCGCCCGGGCTCAGAGGACGCAGGTACTCCTGCTCGCAGTCGGTGGCGACCACGGAGGTGCAGCCAGCGCCGTCGAGGAGCTCGAACAGTTCGTCGTAGGCGGAGGAACGGTCGGTGTGGCCGGAGAGGCCGCCCATCGTCCAGGCCTGGAGCATGGTGGGCGGGGCTATGGCGTCCGGTCCGGTGTAGGCGGGGTTGGTGTCGCCCATCGCCTCGCACCAGTGGCGGATCATCGGCTCGTTGACGGCGTCCTTGGCCCGGCCCGCGGTGGCTGCGGGCCGCCCCTCGAAGGCCTTGAGCCTCTCGTGGAACGGGTCGCTCTCCCCGGCGGTCATCGCTTCCTCCCCTTCATTCCGAGCCGCATCATGGCGACGATCTCCCGTTGGACCTCGCTGACCCCGCCGCCGAAGGTGTTGATCTGGGCGGCCCGGTTCATCCGCTCCAGCTCGCCGCCGGCGAAGGCGTCCGGACCGCGTACGAGGGCCTCCTCGCCCACCGCCTCCTGGCAGATCCGGTAGACCTCGACGGTGGACTCGGTGCCGAGGAACTTCACTCCGCTGGCGTCACCGGGGGCCAGGGTGCCCGCTCCGACGTCTTGGACGAGGCGCCAGTTGAGGAGGCGTACGGCGGCCAGCCGGGCGTGGGCCTCGGCGAGCCGGGACCGCACCCAGGGGCGGTCGGCCGGGCGCTCGCCGGTGGCGGGGTCGGGGGTGCGGGCGTGACGCAGGGCCCGCTCGTAGAAGTCCTCGGCCTGCATGCCGATGGCGGCGAGGGCGACGCGTTCGTGGTTGAGCTGGTTGGTGATCAGGCCCCAGCCGCCGTGTTCGGGGCCGACGAGGTTGCCCTCGGGGACCCGGATGGCGTCGTAGTACGTAGCCGTGGTGGTCAGCCCGCCGACGGTGTCGATCGGGGTCAAGGCGAAGCCGGGGCTGTCGGTGGGCACCAGGATGATCGAGATGCCCTTGTGCTTGGGGGCATGCGGGTCGGTGCGGCAGGCCAGCCAGATCCAGTCGGCGTTCTGGGCGTTCGAGGTGAAGATCTTCTGCCCGTCGATCACCCAGTCCCCGCCGTCGCGGACGGCCCTGGTGCGCAGCGAGGCCAGGTCGGTGCCGGCCTCGGGCTCCGAGTAGCCGATGGCGAAGACCGTCTCGCCGCGGAGGATCCGGGGCAGGAAGTAGTCCTTCTGGCGCTGGGTGCCGTACTTCATGAGGGTGGGGCCGACGGTGTTGAGGGTGACCATGGAGACGGGGGCGCCGGCCCGGTAGGCCTCGTCGAAGAAGACGAACTGCTCGTCGGGGCCCCGGCCCCGGCCTCCGTACTCGACGGGCCAGCCGAGGCCGAGCAGGCCGTCGGAACCGATCCGGCGCAGCAGTGCGCGCTGGGCGGCCGGGTCCTCGGGGACCCCGTCGGGGAGCAGGTCGCGGAAGTACTCGCGCAGTTCGGCGCGCAGTCGCGCCTGGCCTTCGGACGGGGCGAGGTGCACGGCGCTGGCCTCCCGGCATCGCATCGGACGAGTGAAACTGACTGTCCGTCAGATTCACTGCCGATGTCAAGGTCGGGAGGGCGGGGGCATGGGCACGCGGAAGGGCGCCCGCACTACCGGACCCCAGCCGGTCCGGTCGTACGGGCGCCCTCATCGGTCAAGCGGTCCCGGCGGCGCCGTCTACCACCAGGGGAAGAAGTTCACCGCGACGTTGGAGTTGGCCTGGTGGATCGCCGTGTACGCCGAGCCGTTGACCTGCGCGGTGTTGTTCTGGTTCGACGCTCCGGAGCCGGTCGCCACCTGCTGCGAGGTGGAGGAGTTCCCGCTGTTGCCGCCGCCCACACCGCTGCCGACGATGCTCGCGACGCTCGCGTTCGATCCGTCGTTCGCGAAGGAGCCGTTGTCGGCCGCGGCGACCCCGCTGAAGACGGCGACGGCGAGGGGGAGCGAGGCGACGGCGGCGATGACGCGGGCGGTACGGATGCTTGCCATGTCTGATTTTCCTCCAGGAAACCGAAGTCGGGTGTACTCCAAGGCAGTTGGCCGACCGCCTCGGTCGTTCGTGCTGCTGACGACGTCGCGAGACCAGAGTTGCCCACCGAATCCCCGGCGAACCACCCCGCAGCCTGCTATTCCCCCGCAAGCATGACCAACTGCGGATAAACCCAGTTCGCGCCCCGGCCGCCCCACGCGGCTCACCCGCATCGCGCGAAGTCCCGCGCACGCACGAGGTGAATCGTTCCGCCAAACCGGCCCGCCCCGAACATGCCGAAGAGGGCCGCACCGTCCGGAAACCCCGCCGTCTCCCGGCCCTGCGGCCCTGCCGTACCAAGCTTCACGCCCCCGCACGCCCCGGACGAACACCGGTGCGACCCCCTGTGCCCCATCCCCGGGGGCACTGCGCGGCGCGCCTGCGCCGCATCCTGCCGTTCCTGCTGCTGTGGATACTGCCGTTCGTGCTGCTGTGGATGCTGCCGTGCGCGTGCTCCCGCTAGGCGGCGAGGGCGAGCCGGACCTGAACCGCACGGGGAGCGATGGGCGCTGCGGCGGGGACCGCATCGGGGGCGAGGGCCGCGGCGGTGGTCGATCGCCGGACGGACGGGGCCTTGCCGTGTGCCTCGGCCCGGATCCGCTGCTTGATCGTCGGCGGGAGCGAACCGCCCCGCATCATCGCCCGCCAGGTACGCCGCGCCACCACGGCCGGCCGGCGACGCACCGCGGGAGCCACCGGGGCGGCGACCGCCTCACCCGCGGCAACCGGAGCCGCCTTCCCACCGAGGCCGAGGGCGGCCAGGAGCGCCACGAGCGCGGCGAGGACGGAGGTCCAGATCGAGGTGAAGCTGCGGCGGGTCATGACGGGCCCCTCTTTTCGCGATGTTCCGACGGGCGGATCTGCATACATTCGTCATGATGTGGCCGCAACCGCACGACCCCCGCCACGCGCGCCGATCTTCCGACAAACACCACCCGGAAGGCCCAGGGCCCCCTCCGCCGGCCCCCCCTGCCCCTGGAACGGCGCCCACACCCAAGCAGAAGGGGCGCCCCGCGAACGGGACGCCCCTTCTGGTCAGCGCGTGCGCTGGGGTGTGGCGGTGGGTGTGGGATTTGAACCCACGGTGACTCGCGCCACGACGGTTTTCAAGACCGTTCCCTTAGGCCGCTCGGGCAACCCACCTGGCCGGTACAGAGTACCGGGATGTGGGGGTGGGTGGGGTTGGAGTTTCGGTCCGCCGGGTCAGGAGGTCTGGGCCTTGTCGTAGGCCGCCTTGGCCTCGTTGCCGAAGTAGGGGCCGAACATCGTGTTGGGCAGGAAGTTGTAGCCGAAGCTGTTCACCGAGACCTGGGTGCCGAGGCCCGTGGACTCGTTGAAGTCCTGGAACCAGGGGCCCCCGCTGGAGCCGCCCGTCATGTTGCAGGCCATGCTGTGGTCCTTGGTCAGCAGGAAGTCCTTGCCGGTGTTGGCGCTGCAGTAGACGAGCTTGGTGCCGTCGTACGGAGCCGCCGCGGGGAAGCCGAAGGAGTACATCCGCTTGTTGTAGCCGCCGTTGAACAGGATGCCCTGGGCGCCGACGACCTGGCTGAGCTTCTGGCCGTTCAGCGGGGCGACGACGGCGAGCCCCACGTCCATGTTCATGTCCTCGCTCGCCG
Source organism: Streptomyces sp. NPDC040718 (assembly GCF_055593565.1). NCBI lineage: Bacteria > Bacillati > Actinomycetota > Actinomycetes > Kitasatosporales > Streptomycetaceae > Streptomyces > Streptomyces sp. NPDC040718. The sequence continues at coordinate 535,660 of NZ_JBVIXO010000002.1, read as the reverse complement.
CCCACTGGTCGGTGGCGAAGGTCTTGACCGCCGACCACTGGCCGTACGGGGCGTTGCCGTTGTCGTAGGCCGGAACGAAGATCCAGTTGGTGTGCCAGGCTCCCTGGTACTTCACGCAGTGGCCGGCCGTGATGACGGTGCTGCCGTTCTGGCTGGTGACCGAGTCGCCCGAGCAGGAGGCCGTACGGCCCTGGAAGGTGAAGAACACCCGGCCCGAGGTCTTCACTACGGCCCCGCCGGCCGTCCAGGCCCCACCCGCCTGGGGGAACGCCATGACGGAAGCGGGAGAGGTCGGAGGCACCCGGGTGGGGAGGGCCGTCTTCGCGGGCGCCGTACGCGCGCCGCCCGGGGTCGCCTCCAGGTCGAGCGGGGTGGCCTGGCGCATCCGCTCGGCGGTCCAGAAGCCGGAGGTCTGTCCCGGCCGGAACGAGGAGGGCGACTCGGCCGCCGCCGAAGGGGAGGCCGCCGTCAGGGCCCCCGCGAGCAGGGCGCCCGCGGCCAGGAGGACGGACGCCGCCGTGCGATGACGATTCACGCAGGACTCCTTCTGCCGTGCCCGTGCCGGAGCGACCCGGGCAGGGGTGGGGGTGAAGAGCTGTCGGTGCGGATCGGCTGTTCGGCTTGCGGGGGCAGAGTCGCACGGGGGCCCGGAGATGTCAGGGGGCAGCCCGGACGTTCGGTCGGTTCCGGCCAGGAAATGGCCAACTCCCCCTGTGTCTAACCGTCATGTGGTCACGAGGACGCCGGCGTAGGAGACCCCCGCCACCACCACCCAGGCCCCGAGCCCGAGCAGAGCGGCGCGCCCGCCGGTACGGGCCAGGGTCGGCAGGTGGACCGCACTGCCCAGCCCGAACAAGGCCGCCGCCAGCAGGGCCTCCTGCGCCGTGTGCGCCCAGTCCAGCGCCACTCCGGGCAGCAGCCCGGTGGCGCGCAGGGCGGCCGCCGCCAGGAACCCGGCGACGAACAGCGGCACCGGAGCCGGACGCCGTCCCGAGGAGGTGCGTACGCCGCGCCGCCGGGCCCGCATCGAGAAGGCCACCGCCGCCACCAGGGGGGCCAGCAGGGCCACCCGCATCAGCTTGACCAGCACCGCCTCGCCGAGCGCCCCGGGGCCCGCGGTCTGGGCGGTCGCCACCACCTGGCCCACGTCGTGGACGCTCGCCCCCACCCATCGCCCGAAGGCCGGATCCGAGAGGCCCAACGGGCCCTGGAAGAGCGGGAGTACCGCGATGGCCAGCGTCCCGCAGAGGGTGACCAGCGCCACCGAGGCGGCCACGTCCTCCTCGTCACTGCCGGAGACCTCGCTCACCGCACCGATGGCCGAGGCTCCGCAGATCGAGTATCCGGTGGCGATCAGCAGGGGCTGGTCCCCCGGGAGCCCGAGACGGCGGCCCAGCCACACCGTGCCGAAGAAGGTGGCCGCGACCACGGCGCAGACCATCGCCACCGTCGCCCAGCCCAGCCGGAGCACCTGGTCCAGCCCGAGGCCGAGGCCCAGCAGGACGATGCCGATCCGCATCAGCCGCCGCCCGGCCAGCGAGAGACCCGGGCGGGCGGGTCCTCGTACGACGGTCCGTACGCCGGGAAGGTGGGCCACGGCGATCCCGAGCACCACCGAGGCGGTCAGCATCGGCACACCGGGCACCAGCCTGTGCACGCCCCACGCCACCAGCGCGCCCGCGGCGGCCATCCCCAACCCGGGCCAGGGGCTGGGTGTTTCACGTGAAACATGGCGGACCGCCTCGCCCTGGGGGCGGTGGAGGAGGGCCATCAGTCGACGGGGAGCGTGTAGACGCGGCGGATGCTGCTGCCCAGGCGGGAGACGTCGGCCCCGTAGACATGGATCGATATCGCCTTGCCGGTACAGGAGTTGCGCACCTTGTGGATGTCCCCGGGCGGCGCGAAACCGCAGACCTCGCCCTGGGCATTGACCACGTCCTCGGTGGCCACCAGACGGGCGGCGCCCGCGCCGGGGGCGAGCCGGTAACGCCGCTCGCTCTCCTCGCCCTGGTGCACACCGGCCACGCACCACGAGACGTGGTCGTGGATGCAGGTCTCCTGGCCGGGCATCCAGACCAGCGCCACGACCGAGAAGCTGCCGTCGGGCTCCGCGTGCAGGATGTGCTGCCGGTAGTGCTCCGGGTCGCCCTCCTGCTGCTCCGCGCTCAGCAGATCGGCCGCGCCCAGGTGCGGGGCGAGCCGCTCGCCGACGAGGTAGGAGGTCAGGTCGGGGGCCAGGCCCCGGTCCACGACGCTGCGGATCTCGGTGACGAGGGCGGCCATCCTCGTGGTCGTACGGGCCGGCGTGGTGGTGGTCATGGAAGCAGCGTCCGTCGGCGCATCCATCACGTCCAACGACAGTTATGACCTGAAATCCCAAGCAGAGCTTATGGATCGGGGACCGCGAAGGTTTCCGGATCAGCAGCCGACGCGGTTCGACGCGACCTTCTTCAGCTCGTCCAGCACCACCGCCGTCGCCGGGATCCGCAGGTGGTCCCGGTAGACGTACGCGGCGATGTGGCGGCGGGCGGCGGGCTCCAGAACCCGCCCGCAGACCCGGCTGAGGGAGAGCGAGGGCAGCACCAGCGCGGGCATCATCGCCACGCCCAGACCCTGTGCGACCAGGCTCTGCACCACCAGGTTGTCGTCGGTCGCGAAACGGATGTCGGGTACGAAGCCCAGTTCCGCGCACTCGTGCAGCAGGTTCGCCCGGCAGCGCGGACAACCCGCGATCCACCGCTCCTCGGCGAGGTCCGCGAGGTGCACGGCCCGGCGCCGGGCCAGCGGATGGCCGGTCGGCAGCAGCACCGTGAGCTGGTCCTCCAGCAGCCTGACCTCGGCGACTTCCTCCGGGACCTCCTCGTGCAGGCCCGGGTACGTGAAGGCGAGGGTGATGTCGCACTCGCCGCGCTGGAGCCGGCGCAGGGACTCCGGCGGCTCGCCTTCCAGCAGCTCGACCTGGACGCCGGGATGGTCCTTGGCCAGGCCACTGAGGGCTTCGGGGACGAGGGTGACATTGGCGCTGGGGAATCCGCAGACCCGCACCCGCCCGGTGCGCAGCCGCGTGTACGCCTTCAGCTGGGCCTCGGCGGCGGAGAGGCTGCCGAGGATGGACTCGGCGTGCCGGGCCAGGGACTCACCGGCCTCGGTGAGCTTCATACGGCGGCCGACACGGGTGAACAGCGGTGTGCCGACGGCGCGTTCGAGCGCCTTCATCTGCTGGGTGATCGCGGGCTGGGTGTAGCCCAGGACGCGAGCGGCCGCCGAGTACGAACCCGCTGCGACCACTTCATGGAATGTCCGTATGTGCCGTGAATCGAACACGAGCGAAGCATAAGCAGATATTGGGAGGGGCCGTAGGCGGAATCCCGCCCACGGCCCCTCCCATCAAGCCACTGTCGAGCGCCCGTTCACACCGGCGCCCGCAGCCCGCCCGAGGCTACTTGTCGCCGACGCGCGAGCCGAGCGTGATGTCGACCGTGGTCGGCTTGCCCGCGCGCAGGTAGGTCAGCTTCACCGTGTCGCCCGGCTTGTAGGTCCAGATGAGGCTGATCAGGGTCGGGCCGCTGTCGACCTGCTTGCCGCCGAACTCGGTGATGATGTCACCGGGCTTGAGGCCCGCCTTGCCGGCCGGGCCGTTGGGGTCGACCAGCTCGTTGGCGGGGGCTCCCTGCTCGGAGATCTTGGCGCCGTCCGCCTTCGCCTGGAGGTCCACGGAGACGGAGATCACCGGGTAGACCGGCTTGCCCGTCTTGATCAGGGACTCCGCGACGTTCTTGGCCTGGTTGATCGGGATGGCGAAGCCGAGGCCGATGGAGCCGGCCTGGCCGCCGCCGCCGAAGCCGCCGCCTCCGCCCGCGGACTGGATGGCGGAGTTGATGCCGATGACGGCGCCGCGGCCGTCGAGCAGCGGGCCGCCGGAGTTGCCCGGGTTGATGGAGGCGTCCGTCTGCAGGGCGCTCATGTACGAGTTCTTGCCGCCGGAGCCGTCGCCGGAGGCGACGGGGCGGTTCTTGGCGCTGACGATGCCGGTGGTGACCGTGTTGGACAGGCCGAAGGGGGCGCCGATCGCGATGGTCGGGTCGCCGACCGCGACCTTCTCGGAATCGCCCAGCGGCAGCGGCTTGAGGCCCGCGGGCGGGTTCTTCAGCTTGATCACGGCGACGTCGTAGCCCTGGGCCCGGCCCATCACCTCGGCCTCGTACTTCTTGCCGTTGGAGAAGGTCGCGGAGAGCTTGCCGCCGTTCGCGGCGGAGGCCACCACGTGGTTGTTGGTGAGGATGTGGCCCTCTTGGTCGTAGACGAAGCCGGTACCGGTGCCGCCCTCGCCGTCCCCGGCCGAGGCCTCGATGGTGACGACGCTGGGCAGGGCGTTCGCGGCGAGGCCCGCGACGGAGCCGGCGTCGCGCTTGAGGTCCTTGGGGGTGTTGCCCGCGGTGATGGTGGTGGAGCCGAAGCCGCCGCCGCTGTTGCGCTCGGCCGCCCAGTAGCCGACGCCGCCGCCGACGCCGCCCGCGAGCAAGGCCGCCACCAGGACGGCCGCGACCATGCCGCCCTTGCCCTTCGGCTTGGGCGGCGGGGTTCCGTCGGTGCTGAGCGGGGCACCCCAGGCAGCACCGCCGTGGCCACCCTGGCCGCCGTACGCGGGGACCGCGGGCGGCGGCGGGGGCCAGGCCTCGGCACCGTACGCCGTCTGCGCGACGGGGGCCTGGGGCTGGGCCGGGTTCTGGACATGGGCCTGCGTCTGGTCGTAACCGTAGGCCGGGGTCGCTGCGGGCGGCGCCGCCGGGGCGGGGGGCAGCTGCTGCGTCTGCTCGGCACCCTGCGCGGGGGCCGGGGCCTGCGCGCGCCCGGCCGGGGCCTCGGGCCGGCCGGGCGCGTACCCCTGGTAGGCCGGGGCCGCGGCGGGCTCGGCCGGGGCCTTCGTCAGGTCGGGGGTGGAGGCGGCCGGCGCGGGGGGTACGGACGGGGCCGCGGGGGGCGTCGGGGCCGCGGTGCCCTCGTTCTCGGTGCTCACAGCGCTCTCTCCTCGTCACACACGGCTTACAGGCTTACACGGCTGCACAGGCTCTGACGTCTCAGCTTTTGGGCATTTCGGGCGAAACCGGCCCGACATCCACCTGGCATCGGTCCGACTGAACGTTCGAGGTGCCGTACAAGTTCCAGGACGAAGCCTTTCCCATGGCCCGTCAGGGCACTGTAAGCCGGACCTGTGCATCCACCCCCATCCTTTATATCCGACATATCAGACGCACCCGCAGGACTCACCCCGACGCGCCAGGCCTTCTCGGTGGCACCATGACCGGGTGACCCACGCATCGCCGAGCCCCATCCAGGTCGTCGCCCACCGCGGCGCCTCGGAGGACGCCCCCGAGCACACCCTGGCCGCGTACCGGAAGGCCATCGAGGACGGCGCCGACGCCCTCGAATGCGACATCCGGCTGACCGCGGACGGACACCTGGTCCTGGTCCACGACCGCCGCGTGAACCGCACCTCGAACGGCCGCGGCGCGGTCTCCGCCCTGGAGCTCGCCGACCTCGCAGCCCTCGACTTCGGCTCCTGGAAGGACCGGGAGGAGTCCCCCGACTGGGACGCGGACCCCGAGCGCACCTCCGTGCTCACCCTGGAACGGCTGCTGGAGCTGGTGTCCGACGCCGGGCGTCCCGTCCAGCTCGCGATCGAGACGAAGCACCCCACCCGCTGGGCCGGACAGGTGGAGGAGCGCCTCCTCTTCCTCCTCAAGCGCTTCGGACTGGACGCCCCGCCCGCCGGGGGCCCGCACCCGGTCCGGGTCATGAGCTTCTCAGCCCGTTCCCTGCACCGGGTCCGGGCGGCCGCACCGACGGTGCCGACCGTGTACCTGATGCAGTTCGTCTCTCCCCGGATGCGCGACGGGCGGCTGCCCGCGGGGGTCCGGATCGCCGGCCCGGCGATGCGCATCGTGCGCAACCACCCCGGCTTCATCCGCAAGCTCCAGGCCGCCGGACACTCCGTACACGTATGGACGGTGAACGCTCCCGAAGATGTTCAGCTATGCGCTGATCTGGGTGTAGAAGCGATCATCACGAACAGGCCACGTCAGGTTCTGTCACAACTCGGACGCTGACGTCCCCTTTTGCCCACCCGTCACACACGCCCCGTGCGTGACAGGGAGTGCACCGGCGCATCCGCTCCGCATCCGGCAGTCATGAATGCGTCAGGACGGCGCCAGAGGTCCTCGTCATGGCGGTTTCCGGTCCAGGCCATCGGGGCATCCAGACCATGGCGTGGGGCTAAGGAGGTTCCGGGGGTGGCGTTGGTGATGGCACAGGAAGTGCCCACGTCGTCGTGCATGGACATACGCCATGGTCCTGCGGGCGTGGGCGAGGCAAGGCAGCGGATGCGCGAACAGCTGCGCATGAGCGGCCTGTCCGAATCGGTCGTGGACGATGCCGTACTGATCCTTTCCGAACTGCTCAGCAATGCCTGCCGCCACGGCCGGCCGCTGGGCCGGCACGAGATCGGAGACGGAGAGATACGCGCCGCGTGGCGCGTCGACACCGCGGGACGGCTGACGGTCGAGGTCACGGACGGCGGCGGCCCCACCCGCCCGATCCCGGCCACGCCCTCGGTCACCGCGCACGGCGGGCGGGGGCTGAACATCATCAGCGCCCTGGCCCAGGACTGGGGTGTCCGGGACGGAGCGGCGGGTGAGGTCACCGTCTGGGTGATCGTCGCCCGGGGGCCCCGGCACGACGATTTCGCTACGCGCGTCACCGCCCCGGCGATGGACTTCGCATCGGCCTTCGACGATCTGGATCCGTGAACCGGATCCGCCTGTACGACCAGTAGCACCGGCCATCCGCACAGGCGGCCGTCCGGGAGCGCACGCCGACCGTGCTCCCGGCCGCACCCCACCGGTTCCGGCGGTACGAACGGCTAGGCTCGCGCCCAGAGACACCGCCGTACCGCCGCAACCGGGAGACACCCACGATGGCCAAGAAGCGCCCCGCCGCGAAGACCGCGAAGCCCCAGCTCGAGAACGGGGAGATCCCGGTCGTCGGCGCGCGCGAGCCCTGCCCCTGCGGTTCCGGGCGCCGCTACAAGGCCTGCCACGGCGCGGCCGCCTCGCACGCCGCCACCGAGCACGTGCAGCGCCCGTTCGAGGGACTGCCGGGTGAGTGCGACTGGGTGGCGCTGCGCGAGCTCGTCCCCGCGGCCACGATCCCGCTGACCCTCAAGGGCGGTCTGCCCGAGGGCGTCCCGTCCGTCACCCTGGTGACCGTACTGCCCATGGCCTGGCCGGCCCTGCGGCGCGAGGACGGCTCGGTCCTGCTCGGCCTCCAGAACGAGTCGACCACCGGCGACCTGGCCCGCGACATGGCCGACACCCTGGAGCGCGCGCTCGCCGCCGAGCCGGGCACTCCGGTCCCGGCCCGACGGGTGCCGGCCGAGGGTCCGCGACTTCAGGATCTCCTCGACCTGGACGGCGTTTTCGAGCCGGTTGTGCACACGGGGTTCGAATTCTGGATTCCGGAGGCGGAAAACGCCCAGAACGCCTCCCCGGAGATCGCCGCCTCGCTGGAACGCGCCAACGCCGCCGCCATCCCGACCGTCAAGCTGACGGGCGTGGACGCGGCCTACTGGTGCGAGACCCCGGACAAGAACCACCTGCGCTGGGTCATGCCGCACCCCGAGGAGACGCTGCTCGACGCCCTCGCCCGGCTGCACGCGGCGGGCACGTCCTCCCTCGGCGAGGGCACCAAGCTCGTCGGTTCCTTCCGCGCCCACGGCCTCGTCGTCCCCGTCTGGGACCTGCCGACCGGGGTCTCCGCGGAGGACGTGGAGAAGCCCGCCGCCGAGTTCGCGGAGCGCCTGGCAGCCGCCCTGTCCGCCGACGCGCCGCTGACCGCCGAGGAGCGCCGCGCGCGCGGCGGGCTCACCAACCGCCAGATCACGCTCAGCTGACGGACGGGCACGCGCGGGTCCGGTGACTGGGGTCACAACTCCCGCTAATCGCCTGCAAATCGATGTCTGAATATCAGAGATCGAATTTGCGAACAGGCGATCTCTTGTTACCGTTCTTGTAGCCCGGTCGCTGGTGCATCCCCCGTCGCCAGCGACCGGGCCCTTGTCTTTCCGGTGGCGCTCAACCTTCGGACGGGCCCGGTGAGTTGCTCCCGGACCGCAACAGCAGTCGCCCTTCCTCATCCGGAACTGCAAACTCCGCTACGGCCGAGTAGTCCTCCGGCGCTGCCACCGAATCGCCCCGCGGCGTCTCGCACAACCCCGGCTCGTCCCCCGCGCCCACCGCACAGCGGATCTGCACCGTCCGCCCGGCCGGCCCCATCACGGTCAGTACGGCGTCCAGCGCGCGCCCACTGGTGTTGCGGTAGTAGCTGCGGCCCCAGGTCTGTCCCGCGCTCTCCAGGACGCACGTCTGCGCCTCCAGCCCTTGCGGAGCGGAAAGTTCGGGCCCGCACCGGGAGTCGGTACGCGGCTGTTCGACAGGCCCCGGCCGCGCGGGCGCCGCGGCGGGCCGCGTCCCGTCCGGCGCACCGGAAGCGCGGGAAAGGCCCAGCGAGGAGAGCAGCCCCCCGCCTTTTCCGTCACCCTGACCGGCGAAATCCGGCCCGGCGATCGCTCCGGCCAGGGGAAGCGACAAGATGATCAGCACGCCGGCGCCGATACCGATCAGGCGGAGATTCATTCGCCGAAGATAGCGACGCGGGAATGGGGCACGGAGATCCCCGCGCCCAATTCCCTTGGAAACCCGTCGCGCTGGCACCCGTACGAGTGATGCGGCGGCCCGCTGCCGCCGGCTGACGTTCAGTACGCGAGCCGACTGCCGCCGCCGGGCGCGCCGCTGCTCGCCTCGACGAGCGCGTCCACGACCGCCTCGACCTCCGGCAGCCACAGACCCTCGGGTCCGGGCCCGGCCGCGGGCTCCCGCTCCCAGCGGACCTGCCCGCCGCCGCCGGCCGTGGACGGTGGCAGCAGCAGGTAGCCACCCTCGCCGTGGAAGCGCAGCGAGGAGGGCACGTGGTCCTTCGCGTAGAGGAGTTCGCCGAGCCGCTCCAGCGAGTACGGAGCCACCAGCAGGGACCACCGGGTGGGTGTGGCGACGACCGGGCCGAGCCGCATGCCCTGCGCCTCCAGCCGCACGACGGCGCGCGCGGCCGCACCGGCCGGCAGGCTCACCGCGCACGGAGCCCTGCCGCCGGTGGCCAGCAGCACCGGGGCGGCGGGCCGCCGGTTCCACCACCAGGCCACCATCCGGGCGTCGGCCGTGGCGGCGAGCAGCCCGGGGTCGAAGGGATGCGCGCCGGGCACCACGCAGTCGGGGTCGGGGCAGGCGCACCGCGCACTGTCGGCGCCGACCCGGCCGACGCCCGGGAGCACGGGCCAGTTCCAGACGGTGGCGCAGGTCAGCGCCCCGTCGAGCAGGGAGGCGCCCGCCGCGCCGTCCGCACCCGCCGCGGCCGGGCGGGAGGCGGCCGCCCGCGGGAATTTCAAGCGATCGCGGAGCCGCTGGAGACGCCTTCCGAGGATCTCGCGCATGAGCGCTCGTTCCTTTCCGTTGAACGCCGAAGGGCCACATCACACCATGTAACCGGTGTTTCACCACACGTACACGTTTCGCGTCACTGTCCGCCAGAAGCAGGTTCACACGGTTCGTGCAGTTTTCTTACGGGTCCGTCAAACGTCCGGCGGGGACCCGGAGCGAGCGGTCCGGGCGACCCGCACCGGTCTCGAAACCGGCTGCCGCCGCTAAGGACGGCTACCCGCGCCGGGTGGTTCCCCGGCGGTGCGCGGGAGGGCGTCAACTGACCCCGGGCACCATCGATTACGTACCCGGCAGCCCTGGAGCGCCCCTCCAGTCGATCGCAAAAACCGTCTGCTTGGCGCTTTTTCCGGCCAAGTTTTAGCCTCGGCTGGACAGTGAGTTGCCGTCCCACGGACACCAGTATTCCCGCCTGGGCAATGCTGGACATCGATCCTCGTGTGCGTGTAGATGTGGATCCATTGATGGCGGCGCAGCACGATCTGGGGGTTTGCGATGCTATATGGCGAATCGCACCAGGTGGAAAGGCGGACGCCATGAGCGCCCCGCATCTGCCGAAAGTGGCTGGAATCGATCCAGCGGTTACAGCGTCAGCGCACACTGCGGCGCCCGCGCCCGGCTCCACCTCCGCTACATCCACGTCCACGGCCTCGCCGGGACTCTCTGCCGGCTCCGCCCGGACCGCCCCCGCCCAGGGCGCCCCGCCCGCGGCGAGCAGCGTCATCCAGGACCGGCTGGCGGGCATGGTCTCCGACCTCACCACCCTCCACGAACTCACCGAGCGCCTCGCACGGGCCGACGACCTCGACTCCTCCCTCCGGGAGTTCCTCCGCGCCGGAGCCGCCCTCGTCGGCGCGCGCCGCGGACTGGTGGTCCTGGAGCCCTCCGACGGGCTCGGCCCCGCCACCACCATCGGCCTGGGCCTCGGCCGCGCGGACCTCGGGCACATCGAGACGGTGCCGCGCAGCGCCACCTCGTACGGCCGCATCCTCGACGGACTCCCCGACGCCCACGGCGGCTCCGAGGTGCTGCCCGAGCCGGGCGCTCCGGCGGTGCCCGGGCCCGGCGGCCACGAGCCTCCCGTCGACCCCCGCCACCGGGAGGTCGCGGCCCGGCTCGGTTACGCCGCGAGCTACGCGCTCCCGGTGACCGCCGATGCCACGGGCCGGCTCGGCGCCGCCGTCTGGCTGTACGACGAACAGGCCGAACCGAGCGACCGCCAGCGCGACCTGGTCGGGCTGTACGTCCGGCACGCCGCCGAGCACCTGGCCCGGATGGTGGAGGTCACGCGCTCGCGCGACCGGCTGGCCACCATCGCCGAGGAGCTGCTGCCCAGCCGGCTGCCCCGGATCCCCGGGGTCCAGCTCGCCGCCCGGCACCGTACGGGGCCGCGCGGCGGCGGCGACTGGTACGACGCGCTGCCGCTGCCCGAGGGCGCCATGGGGCTGGCCGTCGGATCGGTCACCGGCTCCGGCCCGAGCGCGGTCGCCGCGATGGGGCGGCTGCGGGCCTCGCTGCGCGCGTACGCCGTGATGGAGGGGGAGGACCCCGTCGCGGTCCTGTCCGACCTGGAACTGCTGCTGCGCCTGACCGAGCCCGCGCGCTCGGCGACCGCGCTCTTCGCGTACTGCGAGCCCGCCGCCCGCAAGATCGTCCTGGCCGGCGCGGGGCACACCCCGCCGCTGCTCATCGGCGAGCGCCGGACCGAGTACGTGGAGACCTCGCTCTCCGCCCCGCTGGGGATGCTGGCGTGCTGGGAGGCACCGAGCGTGGAGATCGAGCCCGCGCCCGGAGAAACGGTGCTTCTCTACACCGACGGGCTGCTGCGCCGTACCGGCGACTCCATGGACCGGGCCTACGCCCGCCTGCACGCGGCCGCCGCGGGGGTTCCGCGCGGCGCGCGGGAGGACCCGGCGGCCATCTGCGACCACATCCTGAAGACGGTGCTCCCGGAGGAGGGCCCCGGCGCGGCCGAGGACGAGTCCGAGGACGTCGTACTGCTCGCGGCCCGGTTCGACTGAGGCCCGCCCCCTGCGCCACCGCGGAAGCCTGCGCCCGGTTTGACTGATATGTCACAGGTCGAGCCGGGGGCCTTCCCTTCGCACATACGATGGACGGGGTCCGCACCCGGTCCTTGCATGTCGTAGTAGCTGAGGAGAAGACGTGGCTGACGAGCTCACCCCGGAGACCCCGGAAGAAGAGCAGCCCCAGAAGAAGCACAAGCAGCGCAAGAACGGGCTGTACCCGGGCGTCAGCGACGAACTCGCGGAGAACATGCGCTCCGGCTGGGCCGACACCGAGCTGCACGGCCTGGAGCCCATCGCCCAGGCCGGCCACACCGCCGACCGCCGCGCCGCGCTGTCCGCGCGCTTCCCCGGCGAGCGCCTGGTCGTCCCGGCGGGCCGTCTGAAGACCCGCTCGAACGACACCGAGTACCCCTTCCGCGCCTCGACCGAGTACGCCTACCTCACCGGCGACCAGACCGAGAACGGCGTCCTGGTCCTGGAGCCCACCGGGGAGACCGGCCACCAGGCCACCGTCTACCTGCTGCCCCGCTCCGACCGCGAGAACGGCGAGTTCTGGCTGTCCGGCCAGGGCGAGCTCTGGGTCGGCCGCCGGCACTCCCTCACCGAGGCCGAGCAGCTCCTGGGCATCCCCGCCAAGGACGTGCGCGAGCTCCCCGAGGCCCTCACCGAGGCGACCGGCCCGGTACGCGTCGTCCGCGCCCACGACTCCGTCATCGAATCCGCCCTCACCGACAAGGTGACCAAGGAGCGCGACGAGGAGCTGCGCGTCTACCTCTCCGAGGCCCGCGCGGTGAAGGACGCCTTCGAGGTCGGCGAGCTGCAGAAGGCCGTCGACTCCACCGTCCGCGGCTTCGAGGACGTCGTGAAGGTCCTCGACAAGGCCGAGGCCACCTCCGAGCGCTACATCGAGGGCACCTTCTTCCTGCGCGCCCGCGTCGAGGGCAACGACGTCGGCTACGGCTCCATCTGCGCCGCCGGCCCGCACGCCTGCACCCTCCACTGGGTCCGCAACGACGGCGCCGTCCGTTCCGGCGACCTGCTCCTGCTCGACGCCGGCGTGGAGACCCACTCCCTCTACACCGCCGACGTCACCCGCACGCTGCCCATCAACGGCACGTACACCGACATCCAGCGCAAGGTCTACGACGCGGTGTACGAGGCCCAGGAGGCCGGCATCGACGCCGTCAGGCCAGGTGCGAAGTTCCGCGACTTCCACGACGCGGCCCAGCACGTGCTGGCCGAGAAGCTCGTCGAGTGGGGCCTGCTGGAGGGCCCGGTCGAGCGGGTCCTGGAGCTCGGGCTCCAGCGTCGCTGGACCCTGCACGGCACCGGCCACATGCTCGGCATGGACGTGCACGACTGCGCCGCCGCGCGCACCGAGGCGTACGTCGACGGCACGCTGGAGCCGGGCATGTGCCTGACCGTCGAGCCCGGTCTGTACTTCCAGGCCGACGACATGACCGTGCCCGAGGAGTACCGCGGCATCGGCGTCCGGATCGAGGACGACATCCTCGTCACCGAGGAGGGCAACCGGAACCTGTCGGCCGGGCTGCCCCGCACCTCGGTCGAGGTCGAGGCGTGGATGGCGCGGCTGAAGGGCTGACGCCGGCGCGTGAGCAGGGGTGGGCGGGAACCGGGTGCGGCTCCCGCCCACCGCCGTACTACGACGCCTTCAGCAGGGCGCCGTCCCGCCACTTCAGCATCTTGTCGAAGCTCACCACGGCACCGCGGCCCGGCCGGTTGCGGAAGCGGACGTGGTCGGAGAGCTGCTCGATCAGGTGCAGCCCCCGGCCGTTCTCCGCGAGGCAGGAGCCGGCGGATCTCGGACGGGCCACCGTCGAGGGCGGGAATCCCGGACCCGAGTCGGCCACCTCGATGCGGCAGCGGTCCCCGTCCAGGTAGGCCGTGACGCGGTACGCCTCGGTCCCGTCCGCGGCGCCGCCGGCGGAGCTCCCGCCGGGGCCTGCGCCGGTGTCGGCGCCGGGACGGCCGGCGCGGCCGCCGTGCTCGACCGCGTTCGCGCAGGCCTCGCTCAGCGCGACCGACAGGTCGTGGCAGATGTCCGGGTCCACCCCCGCGGTCTCCATCGTCCCCAGCAGCAGCCGCCGGGCGAGCGGCACGCTCGCGGCTTCGCGCCTCAAGTGGAGAGACCACCAGATGCTCATACGGGTACCTATTGCCGCCCGCACCGGGCCGTAAGCCCCCGGCGGCCGGCACAGCCCTCATTCGGCCGATGTGCGTTTCGCGGGCGGCGGTGTACGCGGGCGCGGGGGCGGCGGCGGGACCCCGGCCGGACCCGGTGCCGCGCCCCCGGCCGGGGGCTTCCCACCGTCCCGTCAGCGCAACGTCAGTGCCCGGCCCGCACGGCGTGCGGGCTGACGGCGGGCTGACCCGGCACGGACCGGACGCCGACCGGCGACCGGAACCCAAGGGTCCCTCCAGCACCTGCCGTAGGCAGGGCCCGGGCCCAGTGCGATGATTGCCCGGCCATGACTGCCACCCACACGACACGCGCCGGAGCAGGCCTCCGGATGACCCGGGCCGCGGTGTTCACCGCGGTCTGCGTCGTGCTGTCCGCGGCCGGCCACGCCGTGGCCTCCTGCGCGACCGTGCCGTGGTGGGCGCTGGCCCTGGCCTTCATCGCCGTCTTCGCGGTCGCGGCCACCCTCGCGGGACGCCGTCGCCCGCTGCCCGGCATCGCCGCCGGACTGGCCGTCGGCCAGCTGGGGCTGCACACGCTGTTCGGCCTCGGCCAGCACAGCGCCGCGGCCGCCCAGGCGCCGGCCGGCAGCGCCGACGCCTCGCTGGCGGCGCTCGCCGCCCAGCTGGTCTGCGGGGGCAACTCCGTACCGCTGAGCCCGGCCGACGCCCGGCAGATCCTGGAGACCGCCGGACTGGACCCGGCCGCCGTGGCCGCCCAGGCCGCCGCTCAGGGCCACATGGCCCACGCCCACCTGGCGGGGGGCGCCGCGGCACCGGCGACGGGCCTGTTCAGCCCGGCCATGCTGATCGGCCACCTGCTGGCCGCGCTCGCGGCCGGCTGGCTGCTGGCCCGGGGCGACGCCGCGCTGTTCCGGCTCGTCGAACTGTCCCGGCTCTCCGCCGAAGCCGACCCCGTACGTCCGCTGCGCGCAGCGCTGGCCTTCGTACGCGCCCTCGCGGCCGGGCTCCCCGGCGCACCCGCGCGCGGCCCCCGGGCCCGCCGGAGCGCTGCCGCGCCCGCGGCCTCGACCGGCCGGGACGCACTGCAGCACACCGTGGTCCGGCGCGGGCCTCCGACGGCGTCGTTCGCCCTCGCAGCCTGACGCGGCACCCCACTCCCCGGAACACCGGCGGGAGCACCGGTGCCGCGACCTCCGCGCGCGCCCGCGTGCGGAGACGACGTCACCACTGCTTCCGTGGAGTGTTCCTGCCGTGAAGACCTCTCGCGTCTCCTTCGCCGCCGCCCTCGCCGCCGGCTCCGTCCTCGCCCTGTCCGGTACCGCCTTCGCGCACGTCAGCGTGCAGCCCGCCGGAGAGGCCGCCAAGGGCGGCTACGCGACGATCAACTTCAAGGTCCCCAACGAGCGGGACAACGCCTCGACCACCCAGGTCGAGGTCAACTTCCCGGCCGACCAGCCGCTCACGTCCGTCATGCCGCAGGAACTCCCCGGCTGGACGTCCACCGTCGAGAAGACCAAGCTCGACAAGCCGCTGTCCGTGCACGGCAAGCAGATCAACGAGGTCGTCACCAAGGTGACCTGGACCGGCGGGAAGATCGAGCCCGGCAAGTTCCAGCAGTTCCCGGTCTCCGTCGGCAAGCTCCCCGAGAACGCCGACAAGATGGTCTTCAAGGCGATCCAGACGTACGACAACAACGAGATCGTCCGCTGGATCGAGGAGCCCAAGGAGGGGGCCCCGGAGCCGCAGACCCCGGCGCCCGTGCTGAAGCTGACCGCCGCCAAGGGCGGGGACGACCACGGCGCCGCCGCCAAGCCGGCCGCCGACGGGGCCAAGAACGGCGACAAGACCGACGGCGAGGAGAAGGGCGGGCACGACGAGGCCGCCAAGAGCGCCTCCGACACGACCGCCCGCACCCTCGGCATCGTGGGCATCGTCGTCGGTCTCGCCGGCGTCGCCTTCGGCATCACCTCGCGCCGCCGCGCCGCCGAGTAAGGCGGCGGGCCTCCGGGCCCGTCGCTCCGCCGTCGTACGCACGACATCCGCACCATCCCCGATTCCCAGGGACATTTCCTCATGCGCACCACACGTGTGACGGTCGCCGCCCTCGCGGTGGCGACCGCGCTCGCTCTCACCGCCTGTGGCAGTGAGACGGCCAAGAACACCGGTTCGGTCACCCAGATCACCGGCCAGAAGAAGGCCGGATCCGCGACCGTACTCGATCGCCCCTTCGACAAGCCGGAACTCGTCCTCACGGACACCACCGGCAAGCCGTGGAACCTGCGCGAGCAGACCAAGGGACGGCCGACCCTCATCTACTTCGGCTACACCAACTGCCCCGACGTGTGCCCCCTGACGATGAGCAACATCGCCGTCGCCAAGAAGGCACTCCCCAAGGGGGACCAGGACAAGCTCCAGGTCGTCTTCGTCACCACGGACCCGGAGCGGGACACCCCCGACTCCCTCGGCGCGTGGCTCAGGGCCCAGGACCCGTCCTTCACCGGACTGACCGGGGACTTCGCCACCATCCAGGCCGCCGCCCGATCTCTCGGCATCGGTATCGAGGCCCCCAAGAAGGAGGCCGACGGCACCGTCGTCTCCATGCACGGGGCCCAGGTCATCGCGTTCTCGCCCAAGACCGACGAGGGCTACGTCCTCTACGGCGAGGGCACGACCGTCGACGACTACACCAAGGACCTGCCGAAGATCATCAAGGGAGAAAACCCGTGAACGCCCGCACCATCCGCACCATCGCCGCCGCCCTCTCCCTGACGGCAGCGCTCGCCATATCCGGCTGCTCCTCCTCCGACTCGGACTCCGGGTCCGGCTCCTCCGCCGACACGAAGGCCTCCGGTGCCCAGGAGGCCGGCAAGCCGGCCATGACGGTCGACGGGGCCTTCATGCCCGAACCGGTCAACGACAAGATGGCCGGCGCTTTCATGGTCATCAAGAACGACTCGAAGACCGCCGACAAGTTGGTCTCCGTCACCAGCCCGCTCTCGGACGATCTTCAGATCCACGAGACCAAGGACCAGAAGATGCAGCAGGTCCAGTCGATGGACGTGCCTGCGGGTGGCGAGCTCCGGCTGCAGCGCGGCGGCAACCACATCATGTTCATGGGGCTCAAGAACCAGCCGAAGGTCGGTGACAAGATCACCATCGAGCTGCGTTTCGAGAAGGCAGACCCGGTCAAGGTCGAGCTGGACGTCAAGGAACGGACGTACAACGCGCAGAACTCCACCGCCCACTGACGGACCGAGGAACTGACACGCCATGACGGCCACCGCCCCCGCTCCTTCTTCGGCCCGCGTCCGCGCCGCGGCACTCCTGCCGCGCCTCGCGCTGGTTCTCGCAGCCCTGCTGGCCACCCTGTTCACCGCGGCCGGCCCGGCCACGGCACACGCGGCACTCACGGCGAGCGACCCCCAGGACGGGGCGGTGGTCGCCACGGCGCCCGCCCAGGTCACCCTCTCCTTCTCGGAGCAGGTCGCCATGGGCGACGACTCCATCCGCGTCATGGACCCGCAGGGCAAGCGCGTCGACACCGGCGAGCTGAGGGACATGTGCAGCGGATCGACCATCCGCTACGGCACCGCCCTGCACCCGGGCCTGCCCAACGGCACGTACACCGTCGCCTGGCAGGCCGTCTCCGCCGACAGTCACCCGATCTCCGGCGCCTTCACCTTCTCCGTCGGCGCCCCCTCGGCCACCAGCGTCGCCCTGCCCGACCAGAAGGTGGGCGGCGGCCCCGTCGGCATCGCGTACGGCATCGCCCGCTACGCCGCCTACGCCGGGTTCACGATCCTCGTCGGCGGCGCCGCCTTCATCCTGCTGTGCTGGCGCCGGGGCTCCGCGGAGCGCCCGCTGCAGAAGCTGGTGGTGCGCGGCTGGGTCACCCTCACCGCGGCCACCCTGGCGATGCTGGTGCTGCGCACCCCGTACACCGGCTCGGGGAAGTTCGCCGACGCCTTCGACCTCGACGGGCTCAAGGCCGTCCTGGACACCAAGACCGGCGCCTCCTTCCTCTCCCGGCTGCTGCTGCTCGGCGCGGCGGCGCTGTTCATCGCCGTGCTCTTCGGCGCCTACGCCCGGCGGCAGAAGGCCGCCGCGGACACGACGGGGGCCGACGGCGCCGAGGACCGGGCCGAGGACAAGGGCGCCGAGGACCGGGCCGAGGACAAGAAGGAGACGAGCGACCTCGCCTTCGGGCTCGGCATCGGCGGCTCGGTCGTGGCCGGCGGCATCGCCGCCACCTGGGCCCTTTCCGAGCACGCCTCCACCGGCATCCAGCCCGCGATCGCGATGCCGGCCGACATCCTCCACCTGCTGGCCGTGGCCACCTGGCTCGGCGGGCTCACGGCGCTGCTGGTCGCCCTGCGCAAGGTGCCGGACATCGAGCGGGAAGCCGTCCGGCGCTTCTCCCGGGTCGCCTTCATCAGCGTCCTGGTCCTCGCCGTCACCGGCGTCTACCAGTCCTGGCGCCAGGTCGGCAGCTGGTCCGCCCTCACCGGCACCAGCTACGGCAGGCTGCTGCTCATCAAGGTCGCGCTCGTCGCCGTCCTCGTCGGCATCGCCTACCTCTCGCGGAAGTGGACCGCCCGACTCGGGGAGGCCCGCGCCGAGGAGTCGGCGAAGGTGCTCGCGGGAGCCGATGTTTCACGTGAAACATCGACTCGGAGCACCTCGGGCGATGCCGCCGGAGCCCCTGAAGCGGGCACGGGCGACTCTGACTCCTCCGACGCCTCTGACTCTTCCGACGCCGACCCGAAGCGGGCCGCCCAGCTCGCCCGGCAGCGCGCAGCCCGTGAGAAGGCCCGCGAGACCCGCGTCCGCGACGCCGATCCGGGCCGCGCCGGCCTGCGCCGCTCCGTACTCGCCGAGGCCGGTGTGGCCGTCGTACTGCTGGCCGTCACCACCGTCCTGACCAGCACGGAACCCGGGCGCGCGGTGGAACAGGAGGCCGGCCGGGGCGGCGCGTCCACCACCGCCGTACCCAACCGGCCGGTCAAGATCACCCTGCCTTTCGACACCGGCGGCCAGAACGGAAAGGGCAACGTGCGGCTGGAGCTCGACCCCGGCCGGGTCGGCGCCAACACCCTCCACCTGTGGGCGGACGGCCCCGACGGCAAGCCCCTCGACCTCCCCGAGGTCAAGATCTCCTTCACCCTGCCGGCCAAGGAGATCGGTCCACTGCCGCTCGCCCCCGACCGGGCCGCTGCCGGACACTGGACCGCGTCCGGGGTCCAGCTGCCGCTCGCGGGCGAATGGCGCATCGACGTGACCGTACGCACCTCCGACATCGACCAGACGACCGTCCAGAAGAACGTGAAGATCGGCTGAACAGCGTGACCGACAGCACCGGTAGCACCCCCGACATCGAGATCTCCCGGCGCCGACTGCTGGGCACCGTCGGCGCCGCGGGCGCCGCGGGGCTCGCACTCGGCGCCACGGGCGGCGCGCTCGTGCAGTCAGCGGTCTCCGACTCCCCGGCCGGCTCCCCCGGAGCCACCGGGTCGCTCGCCTCCCTCGGCGCCACCCGGGTCGCCTTCCACGGGGACCACCAGGCCGGAATCACGGACCCGCTCCAGGCCAAGGGCCACGTCCTCGCCTTCGACCTGGCGCCGGGGGCCGGGCGCAAGGAGGCCGCCGCTCTGCTGCGCCGCTGGTCCGACACGGCCAGGCGGCTCATGGCCGGAGAGACGGCGCCGACCGCCGACAGCGGGATCGCCCTGGACGCGGGACCGTCCTCCCTCACCCTCACCTTCGGCTTCGGCCACTCCTTCTTCGACCGCACCGGCCTCACCGCCCGGCGCCCGGTGGCCCTCGATCCGCTGCCCGACTTCTCTTCGGACCGGCTCGACCCCCAGCGCAGCAACGGCGACCTGTGGGTCCAGATCGGCTCCGATGACGGGCTGGTCGCCTTCCACGCCCTGCGCGCCGTTCAGAAGGACGCCGGAGAGGCAGCCCGCGTGCGCTGGCAGATGAACGGCTTCAACCGGTCCCCCGGCGCGACGGCCTCGCCCATGACCGCCCGGAACCTGATGGGCCAGGTGGACGGCACCGGGAACCCCCGGCCCAAGGACCCCGACTTCGACAAGCGGATCTTCG
Organism: Streptomyces sp. NPDC040718; assembly: GCF_055593565.1. NCBI lineage: Bacteria > Bacillati > Actinomycetota > Actinomycetes > Kitasatosporales > Streptomycetaceae > Streptomyces > Streptomyces sp. NPDC040718. The sequence continues at coordinate 515,820 of NZ_JBVIXO010000002.1, read as the reverse complement.
TGCCGGGCGCAGGCCCCGGGCCCGCCGAGCACTCCTGGATGGCCGGGGGCTCGTACGCCGTCGTCCGCCGGATCCGGATGCTGCTCGACGACTGGGACAAGCAGTCCCTCGCCCAGCAGGAGCAGGTCATCGGCCGGACCAAGGCCACCGGTGCGCCGCTGACCGGTGGCGACGAGAAGACCGCGATGGCCCTGGACAAGCTCGGCCCCGACGGCAAGCCGGTCATCCCGTCCAACGCCCATGCGCGGATCTCCGCCCCGGCGCAGAACGGCGGCGCCGCCATGCTCCGGCGGCCCTTCTCGTACCACGACGGCATCGGTCCCGACGGCACCCCAGACGCGGGCCTGCTCTTCATCTGCTGGCAAGCCGACCCGCTGCGCGGGTTCGTGCCGGTCCAGCGGAAGCTCGACCGCGGCGACGCCCTGTCCGAGTTCATCCGCCACGAGTCCAGCGGGCTGTACGCCGTCCCGCCGGGCCCGCGCGACGGGGAGTACGTCGGGCAGCGCCTGCTCGAAGGGTGAACAGCACCGCAGCGGCGGGTGGCCCGGCATTAGGCTGACCGCATGTCGGCCACCCGCTTCACGTATCTCGGTCCCGAGGGCACTTTCACCGAAGCCGCCCTGCGCACACTGCCGGAAGCCGCCACCCGGGAGCTCGTCCCGATGGTGTCGGTCCCGGCCGCCCTGGACGCCGTGCGCAGCGGCGAGGCCGCGGCGGCGCTGGTGCCGATCGAGAACTCGGTGGAGGGCGGGGTCACCGCCACGCTCGACGAGCTGGCCTCCGGCGAGCCGCTGATGATCTACCGCGAGGTGCTGCTGCCCATCGCGTTCGCGCTGCTGGTGCGGCCCGGGACCAAGCTGTCGGACGTCAAGACGGTCACCGGTCATCCCGTCGCCCAGCCACAGGTGCGCAACTGGCTGCGGACGCACCTGCCCGACGCGGTGTGGGAGTCGGCGGCCTCCAATGCCGACGGTGCCCGGCTGGTGCAGGAGGGCCGCTTCGACGCGGCCTTCGCGGGCGAGTTCGCCGCCGCCACCTACGGGCTGGAGGCGCTGGTCACCGAGATCCACGACGCGCAGAACGCCGAGACCCGCTTCGTGCTCGTCGGGCGCCCCGCCCGGCCGGCCGCGCCCACCGGTGCGGACAAGACCTCCGTCGTGCTGTGGCTCGGTGACGACCACCCCGGCGCGCTGCTGGAGCTCCTCCAGGAGTTCGCCGTCCGCGGGGTGAACCTGATGCTGATCCAGTCCCGCCCGACCGGCGAGGGCATCGGCAACTACTGCTTCGCCGTCGACGCCGAGGGGCACATCTCCGACCGCCGGGTCAGCGAGGCGCTGATGGGGCTGAAGCGGACCTGCCCCCAGGTGCGCTTCCTCGGCTCCTACCCGCGCGCCGGTGTGGCGCTGAGTGAGGTGCGGGCCGCGCGGCCGGGCACCTCCGACGGTGACTTCACCGAGGCTTCCGACTGGCTGACGCGCTGCCTCGACGGCCGGGCGTAGACCTTCGTCCACTGTCCACAGAGTTATCCACAGGCCGAGATGCCGACCTGGGGACAAGTCGACAGAGCGGCCCGACAAGGTCGACATATCGGCCGGGCGGCCCAGGTTTCGCGCTGGGGAGCGGCAGGTGAACGGCGTCACCCCCGCATCACCGATCAACTCTTTGGAGCGAGTCATTCCCACCCGAATGAGTGTGTGAGGGCGGTTTGAACCCCGATCGGCAGGGACCAGCCCCGGATGGCTATTGATCTAATTCGATGTCCACAGATCCGGCGCACAGCCTGTGGATAAGAGCGTCCCGCGAGGAATTCCTGTGGACAAGGGTCACCCCCTTCCGCCCCTCCGGCCCTGCTCAGACCCCGCGCACCGATCGCCGTTGCGCCCCTTTTCGGAGAAAGGGGCCGATTTTATCGGCCTGCCCTCAGGGGCTGGATCCAGCCGCCGGGCGAGTACCGGACAAGCCTGGGGCCGGCCATTTCCATTCGCCCGAATTGGGACATAGCGACACGCAGCGTGATATCGGTGTGAGCCCGGGAAGCCCAGCCCGGTAGCCTGGAGGGGTGATTGACCTCCGGCTGCTCCGTGAAGACCCTGACCGTGTCCGCGCCTCGCAGCGCGCCCGTGGAGAGGACGTCGAACTCGTCGACGCGCTGCTCTCCGCCGACGAGCGCCGCAGGTCTTCCGGCATGCGCTTCGACGAACTGCGCAACGAGCAGAAGTCGCTCGGCAAGCTCATCCCCAAGGCCTCCCCGGAGGAGCGGGCCGAGCTGCTGACCAAGGCCGAGCAGCTCAAGCAGGACGTCAAGGCCGCCGAGGCCGAGCAGAACGAGGCGGACGAGGCTGCCAAGCAGCTCCTGCTCAAGCTCGGCAACATCGTCCACGAGGACGTCCCCGTCGGCGGCGAGGAGGACTTCACCGTCCTCGAGACGCACGGCACGATCCGCGACTTCGGTGCCGAGGGCTTCGAGCCCAAGGACCACCTGGAGCTCGGCGAGTCCCTGGGCGCCATCGACATGGAGCGCGGCGCCAAGGTGTCGGGCTCGCGCTTCTACTACCTCACCGGTGTCGGCGCCCTGCTCGAGCTCGCCCTGGTCAACGCGGCGATCGCGCAGGCCACCGAGGCCGGCTTCATCCCGATGCTGACCCCCGCGCTGGTCCGCCCCCGCGCCATGGAGGGCACCGGCTTCCTCGGCCAGGCCGCGGAGAACGTCTACCACCTGGAGAAGGACGACTACTACCTGGTCGGCACCTCCGAGGTCCCGCTCGCCGCGTACCACATGGACGAGATCATCGACGCCGAGAAGCTGCCCCTGCGGTACGCCGGCTTCTCCCCTTGCTTCCGCCGCGAGGCCGGTACGTACGGCAAGGACACCCGCGGCATCTTCCGCGTCCACCAGTTCGACAAGGTCGAGATGTTCTCGTACGTCGCGCCGGAGGACGCCGAGGCCGAGCACAAGCGGCTCCTGGAGTGGGAGAAGCAGTGGCTGACCAGCCTGGAGCTGCCGTTCCAGGTCATCGACGTCGCGACCGGCGACCTGGGCGCCTCCGCCTCCCGCAAGTTCGACTGCGAGGCCTGGATCCCGACCCAGGGCAAGTACCGCGAGCTGACCTCCGCCTCGAACTGTGACGGCTTCCAGGCCCGCCGCCTCGCCATCCGCTACCGCGACGGCAAGAAGACCGCTCCGCTCTCCACGCTGAACGGCACCCTGTGCGCCGTCCCGCGCACCATCGTCGCGATCCTGGAGAACCACCAGCAGGCCGACGGGTCCGTGCGGGTTCCCCCGGTGCTCCGCCCCTACCTGGGCGGCCGCGAGGTCCTGGAGCCGATCGCCAAGTGAGCCCCGCTCCGTTCCCGTACAAGCTCGTCGCGACGGACCTCGACGGCACGCTGCTGCGTGGCGACGACACCGTCTCGGAGCGCACGCGTGAAGCGCTCGCCGCGGCCACCGCGGCGGGCGCGGCCCACATCGTCGTCACCGGCCGCGCCGTGCCCTGGACCCGGCACGTACTGGACGACCTCGGCTACCGGGGGATCGCGGTGTGCGGGCAGGGCGCCCAGGTGTACGACGCGGGAGCGCACCGGCTGCTGACCTCGGTGACGCTGGACCGCCAGCTCGCCGGTCTCGCCCTGTCGAAGATCGAGGCCGAGGTGGGTCCGCTGGCGCTGGCCGCCAGCCGTGACGGGGTGGAGGGCGAGGTCCTCTTCGGCCCCGGCTACCAGGTGCAGGAGGGCCTGCCGGCGCTCTACCTGGAGGACACCGCCGAGGTCTGGACCGCCCCGCTGAACAAGCTCTACATCCAGCACCCGGGAATGGGCGAGGACGAGCTCGTCAGGGTGGGCCGGGAGCTCGTCGGCAACCTGGTGGACATCGTCATGGCGGGCCCCGGCATAGTGGAGATCCTTCCGCTGGGCCTGAGCAAGGCCACCGGTCTGTCGCTCGCCGCACGCCGGCTGAAGGTCAAGGCCGCGGAGACGATCGCCTTCGGCGACATGCCCAACGACATCCCCATGTTCGGCTGGGCCGCGCACGGCGTCGCCATGGCCAACGCCCACGCGGAGCTCAAGGCGGTGGCCGACGAGGTGACGACCTCCAACCAGGAGGACGGCATCGCGGTGGTCCTGGAGCGCCTGCTCGGCGCCATGTAGTCATCAGGGATGCGGCGTACCCCAGGACGCAGCACCCGGGACCGGACGCACGAGAGGTCCGGGACGGCCCGCGCCGCGAGGCGCGCTCGAAGTGGCCGTCCCGGACCTTTTGTTACTCCCCGCACCACTCACTGTGCCCCGGCCTCACGGCCCTTACCAGCGAATTTCCGCCGGTCAGCCGTGGAGCCTGCGCCGCCGCCAGTAGGCCGCCGTCACGACTGCGAGGAGCGGCCCCCACAAGAGCAGCGGGGCGTAGCAGAGGGTCATGAACCAGTACGCGGCCCCGCTGGGAGCCGTCGGGCTCTGCGTGAAGTTGGCGTTCCACGCGAACGAGGAGAGCACGGTGACCGCGGTGACGGCGGCGGCGCCGAGGACCGCGGGAACCACCGCGACCAGCGGCGGGATGCGCCGGCCGCCCAGCCCGGGGATCCAGCGCGGCACCTCCTCGCCCCACCGTTGCACGAGGCCGAGGGTGAGCAGGCCCAGGCATTCGGCGAAGGCGCTGAGCGCTATGAGGTAGAGCGAACCGACGCCCGGGAAGTTGTCGGCGTGCAGAGCGTCGCCGGCTCCCCAGCCGACGGGGATCCCGACCGCGATCAGTACGCGCCACAGCCCGCTCGGCAGCAGGGTCAGGGCCGCGGCCTTCGCGGCCCAGCGGACCGGACGGGAGACGCCGGGTACCACCGAGACTGCGGAGACGGCGGGGGCGGGGGCGGTGAGAGTCATGGGTCCAAGTCCTGTTCGGCAGGCGGCTGGTGGTGCTTCAAGCCTCGTCCGGCGGGGTCCGCGGCACCATCGGCCGATCAGCAGGTTCGAGGCCGCCGGGAGCCGGATCCGCATCTGCCGAACGGCAGATGGAACGGCCCCGCCCCGGCTCGTAGGGTCGGCGGCATGACCGTGAACCCGCGTGCCCTGTACGCCCCGGCACTGGCCTGTGCCTCCGTGCTGTCCCTCGGCGGGTCCTACGCCCGGGTGCCCGGGGCGTGGACCCTGGCGGGGATGGCCCTGCTGCTGCCCCTGCTGGCGCTCGTGGCCCGGTGGTCTCCGGTGCGGCCCGGGGCGGTGACCGGCGTCCTGGGCGTCGCGGCGGTCTCGGTCTGGCCGGTACCGCTGCTGTGGGCGGACGGGGCGTCGTGGCTGGAGTGCAGCGGGGCGGCGGCGTTCTGGTCGGCGCCCGCTCTCGCCGCACTGGCCCTCGGCGGCCACCTGCGCAGGCAGGAAGGCAGGACGCGGCGGGCCGTACAGGACGCCCGACGCGGTCAGCAGATCGAACTGGCCCGCGATCTGCACGACTTCGTCGCACACGACGTGAGCGCCATCGTGGTGCAGGCCCAGGCGGCCCGGTTCGTCGCCGGGAACGATCCCCGCCAGGCGGTCCTCGCCCTGGAGCGCATCGAGGCGGCCGGCCTGAACGCGCTGGCCTCGATGGACCGGACGGTGCACGCGCTGCGCGCGGCGGCGGGCGGGCCCACCACCCCGGCACCCGGGCTCGCGGAACTGCCGGAGCTGGTCGCCCGGTTCGAGGGCGGGGTGCTGGAAGCCGAGGAGCAGGCTCTCGCCGCGCTGTCGCGCGAGGCGGACACCACCGCGTACCGCGTCGCGGTGGAGGCGCTGACGAACGTACGCCGGCACGCGCCCGGAGCGGACTCGGTACGGGTGACCGTCCGGCGGGCCCCGGCGGGGATAGAGCTGAGCGTGGCGAACACCGCCCCACCGCGCGGTCGCCGGGGTCTCCTCGGCCGCCGGAACGGCGGCGGGACGGGCCTCGGGGCCTTGCGGGAGCGGGTGGAGGCAGCGGACGGCACTCTCGGAGCGGGACCTGACGAGGCCGGGGGATGGAGGGTTTCGGCGGTCTTCCCGTCGGGCGACGCCCTTCAGGGGTGATCATGGCAGCGTGACCACGAGCATCCTGATAGCCGACGACCAAGAGGACATCCGCAGCGGATTCCGGCTGATCCTCGACTCCCAACCGGACATGACCGTGGTGGCGGAGGCCGCTGACGGGGAAAGCGCCGTGGAGCTGGCCCGGCGGCTGCGCCCCGACGTGGTGCTCGCGGACATCCGCATGCCGCGCCTGGACGGGCTGGAGGTGACCCGGCTGCTGTCCCCGCAGACCCGGGTCGTGGTGGTGACCACCTTCGACCAGGACGACTACGTCCACACCGCGCTGCGGAACGGGGCCTGCGGCTTCCTGCTGAAGCGGTCGGGCCCGACGCTGCTGATCGAGGGGGTGCGGGCGGCGATGGCCGGGGACACCCTGATCAGCCCCCAGATCACCGTCCGGCTGCTGAGCCGGCTGTCGGACCCCGGGACCGCCGCGGCTCCCGTGCCGCCCGGGCAGGTGCTGACGGGGCGCGAGCTGGAGATCGTCCGGCTGGTGGCGCGGGGGCGTACGAATGCCGAGATCGGGGCGGAGCTGTTCATCAGCGCCGGTACCGCGAAGACTCACATCGCGAACGTGCAGGCCAAGCTGGGAGCCCGGAATCGGGTGGGGATCGCCGCGTGGGCCTGGGAGCACGGAGTGGTCGGCCCCGAGTAGGGGTCGGCGAGGGGCCTGCCTGGTGTTTCACGTGAAACAAGGGGGGGTCAGGCTCGTGTTTCACGTGAAACATCGGCCGGCGGCCCGTGCCCGTGCGGATCGCGGTGCAGGGTCAGCGGCCAGGCGAGGAGCCCGACGGCGAGCGAGATGGCGTGACCGAGGTCGGTGAAGCTCCCCCCGGTGAGGAGGGGCAGTCCGAAGAAGGCGACCACGCCGAGGAGGTAGAACCATCTCCAGGGGTTCGGGAGCCGGTAGGTCAGCACCCCCATGGAGGCCGCCAGCCCGTAGCTGACGCCGATGTCGACGACGTGGGTCATGCTGTGCGGCGCGCGGTGGTCCTGGATGGCCATCAGGAGCACCTTCTGGCTGACGAGGGTGGCGACGACATGCGCGGTCGCGACGATCAGGAGCCAGCGCAGGGTGCCGAGCCATCGCTCCACGGGGGCGTGGAAGAACTCGAAGAGGACGGCGTAGAGGGCGAGCGAGGCCGGGTTCTCGATCCAGAAGGCGCTGCTGAGCAGTGCCCGGACGGGGTACTTGACCAGCTGGTGGATGTTGCTGCTGTTGCGGTGGAGCAGCACGTGGTCGAGCCGGTCCGGGGCGATGGCGACGACGAGGCTGGTGACGGCGACGATCAGCAGCCATATGTGCGTGCCGGGCGAGGAGCGTATCCAGGACCGCAGGGGCCTGGACGGCTCAGGCTCGGGATGCTGGATCATGCACCCGATGATGCCCGGCAAAGCCGTGCCCCGCCTGGCCGGTGGGCCGGGCGGGGCACGGTCGTGGACGCTGCCGACGGGCTCCTACTCCTCGCCGGCGAGGGTGAGGCGGCGCAGCTTCTGGCCCGCGTACAGGGTGGCGCCGACGGTCACCGCGAGGAGCAGGACCACTGCGGTGGGCAGGCCGACGCTGGAGTCGACGTAGCCCTGTCCGGCGACCTTCTCGGCCAGGGCCAGGGCCCACTGCTGGACGCTGAGCGTCTTGGCTCCGGAGACGAGGCTGCCGAAGAGGGACTCCCAGATGAGGGCGTAGACCAGGCCGAAGACGACCGCGTGCCGGCTGACGGTGCCCAGCAGCAGGAACAGGGCGCTGTAGGCGATCGAGGCGACGAGGGCGGCCACGGTGTAGGCGATGGCGATCTGCTGGCCGTTGCCGTTGAGGATGAAGCCCGCGATCAGGGTGGGGATCGCGGAGAAGGCCATCGTGACGGCGATCGCGACGATCAGCTTGGTCATGATGATCGTCGGCCGCTTCACCGGCTTGGAGAGCAGGTAGACGATCGAGCCGTCGTCGATCTCGGGGCCGATGGCGCCGGTGCCGGCGATGACGCCGATCAGCGGGACCATCGTCGCGAGGGCGAAGCCGCCGAGGAGGTCGGCCGCCACCTTGTCGTCCACGCCGGTGAAGAAGCGGACGGCGAGGGAGATGACGATCAGCAGCGCGGGGAGCGCGAAGAGGATCAGCGCGCGGCGCCGGCCGAGCAGGGCCCGGTAGGTGAGCCGGGCGACGGTGGGGTTGTACATGGGTGCCAGCTCCTTCAGGCCGCGACGAGGTAGGAGAAGACCGACTCGAGGGACTCGTCGGAGGGCGAGACCGTCAGCAGCCGGATGCCGTGCTCGCGGGCGACGCGCGGCAGCAGCTCGGTGAACCGCCCGAAGTCGACGGCCTGGATGCGCAGCGCGCCTTCCTTGAGGTCGACCTCGATGCCGGCCGTGGACGGGTCGGCGATCAGGGCCGCCGCGAGGGCCCGGTCGTCGGAGGAGCGGACGAGGTAGCGGTGCGGTCGGTCCGTCATCAGGCGGCGGATCTTGCGGAAGTCGCCGGATGCGGCGTGCCGGCCGGCGACGACCACCTCGATGTGCGAGGCGAGCTGTTCGACCTCCTCCAGGATGTGGGAGGAGAACAGGACGGTGCGGCCCTCGTCGCCCATCCGCCGCAGCAGGTCCATGAGCTGCATGCGCTGGCGCGGGTCCATGCCGTTGAAGGGCTCGTCGAGCAGGAGCACGGACGGGTCGTGGACGAGGGCGGAGGCCATCTTCACGCGCTGGCGCATGCCCTTGGAGTACGTGGCGATCTTGCGGTCCTGGGCGTACTCCATCTCGACCGTGGCGAGCGCCCGTTGGGCCGCCGCGTCGTCGAGCCCGTGGAGCTCGGCGTTGACGACGACGAACTCCCGGCCGGTGAGGAAGTCGTACATCGCCTCGCGCTCGGGCACGACGCCGATCTGCTTGTAGACCTGCTCGTTGCGCCAGATCGGCGCTCCGTCGAGGGTGACGGTGCCCGTGGAGGGGGCGAGGAAGCCGCCCATCATGTTGATGAGGGTGGACTTGCCCGCGCCGTTGGGGCCGAGGAGTCCGGTGACGCCGGGACCGATGCGCATGGTCACGTCGTTGACGGCGACGACGTTCCCGAACCAGCGGGAGGTGTGGTCGATGTCGATGATGGTCACAGCCCGGCCTTCCGGTAGCGGGACATCAGGGCGGCGTAGGAGCCGACGATGAGGCCGAGTACGACGAGCAGGTACACGATGCCGGTGGCGGTGGACGGGCCCTCGCCGCCGGGGAAGGCGGAGGTGGCGCCGAGGAAGGCGGTCTGCACCCCGTCGATCAGCGAGATCGGGGAGAACAGGCCCATCCACTCGATGGCCCCGGTGTTCCCCGTGGAGTAGGCGACGGCCTGGACGGTGGAGACGGCTCCGTAGGGGATGAGCAGCAGGGCGATGACGGCGGCCACGCCGAAGCCGCGGCGCGGGGTGAGTGCGGCCATGACGAGGCCGAGGCCGGCGAAGAGCAGCGACAGCAGCAGTACGGACACCAGCCCCTGCCCGAATCCCTTGGTCTGGTGACCGAAGTCGAACTTCGCCAGCAGCGAGCCGATCCACATGATCAGCAGCGGGGTGGCGGTGAGGATGAAGAGGGCCGAGGCCATGGCGGCGTACTTGGCCAGCACGTAGTCGACCCGCTCGATGGGCCGCGAGAAGTACAGCGGCACCGTCTTGAAGCGCAGGTCGCGGGAGACCGACTGGGGTGCCTGCGAGGCGAGGTAGAGGCCGATGACCACCTGCGTGGTCAGGGCGTACGTCGTGTACTTGATCGGCAGGTCGCTGGAGCCGGGGACGGCGATGGCCACCGCGACGATGATCAGCGCGGGAACGCACATCACCGCGAAGAGGATCATCGGCAGCACCTTGGACTTGGCGGAGCGGCCGAGCCCGTACGCGCCCCGCAGGGACTGCGAGAACAGCGAGGTACGGGCGTAGCCGCGGCCGAGCCGGGGTCCGTCGTAGGACCGGTAGCCGATGTTGTGGATCTGGGTCGAGGTCTCAGGCGCCATCGGGGCCGGCTCCCTTCGGGTGGGCGTTGGACGAGGGCCGGTCGCTGTCGCGGAAGACCTCGGCGATGTGGTGGCGGCGCTGTTCCATGCGGACCAGGCCGAGACCGAGGTCGGCGACGGTGTCGCGGACGGTGTCGTACGTCTCCTCGCCCGTGGCCTCGACGAGGAGGATGTGGCCTGCGCCGGGCAGGCCCTGCTCCTCGCCCGCGTGGAGGGTGATGCCCGCCGCGGTGAGCGCCTTGCGCAGGGCGGCCGTGCCGTCCGGGTACGCGTCGGAGTCGGTGACCTCGACCGCGAGGGTGGTCGTGGTCTGGGTGAAGTCGCTGGTGGAGCTGGAGCGCAGCAGCTTGCCGCCGTCGACGACGACCACGTGGTCGCAGGTCCGCTCCAGCTCGCCGAGGAGGTGGGAGGTGACCAGGACCGAGATGCCGAAGTCGGTGTAGACGCGGCGGATCAGGCCGAGCATCTCGTCGCGGCCGACCGGGTCGAGGCCGTTGGTCGGCTCGTCGAGGAGGACCAGCTGCGGGTCGTGGACCAGCGCCTGGGCGAGCTTGACCCGCTGCTTCATACCCGTGGAGTAGCCGCCGATGGGGCGGTAGCGCTCCTCGTACAGCCCGACGTGGCGCAGCGTGTCGGCGGTGCGTTCACGGGCGGCGGTCGGCGGGAGGCCGGACATGCGCGCCATGTGGACGACGAACTCGGTGGCCGAGACGTCGGGCGGCAGGGCGTCGTGCTCGGGCATGTAGCCGACCCGCTCACGGATGGCGCTGCCATGCGTGGCGACGTCCAGTCCGAGCACGGCGGCACGGCCCTCGGTGGCGGGGGACAGTCCGAGCAGGATCTTGATCAGCGTGGACTTGCCGGCTCCGTTGGCACCCACGAGGCCGGTAACGCCGGGCCCGATGTCCAGGGAGAGCCGGTCGAGGGCGGTCACTCGGGGGTACCGCTTGCTCAGGCTTTCGGTCGCGATGACAGTCACGGCTTCGACGTTAGTGCCGTGGGGGCCGCGGATCGTCAGACCTGGAGCGGGATCGCGTATCCGCCTTGAGGACTACGGACCCTGACGGAAGGCTGATGCCGCCGAAGTTTGTCCACAGGTCCGTGTACGGGCCTTGACGTGATCTCCGCCCATTGTCACATTCATCAGTGGCAGGTTTCGGGAGCGTTGGGCGACAGGGACGGACGGCCGGCATGACTGGGGACACCAAGCAGCGCACCGCGCACGACTCCGGGCAGCTTTCCGCCGGGCTGCACGGCTTCAGGGAGGTCCAGCGGCTCGCGTACGAGTGCGCGGAGACCGTGGCGGCGCAGCTGCGCCCCGGAGTGACCGAGCGCGAGGCGGCGCGGATGCAGCGCGACTGGCTGCGCGAGCGCGGGGTGCGGGACTGGTTCCACCTGCCCTTCGCCTGGTTCGGGGACCGTACCGCCTTCGCGAACTTCAAGATCCCCCTCCAGTTCTTCCCGACCTCGCGGCGGCTGGAGCCGGGGATGCCCTTCATCCTCGACATGGCGCCGGTCTACCGGGGCTACGCGGCTGACATCGGCTACTCCGGCAGCCTCGGCCTCAACCCGGTGCAGGACCGGCTGATGTCGGACCTGCGGCCGCACCGGGAGCTGATCCTGGAACAGGTGCGCGAGCGCCGGCCGCTGCGGGAGATCTACGAGAACGTCGAGCGGCTGATGACCCGGCAGGGGTACGCCAACCGGCACCGGGCCTACCCCTTCGGCGTCATCGCGCACAAGATAGACCGGGTCAAGGAGCGCCGCTGGTCCCCGACCGCGTTCGGCTTCGGCACCCAGTCCCTCAAGGGGCTGGCCTCCGACGCCCTGCACGGGCACCGGGAGGGCTGGTCGCCGCTGTGGAGTCCGTACCACTTCTCCGACCACCCGCCGCAGCCGGGCCTGTGGGCGGTGGAGCCGCACCTGGGCTTCCGGGGCACGGGTGCGAAGTTCGAGGAGATCCTGGTGGTCACCGACTCCCGGGATCCCGGAGAGAGCGCGTTCTGGCTGGACGACGACCTGCCGCACGTGCGGCGCTGGGCTGAGGAGAAGGCGGCATGAGCGGGATGAGCGGGACGGCTCTGGAGGGTGCGCGCGAGCGCCGGGTGAGCACGGGCGGGATCGAGCTGTGCGTCGTCGAGCTCGGGGACGCGGCCCGGCCGACCGTACTGCTGGTGCACGGGTACCCGGACAGCAAGGAGGTCTGGTCGGAGGTGGCCGAGCGGCTCGCGGACCGCTTCCACGTGGTGCTGTACGACGTACGCGGCCACGGGCGTTCCTCGGCCCCGGTGCCGCTGCGCGGGGGCTTCACCCTGGAGAAGCTGACCGACGACTTCCTGGCCGTGGCGGACGCGGTCAGCCCGGACCGTCCGGTGCACCTGGTCGGCCACGACTGGGGCTCGGTCCAGGGCTGGGAGTTCGCGACGGTCGCCCGTACGGAGGGCCGGATCGCCTCCTTCACCTCCATGTCGGGGCCTTCCCTCGACCACTTCGGGCACTGGATCAAGCAGCGGATGAGGCGGCCCTCCCCGCGCCGGACCGCCCAGCTCCTGGGCCAGGGCGTCCGGTCCTGGTACGTGGGCATGCTGCACACCCCGGTGCTGCCGGAGCTGGCCTGGCGCGGCCCGCTCGGCAGGCACTGGCCGAAGCTCATGGAGCGCAGCGAGGGGATCCCCGTCGGCGGGTACCCGACGGCCTCCCTGTCCTCCGACGCGGCGCACGGCGCCTGGCTCTACCGGGACAACGTGAGGGCCCGGATGAGCCGGCCCCGCACCGACGCGTACGCGCACGTACCGGTGCAGCTGATCGTCCCGACGGGGGACGTCTTCCTCTCCGAGCGGCTCTACGACGACGTGGAGCGCTGGGCACCGGGACTCGTGCGGCGGACCCTGCCCGCGAAGCACTGGATCCCCAGGACCCGGCCGGACCAGGTCGCGGCGTGGATCGCCGACTTCGTCACGGCCCGCGAGGAGCCTGCCGCGCGGGCGCCGGAGCAGCGGGCCCCGGGCAGGTACGCGGACCGGTTCGGCGGTCAGCTGGTGCTGGTCACCGGGGCCGCGAGCGGCATCGGGCGGGCCACCGCGTTCGCGTTCGCCGAGGCCGGGGCGCGGGTCGTGGCGGTCGACCGGGACGGTGAGGGCGCGGCCCGCACGGCGGAGATGGCACGGCTCGTCGGTGCCCCGGAGGCCTGGGGCGAATGCGTCGACGTCAGTGACGAGCAGGCGATGGAGAAGCTCGCGGCGAAGGTCGCCGCCGAGTACGGCATCGTCGACGTGCTGGTCAACAACGCGGGGATCGGCCTGTCGGGGCCCTTCCTGGAGACCGGCTCCGAGGACTGGAAGAAGGTCCTGGACGTCAACCTGTGGGGCGTCGTCCACGGCTGCCGGATCTTCGGCAAGCAGATGGCCGAGCGCGGGCAGGGCGGCCACATCGTCAACACCGCCTCCGCGGCCGCCTACCTGCCCTCGCGGACGCTGCCCGCGTACAGCACGTCCAAGGCCGCGGTGCTGATGCTGAGCGAGTGCCTGCGCGCGGAGCTGGCGTCCCAGTCGATCGGGGTCTCGGCGATCTGCCCGGGCATCGTCAACACCAACATCACGGCCACCTCCCGGTTCGCCGGGGTGGACGCGGCGGAGGAGAAGCGACGCCAGAAGCGCTCCTCGCGGCTGTACGGACTGCGCAACTTCCCCCCGGAGAAGGTCGCGGACGCGATCCTGCTGGCCGTGGTGAAGAACCGGGCCGTGGTCCCGGTGACGCCCGAGTCCAAGGCCGCCCTGTGGATGTCGCGCTTCGCGCCGAATGCCCTGCGCCGGATCGCACGGCTGGAGCCCCGGCTGTGATGCCGTGCGACGGCATGCGCGGCATGGCCATACCCCGCTCCTGCCCGCGGTCGTACCATCCCTCGCAGGAGGGCTCGCTGCTCAACGCGGTCGAGTACCTGGCGGCGTCACCAGCTGCCCGGACCGCGGCGGGCGCGGTCGGCCGAGCCGCCATGTCGTAGGGAGCCGGGATTGTCCGATCAGGCGGTAGCCGAGTACAGGATCGAGGATCTGGCCCATCACAGCGGGGCGACGGTGCGCACGATCCGGGCGTACCAGGACCGCGGCCTGCTGCCGAAGCCGGAGCGGCGGGGCCGGTCCAACGTCTACCGGGACACGCACCTGGCACGGCTGCGCCAGATCGCCGACCTGCTGGACCGCGGCTACACCCTGGCCTCCATCAAGGAACTGCTGGAGGCCTGGGACGCGGGCCGCGGGCTGGGCGGCGTACTGGGCCTGGTCGCCGAGGTGCACGGGCCCTGGACCGACGAGGAGGCCGACCGGATCAGCCGGGAGGACCTCAACGCGCGGTTCGGCGGCCTGCCCGACGACGACGCGGTGGACGAGGCCTGTGAGCTGGGGGTGCTGGAGCGGATCCCGGGCCGGCCGGACGAGTTCCTCGTGCCCTCGCCGCAGGAGCTGGCGGTCGCGGCCGAGCTGTACGCGGCGGGGGTGCCCCTCGGGGCAATCACGGGGCACCTGCGCGAGCTGCGCGGGCAGGTGGAGCACATCGCCTCGCGCTTCCTGGAGTTCACCACCGAGCACGTCTTCGCCCGCTACCTCGGGCAGGTGCCGCCGACCGACGCGGACGCGGCCGAGGCGGCGACCATGGTGCGCAGGCTGCGGCCCCTGGCCCAGCAGACCGTCGACGCCGAGCTGGCCCGGGCCATGCGGTTGTTCGCGACCCGGCACCTCCAGCGGCACCTGGGTGCGCCGGGTGCGGCGCAGCCGACGGGCCCCGCCCCGGTGGCCCTGCCCGCCGGGACGGTACGGGCGGTGCAGGAGCTGGTGGGGCCGGAGCACGTGGCGGAGTTCGTCCGGGCCGCGACGGAGCGGGAGCTCCAGGCCCGGACGATGAACGATCTGGCCAGCCGGGGCGGCCGGTAATGCTCGATCGGTAGTCCACAGGGGGTCCCCGGGGCGAATCGCTCAGATGTCGCCGAAACCCGCCGAAACGGCTGTGGACAACTCCCGTCCGCCTGTGGGCAACACAGGTGATCGCCTAGACGATGGCCTCGAACGCCGAGCCCGTGCGGGGCATATCGGCCACCACGGCCTCCGTCTCCGGCTGTCCGGGGCGCGGCGCCCCGGTTCCGCCGTCACGGTGCTCGCGGCCGTAGAGCAGCGCGGCCAGGGCGAGGCCGAGGACGCCGCCGAGCAGCTGCGCCGCGACGAACCCGGGCAGCGACTGTGGGGCGATGCCGGTGAAGGAGTCGCTGAAGGCCCGTCCGACGGTGCCGGCGGGATTGGCGAAGGACCCCGACGAGGTGAACCAGATCGCGGCGGCGATGTACGCGGCGACCGCGGCCGGGATCAGCCCGTGCCGGCCGATGCGGCCGAGCCCTTGGATGACCAGGACGAGTCCGGCGGTGGCGACGATCTCGCCGATCAGCAGGTGGCCCCCGTCGCGGACCTGGGTGGAGAAGGTTCCCGGGGTGCGGCCGAACATCGTCTCCGCCAGCACGGCACCGCCGATGGCGCCGGCGGTCTGGGCGGCGGCGTACGCGAAGGCCTCACGCGCGTCGAGTCCCTCGCCTCCGGTGCGGCGCGCCCACCAGGCGGTGAGGGTGACGACCGGGTTGAGGTGGGCTCCGGAGAGGGGGCCGAACAGGGTGATGATCAGGCCGAGGCCGATCGCGGAGGCGAGCGAGTTGGCGACGAGGGCGACACCGGTGTCGCGGCTGAGGTTCGCGGCCTGAATGCCCGAGCCGATCACCACCACGAGCAGGCCTGCGGTGCCGATGAGCTCGGCAGCCACACGCCGAAGCAGTGAAGCCTTATTTGTCATAATTTCTCCCTCTGGATAAGTCGTGATGCGGAAAATGTATTCCGTATCTTGGAAAAGCGATAGAGGGGTGCCGAGCCCGTCCAGGGGGTGGAAAATCGCTGCCCGAGGGCGCTGCGAGCCGTCAAGCTGGGGACATGGATGACCGACGCACCGTGAAGGTGTCCAAATACGTCTCGAAACACCTGCGGCACCAGCCGGAACGGATCGGACTGGTGCTCGACCCCCAGGGCTGGGTGGAGATCGACGATCTCCTGCGGGCCGCCGCGGAACACGGATTTCCGTTCAGCAGGGCTGAGCTCGACCACGTGGTCGCCGCCAACGACAAACAGCGGTTCGCCGTCGACGGCACCCGCATCCGGGCCAGCCAGGGGCACACCGTCGCGGTGGACCTGGGCCTGCCGGAGGCCGAACCGCCCGCGCACCTGTACCACGGCACCGTAGCCACCGCCCTGGACGCGATCCGCGCCGAGGGCCTGCGGCCCATGGCCCGCCATCACGTGCACCTGTCACCCGACCGCGAGACGGCGACCCGGGTGGGCGCGCGCCGGGGCCGGCCCGTGGTCCTCGCCGTGGACGCCGGAGCGATGCGCGCGGCCGGGCACGTCTTCCGGGTCAGCGCCAACGGAGTGTGGCTGGCGGACGCGGTACCGCCGGAATTCCTCCGCTTCCAGTAACCGGCCGGGGGGTGTCGGCCGGGGCGGAATTCACGGAGTGATTGTCGGATCGTCCACCTACTCTGTTCCTCGTTCCGGGATCAGTGAGGGGGGTACCTCGCGATCGCCGACCGACCACGCGAGCAAGCGAGCTGATGCCTGATGACATCCGTGCACCCGTCCCCGTCCGAATTCCCCGGTGATTCCCCGGCCGAGGGCGCCGTCAACAACTTCCAGGTCGACCTGCGCGGCCTGGTCGACCTGCTGTCCCACCACCTCTATTCCAGCCCCCGCGTCTACGTGCGCGAACTCCTCCAGAACGCCGTGGACGCCGTGACCGCCCGTCATGCGCACGAGCCCGGCGCGGAGGTCCGCATCCGCCTGTCCGCGACCGCCGGCCGCATCACCATCGAGGACTCCGGCATCGGCCTGACCGCCGCCGAGGCCCACTCCCTCCTCGCGACCATCGGCCGCAGCTCCAAGCGCCGCGGCGAGGGCGCCTCCGCCGCCGAGCTGCAGGGTCTGGAGACCACCCGTCAGCAGTTCCTCGGCCAGTTCGGCATCGGCCTGCTCGCCTGCTTCGTCGTCGCCCGGCAGATCCGGGTCGTCACCCGGTCCGCTCGCGACCCCCAGGCGGCGCCCGTCGAGTGGCTGGCCACCGACGACGGCTCGTACACCGTGCGCGAACTGCCCCACGACGCCCGCCCCGAGCCCGGCACCACGGTCCACCTGGAAGCCCGCCCCGGCGCCGAGGAGTGGACCGAGCCCGCCCGGGTCGAACGCCTCGCCCGCGACTACGGCTCACTGCTCCCCTACCCCATCACCTTCGACGACGGCCTCGGCGGCGCCCCCCGCCCCGTCACCGACCGGCCCGCCGTGTGGGACCGCGCCTTCCCCACCCCGGCCGCCCGGCGCGTCGCGCTCGCCGGGCACTGCGCGCAGCTCTTCGGCTTCACCCCGCTGGACAGCATCGAGCTCGACCTGCCGGTGGCCGGGGTGCGCGGAGTCGCGTACGTGCTGCCCGAGCCGACCAGCCCCGCCCACCGGGCGGGCCACCGCGTCCACCTCAAGGGCATGCTGCTGACCGACCAGGCCGACAACCTGCTGCCCGACTGGGCCTTCTTCGTCCGCGCCGTCCTCGACACCGACACCCTGCGGCCCACGGCCTCCCGCGAGAACCTCTACGACGACGAGACGCTCGCCGCCGTACGCGAAGCCCTCGGCGCCCGCATCCGGTCCTGGCTGGCCGAGCTCGCCGCGAGCGAACCGGACCGCCTGGCCGCCTTCCTGAGCGTCCACCACCTCGGAGTGAAGTCCCTCGCCCGGCACGACGCCGAGCTGCTCGGCCTGATGCTGCCGTGGCTGCCGTTCGAGACCAGCGACGGCTCGATGAACCTGGAGGAGTTCACGGCGGCCCACTCCGAGATCCACTTCACGCGCACCGTCGAGGAATTCCGGCAGATCGCCCCGATCGCGGCGGCCCACGGCCTCGGCGTCGTCAACGCCGGCTACACCTACGACGCCGACCTGCTGGCCCTGCTGCCCTCCGTCCGCCCCGACCTGAAGGTCACCGAGCTGGACGCGGGAGCGGTCACCGACCGCCTCGACCCGGTCCCCACCACCGTCGAACTCTCCCTGGCCGCGTTCCTCTCCACCGCCCGCACCCGGCTGGAGCCCCAGAGCTGCGACGTCGTGCTGCGCGCCTTCCAGCCCGTGGCCGTCCCCGCGCTCTACCTCGACGACCGCCAGGCCCGCCAGGAGCGGGACCGGACCGCCGCGCTCGAATCCGCCGACTCCCTGTGGAGCGGCATCCTCGGCTCACTGCGCGGCTCCGGCCCGCGCGCCCGCCTCGTCCTCAACCACAACAACCCGCTGATCCGGCGGATCGCGGGCCTTCCCGACCCGACGCTCGCCGGCACCGCCGTCGAATCGCTCTACGGGCAGGCGCTGCTGATGTCCCAGCGGCCGCTCCGCCCCGCCGATTCGGCCCTGCTCAACCGGGCCTTCCTCGGGCTCCTGGAATGGGCGACCCATCCCGTCGACACCCCGACCGCCACGTCCGAGGAGGACGAGAAGTGAGCACCCTGACGGCCGACGAGATCCGGCGCGCCCTGCACGAGAACCGCGGCCTGCCCCACGGCGCCGCGCGCAACGCCCAGGCCGAGGCGCTGTCCGCCGCCGCCGAGGTCTGCGGTGACACCGGTGTGTTCCGGATGGCGCTGATCAACCAGATCGACGCGTACGAGTACAGCGCCGAACGGAGCCGCATGGTGGTCCCCTTCGCCCGCCTGCTCCAGGAGTACGACCGCGACCCGTCGGCCTTCGACTCCGGCGACGCCCACTCCCTCCTCTGGCGCTTCAAGTGGGTCTCCGGCCAGATCATCAGCTCCCCCGACGTGCCGATCTCCTCCGTCACCGGCTACCTCGACGACATGGAGAAGCGCTACCGGATCGCCGGGTACAGCGAGCGGGCGGTACGCCAGTCCGAGTACTTCCTCGCCGACGCCATCGGCGACGACGAGCGCGCCGAGCGGGCGATGGCGCAGTGGCGCGCGGCCGACCGCGACGCGATGAGCGACTGCCACGCCTGCGAGACCAACTCCCAGGGCGTGTTCTGGGCGGCCAAGGACGAGCACGCCAAGGCCATCGAGGTCTGGGAGCCCGTGCTGACGGGCGAGCAGACCTGCATGGAGGAACCGCACCGGGTGCTCGCCCGGTCGCTGCTCCCCCTGCTGCGCCTCGGCCGCACCGACGAGGCCCGCTCGCACCACCTGCGCGGCTACCGGATGGCCCGGGGCAAGGAGAGCCTGCTGCGCGCGATCGGCCAGCACATCGAGTTCTGCGCGCTCACCGGCAACGAGGCTCGCGGCGTGGAGATCCTCGCCGAACACGCGGCGCACCTGCGGCCGCTCGTGGACGTCAAGACGCAGCTGGACTTCTACGCCGGAGTGATCGTCCTGCTCCGGCGGCTCGTCGAAATCGGCCACGGCGCCGACCCGACCGTGCCGTACGAGGGCTCCGCGCACACCGTCGAAGAGCTGCACGGCATCCTGCGCGCGGAGGCCCTGGGCATCGCCGGGCGGTTCGACGTGCGCAACGGCACCACCCGGGTCTCCGAGCGGCTCACGGAACGGATCTCCCGGGCCCCGCTGGCCGGCGCGCTGCCCCTGGGCGTGCGCAGCGCCGCGCTGCCGCGCCCGGCCGGGGCGGCGGCCCCGGCACCGGCCCCCGCGTCCGTGCCCGTCAGCGCCGTCGAGTTCAGCGTGCTCGTGGAGCAGGCCCGTGGCGCCCGCGACACGGGGCACCCGGACACGGACCGGCTCTGGGCGGAGGTCGCCGTACGGGTCTCCGCGCTGCCGGAGCCGGACGTGCACCCGCTGCTGCGCGCCGAGGTCGCCGACCACCGGGCCCTGACGGCCGCGCGGGCCGGAGCGCCGGACGCGGCGGAGCTGCTGGCGGCCGTACGCGACGACTACCGGACGCTGGGGCAGGCCGAGCGCGCCGCCCTGGCCGAGCTGCGGCTGGCGAGCGCGGCCGCCCAGGCCGGGGCCGCGCCGGGAGAGGTCCGCGCGCTGTTGGCGGCGGGGCTGCGCGCCGCCGAGGCACTCGACGCGGCGGAGCCGCTGCGGGCCCGCAGGATCGCGGTCGCTGAGCTGTCGGCGCTGCGGCTGGAGCCGTACCTGCGCTCGGCGGAGGCCGCGCAGGAGCAGGTCCACGAGCACGGGGACGACCACGGCCACGGGGGCCACGGTCATGACGACGGCCACGGCCACAGCCACGACCACGGCCACGGGCCGCTGACGGCCGAACTCGTCTCCTTCGTCTCCTCCTACCGGCAGGCCCTCCCGGACCTGGCCTCCGAGGCCGAGGAGATGCTCGGCCGACTGGCCCTCTCCCAGGGCGACACCGAAAGGGCCCTGGAGCTGCTGGCCTCCTCCGCGGACCGCGCCGTCGAGGCGGGCCGGCCCTGGCAGGCGGCGGACCCCCTCGTACTGCGGGCCGGGGTGCTGCTCTCGCTGGGACGGCCCGAGGAGGCCGAGGCAGCCGCGCGGTCCGGCCTGGAGCACTCCGCCGAGGTGACCGACCCCGAGGAGCAGGGCCTCGTACGCCTCACCCTCGCGGACGTCCTGCTGCGCGGGCGGGGCACGGCTGCGGAGGCCGCCGAGCACGCCCTCGCGGCGGCGCACTGGTTCGACCAGGCGGGGCTGGCCGCCGACGGCGGGGCACAGGCCCGGCGGATCCTGGCCCAGGCCTACGCGCGGGACGGCCGGACCGCCGATGCGGCGGAGGTGCTGCAGTCGGCGCTGCCGGACCTCCTGGAGCACGGCGAGGGACAGGCCGTCTCGGCGCGGGACTTCCTGGGGAACCTGCTGCGTGAGCTGCGCGAGTCCCGGGCCGCCGCGGAGCAGTTCCTGCTCGCCGCCGAACTGGTCAAGGACTGGGAGGACCCCCGGCCGCAGGCGGGCTTCGCCCAGGCGGCCGCCGACAGCCTCTCCGACGCCGGTCTGGCCGATGAGGCCGTCGCCGCGTACCGGCGGGCTCTGGAGCTGCGCCGGCTGACCGGTGATGCGGTGGTGTCCGAGGTCCGGATCCTGCGCTCGCTGGCCTGGCTGGGGATGCGCGAGGAGGTCACCGAGGAGACCGTGGCAGCCGCCCGGGCCCTGATGGACGAGGCTGCCGGAGCCCTGGAGGCGGCCCTGGCGGCCGACGGAGCCGAGGTCACGGAGCTGCTCTCCGAACTGGCGCAGACCTGGCACCAGCTGGCGCAGGTGCTGGACCGGCTGGTGAGCTCCCGGGACCCCGGCCAGGACGGGGAAGGGGAGCCCCCGGCCGGGGGCCTCCTGGGCCCGGACGCCGCCCGGGCCCTGCGGCTGGAGGAGATCGATTTGTGGGAGCGCGCGGCCGAGCTGTACGCGAGGCTCGGGCTGGAGTCGCTCCAGGACCGCTTCCAGTGCCTGAACAACGCCGCGTGGACCGATCACGAACTGGGCCGCCCGGAGGTGGGCGCCGCCAGGATGTCTGCGCTGCTGGAGGAGATCGAGTCCCTGCCCGAGGGCATGGCTCCGGAGTGGGCGGCCCCCCAGGCGCGGCGGATCATCGCGAACCTGACGGCCTGAGCGGCCCGGCATGCCCGACCGGGGCCCGTCATGCGACGGGCCCCGGTCGGGGCGGGTTCAGCCGTCCAGCTGGGCGAGCGCCTCGGTGGCGATCCTCTCGAAGACCGCATCGTCGGCGGCGAAGTCGGAATCCGGGATCGGCGCGTGGATGACCAGCTCGGTGAAGCCCAGTTCGCGGTGGCGGCCGGCGAAGTCGACGAAGGCGTCAACGGACTCCAGCATGGAGGCGCGCTCCGGGGTGAAGCCGGTCAGCAGCACCTTCTCGATCGAGTCGGAGTCGCGGCCGATCTCCGCCAGCGCCTTTTCGAGGCGCCCGTGCTGGACGCGCAGGGCCTCCAGCGACTGCTCGGGCGTGCCCTCGGAGTGCTTCGGGTCGCCCGCGGTCACCCAGGCCTGGCCGTGGCTCGCCGCGAGCTTCACACCGCGCGGGCCGGTCGCCGCGACGGCGAACGGCAGGCGCGGGCGCTGGACGCACCCGGGGATGTTGCGCGCCTCGTCGGCGGAGTAGAACGTGCCGTGGTGGGTGACCGCCTGCTCCGTGAGCAGCCGGTCGAGCAGCGGCACGAACTCCGCGAAGCGGTCCGCCCGCTCGCGCGGGCTCCACTCCTCCTGTCCCAGTGCGGTCGCGTCGAAGCCGTTGCCGCCGGCGCCGATGCCGAGGGTGATGCGTCCGCGCGAGATGTCGTCCAGCGACATCAGCTCCTTGGCGAGGGTCACCGGGTGGCGGAAGTTCGGCGAGGTGACCAGGGTGCCCAGGCGGATCCGCTCGGTGACGGAGGCCGCGGCGGTCAGCGTGGGCACCGCGCCGTACCAGGCGCGGTCGCGGAAGCCCCGCCAGCTCAGGTGGTCGTAGGTGTAGGCGGTGTGGAACCCGAGGCGCTCGGCCCGCTCCCACTCGTCACGGCCTCCCTCGTGCCACGGGCGTACCGGCAGGATCACAGTGCTCAGGCGCAGAGTCATGACGTCGAGCGTACGGCGGTCCGTGTCCCGTACACCAACCACGCCTCGTCCGTCAGGGCCCGGCTCGTCCGATTCGGCGCGTGTTTCACGTGAAACATGCGCCGTGCCGGACGGTTCCACAGGGCGCCCGGCCACGAGGGCGGGAAAAATGTCTGGACGATCATGGTCCGGCGGCAGGGGCCCATGGGCGAAGATGGAGCGGTGACCTCGGCTTCCCAGGGCCCGGACGGGCCGCCCCCCGCACCCCGGCTCATCGCCACCGACCTCGACGGCACCCTGCTGCGCGACGACAAGTCCGTCTCGCTGCGCACGGTCGCCGCGCTCGCCGCTGCCGAGGAGGCCGGGATCGAGGTCTTCTTCGTCACCGGCCGCCCGGCCCGCTGGATGGACGTGGTCAGCGATCACGTCCACGGCCACGGCCTGGCGATCTGCGCGAACGGCGCCGCCGTCGTCGACCTCCACGCCGGGCGGGAGTTCGTACAGGTCAGGGCACTGCCCCGGGCCACGGCCCTGACCGTCGTGAACACCCTGCGCAAGGCCGCGCCCGGTACCTCCTTCGCGGTCGAGATGACCACCGGCATCAACTACGAGCCGGCTTACCCGCCGTTCTTCCAGGACCCGGGTGCGACGGTCGCCACCGCCGAGAAGCTGCTCCACGAGGAACACGACGACCATGCGGCGCCGGTGCTGAAACTGCTCGCGCACCACGCCGAACTGGCTCCGGACGAGTTCCTCGCCGTGGCCCGGTCCGCCGCCGGCGCCTACGCCTCCATCACCCGCTCCAGCCCGACCGCCCTGCTGGAGGTCAGCGGGCTCGGCGTGTCCAAGGCCAGCACCCTGGAGCTGTGCTGTGCCGAACGCGGGATCTCCCCCGCCGAGGTCGTCGCCTTCGGGGACATGCCGAACGACGTGGAGATGCTCCGCTGGGCCGGCACCTCGTACGCGATGGGCAACGCCCACCCCGACGTGATCGCCGCCGCGTCCGGCCGCACGGTCGCCAACAACGAGGACGGGGTCGCCGTGGTCATCGAGCGGATCCTGGCCGAACACGCCGCGCGCGGCTAGCCCGTCCCGCCGGACGGGCCGTGACGGATCACAGCGGGGCCTCCCAGACCAGGGTGGTCCCGCCGCCGTCTTCCCCGATACCGGAGCCGTACCAGCTGGAGCCGCCGAGGGACTCCGCCCTGCGGCGCAGGTTGCGCAGACCGCTGCGCCGGCCGCCCTCCGGCATGCCCACCCCGTCGTCGGCGACCTCCAGCCGTACCCCGGGCCGGTTGTCGGGCAGGGTGACGGTGGCGTCGACCAGCACCTCGATCCGGGACGCGTCCGCGTGCCGGAAGGCGTTCGACAGGGCCTCGCGCAGGGCGGCGATCAGGTTCTTGCCGACCAGCTCGCCGACGACCGTGTCGATCGGGCCGGCGAAGCGGTGGGCGGGCTTGAACCCCAGCGGCACGGCCGCCATGTTGATCTCCCGCAGCACGCGCGTGCGCAGCCCCGACGGAGCCTCCGCCGGGCCCTGCTGGAGCGCGAAGATCGCGGTGCGGATCTCCTGGATGGTCACGTCGAGCTCGTCCACGGCCTTGCCCACACCGTCGCGGACCTCGGGGACGATGGACCTGCGCTGCGCGCCCTCCAGCATCATCCCGGTGGCGAACAGCCGCTGGATGACCAGGTCGTGCAGGTCCCGGGCGATCCGGTCTCGGTCCTCGAACACCGCCAGCCGCTCCCGGTCGCGCTGGGCCTCGGCCATCATCAGCGCGAGGGCCGCCTGGGAGGCGAACTGCGTGGCCAGGGTCCGCTCCGCCTCCGTGAAGGGCCGCTTGCCCCGGGCCCGCGGGGTGACCAGCGCGCCCAGCACCCGCCCGCCGCTGTGCAGCGGCAGCATCATGCAGGGTCCGTACTGGCTGGTCAGCCT
The DNA here is from genome assembly GCF_055593565.1 of Streptomyces sp. NPDC040718. NCBI lineage: Bacteria > Bacillati > Actinomycetota > Actinomycetes > Kitasatosporales > Streptomycetaceae > Streptomyces > Streptomyces sp. NPDC040718. Next base: position 491,331 of record NZ_JBVIXO010000002.1, on the reverse strand, counting down.
GCTGATCATGCGGGGGTCGACGGCGGCGTCGTCCACGAAGACCGGCTCGCCCCGCAGCAGCTTGTCCACCACCGGGCTCTCGGCGGGCACGACCACGCCGAGCGAGGTCGCCGGGTTGTCCGCGGAGACCGCGACGATCTCCATGCCGCCCTCCTCCGCCGGCAGCATCACGATCCCGGCGGCGGAGTCGGCCAGGCGGCGGGCCTGTTCGGCCACCACCGACAGGGCGTCGTCGGCGTCCCCGCCGGACAGCAGGGCGGTGGTGACGGCCACCGAGCCGTCGATCCAGCGCTCGCGCTGGGTGGCGGCCTCGTACAGCCGGGCGTTGCCGATGGCGATGCCCGCCTCGGTGGCCAGCACCCGGACCATGTGGACGTCGTAGTCGTTGAACTCGCCGCCGCCGTTCTTCTCGGCGAGGTAGAGGTTGCCGAAGATCTCGCCCTGCACCCGGATGGGAACGCCCAGGAAGGTCTTCATGGGCGGGTGGTGCGCGGGGAAGCCCGCCGACCGCGGGTCCTTCGTCAGATCGGCGAGGCGGACGGTGTCCGGATGCGAGATGAGCGCGCCCAGCAGGCCGCGCTTCCCGTCCGGGCGGTGCCCGATCCTCCTCGCCAGCTCCCCGCTGACGCCGAAGGTGACGAAGTCCGACAGCCCCGGGCCCTCCGTGTCGACGACCCCGATCGCCGCGTAGCGGGCGTCCGCGAGCTCGGCGGCCGTCTCGCAGATGCGGTCGAGCGTGGAGTGCAGTTCGAGTCCGGTACCGACCGAGCGCATGGCCTCCAGCAGCTGCGGGACACGCGCGGTCAGCTCCGTGGACAGCCCGTGCAGGCTCCGGGTGGCCTGGGTGGCGGCCTCCAGTGGATCCGGTGCGCCCCCACGGGATTCCGGTGACTCCGGCGATTCCTGTGACTCCTGCACTGACATGCCCTTGAGCGTAGTTAGTCCTGATTAGGAGGGAAAGTCAGCCGCTGGTGCCGGCGAGGGCCCGATCGGCCTCCCGTTCCCGCTCCAGCAGGCTCCGCAGCGGCCCCTCGACCGCCGCCAGGTCGGCATAGGCACCACGCTGCACGACCGCGCCCCCGTCCAGTACGAGCACCTCGTCCACCGCCGCCAGCCCGGCGAGCCGGTGCGTGATCAGCACGGTGGTCCGGCCTTCGGTGGCCGCCAGCAGATCCGCCGTCAGGGCGTCCGCGGTCGCCAGGTCCAGGTGCTCGGCCGGCTCGTCCAGGACGAGGACGGGGAAGTCCGCCAGCAGCGCCCGCGCCAGGGCCAGCCGCTGGCGCTGCCCGCCGGAGATCCGCTCCCCGTGCTCCCCGACCAGCGTGTCCAGCCCGTCCGAAAGCCCGTCGGCCCACTCCAGCAGCCTGGCCGCGGCGAGCGCCTCGCGCAGCTGTTCCTCGCTCGCCCCGGTCCGGGCCAGCCGCAGGTTCTCCCGCACCGAGCTGTCGAAGAGGTGCGCGTCCTGGGCGCACAGGCCCACGATCCGGCGTACGTCGTCGCCGTCGAGGGTGCGGACGTCCGTCCCGCCCACGGTGTACGCGCCCTCGCGCGGGTCCAGGAAGCGCAGCAGGACCTGCGCCAGAGTGGTCTTGCCCGAACCCGACGGCCCGACGACCGCGATGCGCCGGCCTGCCTCCAGGGTCAGGTCCAGCCCGTGCAGCGCGTCCCGCTCCTGTCCGCCGTGCCGGGCGGCGAGCCCCGTCAGCCTCAGCGGGAACGGCGAGGCCGGCAGCGCCCGGGGCTCGGCCGGCTCGGCTACGGGCACCGGAGCGTCGATGACCTCGTACACCCGCTCGGCGCTGCGGCGCACCCGCTGGCGGTACTGGACGGCCAGCGGGAGCCCGCTGACGGCCTCGAAGGCGGCGAGCGGGGTCAGCACCACCACCGCCATGGCCACCCCGGACAGCCGCCCGGCCGCGACGGCCCCCGCACCCGCGAACGCTGCGCACACCACCGTGAGTCCGCACACCAGGGCGGACAGCCCGCTGCCGAGCCCGGTGGCAGCGGCCCCGCGCGAGGCGATCCGGGTCAGCACGCCGTCGCCCTCCCGCGCCCGCTCCTTCCGGCCGGCCAGCGCACCGGCCACCGTCAGTTCGGCGGTACCCGTCAGCAGATCGGCCACCCGGCTGGCGAGTTCGCCCCGGGCGGGCGCCAGCCGCCGCTCGGCACGCCGCGCACAAGCCCCGCTGATCAGCGGCACCCCCACCCCGGCCGCGAGGAGCCCCACCGCCAGCGCGGCCCCGGCTTCGGGCAGCAGCCAGGCGGTGAACGCCACCGACCCGGTGCCGACGAGCACCGCGGTGCCCACCGGAAGGAGCCAGCGCAGCCAGTAGTCCTGGAGCGCGTCGGCATCGGCCACCAGCCGGGAGAGGAGGTCCCCGCGCCGCTGCCCGCGCAGTCCGGCGGGGGCGATCCGCTCCAGCCGGCGGTACACCGCGACCCGCAGGTCGGCGAGCATCCGCAGGACGGCGTCGTGCGACACGAGCCGCTCGGCGTAGCGGAAGACGGCCCGCCCGATCCCGAAGGCCCGTGTCGCCGTGACGGCCACCATCAGGTACAGCACCGGCGGCTGCTCGGAGGCCCTGGAGATCAGCCAGCCGGAGACGGCCATCAGCCCGACGCTGCTCCCGACGGCCAGCGCCCCGAGCAGCAGCCCGAGCCGGAACCGGCCCTGCCAGGCCGCGGCCACGGCCCGCACCCGCCGCAGCGGATCGCCGGCCGGGCCCGCACCGACGCCGTTCCCGCCGCCCGAGCCGCGGCCGTTCCGCTCCGGTCCGCCGCCGAGGATCCACTCCCCGGGGCCGGATGCCGCCGACGGCCCGCCCGAGGCCTTCACCCCGGGAGCTCCGGGAACCCCGGGAACCCTAGGAACCCCGGGAGCTCCGGCAACTCCAGGAGCCCCGGGAACTGCGGCAATCCCCGCAACCCCGGAATCCGCACCCGCGACGGTTCCGGAAGCCGCGACCGGCCGGGCCGGGGCGCCCTCGGCCACCGCCACCACCCGGTCGGCCACCGCCAGCAGCGCCGGCCGGTGCACCACGAGCAGCACGGTCCGCCCGACCGCGAGGCGGCGTACGGCGTCCACGACGGCCGCTTCGGTCTCCCCGTCCAGGGCCGCCGTCGGCTCGTCCAGCAGCAGCACCGGCCGGTCCGCCAGGAACGCCCTGGCCAGGGCGAGGCGCTGGCGCTGCCCCGCAGACAGCCCCGCCCCGCCCTCGCCGAGCAGGGCCCGCGCCCCGAGCGGCAGGGCCGAGACGAACTCCCACGCCCCGGCGTCGCGCAGTGCCGCCTCCACGGCTTCGTCATCGGCTCCGGGTCGGGCCAGACGGACGTTCTCGGCGATGGTCCCGGCGAACAGGTGGGGCCGCTGCGGAACCCACGCGATGCGCTTCCGCCACTGTGCGAGGGAGAGTTCCGCCAGGTCCGTGTCACCGACCCGGACCCGCCCCGCCGTCGGAGCGACGAAGCCCAGCAGCACGTTCAGCAGCGTGGACTTGCCCGAACCGCTCGGTCCGGTGAGGGCCACGCACTCACCCGGTCCGACGACGAGCGAGACGGGTCCGGGAGAGCTCGCGCCGCGCCCCTCGTACCGCACCTCGACCCCGTCGAGCTCGATCCGCAGTTCCGTGGCCGGTACGTCGGCGCCGCCGCCCGGGGCGGCGGCCGGGGTCTCCAGGACCTCGAAGATCTCTTCCGCGGCCGCCAGTCCCTCGGCGGCCGCGTGGTACTGCGCCCCGACCTGGCGCAGCGGCAGATAGGCCTCCGGGGCGAGGATCAGTATGACCAGCCCGGTGTACAGGTCCAGTTCCCCGTGTACGAGCCGCATGCCGATGGTGACCGCGACGAGCGCCACCGACAGCGTGGCCAGCAGTTCCAGCGCGAAGGAGGAGAGGAAGGCGATGCGCAGGGTGCGCATCGTGGCCTGGCGGTAGTCGTCGGTGATCTTCCTGATGGACTCGGCCTGCGCCTTGGCCCGCCCGAACACCTTGAGCGTGGGGAGGCCCACGACCACGTCGAGGAAGTGCCCCGACAGCCGGGAGAGCAGCCGCCACTGGCGGTCCATCCGGCTCTGGGTCGCCATGCCGATGAGGATCATGAACAGCGGGATCAGCGGCAGGGTGACCACGATGATGGCCGCCGACACCCAGTCCTCGGTGACGATCCGGGCGAGGACCGCCACCGGGACCACCACGGCGAGCCCCAGCTGGGGCAGATAGCGGGAGAAGTAGTCGTCGAGCGCGTCCACGCCCCGGGTGGCCAGGGAGACGAGGGATCCGGTGCGCTGCCCGCTGAGCCAGCCGGGCCCGAGGTCGGCGGCCCGGTCCAGCAGCCGGCCCCGGAGCTCGGACTTGACCGCGGCGCTCGCCCGGTGCGCGGCCAGCTCCGTGAGCCAGGCGACGAGGCCGCGCCCCAGTGCCACCGCCGCGAGGAGCAGCAGTGGCGTGCGGAGGGCGGCTCCGTCGAGGCCCCGTTCGAAGGCTCCGACCACGATCTCGGCGATGAGCATCGCCTGACCGACGACCAGCCCTGCTCCGGCGAGCCCGAGGGCCACCACCGCCCCCAGGAAGAGGCGGGTGGAACGGGCGTACCGAAGCAGGCGCGGGTCGATCGGTTTCACGTGAAACATCCCCTCGGCAGGGTCTGGCAGGAGTGACGCGTGCGGCTCAGTGCGCGTCGACGATGTGCTGCGTACCGATCCGCTTGCGGAAGACCCAGTACGTCCAGCCCTGGTAGAGCAGGACCAGTGGAGTGGCCACGGCGGCACACCAGGTCATGATCTTCAGGGTGTACGGGGTCGACGAGGCGTTGGTGACCGTGAGGCTCCAGGCCGCGTCCAGCGAGGACGGCATGACGTTCGGGAAGAGCGTCAGGAAGAGCATCGCGACGGCTGCCGCGATGGTGATCCCGGACAGGGCGAACGCCCAGCCCTCCCGGCCCGCCAGGTTGAACCCGAGCGCGGCGACCAGCGCCAGTACGGCGACGGCCATCGCCACCAGGCTCCACACGTCACCGCGCGAGGCCTGGGTCCAGATCAGGAAGGCCAGGGCCAGGACGGCCGTCACCACACCCAGCCGGGTGGCCAGCGCACGCGCACGGTCCCGGATGTCCCCGACGGTCTTCAGCGCGGCGAAGACGGCGCCGTGGAAGGTGAACAGGGTGAGGGTGACCAGGCCGCCGAGGAGCGAGTAGACGTTGAGCAGGTCGAGGACGTTCCCGACGTACTCCATGTCCTGGTCGATCTTCACACCGCGCGCGATGTTGGCGAAGGCCACGCCCCACAGGAAGGCCGGGATCAGCGAGGTCCAGAAGATCGCGTGTTCCCAGTTGGCCTGCCACCGCTCCTCGGACCGCTTGTGGCGGTACTCGAAGGCGACGCCGCGGATGATGAGGCAGCCCAGAATGATCAGCAGCGGCAGGTAGAAGCCGGAGAAGAGGGTCGCGTACCACTCCGGGAAGGCGGCGAAGGTGGCACCGCCCGCCGTGAGCAGCCAGACCTCGTTGCCGTCCCAGACGGGCCCGATCGTGTTGATCAGGACCCGCTTCTCCGTGCGGTCCCTGGCGAGGAGCTTGGTGAGGACACCGATGCCGAAGTCGAAGCCCTCCAGGAAGAAGTAGCCGGTCCACAGGACGGCGATCAGTACGAACCAGACGTCGTGAAGTTCCATGGTGTGGTCTCCTCAGCCTCAGTACGAGAAGGCCATCGGCCGGTCGGGGTTCTTGTCGTCCCCGCCGATCCTGGTGGGCGGGTTGAGGTCGGCCTCGGTGAGCTCGGGCGGGCCTGCCTTGACGTACTTCACGAGGAGCCGGACCTCGATCACCGCGAGCACGGCGTAGAGCAGCGTGAAGCCGATCATCGAGGTGAGCACCTCGCCCTGCGAGACGTTCGGCGAGACCGCGTCCCTGGTGCGCAGCACTCCGTAGACCACCCAGGGCTGACGGCCCATCTCGGTGAAGATCCAGCCCCAGGAGTTGGCGATCAGAGGGAAGAGCATGGTCCAGAGCGCGGTGATCCAGTACAGCCGGGCGAACTTGGGGCTGAGCGCCTTCTTGAAGAGGACGAGATGGGGGACCTCGTCCTCGGCGGTGCGCAGCGCCGGCGGCAGCAGGAACCGCTTGCGGGTCAGCCACAGCCCGAGCATGCCGATCCCGAGGGAGGCCATGCCGAAGCCGATCATCCAGCGGAAGCCCCAGTACGCGACGGGGATGTTGGGGCGGTAGTCGCCGGGGCCGAACTTCTCCTGCTCGGCCTTGTTGACGTCGTTGATGCCGGGGACGAAGGAGCTGAAGTCGTCGTTGGCGAGGAAGGACAGCAGGCCCGGGATCTCGATGGCCACCTTGTTGTGGCCCTTCTCCACGTCTCCGTAGGCGAAGACGGAGAAGGGAGCCGGCGCCTCGCCGTCCCAGAGTGCCTCGGCGGCGGCCATCTTCATGGGCTGCTGCTTGAACATCACCTTGCCGAGCAGGTCACCGCTGATCGCGGTACCCATACCGGCGATGATCATGACGACCAGGCCGAGCCGCAGCGAGCTGCGCATGACCGGGACGTGCTTCTTGCGCGCGAGGTGGAAGGCGGCGATGCCGACCATGAACGCGCCGCCGACGAGGAACGCGGCCGTGATGGTGTGGAAGAACTGGGTGAGGGCCGTGTCCTGGGTGAGGACCGCCCAGAAGTCGGTGAGCTCGGCCCGGCCCCGCTCCTCGTTGATGCGGTAGCCGACCGGGTGCTGCATCCAGGAGTTGGCCGCCAGGATGAAGTAGGCGGACAGGACGGTGCCGAGCGACACCATCCATATGCAGGCGAGGTGGATCTTCTTCGGCAGCTTGTCCCAGCCGAAGATCCACAGGCCGATGAAGGTCGACTCGAAGAAGAAGGCGATCAAGGCCTCGAACGCCAGCGGCGCGCCGAAGATGTCACCCACGAATCGCGAGTAGTCGGACCAGTTCATACCGAACTGGAACTCCTGCACGATGCCGGTGACGACACCCATCGCGATATTGATCAAGAAAAGCTTGCCCCAGAACTTCGTGGCCCTGAGGTACTTCTCCTTCTCCGTCCGGACCCACGCGGTCTGCAGGCCGGCGGTCAGCGCGGCGAGCGAGATCGTGAGCGGCACGAAGAGGAAGTGGTAGACGGTGGTGATTCCGAACTGCCAGCGCGCCAATGTCTCAGGCGCCAAAGCTAGGTCCACGTCGTCTTCTCCTTGTCGTCGCCGTGGTCACAGCGGGCAGTCTGCCTGGCGGGTTCCTCCCCATACCGGGAGAAAGCAGGACACGCTTGTGAACGCGTTCACATTCACAAGCATTATGTCCTACCGCCTGCGGCCCCAATCGGCCGGGGTCCCCCGTATCGGCCACTAGCCAAGGATTTCAACAGATTGTTGAATGCGGCCCATGCAGATTCGAATCTCCTGGCCTGCGGGCCTGCTCACCGCGACCCTGGACGAGACCCCGACCAGCAAGGCGCTGGCCGCGGCCCTCCCGATCTCCGCCTCCGCGAACACCTGGGGCGAGGAGGTCTACTTCGACACCGGGGTCTCCGTGGCCCTGGAAGACGACGCCCAGCAGGTCGTCGAGCCCGGTACGGTCGCTTTCTGGACCGAGGGCGACGCACTGGCCCTGCCCTACGGCCCCACGCCCATCTCGCGCGGAGGCGAGAGCCGCCTGGCGAGCCCCTGCAACGTGCTCGGCTCGTTCGACGGCGACCCCCGCCTCCTGGCCACCGTCCGCGACGGCGACCCCGTCCGCGTGGAACTGGTCTGACGGCCACGGCTCCCCGCGGCCGGCATCCCGGTCACCGGACCACGGCCCTCCGGCCGCGACCCTGACTACAGCTCCTTGAAGAAGGCCTCGGCCGTGTGCAGGAAGAGGTCGTTCGCCTCGGTCTCACCGATCGTGACCCGCAGGCCCTCGCCCGCGAAGGGCCGGACCACCACACCGGCCTTCTCGCAGGCCGCCGCGAACTCGGCGGTGCGCTCCCCCAGCCGCATCCACACGAAGTTGGCCTGGGTGTCCGGAACCGTCCAGCCCTGCGCGAGCAGCGTCTCGTGGACCCGGTTGCGCTCGCACACCAGCGCCCCGACCCGGCCCATCAGCTCGTCCTCGGCCCGCAGCGAGGCGACCGCCGCGTCCTGGGCGAGCTGGCTCACACCGAAGGGCACCGCCGTCTTGCGCAGCGCCGCGGCCACCGGCTCGTGCGCCACCGCGAAGCCGACGCGCAGGCCGGCCAGCCCGTACGCCTTGGAGAACGTGCGCAGCACGGCCACGTTCGGGCGGTTGCGGTAGAGCTCGATGCCGTCCGGGATGTCGGCGTCGCGCACGAACTCGCGGTAGGCCTCGTCCAGCACCACCAGGACGTCCGAGGGCACCCGGTCCAGGAACCGCTCCAGCTCGGCGCGGCGCACAGCGGTGCCGGTGGGGTTGTTGGGGTTGCAAACGAAGATCAGACGGGTCCGGTCGGTGATGGCGGCCGCCATCGCGTCCAGGTCGTGGACGTCCCCGTCGGTCAGCGGTACCTGCACCGACGTCGCCCCGGAGATCTGGGTGATGATCGGGTACGCCTCGAAGGAACGCCAGGCGTAGATGACCTCGTCGCCCGGGCCGGCCGTCGACTGGATCAGCGACTGGGCCACACCCACCGAACCGGTGCCCGTGGCGATGTGCTCGACCGGCACGCCGAAACGGTCCGCCAGCTCGTTCACCAGCCCGGTGCACGCCATGTCCGGGTAGCGGTTGAACCGGCCCGCGGCGGCGACCGCGGTCTCCAGGACCCCCGGCAGCGGCGGATACGGGTTCTCGTTCGAGGACAGCTTGAACGCGACGGCCCCGCCCGCGGCGGCGGGCTTGCCGGGCTTGTAGGTGGGAATGCCGTCCAGCTCGGCGCGCAGCTTCGGGCTCTTCTCGCTCACCGCAGGTCCTCCTCGACCGTCCCGTCGACGTCGCCGTCGACTCAATACTGCTCACCTTATGAGGATTCCGCCGATCCGAGAATGGCGGGCGCCAGGAACACAGGGGGAGCGCACGCATATATGCGCGCGCCGGTGGCCTGCGCCGTGGCGCGCGTCCCTCGTGCAGGTGAGTTGAGGGCGATCCGAGACGGCTCCGTTTTGGCATGCTCGTACCCGCCGACAGGCCACACTCTCGACACCAGGCGCCAAATACCTTTAATTCCAAGGTCATTGGGGGTGGCGAACCATGCAGAATCGTGCCTGTCAACGCGTGCATATGCACCCGAACCACCCTCCCTTCCGAGCCCTACTATCGGCTCGCCATGACAGCAGCAGGGAAGCATCAGGTGAGCCGGACCGAGACCACCCGGCGGGTCGGCGGCCGACAGGGCCGGGCCGGCATCAGGGACGTGGCCGCCGCGGCGGGCGTGTCCATCACAACCGTCTCCGACGCGCTCAATGGCAAGGGGAGGCTGCCCGACGCCACTCGCCGCCACGTCCGCGAGGTCGCCGACCGGCTGGGGTACCGCCCCTCCGCCGCGGCCCGCACCCTCCGTACCGGCAAGTCGGGCCTGATCGGCCTGACCGTGACCACGTACGGGGATGAACCTTTCACCTTCACCGAATTCGCGTACTTCGCGGAGATGGCACGGGCCGCCACCTCCGCGGCGCTGGCCCGCGGCTACGCCCTCGTCATCCTGCCCGCCACCTCACGACACGACGTCTGGTCCAACGTGGCCCTCGACGGCACCGTCGTCATCGACCCCTCCGACCACGACCCGGTCGTCAGCGAGCTGGTCCGCCAGGGCCTCCCTGTGGTCTCCGACGGCCGCCCGGCGGGCACCCTCCCCGTCACCGCCTGGGTGGACAACGACCACGAGGCCGCCGTACTGGGGCTCCTCGACCACCTCGCCGCCGCCGGAGCCCGCCGCATCGGGCTGCTGACCGGCACCACCACCGACACCTACACCCGGCTCTCCACGACCGCCTACCTCAACTGGTGCGAGCGCGTCGGCCAGGACCCCGTCTACGAGTCCTACCCCGCCCACGACCCGTGCGCGGGCGCCGTCGCCGCCGACCGGCTCCTCGCCCGCCCCGACCGGCCGGACGCCGTGTACGGGCTCTTCGACCCCAACGGCACCGACCTCCTCGCCGCCGCCCGGCGCTACGGGCTGCGGGTCCCCGAGGACCTGCTCCTCGTCTGCTGCAGCGAATCCACCGTCTATGCCAACACCGAGCCGCCCATCACCACGCTCTCCCTCAAGCCCCGTCGCATCGGCACCGCCGTCGTACAGCTGCTGATCGACGCGATCGAGGGAGTGGACACCGGACGCCCCGTCGAGCAGGTCGTGCCGACCGAGCTGATCATCCGCACCTCCTCGCAGCGCAGAACGCCCCGCACCACCGTCAGCCCGCCCCGCTCACCGGCCCAGGACTGACCTCCACACCGTCACATGGGCGGGGCCGACGGCCCCTCCGAGGATTTCCCCATCGCCGAAATCGGAACAAAAGGGCAGGAAGGAGAGGTTCCGGCCAGGATTCACCACCCCTGGTGCGTCACAGAGCGCGAGCCGCATTCCTATGATGGGCGCACGACATCACGGACCCTCCGCCCAGGAGGTGAGGAGGGTCCGCAGGTGTACGGCAGCGCGACGGTGGTGGAGGGGTCGATGACTCAGGGGGCCGGTCAGGGACCCGCGATGCGGACGGACACGCTGCGGGACTTCCGGGTGCCGGTCGCCGAACCCGCGCCGTACGCCGCGCCCGCCGCACTGTCCGGCGAGCCCCCCGTGTACGGCGAGTACCCCCCGTACTACGAGGAGAGCGCGCCCGTGCCCCCGCGGCCCGGGTACGCCCCCGACCTCCCCGCCGGGACCCCTCCCGCCCACCCGGGCACGGAGACCGTCCCGCAGCAGCACACCGCGGGCGACGGCGAGTACGGCGACGGCGGTGACGACGGCTACACGCCCACGCAGCGCGACCTGCCCGTCATCGTCCGCGGCCCGGCCGGCGGCCCCGGGGACACCGTGCAGGTCCAGTACGTCCCCCAGGAGACCCCGGGCTCCGGCCCCGGCCCGCTCTACGTCGTGGGCGACGTACACGGCTACCTGGACGAGCTGATCCGGGAGCTCCAGGCCCAGCAGCTCATCGACGCCGAGTGCCGCTGGTCCGCCGGCAACGCCCGGCTCTGGTTCCTCGGCGACTTCACCGACCGCGGCCCCGATGGCATCGGCGTCATCGACCTCGTCATGCGGCTCTCCGCCGAGGCCGCCGCCGCCGGCGGGTACTGCAAGGCGCTGATGGGCAACCACGAACTGCTCCTGATCGGCGCCAAGCGCTTCGGCGACACCCCCGTGTCCTCCGGCGCCGGAACCGCCACCTTCCAGGCCGCCTGGCTGCTCAACGGCGGCCAGCGCACCGACATGGAGCGCCTGGAGGACGTCCACCTCCAGTGGATGTCCCGCCTCGACGCGGCGACGCTGCAGGACGGCCACCTGCTGCTGCACTCGGACACCACGGCGTACCTGGACTACGGCGACTCCATCGAGGACGTCAACGACACCATCCACGAGCTGCTCAACCGCAACGACGCCGACATCACCTGGGACCTCTTCCGCAAGTTCACCAAGCGGTTCGCCTTCCGCGACGAGGAGACCGGCCCCCAGGCCGTACGGGAGCTCCTGAGCACCTACGGCGGCGGCCGCGTCGTCCACGGCCACAGCCCCATCCCGTACCTGCTCGGCGAGGTGGGCGCCGAGGACGGTGAGGACTCCCGCGGACCGGAGGCCGTGGACGGGCCGCACGTGTACGCGGAGGGACTGGCCATCGCGATGGACGGCGGCGTGACGATGGCGGGCAAGCTGCTCGTCGTTCAACTACCTCTGCGCGACTGAGCGTTCTCGGAGCGGGGTATTTCAGCAAAGCCCCTGTCACGGCGTGGCAGGGGCGCTCTACCATCGCTCTATCCGTAGCAGGCTCTCCTCCGTTTGTGCCGGAGCCCCGGATCTACGCGGGCATACCGGCATGTACGGAGCATCGGGGGATGCACATGACCAGCGCTCCGCACCTGCTCACCGAAGACCGACCGGAGTTCGACCGGCTCCTCGACGAGGCACTGCGCACCGCGGACGAACGGCCCGAACTCGCCACCCTCGGCGAACGGCTGAACGCCGAACAGCTGCGCACCATGGCACTGGCCGCCACCACGCTCCTGACCGCCGCGGCGGCCGCCGAGTACGACCACTACGTGAAGGTGCGGGAGGAGCTGCGCGACGGGGCCCTGTCGGCTCCCGGGACGGCCGCCGAAGACGGCGCCGAGGACCAGGACGGCGGGGCCGGCGTGAGCGCCGTGGTCGGCGTCCTCGCACCGGTCCTGGCGGGCACCGCCATGCTGATCTTCCTGCTGGTGGGATACAGCCTCAAGATGATCGACCCCGCCCCCGCCTTCGCGGAGACGATGCTGACAGCGGGCTGGCTCTTCGGCGGGCTCACCGTGGCCGCCCTGCTGTTCGCCGTGATCGGCCTGCTCGTGACGGCCCTGCGCAACAGCTCCACCGAGGTCGGGGCGGAGGAGAGCGCGCCGATACCCGACGAGCTCTCCCGCGCCCGTGAGGCCTGGCGCAACGCCCTGCTGGAACGGGGCATCGTGCCGTTCCTGCGCGACGCCCTGGCCGACCCGACCGCCGGACCGGGCTACCCCGTACCGCGCACACCGGGGGCCGGGCGGATCCCCAGCCTGGGCTACAGCCGCCCGGACTTCACCAGCCCGGGCCCGGCCTCCCAGGGCCCCCGCCCCGGCTACAGCTCGCCGGACTTCACCAGCCCGGATTTCGGCGGCCCGGACCACGCACCGGAGTGAGGCCCCGGGCCCGTTTCACGTGAAACAGTCTGTTTCACGTGAAACATTCGCCCGTACAGACGGGTTCTCCCGAAGCGGCGAAGGCCGGCCGACGACTCCCCCCGGATGCCGTCGGCCGGCCCTCTCCTCACCGGTCAGTCGGCCAGCGGCAGGTAGACCCTGTTGCCCGAGGCCGCGAACTCGGCGGACTTCTCCGCCATTCCCGCCTCGATCTCATCGGCCTTCAGATCACCGCCGTGCTCGCGGCGGATGTCCTGCGAGATCTTCATCGAGCAGAACTTCGGACCGCACATGGAGCAGAAGTGCGCGGTCTTGGCCGGCTCGGCCGGGAGGGTCTCGTCGTGGAACTCACGGGCCGTGTCCGGGTCGAGGGCCAGGTTGAACTGGTCCTCCCAGCGGAACTCGAACCGCGCGTCCGACAGGGCGTCGTCCCACTCCTGGGCACCCGGGTGGCCCTTGGCCAGGTCCGCCGCGTGGGCGGAGATCTTGTAGGTGATGACGCCGGTCTTCACGTCGTCCCGGTTGGGCAGGCCCAGGTGCTCCTTGGGCGTCACGTAGCAGAGCATCGCGGTGCCCCACCAGGCGATCATCGCGGCGCCGATGCCCGAGGTGATGTGGTCGTACGCGGGCGCGACGTCCGTGGTCAGCGGGCCGAGCGTGTAGAACGGCGCCTCCTCGCAGATCTCCTGCTGGAGGTCGATGTTCTCCTTGATCTTGTGCATCGGGACGTGGCCCGGGCCCTCGATCATCGTCTGCACGTTGTGCCGCTTGGCGATGGTGTTCAACTCGCCCAGCGTCTTCAGCTCCGCGAACTGCGCCGCGTCGTTGGCGTCCGCGATGGAGCCGGGACGCAGGCCGTCGCCCAGCGAGTACGTGACGTCGTACGTCGCGAGGATCTCGCAGAGCTCCTCGAAGTTCGTGTAGAGGAAGTTCTCCTTGTGGTGCGCGAGGCACCAGGCGGCCATGATCGAACCGCCGCGGGAGACGATGCCGGTCTTGCGACGGGCCGTCAGCGGCACGTACGGCAGCAGCACGCCGGCGTGGACCGTCATGTAGTCGACGCCCTGCTCGGCCTGCTCGATGACCGTGTCCTTGTAGATCTCCCAGGTCAGGTCCTCGGCCCTGCCGTCGACCTTCTCCAGCGCCTGGTAGAGCGGCACGGTGCCGATCGGGACCGGGGAGTTGCGCAGCACCCACTCGCGGGTGGTGTGGATGTTGCGGCCGGTGGAGAGATCCATGACCGTGTCGGCACCCCAGCGGGTCGCCCACGTCATCTTCTCCACCTCCTCCTCGATCGAGGAGGTGACCGCGGAGTTGCCGATGTTGGCGTTGACCTTCACCAGGAACTTCTTGCCGATGATCATCGGCTCGATCTCCGGGTGGTTCACGTTGGCGGGGAGCACCGCGCGACCTGCGGCGATCTCCTCCCGGACGACCTCGGGGGAGACGTTCTCGCGGATCGCGACGTACTCCATCTCCGGGGTGATCTCCCCCCGGCGGGCGTACGCGAGCTGCGTGACGGCGGCGCCGCCACGGCCCCGGCGGGGCTGGCGCGGGCGGCCGGGGAAGACCGCGTCGAGGTTCTTGAGGCCCCCGCGCGGAGAGGTGTGCTTGATGCCGTCGTCCTCGGGGCGGACGGGGCGTCCCGCGTACTCCTCGGTGTCGCCGCGGCCGATGATCCAGTTCTCGCGCAGGGGCGCGAGGCCCCGGCGGACGTCGGTCTCGATCTGCGGGTCGGTGTACGGCCCGGACGTGTCGTAGAGCGTCACGTCCTTGCCGTTGGTGAGGTGGACCTGGCGGACCGGCACCCGGATGTCGGGGCGGGAGCCCGCCACGTAGCCCTTGTGCCAGCCCGGCTGGCGCTCGGTCTGGCCGTCGGCGTCCTGGCTGACGGCAGGCGTGCGTGCGTCCTGAATGGTCATGAGACCTATCTCCCTACGCCGGCATTACCCGGTAACAGGTTCGGCGGTCGACGCAGCCTCCTCCCGTACGCATTCTCATGCGCGTACGGTGATCAGCGCCCTCTCAGCCCGGTGCTCCGAGCTCCCGCGTTGTGCAAAGTAGCCCCCACGTTAGCGTCGTGTGTGGCGTGCTGAACAGTGGGCCCCCTCATCTCTTGCGATGATCTGCCGGTGACGTCCTCGCCGCAGCCTCCCCACGAGCCCACAGAGCCCTTGGGCCACACCGGCCACGAGCATGCGTCCCACGGGCATGCCTCAGCCTCCTCCCACGGGCATTCCCACGGCCCCGGCCATGGCCACGGTCATGGCCACGGTCATGGCCACAGCCACGGCCACGGGCCCGCGGCTCCGGTCTCCAAGCACCTGCGCAAGGTGATTGCCGCCGTGCTGATCCCCTTCGCCGCCGCCGTCTTCATCGGCATGGCCGTGCTCTGGCCCGGCGGCGCCCCCGCGCACGAGCGCACCGGGGTGGGCTTCGACCGCCAGACCCAGCAGGGCAAGGTCGTCGCTCTCGCGAAGGTCGACTGCAAATCGGTGAACGCGGCACAGGTCCCTCCCACGGGCGACACGTCCACCCCCGAGGGACGCGAGGCCCAGGCCGCCCGGACCGGCGAGTGCAAGAAGGCCACGGTCGAGGTGACCAGCGGACCCGAACAGGGCCGGGCCTTCTTCGAGATCGTCCAGCCAGGTGCGCCCCGGCAGTTGGAGAAGGGCCAGGAGGTGGTGGTGGCGTACGCGCCGGACGCGCCCCGGGACCTCCAGTACTCGGTGATCGACCTGAACCGGAAGTTGCCGATGGCGCTGCTGGCCGGCATCTTCGCCGTCGCGGTCGTCGTGGTGGGCCGGATGCGCGGCCTCTTCGCGCTCATCGCGCTCGTCGTCAGCTTCGGGGTCCTGACGCTCTTCATCCTCCCGGCGATCCTGCAGGGCTCCAACCCGCTGCTCGTCGCGGTCATCGGCGCCAGCGCGATCATGCTGATCGCCCTCTACATGTGCCACGGGCTGACGGCGAGGACCTCGGTCGCCGTCCTCGGCACGCTGGTCTCGCTCCTGCTGATCGGGCTGCTGGGCTCGCAGTTCATCGGCTGGGCGTTCCTGAGCGGCAACACGGACGACAACACCGGTCTGATCCACGGGCTCTACCCGAACATCGACATGAGCGGCTTGCTGCTCGCAGGCGTCATCATCGGATCCCTGGGCGTGCTCGACGACGTGACCGTCACTCAGACGTCGGCCGTCTGGGAACTCCACCAGGCGGACCCCGACATGGGGCCGCGCGCGCTGTACCGGGCGGCCATCCGGATCGGCCGCGACCACATCGCGTCAGTGGTGAACACCCTCGTCCTGGCGTACGCAGGCGCCGCGCTGCCCCTGCTGCTGCTGTTCTCGATCGCCAACAGCAGCATGGGTACCGTGGCCAACAGCGAGCTGGTCGCGGAGGAGATCGTGCGGACGCTCGTGGGCTCCATCGGGCTCGTCGCCTCGGTGCCGGTGACGACGGCGCTGGCGGCGCTCGTGGTCTCCGCCGACCGGCCCGGACCGGCGGCCGGAGCGAGCGGGAGCCCGGCCACCGGTCCGGCCGCCGCACCGGCCCGCGGCGGCCGGGGCAGGCGCCGGCGCAAGCGCTGAAGGGCGGGCCGGCGGCCGGAACCTCCCCGCCCCTGCCTCAGCCGGCCTTCCGCTCGTCGTGCTGCGATTCGGAGAGGATCTTGCCGAGCGCCTGGTCGAGGCTCTCCTCGAAGTCGCCGAGGTTGCGCTCCTGACCGAGCGGAACGAGCCGGTCGGTCCGGTCGAGGAACGCGACGAGCGGCCCCGCGCCGGCCCGGAACAGGGCCCGGTCGCCACCGACCTGAAGACGGATGTGGACGTCGGACAGCTCCTCCGGATCGGTGGGAGCGATGTGCACGTCGCCGTCACCGCTGGGCTTGTTGATGCCGTCGAGAAGCAGCTCCCGGCCGAACGCCCAGGTCACCGGGGCGTCTCCGGGAAGGTGGAAGGTCAGGCGGACCGCGTAGGGATCACGGGCGTCGTACCGGAGCTCCACCGGGATGCGGAACGCGAGCTCCTCGGAAACGAGGAAGCTCATCATGACCTCTGCCTGTACCGACTCGCGCATTGCCTACCCCGCTGTTGTGGAAGTGGCCAGGAATGGTCCCCCAGGGCCCTCTTGACAAGGGTGGTGGAAGCGCCAGCAGATCACAAGGAGTGAGTTTTCAGATACTGATAGAGAAGGAGAGGGTGCTCAACAGCGCGCCTACTTCACTCCGTAGTCGATCAACTGCATAGAGCAATCGATCTTCTTGGTGCAGGGGAAGGGAAATCGCCATGGTCGCAGCGGCATCGCCGGCCGTGATCGGGATGGCCGCACACACCGTGCCGAGGGCGTATTCCTGACGCTCCGTAACCGGCTGCATCCGTTCCAGGGAGCCGATCCGCTGCTCCAGCGCGTGCATGTCCCGCACGGTGTAGGGCGTGATGCTCTCGACCGGGTGCCGGTCGTAGTAGTCCCTGCGCGTCTTCTCGTCGAGCTGGCCCAGCAGGCACTGGCCGATTGCATGGGCGTGGCCGGTCGCGCGGAAGTCGGCCCACTCCTGGCAGGCCGGGTTGGCCGGGGTGTCCGAGACACCCACGACCTCGATCTCACCCTCGCGGTAGACCGCGAAGTAGACGGGGGCCCCGACCGCGTCACGGAAGTGCGCGAGCGAGTCGAGGATCATGCTGCGACGTTTCTGCTGAAGTCCACCGCCCGCCAGCCGGCCGGCCGCGTCGCCGAGGACGAACACCCCGCTCTCGCGACGCAGATAGCCCTCGTGCGTCAGGGTGCGCAGCAGGTGGTACGCGGTGGGGAGCGGGAGCCCGGCTTCGCGCGCCAGCTGTTTCGCCGGGGCTCCCTCGCTATGGGACCCCGCCGCTTCGAGGAGCCTCAGCGCCCGCTGCACCGAACCGATCAGGGTCGGGACACCGGGATTGTGAACCGAAGACAAAGCTCACCCCCAGGCGTGGCGGCGGGCCTCGGGGTGGCCCGCTCTGCGGGGGCCGCCCCCAGGGAACGGCGCGGATCGCACCCTATCGGCCGGTTCCCGGCGTTTGGGCCGTTCGGCCGGTCCCGTTCCCCCGCCTGGGTCAATCCCCTTACCCGTTGGGGGAAGGTCGCGGACGGCGGTCCTACCAGTCGCTGGAGGAGGCCTTCGCTCCGCTGCCGCTGCCGGTGAACTTCTTGACCACGAAGATCAGACCGCCGACGAGGGCGACGAAGAGCAGCGCCTTGAAGGCGAACGAGATCAGCGCGCCGAGGATGGAAGTGACCACTCCGCCGAAGACGAAGAGCGCCAGCAGCGGAACGGCGACCCACTTGACCCACCAGGGCATGCCCGCGAACATCGCTCGGATCCCGTCCATGTTCCTACCTCTTCCTCGTCCGTGACCCCGTGAGTTCGTGACTTCGCGAGTCCGGGTCGGTTTCTTTCCTCGCTCTCGATGCTAGGAGGCGGCGGCCCCGGACAGGGGGCCGCGAGCCCCCGGAACCCCCTGACCCGCCCCCTAGGGGGATCAGGGGCACGACCCTCAGACCGGCGGCCGTCCCGGCCGCACCCGGCCGTACCCGGCCCGTGCTCAGCCCTCCGGCGGGGAGAAGACGACCACCACCTTCAGGGGCTCGGTGATGTGGTGGAACTTGTGCGGCACCCCGGCCGGGACGTAGACGACACTGCCGTTGGCCACCACCGTCGTCTCCTCGCCGACGGTGATGGAGGCCCGTCCGCTCACCACGAAGTACACCTCGTCCTGGTGGTGCGGCTGCTGCGGGTCGCTCTGCCCGGCGTCGAGCGCGTAGAGCCCGACCGACATGTTCCGCTCCCGCAGGAACTGCAGGTAGGCGCCGTTGTTGGCGGCCCGCTCCGCTTCGAGCTCGTCCAGCCGGAAGGCCTTCATCTTCGCTGTGCCCCTTGCTCTTGCCCGGTGGTGCCCCGGGATCCGCTGATCTGCCGATGCCCGGCCCGGATCTTCTCTGCCACGATCAGACACATGACGAATTTCGTAGTCAAGACGCTCGCCAACGCGGCGGCCCTGGCCGTCGCCATCTGGCTGGTCTCCGGCATCACGCTCGACGACGGCAGCAGCACGGGCCGCCGCGCGCTGACCCTGGTCCTGGTCGCGCTGGTCTTCGGGCTGGTCAACCTCATCGTCAAGCCCGTGGTGAAGCTGCTCTCGTTCCCCCTGTTCATCCTCACCCTGGGCCTGTTCACCCTCGTGGTGAACGCCCTGATGCTGATGCTGACCTCCTGGCTGGCCGGGAAGCTCGACCTGAGCTTCCACGTGGACGGCTTCTGGACCGCCGTCCTCGGCGGCCTGATCATCTCCATCGTCTCCTGGGCCGTGAACCTGGCCCTGCCCGACAAGAACTGAGCGGGCCGCCCATGTACCGCGTGTGCTTCGTCTGCACCGGCAACATATGCCGCTCCCCCATGGCCGAGTCGGTCTTCCGCGCCCGCGTCGTCGAGGCCGGCCTCGACGGGCTGGTCGAGGTGGACAGCGCCGGCACCGGCGGCTGGCACGAGGGCGACGGCGCCGACCCGCGCACCGTCGCCGTGCTGGAGGCCGCCGGGTACGAGCAGGACCACCGGGCCCGGCAGTTCCGGGCCTCGTGGTTCGACCGCGTCGACCTCGTCATCGCCCTCGACGCCGGCCACCTGCGGGACCTGCGCGACCTCGCGCCCACGTCGGAGGCCGCCGCCAAGGTCCGGCTGCTGCGCTCGTACGACCCGGCGGCCGCGGTCGCGCGGGGCGGCGTAGCGGGTGCGGCGGACGTGCCCGATCCGTACTACGGCCCGTTCGACGGGTTCGAGGAGTGCCTGGCCCTGGTCGAGGCCGCGAGCACCGGACTGCTTGACGCCGTACGCACCGCCGTGAAGGAGCACGCCCCGTGAACGAGAACACCCCCGGCGGGACCGCCGCGACCCCGGCCCCGGCGGACCGGTACGGCGACGGCACGCGCGCGGTGCGCGCCGGGCTGCCCGCGCCCGTCAAGAACGAACCGCCGCTGCCCGGGCCGGTCTTCGCCGCGCACTTCCACCTCCCCGGCGAGGTTTCGGGGCCGTACGCCTACGGCCGCGACACGAACCCCACGTGGACCCTGCTGGAACGGGCCATCGGGGAACTGGAGGAGCCCGGCGGGGAGGGGGTGGAGACCGTCGTCTTCGCCTCCGGCATGGCGGCCGTATCCGCCGTCCTGCTCTCCCAGGCCCGCACCGGCGACACCGTCGTCCTGCCCTCCGACGGCTACCAGGCGCTGCCCCTGGTCCGGGAACAGCTCGAGGCGTACGGAGTCCGCGTGCGCACCGCGCCGACCGGCCAGGACGCGCAGCTCACCGCCCTCGACGGGGCCCGGCTGCTGTGGATCGAGACCCCGTCCAACCCGGGCCTGGACGTCTGTGACGTACGCCGCCTCGTGGCGGCCGCGCACACGGCGGGGGCCCTGGTCGCCGTCGACAACACCCTCGCCACCCCGCTCGGACAGCGGCCCCTGGACCTGGGCGCGGACTTCTCCGTCGCCAGCGGCACCAAGGGGCTCACCGGCCACGGTGACCTGCTGCTCGGCTACGTCGTCTGCCGCGACCCGGAGCTCGCCGCGGCCGTCCGCCGCTGGCGCAAGATCGTCGGGGCCATCCCGGGCCCCATGGAAGCCTGGCTGGCCCACCGCTCCCTGGCCACCCTCCAGCTGCGGACCGGACGCCAGTGGGGCAACGCTCTGGCGGTGGCCGAGGCGCTGGCCGACCGTCCGGAGGTCACCGGGGTGCGCTACCCCGGGCTCCCCTCGGACCCCTCCCACAAGACCGCCGCCCGGCAGATGCGCGGCTTCGGCTCGGTGGTCTCCTTCACCCTCCCGGACCGCGCGCACGCGGAACGCTTCCTGACCGCCCTGCACCTGGTCGAGGACGCCACCAGCTTCGGCGGAGTCCGCTCCACCGCGGAGCGGCGCGGCCGCTGGGGCGGCGACGACGTGCCGGAGGGCTTCATCCGCTTCTCCGCCGGGGCCGAGGACCCCGAGGACCTGGTCGCCGACGTGCTCCGGGCCCTCGATTCCGCGGCCGCCGGGGCCTGACCGGCCCAGGACGCATCAGGGCGGTCCGAGCCTCCCCCCTGGTGGCTCGGACCGCCCCTGGTTCCCCGAGAGAAGAACCACGCCGACAAGGCTAGTTGACTCAGCGTCAGAGTCCAATCACGGTAACGACAGGGGCCTATCGGCATATTTATAGTTGAAGGCCCCCACCGAGAGGGGCCGCCATGGACCTGGCCCTGCTGCGCACCTTCGTCGCCGTGCACCGGGCCGGCTCGTTCACCCGGGCCGCCGCGCACCTCGGGCTGTCCCAGCCCGCCGTCACCTCGCAGATCCGCACCCTGGAACGGCAGCTCGGCCGGCCCCTGTTCCACCGGCGCGCCCGGGGCGTCACCCCCACGGCCGTCGGCGACGAACTGGCCCACAAGGCCGCCCCGCACCTCGACGCGCTGCTACGGATCGCCGAGACCGAACGGGAGTCCGCCGGAGCCCTGCGGACCCTGCATCTCGCCGGGCCCCCGGAGTTCCTCTGCCTGCGCGTACTACCCGCCCTCGCACCCCTGGTCGGGCAGGGCCAGACCCTGCGGACCGCCCTCGCGCCCGGCGCCGAGGAGAACCTCGCCGGCCTGGCCGCCGGCCAGCACGACCTGGTTGTCACCACCGCCCGGCCGCGCGGCGGCCCCTTCACGACGACCGCCCTCTGCGACGAGGAGCAGGTGCTGGTCGCCGCTCCCTACTGGGCCGCACTGGCCGACCCCGCCGCACTGAGCGCCTCGGGCCCCGCGGCACTCGACGGGATCCCGGTCGTCGAGGTCCACGAGAGCCTGCCCCTGGTCACCCGCTACTGGGCCGCCGTCTTCGACTCCGTGCCCGACTCCGCCGCCACCGTCGTGGCACCCGACCTGCGGGCCGTGCTGGAGTGCGTCCGGGCCGGCTCGGGACTCGCCGTCCTGCCCCGCTACCTGTGCCAGGACGCCCTCGACCGCGGGGAGGTCGTCTCCCTTCTGGAGCCCGCCGTGCCCCCGCTGCGCACCTGGTTCCTCGTCGTCCGGGCGGGCAGCCTGGCGCTCGCGCACCTCGCCCGTGCCCACGACCGCCTGCTGCGCGCCGCCGTGCACTGGTGAACCCCTCGGGTTTCGGACGATGGCGCGTTTCAGAAAGGCGGGCGTGGGCCACGCTTCTTCCATGACCGAACGTCCCGTGGTCAAACGCACCGCCCGCGCGATCCTGCTCGACGGTGACGACCTGATCCTCATCAAGCGCACCAAGCCCGGCGTCGATCCGTACTGGCTCACCCCCGGCGGCGGTGTGGAAGCCTCGGACAGCACTGTCGTCGACGCCCTGCACCGGGAGATCCACGAAGAGCTCGGCGCCAAGATCACCGACGTGGTGCCCTGCTTCGTCGACACCGTCGAGCACATCGCCTCCGGGGGAGTGACCGGGGTGAAGGTGCAGCACTTCTTCGTCTGCCGGCTCGAATCCATGGACCCCGGCCAGCGGCACGGCCCCGAAGTCGACGAGCCCGAGGGCGAGTACGAGATCGTCCGCGTGCCCTTCAGCCGGGTGGGCATCGCCGCCGTCCACCTGGTTCCTCTCTCACTGCGCCACTACCTCGACGGCAACATCGAGGGGGTGCGCGCCATGCACGCCCCCGACCTGGGCTGACGACCCCGGGAGGGGCGGCGGGCCGGGCCGTGCTCAGCCGGCCACGCCCGCCAGCTCCTCCAGGGCGTCGTAGCGGATGCGCTCCCCGGGAATCCCGATCCGCTTGAGCGCGTCCACACCGCTGCGGACCATCGCCGGCGGTCCCGAGATGAAGGCGTCGTACGAGCTCCAGGGCCCGTGCTCACCGACCGCCTGCGGCAGCTGCCCGGCCAGCCCCTCGCCGATCACCGGGCGGACCGACAGCCACGGGTGGGAGCGCTGCAACCCGAGCAGGGTGTCCTTGTCGTAGAGGTCGTGATCGCTGCGCGCCCCGAAGAAGACCTCCACCGGGCGCCGCTCACCGTGCTCGGCGACGTCCTCGATCAGCGCCTTGATCGGGGCGATGCCGGTACCGCCGCCCAGGCACAGCATCCCGTTGTCGGTGCTGTGGTCCACCACCATCGAACCGGCCGGCGGTCCCAGCCGCAGTACGTCGCCCGGCCGGGCGTGCCGTACCAGGGCGTTGGAGACCCAGCCCGCCGGAACCGCCTTGACGTGGAAGGACAGCAGCCCGTCCGCACGCGGCGCCGAGGCGAAGGAGTAGTGCCGCCAGACCCTGGGCCACCAAGGGGTCTCCAGACTCGTGTACTGGCCGGCGAGGAAGGGGTACGGCTGGTCGGGGCGGACCGTCAGCACGGCGATGTCCGAGGTGCGCAGGTCGTGGGAGACCACCTCGGCGTGCCACCAGGCCGGCGCCCTGGCCTCGTCCTCCGCCGCCGCGTCGATCATCGTCTGCGAGATGGCGGTGTACGCGCGCACCCACGCCGCCTGGGTCTCGGGCCCCCAGGTGAGTTCCGCGTACCGGGCCAGCGCGCCGATCAGCGCCTCTCCGACGGCCGGGTAATGGGCGGACACCGTGCCGTACTTGCGGTGGCCCGCGCCGAGCCGGCGCAGGTACGGGGTCAGCACCGCCGGGTCGTCGATGTGCTCGGCGGCGGTCAGCAGGGCCTTCAGCAGCCGGCCGCGCTGGACGTCCATGGCCGCCGGGAACATCTCCCGGACCTCGGGGTGCCCCGTGAAGACCAGGGCGTAGAAGTACGAGGTCACCTTGTCCGCGACGGGGGCGATCTCAGCGAGGGTCCGGCGGATGAGCACGGCGTCCGGGGAGGGCTCGATCGAACCGCCCCCGGAGGGTATCCGGCCCGTCGGTCTGGCCGATCTGGTGGGCGGAGCGTCCATGCGGTGCCTCGCTTCGAGCATCTCGGTCGGGTCTCACACGCCACGGCCTCGAATCCGTGGTTCCGGGTTTCACAGCGTGCCAGCCGACCGAGAGCGCGGCGGAGGAATGGAGGAAACGGGGTTTCGAACCCCCTTTTCCCCTTAAGATGCCTCGACTCCCGGGCGCGCCGCACCCAGGAGCTGGTATGCCTCCCGGAGGTCCCGGCCCTGGTAGACGTGCGTGGCCCGCGCCGCCAGGTGGGGGCGTGCGTTCACCGCGACCGAGCGCGGCACCGCCTCGAAGAGCACCGCGTCGGTCATGGAGTCCCCGTACGCGACGCAGTCGGCCCGGCCCACTCCGAACCGCGCGCACAGCGAGTCCGCGACCTCCACCTTGCGCTCCGGCGTCAGGATCCCGGTCACATCGACGGGCCCGGTGAAGGGCACCGCCGGGAACACGGAGCCGTGAGCGGCGTGCACCCCCCACTCCAGCAGCAGCTCCACGAAGAAGGAGGGGGACAGCGAGATCACCGCGCAGTAGTCCCCGCGCTCCCGGATCTCCGTCCAGACGTCCTGGATGCCCGCCAGCCAAGGCGACCCGTCGAAGGCCGCCCGGACGTGGGCGGGCGTCAGGTCCGCCCACAGCTCACGGGCCGCGACCGAGAACTCGTGCGGGCCGATCTCCCGTGCGCTGAAGGCCCGCTCCAGCTCCGCGATCTCGATGTCCACACCGAGTTGCCGGGAGATCTCCACGGGCGCGGCCGAGCCGTACATCAGGGTGCCGTCGAGGTCGAACAGGTGCAACGAAGTCATAGCTTCCGAGGCTATCCGCTCGGTCGAACGCGGTGGATGTTTCACGTGAAACATCCACTGCCCGGATCCGCCCGGATCCCTCAATTCCCTGGACTCTCCATGAGCCGATGATCCACTCTGGGGCCGTGACACCACCACCGCTCACCGACCTGCCGATCCGCGCACTGACCACGGAAGACCTCCGTCACTGCGCCGACCTGTCCGAGGACCGCGGCTGGCCGCGCGAGGACCACAAGTGGGGGCTGCTCCTCACCGCCGGCGACGGCTACGGCATCGACGCACCCGACGGCCGGGGACTCGCCGCCGCCTGCGTCGTCACCCGGTACGGAGACATCGGAGCGAAGCCCGACCTCGCCGCCATCGGGATGGTCCTCGTCGCCGACCGGTACGCCCGCCAGGGCCTGGGCCGGCGCCTCATGAAGCACGTGTGCGACGACGCGCTCGCCGGAGTCCCGCTCACCCTGCACGCCACCCCGAACGGCCGACCGCTCTACGAGGAGCTCGGCTTCGACACCACGGGCCGCGCGGAGATGCTCCGGGGCACCTTCCGCCCCGAGCCGGACGCCCCCGCCGCCGGCACCGCCGGTGTCCACGTCCGGTCGGCCTCCGCCGAGGACCTCCAGGGGATCGTCCGGCTGGACAACGAGGTGTTCGGCACCGACCGGACCCACCTCATCACCCGGCTACCGGCCTTCACCGACAGGCTGCTCGTCGCCGAGGACCGCTCCGGCGCCCTCATCGGCTACGCCGCGATCTGGCCCAACATGGACACCCATGTCGTCGGCCCCCTGATCGCCCGCGACACCACCACCGCGAAGGCCCTGGTGTCCGCGCTGGCCGCCGGCACCGGACGGGACCTGCGGACCGACGTCGACGTGCGGCACGAGGAACTCCTCGCGTGGCTCAAGGAACGCGGACTGGAGTCCGTGGCCTTCAACGCCGTCATGACCCGGGACGTCCCGGACCTGCCCGGCGACTGGTCCCGCCGCTGGGCGCCGCTCACCGTCGCCGCCGGCTGAAACGAGGAGACCCCATGACCGGAGCCCCCGACCTCACCATCCGCCCGGCCACCGAGGCCGATCTGCCCGACATCGTCGCCATGCTCGCCGACGATCCGCTCGGCGCCACACGCGAGTCCCCGGACGACCTGACCCCGTACGCCACGGCACTGAAGCGGCTGACCGACGATCCCCACCAGCACGTCGTCGTCGCGGTCCGCGGCGAGCGCGTAGTGGGCACCCTCCAGCTCACGATCGTTCCCGGCCTGTCCCGCAGGGGCGCCACCCGTTCCATCATCGAAGGCGTCCGGGTCCACGCCGACGAGCGCGGCGGCGGCCTCGGGACCCGGTTCATCGAATGGGCCGTCGAGTGGTCCCGGCAGGAGGGCTGCGGAATGGTCCAGCTCACCTCGGACGCGACCCGCACCGACGCCCACCGGTTCTACGAGCGGCTCGGTTTCACCGCCTCCCACGTGGGGTTCAAGCTGCAGCTCTGAGCGGTCCC
The DNA here is from genome assembly GCF_055593565.1 of Streptomyces sp. NPDC040718. Classification (NCBI taxonomy): domain Bacteria; kingdom Bacillati; phylum Actinomycetota; class Actinomycetes; order Kitasatosporales; family Streptomycetaceae; genus Streptomyces; species Streptomyces sp. NPDC040718. The sequence continues at coordinate 465,333 of NZ_JBVIXO010000002.1, read as the reverse complement.
GGCACGGGCCGGGCCGCTGTCGGCGGCCCGGCCTACGATCGGGAGGATGAGCACCGGCCTCCCCGTCATCACCACCGCCGAGCGTCGCCACCGGCTGGGCCGGCGGCACCGCCTGGCCCCCTCGGCCCGTGCCGCCACGACGAGCCAGGCCGCGGACGCCGTGGTCGCCCTGCACGCCACGGACGCCGCGACCGTCTTCCTCTCCGTCCGCGCCCGCCTGGCCGATGGCGGACCCGCCGCGGTCGAGCGGGCCCTGTACGAGGACGTCAGCGTCGTCCGCATGCTCAGCATGCGCAACACCCTCTTCGCGGTCTCCGCGGAACTCGCCCCGTACGTGGACGCGTCCACCGCCCGGGGCATCGCCGTGAAGGAGCGCCGGACCCTCCTGAAGCACCTCGCGGAGGACGGCCGGGGACTCGACGCCGACTGGCTGGAGCAGGCCGAGGCCGCCGCCCTCGACGCGCTCGACGCCCTGGGCGCGGCGACGGGCAGCCAGCTCTCCTCCGCGGTACCGGCCCTGCGGCAGAAGATCACCATCGGCCGGGGCAAGAAGTACGAGACCGAGACCGGTGTCGCCACCCGCGTCATCCGCCTCCTGGCCGCCGACGGCCGCATCCGGCGGGACCGGCCGCGCGGGACGTGGACGTCCAGCCAGTTCCGATGGGTGCACACGCAGCCCTGGTCCGCCGTGCCCGCCGCCGAGGCCCGTGCCGAACTCGCCCGCCGCTGGCTCCACGCCTACGGCCCGGCCACCGAGGCCGACCTCAAGTGGTGGACCGGCTGGAGCCTCACCGACGTACGCAAGGCCCTGGCCGCCGTGGGCCCCGAGCAGGTCCGCCTCGACGAGGGCGGAACGGCTCTCGTCTGCCGCGGTGACACCGGGCCCGAGCCGGCCCCGGAACCCTGGGCCGCGCTGCTGCCCGGCCTCGACCCCAGCGCCAGGGGCTGGGCGGACCGGGGCTTCCACCTCGACCCGGCCCACCGTCCCGCGCTGTTCGACTACGCGGGCAACATCGGGCCGACCGTGTGGTGGAACGGCGAGATCGTCGGCGGCTGGGCCCAGCGGTCTGACGGGGAGATCGTCTGGCGACTGCTGGGCCGCCCCGGCCGGGCCGCCGAAGAGGCGGTCGCCGCCGAGGCCGGACGGCTCGCCGGCTGGCTGGGCGATACCCGCGTCACGCCCCGGTTCCGCACCCCTCTGGAGCGCGAACTCGTCGCCTGAGCCGGGCACACGGCCCGCCGGGCATCAGCCGATGCCGCGCCAGCCCTGCGGGTCCGTCCCGCCGGGCACCGGGGCCGCCGGGTCGTACGGCTCGCGGGTGAAGACGAACGACGCGAGGTCGAGGTGGCTCACGGAGCCGTCCTCACGCCTGACCGCCCGCAGCGTCTCTCCCGCGTAGTAGCCCGTCAGACCGGTCCAGGTGCCGTCCGGTTCAGGGCGGAAACGGGCCGACCGGCCGGTGGCGCCGACGGGGCTCAGCTCCAGCGATCCGTCCCAGGACAGCCGCAGCAGCTGCGCCGAAGTGCCCCAGTACCAGGGGCCGCACAGCTCCAGCGGCACCTGGTCGTCCTCCTTGAACGGGCGCCACGGCTCGGGGATGCGCGGCTCCGCCTCGGCGACGATCGCGACGAGATCGGCGGCCACCGCCGAGGCCGGCAGGCCCGAGGTGCAGTTCGCCATCACGACCGCCGCCACGTCGTCCGCCTCGCTGAACCAGAGGCCCGCGACGAACCCCGGCAGCGAACCGCCGTGGCCCACGAGCCGGCGTCCGCCGTGGTCAGCCAGCTGGAGTCCGAGCCCGTACCCGAGGTCGGCGGAGCCGGGCTCCGGGGGCGCCACCGACGTACGCATCTCCCGGGCGCTCTCGGCGCTCAGCACCCGGTCGTCGCCCAGCATCAGCAGCCGTGCGAACCGGGCCAGGTCGTCGGTGGTGGACCACAGTTGACCGGCCGCCGCCATCAGCCCGAGGTCCTCGGACGGCTCCGGCACCATCACGTCCGCCCACGGGTGCACGGCCCAGCCGCCCGCGTGGGGAGCCCGCGGCAGTCCGCTCGTACGGCTGAGCCCCAGCGGCTCCAGCACCTCGGCGCGCAGCACCTCCTCCCACGGCTTGCCCCGGAGCGCCTCCACGAGCGAACCCAGCAGGGTGTAACCGGGGTTGGAGTAGTGGAACCGGGTCCCCGGCACGTGCTTGAACGGCTCCTCGCCGAGCACGTCGGCGAGCTCCGGCCGCAGCGCCGCAGAAGAGCGCTCCCACCACTCGCCCGGCGTCTCCGCCGCGAGACCCGAGGTGTGGGCCAGCAGCTGGGCGATGGTCACCTCGTCCGCACCGCTCCCCGCCAGGTGCTTGCCCAGCGGGTCGGACAGGTCCAGCAGGCCCTCGTCCCGCAGCCGCATCACCAGGACGGCGGTGAAGGTCTTGGTGATCGAGCCGATCCGGTACTGGACGTTCCCGTCCGGCCCGTGGCCCTCCACGGAGGTCCTGGAGCCCTCCCAGACCACCTCCCCGCCGCGTACGACGGCCGCCACCAGCGAAGGGGACCGCCCCTCGCGCTGGGCGACGGCGACCCGGTGCCGCAGGGCACGCCGGGTGGCGGGGAGCAGTTCCAGGTCTTCAGAGAGCGCGTCCATGATCGGATGCTACGTGTTGGCCATGTCCACGAACCGCGAATAGTGGCCCTGGAAGGCCACGGTGATGGTGGCCGTCGGACCGTTTCGGTGCTTGGCGACGATCAGGTCCGCCTCGCCCGCTCGGGGCGACTCCTTCTCGTACGCGTCCTCTCGGTGCAGCAGGATCACCATGTCGGCGTCCTGCTCGATCGAGCCGGATTCACGCAGGTCGGAGACCATCGGCTTCTTGTCGGTGCGCTGTTCGGGGCCACGGTTCAGCTGGGAGAGCGCGATCACCGGCACCTCGAGCTCCTTGGCCAGCAGCTTGAGGTTTCGGGACATGTCCGAGACCTCCTGCTGGCGGCTCTCGGGCCGGCGCGAGCCGCCCGACTGCATCAGCTGGAGGTAGTCGATGACGACGAGCGAGAGGTCGTTGCGCTGCTTGAGCCGGCGGCACTTGGCCCGGATCTCCATCATCGACAGGTTGGGGGAGTCGTCGATGTACAGCGGGGCGGCCGAGACGTCCGGCATCCGGCGGGCGAGCCGGGTCCAGTCGTCGTCGGTCATGGTGCCCGAGCGCATGTGGTGCAGCGCCACCCGGGCCTCCGCGGAGAGCAGGCGCATGGCGATCTCGTTGCGGCCCATTTCGAGGGAGAAGATGACGCTCGGCAGGTTGCTCTTGATGGAGCAGGCGCGGGCGAAGTCCAGCGCGAGCGTCGACTTGCCCATGGCGGGGCGGGCCGCGATGACGATCATCTGGCCCGGGTGCAGGCCGTTGGTCAGGGAGTCGAGGTCGGTGAAGCCGGTCGGCACGCCGGACATCTGGCCGGAGCGCGACCCGATCGCCTCGATCTCGTCGAGCGCCCCCTCCATGATGTCGCCCAGCGGCAGGTAGTCCTCGGAGGTCCGCTGCTCGGTGACGGCGTAGATCTCGGCCTGGGCGCTGTTGACGATCTCGTCGACGTCGCCGTCGGCCGCGTAGCCCATCTGTGTGATCTTCGTACCGGCCGCGACGAGGCGGCGCAGCACGGCCCGCTCGTGGACGATCTCCGCGTAGTACTCGGCGTTCGCCGCGGTCGGCACGGACTGCACCAGGGTGTGCAGGTACGAGGCGCCGCCGACCTTGCCGATCTCGCCGCGGCGGGTCAGCTCGGCGCCGACCGTGATGGGGTCGGCGGGCTCGCCCTTCGCGTACAGGTCGAGGATGGCCTGGTAGATCGTCTCGTGCGAGGGCCGGTAGAAGTCGTGGCCCTTGAGGACCTCGACCACGTCGGCGATCGCGTCCTTGGACAGCAGCATGCCGCCGAGCACCGACTGCTCGGCGTCCAGGTCCTGCGGCGGGACGCGCTCGAAGCCGCCCCCTCCGCCGTCCCAGGAGCCGCCCTCGCGGCCCCGGTCCTGCTGGTCGTCCCCGCGGCCGCGGCCTTCACCGCCGCGGCGCGAGCGGGCGGGCAGACGGTCACTGGGACCGCTGTCGGCCCAGGGGTCGTCCATGGGCTCGGGCATGCTCACCGGGCCACCTCCTCCCGTCCGCAACGCGGACCTCGCCGTGCCAATCTTTCTACGACACGGCTCTGACATTTGGGACACCCGGACCGGCTCTGGGCGCGTCGGGCAACGCCCAACGGTAGGGCCGCGAGCGACGTCAGCCAATCTTGTTATCCACAGGCTGTGTGGATGAGATGTGGACGACGGAGCCAATGCTGTGGGTAAGTCGGCCGAAGCTGTGCACAGAGCGGGGGACGACGCTGTGGACAAAATCACCCACCCCCTCCGAGCACCGCCGCTGACCTGCGATTTCCTCTTCCATCGGCGGCGGGGCAGAAAATTCTTGGCCACTGTCTCAAGATCGCCGCCAGCGAGCCGGAAAGAACGCCCAAGTCAGGGGCTTGGTAAGGATCCAAAGACCCTTGTATCCATTACCTGTGGAAGATTAGATTGGGCACATGACACAGGCCACCACCACCGCGAAGTCGACCGCGAGACAGCACGACCGCGAGATCCTCGCGCTGGCAGTGCCGGCCTTCGGCGCCCTCGTGGCCGAGCCGCTCTTCGTGATGGCCGACAGCGCCATCGTGGGCCACCTCGGCACCCCCCAGCTGGCCGGCCTCGGCATCGCGGCGGCGCTCCTCACCACCGCCGTGAGCGTCTTCGTCTTCCTCGCCTACGCCACCACCGCGGCCGTGGCCCGGCGCGTCGGTGCCGGCGACCTCCAGTCCGCCATCCGGCAGGGCATGGACGGCATCTGGCTCGCCCTCCTGCTCGGCACCGCGGTCCTCGTCGCCGTCCTGCTCACCGCGCCCGGCCTGGTCTCCCTCTTCGGAGCCTCGGAGACGGCCGCCCCGTACGCAGAAACGTATCTGCGGATTTCCGCCCTCGGCATCCCCGCCATGCTCATCGTCCTGGCGGCCACCGGCGTCATACGCGGCCTCCAGGACACCCGCACGCCGCTCTACGTGGCCATCGGCGGCTTCGCCCTCAACGGCATCCTCAACGTCGCCCTGGTCTACGGCGCCGGCCTCGGTATCGCGGGATCCGCCTGGGGCACGGTCATCGCCCAGTGCGCCATGGCCGGCGCGTACCTGTTCGTGGTCGTCCGCGGTGCCCGGCGCCACGGTGCCTCCCTGCGGCCCGACGCGGCCGGCATCCGCGCCTGTGCCCAGGCCGGTGTCCCGCTGCTGGTCCGCACCTTGTCCCTGCGGGCCATCCTGATGATCGCGACCGCCGTCGCGGCCCGGCTGGGGGACGCCGACATCGCGGCCCACCAGATCCTGCTGTCCCTCTGGAGCCTGCTCGCCTTCGCCCTGGACGCGATCGCCATCGCCGGCCAGGCCATCATTGGCCGCTACCTGGGCGCCGGCGACACCGAGGGGGCCAAGACCGTCTGCCGGCGGATGCTGATGTGGGGTGTGGTCTCGGGCGTCGTCCTGGGCCTGCTGGTAGTCCTTGCCCGTCCCGTGTTCATCCCGCTGTTCACCAGCGACCCCGTGGTCGAGGACGCCCTGCTGCCCGCCCTGCTGGTCGTAGCGCTGAGCCAGCCGGTCTGCGGGGTCGTCTTCGTCCTGGACGGAGTGCTGATGGGGGCCGGCGACGGGCGCTACCTGGCGTGGGCGATGCTGCTGACCCTGGCCGTCTTCGCCCCGGCGGCGCTCCTGCTCCCCGCTCTGGGCGGTGGCCTGACGGCGCTCTGGTGGGCCATGACGCTGATGATGCTGGTCCGGATGGCCACGCTCCAGCTCCGCGCCCGCTCCGGCCGCTGGCTGGTCGCGGGAGCCACCCGGTGACCGGGGATGTTTCACGTGAAACATCCCCCCTGAAACATCCCGGGCCCCGGAGCGGAAGGGGTTGGGAACGACGAAGGGCCGCACCCCGGAGGGTGCGGCCCTTCATGCGCTGCCCTTAGGCGGCGACGACCTCGATGCCCACGTTCGCGACGACCTCGGCGTGCAGACGCACGGAGACCTGGTACGAACCGAGGGTCTTGATCGGGGAGCCCAGCTCCACGCGACGCTTGTCGACCTTCGGGCCACCGGAAGCCTCGACCGCGGAAGCGATGTCGGCCGGGGTGACGGAACCGAAGAGACGACCGGCGTCACCCGCGCGGGTGGCCAGACGGACCTTCACGCCCTCGAGCTTGGCCTTGACCTCGTTGGCCTGCTCGATGGTCGCGATCTCGTGGATCTTGCGGGCGCGGCGGATCTGCGCCACGTCCTTCTCGCCACCCTTGGTCCAGCGGATCGCGAAACCACGCGGGACCAGGTAGTTGCGAGCGTAACCGTCCTTGACGTCGACGACATCGCCGGCGGTGCCGAGGCCAGAGACCTCGTGGGTCAGGATGATCTTCATTAGTCGGTCACCCTTTCCTTATCGCGCGGTGGACGTGTAGGGCAGCAGCGCCATCTCACGGCTGTTCTTCACGGCCGTGGCGACGTCACGCTGGTGCTGCGTGCAGTTGCCGGTAACGCGGCGGGCACGGATCTTGCCGCGGTCGGAAATGAACTTCCGCAGCATGTTCGTGTCCTTGTAGTCCACGTACGCGGTCTTGTCCTTGCAGAACGCGCAGACCTTCTTCTTAGGCTTGCGCACAGGCGGCTTCGCCATTGTGTCTCTCCTGTGTGATCAAGAAGTTTGGATGGAGCTGCCCTAGAAGGGCGGCTCGTCCGAGTAGCCACCGCCGGAGCCGCCGGAGCCGCCGGAGCTTCCGCCCCAGCCGCCCCCGCCGCCGCCCTGCTGGCCGCCGGCCGGCGCGCTGGACGCCCACGGGTCGTCGGAGGGAGCTCCGCCGCCCTGGGGCCCGTTGCTGGGGGCTCCGCCCCAGCCGCCGCCACCGCCCTGCTGCTGCTGACCGCCGCCGCCGTATCCACCCTGGCCACCGCGACCCGTGGTCTTGGCGACCTTGGCCGTGGCGTTCTTCAGGCTGGGGCCGACTTCCTCGACGTCCAGCTCGTAGACCGTGCGCTTGACACCCTCACGGTCCTCGTAGGACCGCTGCCTCAGCCGGCCCTGCACGATGACGCGCATGCCCCGCTGAAGGGACTCGGCGACGTTCTCGGCCGCCTGCCGCCACACCGAGCAGGTCAGGAACAGGCTCTCGCCGTCCTTCCACTCGTTGGTCTGACGGTCGAAGGTGCGGGGGGTGGACGCGACACGGAACTTCGCGACCGCCGCACCCGAGGGGGTGAAGCGCAGCTCGGGGTCGTCGACGAGATTGCCGACGACCGTGATGACGGTCTCGCCTGCCATGGATGAACCTCTCGGCGGGGATTGCTGCTGGGCTGCTGTGCTACTCGGTCCCGATTACCGCTGAACCGAAGTTCAGTGGGTCTCGGGGCGAAGGACCTTGGTCCGGAGAACCGACTCGTTCAGGTTCATCTGGCGGTCGAGCTCCTTGACGACCGCAGGCTCGGCCTGCAGGTCGAGGACCGAGTAGATGCCCTCGGGCTTCTTCTTGATCTCGTAAGCGAGACGACGACGGCCCCAGGTGTCGACCTTCTCGACCTTTCCGTTGCCCTCACGGACGACGGAAAGGAAGTTCTCGATCAGGGGGGCGACAGCGCGCTCCTCCAGATCGGGGTCGAGGATGACCATCACTTCGTAGTGACGCATGTGGAACCCACCTCCTTTGGACTCAGCGGCCACGGTCGTTCCGTGGCAGGAGGGTCGTGATGCGTGCGCACGGCGTCCGAAAGCAGACACCGCGCAGCTGTACAGACTACCTGCTCGCGTCCTTCCGGTTGAAATCCGACAGGAGAGGGCCACAATCTGTATCCATCGGGTGTGCCGGTGCTATGCCTCCGCCCCAGGCCGGAGGCGGCCCCGCACACCGCTCTGCGTCAGCCAGGAGGTGCCTTCCGATGGCACAGGCAATGCATCGCCAGTCCTCGCCCCGCCCGCCGATCTCCCTCTTCTCCACCGACGGCAAGCCCCATCCGGTCCAGGACACCCTGATGGTGGCCACCCTGGTGCTCGGCGCCGTGGCGTTCGTCACTGCGTTCTTCCACCATCTGCACCTGCTCAGTTCCTGGGCCGGGCTGATCGGGATCGGGACCGGGCTGTACGGACAGTTCATCTCCGCCACCACCCGCGAGCGCTTCGCGCTGATCATCGGCCTTGGCGCGTCTGCCTTCGGCTTCATGCTCGGAATGGCGCACGGCGGCCTCTTCGGCGGCTGGCTGGGCTGACCGGGGGACCTCCGCGACGTGGCGCCGGCCTCCCTCCGGCCCAGGCTCCGGCCTGTCCCCCAGATGGGTGGCGCCACCGTCGCAGTAGGCTTCGCGCCATAGCAGCGAAGCCGCCGGAGGAGACACCCCGCATGAGCCTGTCCCTGAGCACCATCAGCCGAGAGCAGCATCTGGCGTACCTCCAGAGCCTGCCGTCGGCTAGCCACTGCCAGGTCCCGGCATGGGCCGACGTCAAGAACGAGTGGCGTTCGGAGAACCTCGGCTGGTTCAACCAGAACGGCGAACTCGTCGGCGTCGCGCTCGTGTTGTACCGCCAGCTGCCCAAGGTGAAGCGGTACCTCGCTTACCTCCCCGAGGGCCCGGTCATCAACTGGTACGCCCCGAACCTGGACGAGTGGCTCCAGCCGATGCTGGCCCACCTCAAGCAGCAGGGCGCCTTCACCGTGAAGATGGGTCCGCCCGTCGTCATCCGCCGCTGGAACTCGGCCGCCATCAAGGCCGGCATCCAGGACCCCGAGGTCAAGCGCCTGCGTGACGTCGAGGCCTCGCACATCGAGCCCCGCGCCTTCGAGGTGTCCGACAAGCTGCGCCGCATGGGCTGGCAGCAGGGCGAGGACGGCGGCGCCGGCTTCGGCGACGTCCAGCCCCGCTACGTGTTCCAGGTCCCGCTGGCCAACCGCTCCCTGGACGACGTCCTCAAGGGCTTCAACCAGCTGTGGCGCCGCAACATCAAGAAGGCCGAGAAGGCCGGCGTCGAGGTCGTCCAGGGCGGCTACGAGGACCTGCCGACCTGGCAGTACCTCTACGAGATCACGGCCGAGCGCGACAAGTTCCGCCCTCGCCCGCTCAGCTACTTCCAGCGCCAGTGGACGGCCCTCAACTCCGAGGACCCCAACCGCATGCGGCTGTACATCGCCAAGCACGAGGGTGAGCCGCTGGCCGCCGCCACGATGATCACCGTCGGCCAGCACGTCTGGTACTCGTACGGCGCCTCCGCGAACCACAAGCGCGAGGTCCGCCCCTCGAACGCGATGCAGTGGCGCATGCTGCGCGATTCGTACGCGCTGGGTGCCAGTGTCTACGACCTGCGCGGCATCTCTGACACGCTGGACGAGAACGACCACCTGTTCGGCCTGATCCAGTTCAAGGTCGGTACGGGCGGCGAAGCCGTCGAGTACGTCGGCGAGTGGGACTTCCCGCTCAACAAGGTGCTGCACAAGGCGCTCGACATCTACATGTCGCGCCGCTGACCCAGCTGTTTTTCGAGAGAGGTACCGGACGGGCATGGCGCTCACGCTCTACGTCGACACCGCGCGCTGGCGTGCGCACCAGAAGCAGATCACGGACCAGTTCCCCGGTCTGATCCCGGTCTGCAAGGGCAACGGCTACGGCTTCGGCCACGAGCGGCTGTGCGAGGAGGCGACCCGGATGGGCACCGACATCCTGGCCGTCGGCACCACGTACGAAGCCGCGAGCATCAAGGACCACTTCGGCGGCGACCTGCTCGTCCTCACCCCGTTCCGGCGGGGCGAGGACCCGGTGCCGCTGCCCGACCGTGTGATCCGCTCGGTGGCCTCGGTGGACGGGGTCCGCGGCCTGGTCGGAGCCCGGGTGGTCATCGAGTGCATGAGCTCGATGCGCCGCCACGGCATCTCCGAGCAGGACCTCGGCCTGCTCCAGTCGGCGATCGAGGACGTCCGGCTGGAGGGCTTCGCCCTGCACCTGCCGCTGGACCGCCCCGACGGCTCGGACGCCGTCGAGGAGGTCATCGGCTGGATGGACCGGCTGCGCGCGGCCCGGCTGCCGCTGCACACCATGTTCGTCAGCCACCTGAGGGCCGAGGAGCTGGCGCGGCTCCAGCAGCAGTTCCCGCAGACCCGCTTCCGGGCCCGCATCGGCACCCGCCTGTGGCTGGGCGACCACGACGCCACCCAGTACCGGGGCTCGGTCCTGGACGTCACCCGGGTCGCCAAGGGCGACCGCTTCGGCTACCGCCAGCAGAAGGCCGCCTCCGACGGCTGGCTGGTCGTGGTCGCGGGCGGCACCTCCCACGGCGTGGGCCTGGAGGCCCCCAAGGCCCTCCACGGGATGATGCCGCGCGCCAAGGGCGTCGCCCGGGCCGGTCTGGCCACGGTCAACCGGAACCTGTCGCCCTTCGTCTGGGCGGGCAAGCAGCGCTGGTTCGCCGAGCCGCCGCACATGCAGGTGTCGATCCTGTTCGTGCCCTCGGACGCGACCGAGCCGAAGGTCGGCGACGAGCTGGTGGCCCACCTGCGCCACACCACGACGCAGTTCGACCGGGTGCTCGACTCCTGAGCCGGTCCCCGGTCTCCGGGCCCGCCGGCCCGGTCAGTCCCTGGGGTCCAGGCCCCAGGCGACCCGCTGTCCCTCCGAAGGCGCCGCGTACCGCGGCGCCTTCGCCCTTTCCGAGAGGGTGAAGACGTCCTCGGCGCCGTCCAGGACGCCGCCGGAGGGGTCGTCCGAGCCGTCGCGCCGCACGACGTCGCGCTCGGGCAGCAGGATGTCGCGTACGACGACGGCGCACAGGTACAGCGTGGCCAGCAGGTGGGCGGCGATGGCCAGCTGGTAGCCCTCCACGGGCAGGCCCTGGTGCTTGTCCCCGCTGCTCGTGTAGGCGAGGTAGAACCAGATCCCGAGGAAGTACGCGATCTCGCCCGCCTGCCAGATCAGGAAGTCCCGCCAGCGGGGTCGGGCCAGCGCGGCGAGCGGGACGAGCCACAGCACGTACTGCGGCGAGTACACCTTGTTGGCCAGGATGAACGCGGCGACGACCAGGAAGGCCAGCTGGGCGAAGCGCGGTCGCCTGGGGGCCGTCAGCGTGAGCAGTCCGATGGCGATGCACAGCAGGAGGGTGAGCCCGGTCGCGTACGTGTTGGCTCCTTCGAGGGGGTTTCCGGTGCGCTGGGAGATCAGCAGCCAGACGGAGCCGAAGTCGATGGGGCGTTCCTGGCTGAACTCGTAGAACCGCTTCCAGCCGTCCCAGGCGAAGTACATGACCGGGCCGTTCACCAGGAGCCAGGAGGCGGCCGCGCCGAGGGCCGCGGCGCCGAACGCCCGCCACTTCCCCGCCCGCCAGCAGAGGACGAAGAGCACTCCGAGCAGCAGGACGGGGTAGAGCTTGGCCGCGGTCGCCAGGCCGATGGAGACACCGGCGAGCAGGGGCCGGCCACGGGCCCACATCAGCATCGCGACCGCCGCGAGGGCCACGGCGGGCAGGTCCCAGTTGATGGTGGCGTTGAGGGCGAAGGCCGGTGCGAGGGCGAGGAGCAGGGCGTCCCAGGGCCTGCGGCGGTGGGTGCGGGCGACGCATACGGCGATGACGGCGGCGCAGGCCATCAGCATGCCCGCGTTGACCATCCAGTACATCTGCTCGCGGTGCTGGATGGAGCCGGCGGTGGGCGTCAGCCAGGAGGCGACCTGCATGAAGGCCCCGGTGAGCACCGGGTACTCGAGGTACTTCATGCCGCCGTACTTCGGGTCGGTCGCGATGTCGGGGAACTGGTCGCGGTAGGGCACGAGGCCCTCGGCGAAGCCTCGGGCGGAGTACAGGTGCGGGATGTCGGAGTAGCAGGCGTGGGTGTACTGCGAGCCCGCTCCCCGGAACCAGGCCCAGTCGTAGCAGGGCATCTTCTGCACCATGCCCAGCGCGAACATGCCGAGGGCGACGAGGGCCACGACGCGGACCGGGCTCAGCCAGTGGCCGCCCAGCCGGGCATGGCGTCCGACCGGTCCCCCGATGAACTCGCTGCCGGCGGCGGCGACCTCGTCGTGCTGGGTGGGCGGTACGGGGTGGTCCTCGTGCACCTTGGTCATGGCGCCCATCCTGCCGTACCGCGCCGTGCACGGGGGAGGGCCGCCACACGGTGTGCGACGGCCCTCTCAGGTCCGGTACGGGGGCTGGGTCAGCCGGAGGCGCCCATGATGCTGCCCCAGTTGCTCGATCCGCCGGGGCGGCCGGGGCGGGTGGGCGGGGAGGGCTGTGTGGTGGTGCCGCCGTCGGGGGAGCCGCCGGAGCTCGTTCCTCCGTCGGCTCCCGCGTTCGCGCCGCCGGTGGCCGTCGGGTCGCAGTTCAGGTTCCAGGGCCTCGGCTTGCAGGTCGGCTTGCCGTGGCCGGACGGCGACGGGGACACCGAGGGCGAGGTGCTGGGCGAGGGCGATACCGAGACGGAGGGCGACGGTACGGCCGAGGGGGTGGGCTGGGGGGCGCCGGCCGCGTCGGCGATGACGCCGATGTCGTCGGCCTCCGGGAAGTCCTTGACCGGCCTTCCCTTGAGCGCCTCGCGCATGTACTCGGTCCAGATGACCGCCGGAATGTCACCACCGTGGATGGAGTCGACCCCGCCCACGCGGTTCATGGACATGAGCTCCTTGTTCTTGGAGGTCGGGTCGTTGCGGAAGAGGGTGACCGAGGTGGACAGCTCCGGGGTGTAGCCGACGAACCAGGCCGACTTGTTCTGGTCGGTGGTGCCCGTCTTGCCGGCCGCGGGCCGGCCCAGCTTCTTCGCCTTGGTGCCGGTGCCGTTCTCGACGACGTTGCGCAGCACCTTGGTGACGTTGTCCGCGATGGAGTCGTCCATGGCGCGGGACTCCTTGGGCGGCTCGAAGCCGGGCACGTCCTTGCCGTCCTTGACGACCTTCTTCACGGAGAAGGGCTCCCGGTGGGTGCCGGAGGCGGCGAAGGTCGCGTAGGAGTCGGCCATGCGGATGGCGCTGGGCGTCGAGGTGCCCAGGGCGAAGGAGGCGTTGTTGTTCTTGTCCATCGACTCCTCCAGGATCCCGGTCGACTTCGCGACCTCGCGGACCTTGCTGTGGCCGACGTCGAAGACGAGCTGGGCGAACGGGACGTTGATGGACTTCTCCATCGCCTCGTTGAGGGTCACGTAGCCGTAGGGGTAGTCGCTCTCGTTCTTCTGCCGGAAGGGCGTCCCGTCGTTGGCGAGCAGCGGCTTGCCCTCACGGTTGTTGATCACGGTGAGGTCGTTGGCGTTGTACTTGCTGCCGACCGAGATCCCCGAGCCCTTGGAGTTCTGCGTGCCGTACTGCATGGCGGCCGCGAGGACGTAGGGCTTCCAGGTCGAGCCGACGGGGACGCCGGAGGTGTTGGCGTTGTTGGCGAAGTACTTGTGGTCCCAGCCGGGACCGCCGTACAGGGCCACGATCGCCCCGGACTTCACGTCCACGGAGGCGGCGCCGACCTGTACGAAGGTGTCGTACTGGGGCCGCAGCTTCTCGTCGAGGAGGTCGTTGCGGGTGTCCTCCACCGCCTTGACCAGGGCGTCCACCCTGGGCTTCTCGAAGGTGGTGGTGATCGTGTAGCCGCCGAGCGCCATCTTCTCGGCGGTGATGCCGGTGGTCTTCATGACGTACTGCTTGGCCACCTCGACGAGGTAGCCGGTCTGGCCGGACATCCCGCGGGCCTGCTCGGAGTCCACCCGGGCGGGGAACTCCTTGTACTTGTCCCGCTCGGACTGCGCCATGCGCCCCACGGCGACCTCGCGGTCGAGCACCCAGGCCCAGCGGAGCCGGGCGCGCTTCTCGTTGGCCTCGGGGGTGGCTGCCGTGCCGATGCCGCCGTCCGGGTTGTAGAGGTTCGGGCCCTTGAGCATGGAGGCGAGGAAGGCGCTCTCGGACGGGTTGAGGTCCTTGGCGTCCTTGCCGAAGTAGGCGCGGGCGGCGGCCTGGATGCCGTAGGCGTCCCGGCCGTAGTAGGCGGTGTTCAGGTAACCGGCGAGGACGACGTCCTTCTCCTCGCTGACGCCCAGCTTGATCGCGATGAAGAGCTCGGTGACCTTGCGCTTGAGGGTCTGCTCGGAATCGAGGTACGTGTTCTTGACGTACTGCTGGGTGATGGTCGAACCGCCCTGGGTGGAACCACCGGTGGCCATGTTCACCACGGCCCGCGCGATACCCATCGGGTCGACGCCCTTGTCCGTCTCGAACGACTCGTTCTCGGCCGCGATCACCGCATTCCGCATAGACAGGGGAATCTGGTCGATCGGGACGATCTGCCTGTTCGTGGTGCCGCCGGTGGCGACCATCTGGGTGCCGTCGGCCCACTGGAAGACGTTGTTCTGCGCCTTGGCGGCCTTGTTCGCGTCCGGGGTGCCCACGCTGGCGATGCCGATGCCGGCCCCCGCGAAGATCACGGCGAAGAAGCCCAGGAAGGTACCGCCGACCAGCTTCCAGGACGGCACGAAACGCTGCCAGCCGACCTTGCCGGCGCGCGGGTAGTCGATGAACCGACTACCGCCCTTTTCGCCCTTGCCCCCCCTCCCACCTGCGCGTCCACGGCCGGCCGGGCCCCGCTGGGCCGCCCGGCGGGCATCGGCACGGCTCCCGTGCGCCCCGTGTTCCGCGTACGGTCCGCCGGACGGCGCCGCGGGGACGTCACGGCCGGGTCCGGCACCACGGCCGGGGTGCTGCGGGGCGGCCCTGCGGGACGCGGCGCGGCCGCCGCCCTGGGGCTGCGGCGGTTTACGGCGGTGCTCGCTCATCGAACGACTACTCCTCGGGCAGGCGAGTGGCCTGGAAGCGGCAGGTTATTCCGGTTCCCCCCGGTGGTCCTGCCGCACAGCCTACGCACGGCCAAAACCCGACCAGTGCCGAAGTTCACCCCAAATCAGGCAACTTGCGTCGTACGAATCGGTGATGTGACGCCGGTCACCACGTCACCGCTTGTCGCTTCGAGCAGCCCGTTCTATCGTCTGGATGTATCGAGCCGATACATCAGCTCGACATAAACTCCGAAGCAGAGAGGGGGAGGCGGATGAGCAGGCGCTCCGGCATCCTCGAGTTCGCCGTCCTCGGCCTGCTTCGCGAATCCCCCATGCACGGTTACGAGCTCCGCAAGCGGCTCAACACCTCGCTGGGGGTGTTCAGGGCGTTCAGCTACGGGACTCTCTACCCCTGCCTCAAGACTCTGGTCGCGAACGGCTGGTTGATCGAAGAACCGGGGAACGCCCCGGAAGACGCTCTCGCCGCTTCACTCGCAGGGCGCCGCGCCAAGATCGTCTACCGGTTGACGGCAGCAGGTAAGGAGCACTTCGAAGAGCTTCTCTCCCACACCGGCCCCGACACATGGGAGGACGAGTCCTTCGCCGCCCGCTTCGCCTTCTTCGGTCAGACCGAGCGAGATGTGCGCATGCGGGTACTGGAGGGCCGCCGCAGCCGGCTGGAGGAGCGCTTGGAGAAGATGCGCGCCTCGCTCGCCCGTACACGGGAGCGCCTGGACGACTACACGCTCGAACTGCAGCGGCACGGTATGGAATCCGTCGAGCGTGAAGTGCGCTGGCTCAACGAGCTCATCGAGAGCGAGCGGGCGGGACGGGATCGGCGACGATCCGGACCGCCCGACGAAACTGCAAAGTGAGGCCTGTATCTCGCAGGCCTCGTTTCCGAGAACAAACAGGGAGCAACCGGAATGGGTTCGGTTCGCGTAGCCATCGTCGGCGTGGGCAACTGCGCCGCCTCGCTGGTGCAGGGCGTCGAGTACTACAAGGACGCCGACCCGGCGGCCAAGGTCCCCGGTCTGATGCACGTCCAGTTCGGCGACTACCACGTGGGTGACGTCGAGTTCGTCGCCGCTTTCGACGTCGACGCGAAGAAGGTCGGCCTCGACCTTTCGGACGCCATCGGCGCCAGCGAGAACAACACCATCAAGATCTGCGACGTCCCGAACTCGGGCGTGACCGTCCAGCGCGGCCACACCCTGGACGGTCTGGGCAAGTACTACCGCCAGACCATCGAGGAGTCCGCCGAGGCTCCGGTCGACGTGGTCCAGATCCTCAAGGACCGCCAGGTCGACGTCCTCGTCTGCTACCTCCCGGTCGGTTCCGAAGAGGCGGCGAAGTTCTACGCCCAGTGCGCCATCGACGCCAAGGTCGCCTTCGTCAACGCCCTCCCGGTCTTCATCGCCGGCACCAAGGAGTGGGCCGACAAGTTCACCGAGGCCGGTGTCCCGATCGTCGGCGACGACATCAAGTCCCAGGTCGGCGCCACCATCACGCACCGCGTGATGGCGAAGCTGTTCGAAGACCGCGGTGTCCGTCTCGAGCGCACCATGCAGCTCAACGTCGGCGGCAACATGGACTTCAAGAACATGCTCGAGCGCGACCGCCTCGAGTCGAAGAAGATCTCGAAGACGCAGGCCGTCACCTCGCAGATCCCCGACCGCGAGCTCGGCGAGAAGAACGTCCACATCGGCCCGTCCGACTACGTCGCGTGGCTCGACGACCGCAAGTGGGCCTACGTCCGCCTCGAGGGCCGTGCGTTCGGCGACGTCCCGCTGAACCTCGAGTACAAGCTCGAGGTGTGGGACTCCCCGAACTCCGCCGGTGTCATCATCGACGCCCTGCGCGCCGCGAAGATCGCCAAGGACCGCGGCATCGGCGGCCCGATCCTGTCGGCCTCCAGCTACTTCATGAAGTCCCCGCCGGTCCAGTACTTCGACGACGAGGCCCTCGCCAACGTCGAGAAGTTCATCAAGGGCGAAGTCGAGCGCTAGTCGGCCCAAGGGTCTCCGGACACCTGGTCTTCGACCGTTCTTCCACCGAGGGTCCCCGGACGATGTGTTCGGGGACCCTCGGTGTGTGTGACCCTTGCCCTCATGCCTGTCGTAGGTGATCTGCGCGTACTCCTGCGCCTGAGGGACTTCCGCAACCTGCTCGCCGTGCGGCTGTTCTCACAGGCGGCCGACGGCGTCTACCAGGTCGCCCTCGCCACCTACGTGGTCTTCTCCCCCGAGAAGCAGACCTCACCGGCGGCCATCGCCTCGGCCATGGCGGTCCTGCTGCTCCCCTACTCGGCGATCGGTCCCTTCGCCGGGGTGCTGCTGGACCGGTGGCGCCGGCGCCAGGTCTTCCTCTACGGCAACCTGCTGCGGGCCCTGCTCGCCTGTGTGACCGGCGTGCTGATCGTCGTCCACGTGCCCGACTGGCTCTTCTACGCCTCGGCCCTGTCCGTGACGGCGGTCAACCGCTTCGTCCTCGCCGGGCTCGCCGCGTCCCTGCCCCATGTCGTCCGTGCCGATCAGCTGGTCACGGCGAACGCCCTCTCGCCCACCGCCGGCACGCTCGCGGCGGTCGCCGGAGGAGGGCTGGCCTTCCTCGTCCGGCTGCTGGCCTCGGGGTCCAACGCCCTCGTCGTCCTGCTCGGCGCCGCCCTCTACCTGTGTGCGGCCCTGGTCTCGCTCCGCCTGGCCATCGGGCTCCTGGGGCCCGACCACCGGGGCGGGCCCGACCATCCCTCGCTCGTCGAAGGGATCGCCCTCACGGTCCGGGGCATGGCCGAGGGCCTCAGGCACCTCGCCCACCGCCGGGAGGCCGCGCGGGCGCTGACCGCGATGACCCTGATGCGGTTCTGCTACGGCGCCCTGACCGTGATGCTGCTGATGCTCTGCCGCTACTCCTGGTCGGACAACGAGTCCGACGGGCTGGCCCTGCTGGGGATCGCCGTCGGGGTCTCCGGGGCCGGATTCTTCGCGGCCGCCCTGGTCACCCCCTCGCTGGTGAACCGTCTCGGGCCGCTGGGCTGGATCGTCGTCTGCTCGGCGGTCTCCGCCGTGCTCGTGCCCGCGCTCGGGCTCTTCTTCGCGCCCGGGCCCATGCTCGTCGCCGCCTTCGTCCTCGGCCTCGCCACCCAGGGCGCCAAGATCTCCACCGACACGGTCCTGCAGTCCCGGGTGGAAGACGAGTTCAGGGGCCGGGTCTTCTCCGTCTACGACGTGCTCTTCAACATCGCCTTCGTCGGGGCGGCCGCCGTGGCGTCCCTCATGCTCCCCACCGACGGCCGGTCCGTCGCCCTGCTCGTCGGCGTGGCCCTGCTCTACGCGGCCACGGCCGGCTTCCTGCGGCGCGGCGATGTTTCACGTGAAACATCGCCGCGGTAGATCACACGTCAGACCTGGGGAGCCTGACCCGCCCACCACTCCTTGAGGGCCGCGACGGCCGCCTCACGGTCCATCGGGCCGTTCTCCAGCCGCAGCTCCAACAGGAAGGCGTAGGCCTTGCCCACCACCGGGCCGGGCCCGATCTCCAGGATCTGCTGGATCTCGTTCCCGTTCAGGTCGGGGCGGATCGCGTCCAGCTCCTCCTGCTCCTGGAGCTGCGCGATGCGCTCCTCCAGGCCGTCATAGGTGCGGGAGAGCGCGTTGGCCTTGCGCTTGTTGCGCGTGGTGCAGTCGGACCGGGTCAGCTTGTGCAGCCGGTCCAGCAGCGGGCCGGCGTCGCGCACGTAGCGCCGCACCGCGGAGTCCGTCCACTCCCCGTCGCCGTACCCGTGGAACCGCAGGTGCAGCTCCACCAGCCGGGACACGTCCTTGACCATGTCGTTGGAGTACTTCAGCGCCGTCATGCGCTTCTTGGTCATCTTCGCGCCGACCACCTCGTGGTGGTGGAAGGAGACCCGGCCGTCGCTCTCGAAGCGCCGGGTCCGGGGCTTGCCGATGTCGTGCAGCAGGGCGGCCAGCCGCAGCACCAGGTCCGGGCCGTTCTCCTCCAGGTCGATCGCCTGCTCCAGGACGATCAGCGAGTGGTCGTAGACGTCCTTGTGCCGGTGGTGCTCGTCACGCTCCAGCCGCAGGGCCGGCAGCTCCGGCAGGACCCGGTCGGCGAGACCGGTGTCCACCAGCAGCCCCAGGCCCTTGCGGGGGTGCGCGGACAGCAGCAGCTTGTTCAGCTCGCCCTGCACGCGCTCGGCCGAGACGATCTCGATCCGGTCGGACATCGCCTTCATCGCCGACACGACCTCGGGCGCGACCTCGAAGTCCAGCTGCGCGGCGAACCGGGCTGCCCGCAGCATGCGCAGCGGATCGTCGGAGAAGGAGTCCTCCGGGGTGCCGGGAGTCCGCAGCACGCCGGCCGCCAGGTCCTCCAGGCCGCCGTGGGGGTCGACGAACTCCTGCTCCGGGAGTGCCAGGGCCATGGCGTTGACGGTGAAGTCCCGTCGGACCAGGTCCTCCTCGATGGAGTCGCCGTAGGAGACCTCGGGCTTGCGCGAGGTGCGGTCGTACGCCTCGGAGCGGTACGTCGTCACCTCGATCTGGAACCCGTCGCGCTGCGCCCCGACGGTGCCGAAGGCGATGCCGACGTCCCAGAGCGAGTCCGCCCAGGGCCGCATGATCTTCAGTACGGCCTCGGGGCGCGCATCGGTGGTGAAGTCGAGGTCGTTGCCGAGACGCCCGAGCAGCGCGTCGCGGACGGACCCGCCGACCAGGGCGAGGCGGAATCCCGCCTCCTGGAACCGGCGGCCGAGCTCGTCGGCGACAGGAGCGACCCGCAGCAGTTCACTGACCGCGCGGCGCTGCACCTGACTCAGGGCACTGGGGTTGTCTTCGTTGGCGTTCGGCACAACAGAAAAGGGTACGTGGCCCGCCCGGCGCGGGCTCCCCCGTTTCACCGCCGCTCCCGCCACCGGCGACTCCGAAGCGGAACCGATCGTGTGGAGCAAGGCGCGGCACTCGCACACAGCGCACCTCGTTACCATGCGTGGACGCAGAACCGACGACCACTGACACTTCGAGGGACGGGCGAACGCGTGGCCGAGGCGGCAGACATCCAGGGGACGGCCCCCGTCCCTGCCCGGCGCCGTTGGCTGCGGCGGGCAGTCGTCCTGCTCAGCGGGACGCCGGTGCTGGCCGCTCTGATCTACGCCCCCGCCCCGGCCGCGCACGCGGCCGATTCCGCGGTCGACGTCCAGCTGACCGAGGTGTCACCGAGCGCTCCGGTCAAGAGCGACACCCTCACGATCTCCGGCACCGTGGTCAACAACGGCTCGGAGACGATCAAGAACGCCCACGTGGGGCTGCGGGTCGGGCCCAGGCTGGGGGACCGGTCGGCGATCGGCGAGGTGTCGGACCGCAAGGGCTTCCGGCCCGGAGTGGACCCGGGGGAGATCGACCAGGCCTTCGCCGTGAAGATCGACTCGCTGACCTCCAAGGTCGGCCAGCAGTTCACGATCAAGGTGCCGGTGAACAAGCTGGACCTGGGTGCGGACGGGGTCTACCAGCTCGGCGTCTCTCTGTCGGGGTCGACCGACAGCCGTCCGCACGAACAGGTCCTGGGGATCCAGCGGACCTTCCTGCCCTGGCAGCCGGACCCGGCCGCCAAGCGCTCCTCGCTGACCTACGTGTGGCCGCTGATCTCCACCACCCACATCACGGCGGAGACCGGCTCGGACGAGCTCCAGACCCCCGTCTTCCTCGACGACTCCCTCTCGGACGAGCTGCGGTCGGGCGGCCGCCTGGAGCGGATGGTCGCGCTCGGCAAGGACCTGCCGGTGACCTGGGTCATCGACCCCGACCTGCTCACCGCGGTCGACGCCATGACCAAGGGCTACCGCGTCCGCAGTCCCGACCCGGACGGCAAGCCCGTACAGGGCAGGAACAAGGCCGTCGCCGAGCAGTGGCTGAGCGCCCTGGAGAGCGCCGTACAGGGCAAGAAGGTCGTCGCGCTGCCCTTCGCCGACCCCGACATCGCCTCCCTCGCCCACCACGGCAAGGACGTCTCCGGCACCCTGGGCCAGCTGCGGCCCGCCACCGACAAGGCGAAGCAGGCCGTGGAGACGGTGCTGCACGTCCCGGCGTCCACCGACTTCTCCTGGCCGGTGGACGGCGCCATCGACCCCTCGATCGTCAACGTCGCCACCTCGGCCGGTGCCCACAACGTCCTGGCCCGCAGCGACAGCCTCCAGGAGACCGGCGCGCTCGGCTACACCCCGACGGCCGCCCGTCCCATCGGCGCGGGTACCACCGCCGTAGTGGCCGACGCGGACCTCTCCACCGCCTTCGAGGGCGACATGGCCGCCGCCGGGAACTCCACGCTCGCCGTGCAGCGCTTCCTGGCCCACAGCCTCGCCCTGAACCTGCAGAACAGCGACGAGCCGCGCAGCTACGTGGTGACGCCCCAGCGCCGGCCGACCGCCAGCCAGGCGGATTCGATGGCCATCGCCCTGCGCGGGCTCCAGGCGGCCCGCTGGACCCAGCCCTCCGACCTGGAGGCGGCGGCCGCGGCGAAGCCCGACCCCGGCGCCGCGACCCAGGTGCCGGGCGCCGGCCAGTACCCGGAGGCACTGGCCAAGCAGGAGCTCCCGGTGACCGCCTTCGAGAAGATCCGGACCACGCAGAGCACCCTCGACCACTTCAAGGTCATCCTGTCGGCGCCGGACCGCGTCGAGATCCCCTTCGGCAACACCACCAACCGGGAGATGTCGACCTCCTGGCGGGGCCGCCCCGAGGAGGCCGCCGCCTACCGCGACCAGGTCCAGGCCTACCTGATCGGGCTGACCGACAAGGTCAAGGTCGTCCCCAAGTCCGACGCCACCCTGTCCGGCCACAGCGCGACGATTCCCGTCAGCGTCCAGAACAGCCTCGTCCAGGACGTCCACAACCTCGTGCTGCGGGTGAAGTCCGCCAACCCCACCCGTCTGATGTTCGGCGACAGCGGTGAAGCGGAACAGGAAGTCACCGTTCAGGGCGGTCACAGCCAGACGGTAAAGTTCACCGCCAACGCCACCGCGAGTGGTCCGGTCGAGGTCAGCGTACGTCTGTACACCAAGGACGGCGTGCCGTACGGCAAGGAACGCAAGTTCACGGTCGAGGCCACCGAGATCACTCCCACCGTCATGCTCGTCATCGCCGGCGGTGTGCTCCTCCTCGTTCTGGCGGGCATCAAGATGTACGCCAGCCGCAAGCGCGTGGCCGCGCGAGCGGCCGCGGAGGAGAGCACGCAGCCGAGTGACGAGTCCACGGACACCGGACCGCAAAGCACCGAGGGGTCCGGCACGAGTGAGACAGTGGACCGTTGAGCGATGCCGTGGCCGTTCGGCCTGGGGACGATGAGGTGGGGTTGCGATGAACGCGCCGTACAACGGTGACCGCGCGCAGGGCACTGGCGGGCCCATGCCCTCCCAGGGCACTGCCCCGGGCGCTCCGGTGCCCGGACAGGTTCCGGCGCCCGCGCCCGCACAGGACCACGACCCGTACGTCCAGGACGCCTACGACTACGACCCCTACCGGTCGCAGGACCTGTCGGCCCAGGACCCGGTGACCGAGGCCCTCTACGACCGGGCATCGCACCCCCCGCCGCCACCGGGCACCTATCAGGAGGCCGGTCCGCTCTACGCGGCCCCCCAGACGCCCTCGCACGGCCCCGATCCGCGCGTCTGGGCCCAGACCCCGCCACCGGAGCCGGACGGCCCCTCCCGCCACCTGCCCTACGGCGACCACGCGGCGACGACGCAGTTCGTCGGGGTGGACTCGCTGGTGACCAGGGCGTCCGAGGAAGAGCCCGAGCCCGACGCCTTCACGCACCTCTACCGCGACCAGCAGGCCGCCCCCGGCGTCCCCGGCCCGGCCGCCGAGGACGCCCCGGTCGCTGCCCCGGCACCGGCCAAGCCCGCCGGCAAGGCCGCGAGCCTGATGAAGTCGAGCGCCCTGATGGCGGCCGGCACGATCGTCTCCCGCATCACCGGCTTCGCGCGCACCCTGGTCATCGCCGGCGCCATCGGCGTCGCGTCCCTCAACGACTCCTACCAGGTCGCCAACACCCTGCCGACGATGATCTACGTCCTCGTCGGCGGCGGCGCCCTCAACGCGGTCTTCATCCCCCAGCTCGTCCGGGCCATGAAGAACGACGACGACGGCGGCGAGGCCTACGCCAACCGCCTGCTGACCCTCGTGGTGGTCCTGCTGGGCGCGGTCACCACCATCTGCGTGTTCGCGGCACCTCTGTTCATCGGCATGATGTCCCAGAAGATCGCCGACAACCCGGAGCGCATGGACGTGGCGGTGGCCTTCGCGCACTACTGCCTGCCCACCATGTTCTTCATGGGCGTGCACGTGGTCCTCGGTCAGATCCTGAACGCCCGCGGCAGGTTCGGCGCGATGATGTGGACCCCGGTCCTCAACAACATCGTGGTCATCGCCACCTTCGGCACCTTCATCTGGGCCTTCGGCGGCTTCACCGCCACCGGCGTCTCCGAGGCCACGATCACGTCCGAAGGCGTCCGCCTGCTGGGCATCGGCACCCTGCTCGGCCTCGTCGTCCAGTCCCTGGCGATGCTGCCCTACCTTCGCGACGCCGGCTTCAAGATGCGGCTGCGCTTCGACTGGAAGGGCCACGGCCTCGGCAAGGCCGCCGGACTGGCCAAGTGGACGTTCTTCTTCGTCCTCGCCAACCAGCTCGGCCTGGTCGTCGTGACCCAGCTCGCCACCTGGGCCGGTGAGCTCGCAGACAAGCAGGGCCACGGCGGTACCGGTATCACCGGCTACAACTACGCCCTGCTGCTCTGGCAGATGCCGCAGGCCATCATCACCGTCTCCGTCATGACGGCCGTCCTGCCCCGCATTTCGCGCTCGGCCCACGACGGCGACGCCGCCGCCGTCCGCGACGACATCTCCTACGGCCTGCGCACCTCGGCCGTCGCGATCGTCCCCTGCGCCTTCGCCTTCCTCGCGCTGGGCGTGCCGATGTCGACGCTGCTCTACGCCAGCACCGGTGCCGACGACGCCACCAACATCGGCTTCATCCTGATGGCCTTCGGTCTCGGCCTGATCCCGTACTCGGTCCAGTACGTGGTCCTGCGCGGGTTCTACGCCTACGAGGACACCCGGACCCCCTTCTACAACACGGTCATCGTGGCCGCCGTCAACGCCGGCGTCTCCGCCCTGGCCTTCTTCGTCCTCCCGGCCCGCTGGGCCGTCGTCGGCATGGCGGCCGCCTACGGCCTCGGCTACGCCGTCGGTGTCGGCGTGGCCTGGCGCCGCCTGAAGGCCCGCCTCGGCGGGGACCTCGACGGCGCCCACGTGATGCGCACCTACACCCGCCTGATCGGCGCGTGCGTCCCGGCGGCCGTCGTGGCGGGCGCCGCCGCCTACGGGGTCACCCGGCTGCTGGGGAACGGAGCCCTTGGTTCCCTCGCCGCCCTGGTCGCGGGCCTCATCGCCCTCGGCGCCGTGTTCCTGCTCGCTGCCAAGCGGATGCGGATCGAAGAGCTCAACTCCATGGTCGGAATGGTTCGCGGACGTCTGGGGCGCTGATGCGCACAACCGTCACCCCCCTTCGTGTGTCGTGCATAGCGGCGGACTGTGGGCACAATTGGCATGGCTTCGCAGACTGGCCTACAGCGCGTAACGGATGGGGAGGCAGGGACGACGGTGGCGGAACGTAGCACGGCTGCCGTCGACGTGGCCGACAACAGCGGCGAGCAGCCGCTGGCCGCAGATGCGGCCAAGGCCACGGCCGACGGGGTGGACGCCAAGAACGGACAAGCCTCGGACGGACCCATGCCCGAGAAGGACGGCGAACGCGGAACCGCGGCCCCCGCGGCCGCGCCGGAACTCCACAGCGGGCACAAGCTCGCGCGGCGCTACCGCCTGGAGGAGTGCGTCACCCGTCTGGACGGGTTCAGCAGCTGGCGCGCCATGGACGAGAAGCTGCGCCGCGCTGTGGGCGTCCACCTGCTGCCCGCGGACCACCCCAGGGCCCGCAGCGTCCTGGCGGCCGCCCGCTCCTCTGCCCTGCTCGGGGACCCCCGGTTCGTCCAGGTCCTCGACGCCGTGGAGGAGAACGACCTCGTCTACGTCGTCCACGAGTGGCTGCCCGACGCCACCGAACTGACCTCCGTCCTCGCCGCCGGCACCCTCGAACCCCACGAGGCGTACCAGCTGGTCAGCCAGGTGTCCCAGGCCATGGCCGCCGCCCACCGCGAGGGCCTGGCCCACCTGCGCCTGACGCCCAGCGCGATACTGCGCACCTCCACGGGCCAGTACCGCATCCGCGGCCTCGCGGTGAACGCCGCCCTGCGCGGCATCACCAGCGACACCCCGCAGCGGGCGGACACCGAGGCCATCGGCGCGCTGCTGTACGCCTCCCTCACCCAGCGCTGGCCCTACGAGAACGACGCGTACGGCCTACGCGGCCTGCCCAAGGGCGTCGGCCTGCTCGCACCCGACCAGGTCCGCGCCGGCGTCCACCGGGGCCTCGGCGAGCTCGCGATGCGCGCCCTCGCCAACGACGGGGCGACCGCGTCCCGCCAGGAGCCCGCCTGCACCAGCCCCGAGGAGCTGGCCAAGGCCGTCGCCGAGATGCCCCGCATCCGGCCGCCGGAGCCCGCCTTCACCGCGCCTCCGGAGTACCAGCACACCACCTACCAGCAGGGCACCTACGGCCGCCCCGCCCCGGTCGGCCTGCCCTCCACCCAGGCGGTCCCGTCCGTCCCCCCGCCGCCGCTGCAGAGCCGCACCGGCCGCGCCCTGAAGTGGGGCGTCGCCGCCCTGCTGATCGTCGCCCTGGGCCTCGGCAGCTGGCAGCTCGCCGACACCCTCCTGGAGCACAGCAAGTCGGGCGACGGTGACAACACCCAGACCCAGCAGCAGGGCCCCAACGACACCGCGCCGAAGAAGGAGCTCAAGCCGCTCTCCATCAAGGGCGCGAAGGAGCACGCCCCGGACGGCGTCCCGCAGAACGCGGCCGACGTCGGCAAGACGTACGACGACGACGCCTCCAGCTACTGGCGGACCAAGAGCTTCTCCGACGGCCCCAAGATCGTGATCAAGCCCGGTGTCGGAATCGTCTACGACCTCGGCTCCGAGCAGGAGGTCAGCGAGGTCTCGATAGCGCTGAAGTACCCGGGCGACCACACCACCCTGACGCTGTACGCGGCGGAGTCGGCCGACTCGAAGAAGAAGATCGCGGGCACGACCACCAAGGACAGCAACGTCAAGCTGACCGCGGAGAAGCCGGTGAAGACGCGCTACGTGCTCCTGTGGATCACGGCCATGCCGTACGCGGCCTACGACAACTTCAGTGGCGCCGGCTACAAGCAGGGCATCACGGACGTGCAGTTCAAGGGCTGACGCAGGCAGGGGAGGGGGCTCACCGTTGGACGACGCCGCGACCGGCGAGCACAGCGACCAGGATCTCCTTTCCCTGCACGTCGCCGGCGATCCCGACGCCTTCGGGGAGCTCGTACGCCGTCACCGCGACCGGCTCTGGGCCGTCGCGCTGCGCACCCTCGGCGACCGCGAGGAGGCCGCGGACGCCGTCCAGGACGCCCTTGTCTCCGCCTACCGGGCCGCCCACACCTTCCGGGGCGATTCCGCCGTCACCACCTGGCTGCACCGGATCACCGTCAACGCCTGCCTCGACCGCGCCCGCAAGGCCGCCTCCCGCCGGACCGCGCCCCTCGACGACACGGACCGCCTGGAGCGGCTGCTGGAGCCCCACGAGTCCGCCGAGGCGCCCGCGGAGCGCCAGGACCTCCACCGCCAGCTCCTGGCCGCCCTCGGCACCCTCCCGGCCGAGCAGCGGGCCGCCCTCGTCCTCGTCGACATGCAGGGATACCCCGTCGCAGACGCCGCACGCATCCTCGACATCCCCACCGGCACCGTGAAGAGCCGGTGCGCGCGCGGCCGGGCCAAACTCCTCCCGATGCTCACTCATCTGCGCACGAATGCCGGGGATAACACCACCTCGGAGCGGGGAAGGAACCGGACGCCGGGGACAGCCGTCCCACCTGCGGCAGACCCCAGGAATCCAGAACCGGATCCAGACGCTGTGAAGGGCGGAGGTGGACGACCGTGAGCCCCTCAACCGGCACGACCGGCACTGCCGGCACGACCTGGCACCCAGAGGTCTCGGAGATCTCCGACCTCACCGAAGGACTGCTTTCCCCCTCCCGCACCGCCGCGGTGCGCAGCCACCTCGGGGACTGCGCGCTGTGTGCCGACGTCCTCGCCTCCCTGGAGGAGATCCGGTCCCTCCTCGGCACCCTTCCGGGCCCGCCCCGCATGCCCTCCGAAATCGCCGGCCGGATCGACGCGGCCCTCGCCGCCGAGGCGCTCCTCGACTCGACGACCTCCAGGGCCGAGGCCGCCGCCCCCGAGGCACACCCCTTGGGCGATGTTTCACGTGAAACATCGCCGGCGGCCACGGGCGGCTCCGGCCGGAGCGAAGCCCACCGGCCCACCGGTCACCCATCCGGCCCAACGGGTCCCGGCCGTCGTCGCGCCCGGCGCCGTATCGCCGTCCTCACCGGACTGGCCGGGGCCGCCGCCTGCGCGCTCGGCATCTTCCTCTTCAGCGGGCTGGGCGGTACCGGCTCGCACGACACCGCCACGCGCAACGACACGGCCAGGTCCTCCACCTACTCCGCCGCACCCGGCGAGTACACGGCCCAGGGGCTCCGCCAGAGCGTCCGGCAGCTGCTCACGGGCGAAGCCGCCGCGAACGCCCCCAAGACCACACCCGGCGAGACCGACAAGAGCATGGGGCTCCAGAACACCTCCCCCGGTCTGGCTCCCGCCGAGCGGCTCGCCTCTCCGGAGCCGGTCGCGGTCCCGCCGTGCGTCCAGCAGGGCACCGGCCGCACCGAACCGCCGGTCGCCGCCGAGCGCGGCAGCTACCAGGGCGCTCCCGTCTACCTCGTCGTACTGCCCCACTCGGGCGACTCCGCCCGGGTGGACGCCTATCTCGTGCCCGCCGACTGTGCGGACAATCCGGCGCAAACACCGAACAAACCCCTGCTGACCAGTACATATCCCCGCAACTGACGGGATCACGGGGTGGCCTCCCGCGCGTTGAGGTACTGGAGGGGCCAAGCGGGGAATGTGCGCGCCGTAGGATCCGTTGGGTGGGGTGAGAGTCCGCACCGGCCCCCGGTAGGCAGCACGAAGTCCGCAGAGACGAGGAAAGAACCCGTGAGCGACGTACGAAACGTGATCATCATCGGCTCCGGGCCGGCCGGTTACACGGCCGCCCTGTACACCGCACGCGCTTCGCTCAACCCCCTGGTCTTCGAAGGTGCCGTCACCGCCGGCGGCGCGCTCATGAACACCACCGAGGTCGAGAACTTCCCCGGCTTCCGGGACGGGATCATGGGCCCGGACCTCATGGACAACATGCGCGACCAGGCCGAGCGCTTCGGCGCCGAGCTCGTCCCGGACGACGTCGTCTCCGTGGACCTCACCGGTGAGATCAAGACCGTCACGGACACCGCCGGCACGGTGCACCGCGCCAAGGCCGTCATCGTCACCACCGGCTCCCAGCACCGCAAGCTCGGTCTGCCCAACGAGGACGCCCTCTCCGGACGTGGCGTCTCCTGGTGCGCCACCTGCGACGGATTCTTCTTCAAGGACCAGGACATCGCCGTCGTCGGCGGCGGCGACACCGCGATGGAGGAGGCCACCTTCCTCTCCCGGTTCGCCAAGTCCGTCACGATCGTCCACCGCCGTGACAGCCTGCGCGCCTCCAAGACCATGCAGGACCGCGCCTTCGCCGACCCGAAGATCAAGTTCGCCTGGGACAGCGAGGTCGCCGAGATCCACGGCGAGCAGAAGCTCTCCGGCCTCACCCTGCGCAACACCAAGACCGGTGAGACCTCCGAGCTGCCCGTGACCGGCCTGTTCATCGCCGTCGGACACGACCCGCGCACCGAGCTGTTCACCGGCCAGCTCGACCTGGACGACGAGGGCTACCTCAAGGTCGACGCTCCCTCGACGCGCACCAACGTCACCGGTGTCTTCGGCGCCGGCGATGTCGTGGACCACACCTACCGTCAGGCAATCACCGCGGCCGGCACCGGCTGCTCCGCCGCCCTCGACGCGGAGCGCTTCCTCGCGGCGCTCGCGGACGCCGAGCCGGCGGCCGCGACCGTCTGATCCGGCTCCATCCCCACACCCCACACCCCGTAGAAGAGAAGGAGGCCGCTGTGGCCGGCACCCTCAAGAATGTGACCGACGCGGACTTCGACGAAGCCGTCCTGCGCAGCGACAAGCCCGTGCTGGTCGACTTCTGGGCCGAGTGGTGCGGCCCGTGCCGCCAGATCGCGCCCTCGCTGGAGTCCATCGCGGCCGAGTACGGCGACCAGATCGAGATCGTCAAGCTCAACATCGACCAGAACCCGGACACGGCCGCCAAGTACGGCGTCATGTCCATCCCGACCCTGAACGTCTACCAGGGCGGCGAGGTCGTGAAGACCATCGTCGGTGCCAAGCCCAAGGCCGCCATCCTGCGCGACCTGTCGGACTTCGTCGAGGCGCAGGCCTGAGCGGATTCCCGGCCCGCCGCTCCGTGCGGCCGGCGGTGACCACGTGAAACGGGGCCGCCCCCTCAGGGGCGGCCCCGTTCGCGTTTCCCGGAGCACTACAACGGGCGCAGCGCCGGCTCCTTGCGTGCCCTCGCTCCGCCCAACAGGCGGTCCAGGGCCAGCTCCACGTCTTCCTTCCACGACAGCGTCGTGCGCAGCTCCAGCCTCAGTCTGGGATGGGACGGGTGGGGGCGTACGGTCTTGAAGCCCACCGACAGCAGATGGTCGGCCGGCAGCAGACAGGCGGGCCGCTCCCACCGCGCTTCGCCGAACGCCTCGATCGCCTTGAACCCCCGCCGCAGCAGGTCCTTCGCGACCGTCTGGACCATCACCCGCCCCAGGCCCTGCCCCTGGTAGCCCGGCATGATCCAGCCCGTGATCAGCTGCACCGCGTCCGGGGACACCGGGCTCGTCGGGAAGGAAGCGGCCCTCGGCACATAGGCGGGAGGGGCGTACAGCACGAACCCGACCGGGACCTCGTCCACGTAGACCACCCGGCCGCAGGAGCCCCAGTCGAGGAGGACGGCCGAGATCCAGGCCTCCTTCTCCAGCTCCGGGGTACCCGCCTTCACGGCAGCCTCGCCGGTGACGGGATCCAGCTCCCAGAACACACAGCTCCGGCAACGCCTGGGCAGGTCCTGGAGGTTGTCCAGCGTGAGCGGTACCAGCCGACGACCCATGCCCACATCGTAAGCACTGCCCCCTGCTTCTTCGAGCGTGGACATCTCGAAGAAGCAGGGGGCAGCAAGTGGAACGAGCCGGGGCTACTACTCCCCGGAGAGGCCCTGTTCGAGGACGCGGCCCTCACCCGGGGCCAGGGTGCCCAGGATGCGCTCCAGGTCCTCCATCGAAGCGAACTCGACGGTGATCTTGCCCTTCTTCTGACCCAGATCCACCTTCACGCGGGTCTCGAACCGGTCCGAGAGGCGCGTCGCCAGCTCGCTGAGGGCCGGGGACACCCGTGTCCCGGCCCGCGGGCCCTTGGGCTTCACGGTGCTCGACGGCTCCGAGCCCATCAGCTGGATGATCTCCTCGACCGAGCGCACCGACAGGCCCTCGGCCACGATCCGCTCGGCGAGCCGGAGCTGCTCCCCGAAGTCCTCCACCGATACGAGGGCCCGGGCATGACCCGCCAAGAGCACACCGGAGGCCACCTTGAGCTGTACCTCGGGCGAGAGCCTCAGCAGCCGCAGGGTATTGGTGACCTGTGGACGCGAGCGCCCGATCCGGTCCGCCAGCTGGTCATGGGTGCAGCTGAACTCCTTCAGGAGCTGGTCGTACGCGGCAGCCTCCTCCAGCGGGTTCAGCTGTACCCGGTGCAGGTTCTCCAGGAGCGCGTCCAGCAGCAGCTTGTCGTCGTCCGTGGCCCGGATGATCGCGGGAATGCTCTCCAGCCCCGCCTGCCCGCAAGCACGGAAACGCCGCTCACCCATGATCAGCTCATAGCGGCCGGGCTGTGTCTCCCGGACCACCACGGGCTGGAGCAGGCCCACCGTCTGGATCGAGGTCACCAGCTCTGCCAGCGCCACGTCATCGAGGTGTTCCATGTTGCGCGGCTGGCGCGGGTTCGGCGCGATCGCGTCCAGCGGAAGCTCCGCGAACGTCGCCCCCGCCACCTCGTTGCCCTCCGGCTGCACCGCCGCTGTCTCGACCGGCACCGATGTTTCACGTGAAACATCCGCCTGGACCAATGCTGCGAGCTTCGCCGCGGCGATCCCCCGCTCCGACTGGAGCACCGGCACCGCCGACGGGTTCGTCGACCCGGTACCCATCGCCGGCGTCTTCTCCTGGGGAGCGGACGGGATCAGCGCGCCGAGCCCCCGCCCAAGACCCCTACGTCGCTCGCTCACTGGATCCCCTCCGCCACACTCTGCGTGCTGTTCATGCCCGCGCCCACATGGGCGTGCTGGGCGTCGTAATGGATTCCGGCCCCCCGCAGCGCGATCTCCCGCGCCGCTTCCAGGTAGGAAAGGGAACCGCTGGAACCCGGGTCGTACGTGAGAACCGTCTGCCCGTAGCTCGGAGCCTCCGAGATGCGCACCGACCGGGGGATGCTCGTGCGGAGCACCTCCTTGCCGAAGTGGGTGCGCACCTCATCTGCCACCTGCGAGGCCAGCCGCGTCCTGCCGTCGTACATCGTCAGGAGGATGGTCGAGACGTGCAGGGCCGGGTTCAGGTGGGCCCGCACCAGGTCGACGTTGCGCAGCAGCTGACCCAGGCCCTCCAGCGCGTAGTACTCGCACTGGATCGGGATCAGCACCTCCGCGCCGGCCACCATGGCGTTCACCGTCAGCAGGCCCAGCGAGGGCGGGCAGTCGATGAGGATGTAGTCGAGCGGCTGCTCGTACGCCTGGATCGCCCGCTGGAGCCGGCTCTCACGGGCCACCAGCGATACCAGCTCGATCTCCGCGCCCGCGAGGTCGATCGTGGCCGGGGCGCAGAAGAGCCCCTCCACGTCCACCACCGGCTGGACGACTTCCAGCAGGGGACGGCTGTCGACGAGCACGTCGTAGATGGACGGCACGTCCGCGTGGTGGTCGATGCCCAGCGCGGTGGAGGCATTGCCCTGGGGGTCGAGGTCGATGACCAGGACGCGCGCTCCGTGCAGGGCCAGCGAGGCCGCCAGGTTCACGGTCGTCGTGGTCTTACCGACTCCGCCCTTCTGGTTGGCCACGACCATGATCCGGGTCTGCGCTGGCCGCGGCAGAGCGACACCGGTGTGCCCCACGGCCTCGATCGCCTGCTGGGCGGCGCGGGCGATCGGGGTGTCCTCGATGTCGTCGTTGTCCACGAGGGGCGGGGACGATGTTTCACGTGAAACATCCTCACCCGGCGATTCAGAGCGGGGACCGGGGACCGGATCGGCCATCGGCCCCGCGAGGTTGGCGTCGGACCGCACGGTGTCACTCTCCTCGGCAGCGGGCTCGCGATGAACAGAGCCTGCCATGCCACCCGGGTCGCGAACCAGCGGGGCCCGTACTCCTGTGGATGAATCCACCGTTGTGGACAACTCCGTCACCCCCGCGTCCTTGCGGGAGCGGGGGGCCGCAGCAGCACGGCCGCGGCTGATGATTCCGTGCAGCAGAGAGCGACGTTTCACGTGAAACACGATGCCCGGACGGAGTCTTCAGCCCGCTACGACACTCCGAAATCCATACCTATAGGGCCCAACCCGCCCCAAACCGCACCGCCGGCGGCAGGGTCAGCGGCGCCTGCGCGCGCGCCCCACCCGGGCGGCCTTAGCCCGCTTGGCCGCGAACCTCACCCCACCGGGGCTTTCTCCGACCTCCACCCGGACCACCGTGGACAGCGGGTCGACGACACCCTCGCCCACATGGAGAACCGAGGTCTTCACCACACCCAGCTTGGTCAGCGCGACCTTCGCCGAGACCAGCTCCTCCTCGGCGGTGTCGCCCTTCAGGGCCAGCATCTCGCCGTAAGGACGCAGCAGCGGCACGCCCCAGCCCGCGAGCCGGTCCAGCGGTGCCACCGCGCGGGCCGTCACCACGTG
Source organism: Streptomyces sp. NPDC040718 (assembly GCF_055593565.1). Taxonomy (NCBI): domain Bacteria; kingdom Bacillati; phylum Actinomycetota; class Actinomycetes; order Kitasatosporales; family Streptomycetaceae; genus Streptomyces; species Streptomyces sp. NPDC040718. The sequence goes on along the minus strand of NZ_JBVIXO010000002.1, from coordinate 432,428 downwards.
CACCGGCTGGAGCTTTCCGAGCACCTCCTCGGCCCGGCCGCGCACCACGGTGACGTGGTCCAGCCCGAGCAGCTCCACGGCTTCCTGGAGGAAGGTCGTCCTGCGCAGCAGGGGCTCCAGCAGGGTGATCTTCAGGTCCCGCCGCACCAGGGCGAGCGGAATGCCGGGCAGGCCCGCGCCCGAGCCCACGTCGCACACGGTGACGCCCTCCGGCACCACCTCGGAGAGCACCGCGCAGTTCAGCAGGTGCCGCTCCCAGAGCCGGGGAACCTCACGCGGCCCGATCAGGCCCCGCTTGACCCCCGCGTCCGCCAGCAGCTCCGCGTACCGCACAGCTTCCGGGAAAAACTCACCGAACACCGCGCGCGCCTCTTCGGGCGCCGGGGGCGCCTCTTCAGGCGCCGCGGGAAGCTCCGCTGCCTCCGTCACGGGGACCGTCCTTCCGTACAGAACCGCTCACGCCAAAACCGTGTCGTTCAACCGTGTCGTTCAACTGCCAGGCTTACAAACTTCGGCCCCGCCTGCGACACAGGCGGGGCCGACGCACAACGTTCCGGTCAGGCCGGGAGCACGACGACGAAGCGCTGCGGCTCCTCGCCCTCGGACTCGCTCTTCAGACCGGCGGCCGCAACGGCGTCGTGGACGACCTTGCGCTCGAAGGGGGTCATCGGGGCCAGCTTCAGCGGCTCGCCCGAGGCCTTCACGTCCGCTGCGGCCTTCGCGCCCAGCGCCGCCAGCTCCTCGCGCTTCTTCGCCCGGAAGCCCGCGATGTCCAGCATCAGCCGGCTGCGGTCGCCGGTCTCCCGGTGCACGGCGAGACGGGTCAGCTCCTGGAGGGCCTCCAGGACCTCCCCGTCGCGGCCCACGAGCTTCTGCAGGTCGCGGCCGCCCGCGTCGCTGACGATCGACACCGCGGCACGGTCGGCCTCGACGTCCATGTCGATGTCGCCGTCCAGGTCGGCGATGTCCAGCAGACCCTCAAGGTAGTCGGCCGCGATCTCACCCTCCTGCTCGAGGCGGGTCAGGGTGTCGCCACTCTCAGCGGCGGCGGTGGTGGTGCCTTCCGTCACGGGAGGGACTCCTTCTACTTCTTGGAGGGCTTGCTGGGGGGCGTCTGACGCTTGGACTTCGTCTGCCGCTTCGGCTGCTGCCGCTTCGTGGCGACACCGCCGCTCGCCGCGTCCGAGTCGGCCGTGGCCTCGGAACTCTTGATCACGGAGCCGTCCGCCTGCGCGGCCATTCCCTGCTTCGTGAGCGCGGTGATGAACTTCCGCTCGTTGTCGTTGCGGTCCGGGCCCTTGGCCACGATCGCCGCGACGATCTTCTTCTTGCCCCGGCCCTTGACGTCCCCGTGGGTGGTGACGTGCTTCAGCAGACGGGTCAGGTACTGGTCCTGCGCCTTGCTGCCCGGCGTCGGGTTCTGGTTGATCACGTACATCTGCTGGCCCATGGTCCACACGTTGGTGGTCAGCCAGTAGACGAGGACACCGACGGGGAAGTTGATGCCCATGACCGCGAAGATCACCGGGAAGATGTACATGAGCATCTTCTGCTGCTGCATGAACGGCGTCTTGACCGAGAGGTCCACGTTCTTCTGCATCAGCTGGCGCTGCGTGTAGAACTGCGACAGCGACATCAGGACGATCATGACCGCGGTCACGATGCGCACGTTGGTGATCGAGGCGTCCAGGGCCGCGACCTTCTCGGCGCTGTCCATGAACTTGGCGGCCAGCGGGGCGCCGAAGATGTGCGCCTGGCGGGCGCTCTCCAGCAGCGGCTGGTTGATCACGCCGATGGTCTTGCCGTTGGCGATGCTCGCGAGCACGTGGTAGAGCGCGAAGAAGAACGGGGACTGCGCCAGGATGGGAAGGCACGAGGAGAGCGGGTTGGTACCCGTCTCCTTGTACAGCTTCATCATCTCTTCGGACTGACGCTGCTTGTCGTTCTTGTAGCGCTCCTGGATCGCCTTCATCTTCGGCTGGAGCGCCTGCATGCCACGCGTCGCCTTGATCTGCTTCACGAAGAGCGGGATCAGACAGATGCGGATCAGGACCACCAGGGACACGATGGACAGGCCCCAGGCCCATCCACTGTCCGCACCGAAGATCGCGCCGTAGACGCTGTGGAACTGGACGATGATCCACGACACGGGTGTGGTGATAAAGCTGAACAGACTGGCAATCGTGTCCACTAATCAGGCTCCTTGAGCATTGCGAGATCTACGCAACGCACTGCGCAGCTGCTCGTGCCAACGCGGGCGTTTCCGGGGTGGGACATGATCCACACCACCCGGGGACCACGGATTGCACCGCAGGATCCGCCAGGCGGTCAGAGCCGTCCCCTTCACCGCACCATGCCGGTCGATGGCCGTGAACCCGTAGTGCGAGCACGACGGGTAGTAGCGGCACACCGGCCCGAGCAGCGGACTGATCGTCCACTGGTACAGCTTGATCAAAGCGAGCAGCGGGTACTTCATCGAGCCACGCCTCCCAGCAGCCGCGCCAAGGCGGCGTCCAGGTCGCGGGCCAGCTCGTCGACGCCGGCGTCAGCGGCCCCGGGCAGGGCCCGCACCACCACCAGGCTACCGGCGGGCAGCCGGGACAGCCGATCACGCATGAGATGGCGGAGCCGGCGCTTGACCCGGTTGCGGACGACGGCGATGCCGACAGCCTTGCTGACGACGAAACCCGCACGGGACGAGGGATCGACATCCCCCGGCCCGTGCGGGTCCGTTGCACCGCTTGTACGTAGGTGGACGACGAGGAGAGGGCGACCGGCCCGGCGTCCTCGGCGCACCGCGCTCGCGAAGTCCTCGCGCCGCCTCAGCCGATTTTCGGGAGACAGCACGACGTCACGACCTGCGCGTTGTTACGCGGAAAGGGCGGCGCGGCCCTTGCTGCGACGGTTCGCGAGGATCGCGCGACCGGCACGGGTACGCATCCGCAGACGGAAGCCGTGGGTCTTGGCACGACGGCGGTTGTTCGGCTGGAAGGTGCGCTTGCTCACTCGGGGGCTCCAGAGAATGAATCGTTGTGGCGGTACATCGCCTGGCTGTCACCGTGCGCCCACGAGGAACTCGCGTGTTCGCCCGAGTGGACACCGCTAAATGATCACAATCAGTGACCTTCGCCCATCGGTAGGCAGGCGGCAGCAGCCATCGACAACTCGACCTCGTTACGGTACGCGCGGCTACGCCATCCGGTCAAACCGAGCGCCCCTGCCGCACACTGTGCACAGGCTGTGGACAACGACTTGAACCCTACCCACCGGCCTGACTACCGTTGCCTGATCCCGGATTTTTTGTCCCGACCGTCCCAAAGAACCACACATTCGTGGGACCGGGACCTGTGAGAGAGCGTGCTCTGTGGCTGACGTACCTGCCGATCTTGCCGCAGTGTGGCCACGCGTGCTCGAGAAGCTGCTCGGGGAGGGCCAGCAGGGGATCGAGCCCAAGGACAAGCAGTGGGTGGAACGATGCCAGCCGCTGGCCCTGGTCGCCGACACCGCACTGCTCGCCGTCCCCAACGAATGGGGCAAGCGGGTCCTGGAAGGCCGTCTCGCCCCGCTCATCAGCGACGCCCTGAGCCGCGAGTGCGGCCGTCCGATCCGGATCGCCATCACCGTGGACGACTCCGCGGGCGAGCCCGCGCCGCCGGCCCCGCCCGCCCCCTCGCCGCGCGAGGGGTACGAGCCCTACGGCGGCCAGCGCCCCGGCGGCGGCCCGGGCGAGGACCAGCTCCCCACCGCCCGCCCCGCCTACCCGGAGTACCAGCAGCCGCGCCAGGAGCCCGGCTCCTGGCCACGCGGCGGCCAGGACGAGTACGGCTGGCAGCAGCAGCGCCTGGGCGGCTTCCCCGAGCGCGACCCGTACGCCACCCCGCAGCCCGGCTACCTCCAGCAGCCCGAGCCCGGCGGCTACGACCAGGGCGGCTACGAGCCCTCCTCTTCTTACGAACCGCAGCAGTACGAGCCCAAGAAGTACGAATCCCAGCCGTACGAGCCCCAGGCCTACGAGCCGCAGCAGTACGAGCAGCCGTCCCCGCGCCCCGCGCCCGGCCGGCCGACGCCCGCGCCGCCGCCGTCGGCCCCGTCCGGCGGTTCCACCTCGGGCCCGCTGGAGCCGACCGCCCGGCTGAACCCCAAGTACCTCTTCGACACCTTCGTCATCGGCGCCTCCAACCGCTTCGCGCACGCCGCCGCGGTGGCCGTCGCCGAGGCGCCCGCGAAGGCGTACAACCCCCTCTTCGTCTACGGGGAGTCGGGGCTCGGCAAGACGCACCTGCTGCACGCCATCGGGCACTACGCGCGGAGCCTGTACCCGGGCACCCGCGTGCGGTACGTGAGCTCGGAGGAGTTCACCAACGAGTTCATCAACTCCATCCGCGACGGCAAGGGCGACGCCTTCCGCAAGCGGTACCGCGAGATGGACATCCTGCTCGTCGACGACATCCAGTTCCTCGCGAGCAAGGAGTCGACCCAGGAGGAGTTCTTCCACACCTTCAACACGCTCCACAACGCCAACAAGCAGATCGTCCTCTCCTCCGACCGGCCGCCCAAGCAGCTCGTCACGCTGGAGGACCGGCTCCGCAACCGCTTCGAGTGGGGCCTGATCACCGACGTCCAGCCGCCCGAGCTGGAGACCCGGATCGCGATCCTGCGCAAGAAGGCCGTCCAGGAGCAGCTCAACGCCCCGCCGGAGGTACTGGAGTTCATCGCCTCCCGCATCTCGCGCAACATCCGCGAGCTGGAGGGGGCGCTGATCCGGGTCACCGCCTTCGCGAGCCTGAACCGGCAGCCGGTGGACCTCGGGCTCACCGAGGACGTCCTCAAGAACCTGATCCCGGGCGGCGAGGACAGCGCGCCCGAGATCACCGCCTCCGACATCATGGCGGCCACGGCCGACTACTTCGGGCTGACCGTGGACGACCTGTGCGGCTCCTCGCGCAGCCGGGTCCTCGTCACCGCCCGGCAGATCGCCATGTACCTGTGCCGGGAGCTCACCGACCTGTCGCTGCCGAAGATCGGGGCCCAGTTCGGCGGGCGGGACCACACCACCGTCATGCATGCGGACCGCAAGATCCGCGCCCTGATGGCGGAACGGCGCTCGATCTACAACCAGGTCACGGAGCTCACCAACCGCATCAAGAACGGCTGACGCGGGTCCCGCGGGGGCCGGCTGGCGGTCCCTCAAACCTCACGACAGGGCGCCCCCGGATCGAACCGGGGGCGCCCTTCTTCGTCCGTGCGCCCCTGCTCTGTTCGAATGCGCCCCCGGGAGGGCCCGTCATCCACAGATTCCCCGGTTTTCTTCCGTCCACAGCCTGAGGACAGTCCCCATCGCCCACAATCTGTCCACAGGGGTGGCTGTTGAGGACCCATCAGGGCAGGTCAGACCCCTGTGGAATTGTGAGCAAGCGTCATCCACAGCCTGTGGACAGAAAAATCATCCACAGGCTCGTCCACTCCTCTGTCCACCGCCGACTCACAGGTTCCCGCATCCTGTGCACAGGTTCCCGACGGTTCTCCACACCGTTGTCCACTGTTCGGCAACACCACACCCCGAGTCACCGCCCCGAGTGAAAGCGGTCACACGGATGTCGACGTTTGCTCTGTGGACTTCTGGGGAAAAGCTGGGGACACACCTGTGGAGTAGTGGGGGTCACCTGGGGACGACCTGTGCAGAACTTTCCGTTCTCCACAGAGACACCGGGTTGTCCACCGGTCCCGCCCACAGGCTGTGGGGATAAAAAACGTAGGTTGACCTGCGAGAACGGGCTTATCCACCGTTTCCACAGGCCCTACTACTACCCCCATGGAGAGTTAGGCCGGTTTCGGTTTTCAAGCGGGTCCTGTGCACAACTCGCCGGACGGCCGTCCCGACTCCTCGCTCCCGACTTGACCGCCAGCCGCGACGACTGTCGGCGCCGTACGTCAGACTGGTCCCCGGCATCGGTCGAGGCATCGACGGGCCGACGACGAAGGCCGGCAGACGAGCGAGCAACAGCAGGAGGCGGTTCCGGTGAAGATCCGGGTGGAGCGCGACGTACTCGCGGAGGCGGTGGCCTGGGCTGCACGCAGCCTCCCGGCCCGGCCGCCGGTGCCCGTACTCGCGGGCCTGCTGCTGAAGGCCGAGGAGGGCACCCTGTCCCTCTCCGGCTTCGACTACGAGGTCTCGGCCCGCGTCTCCGTCGAGGCGGACGTGGAGGAGGACGGCACCGTCCTCGTCTCCGGCCGGCTCCTCGCCGACATCTGCCGCGCCCTCCCCAACCGCCCGGTGGAGATTTCCACAGACGGTGTACGGGCGACCGTGGTCTGCGGCTCTTCGCGGTTCACACTCCACACCCTGCCTGTGGAGGAGTACCCGGCGCTCCCGCAGATGCCGACCGCGACCGGCACCGTTCCCGGCGAGGTCTTCGCCTCCGCCGCCGCGCAGGTCGCCATCGCCGCCGGCCGCGACGACACGCTGCCCGTGCTGACCGGTGTCCGCATCGAGATCGAGGGCGACCGCGTCACCCTGGCCTCCACCGACCGCTACCGCTTCGCGGTCCGCGAGTTCCTGTGGAAGCCGGAGAACCCGGAGGCCTCGGCCGTGGCCCTGGTGCCCGCCAAGACCCTCCTCGACACCGCCAAGTCCCTCACCAGCGGCGACACCGTCACCCTGGCGCTCTCCGGCTCCGGCCAGGGCGAGGGCCTCATCGGCTTCGAGGGCGCGGGCCGCCGCACCACCACCCGCCTGCTCGAAGGCGACCTGCCGAAGTACCGCACCCTCTTCCCGACGGAGTTCAACTCCGTCGCCGTGATCGAGACCGCCCCGTTCGTCGAGGCCGTCAAGCGCGTGGCCCTGGTCGCCGAGCGCAACACCCCGGTCCGCCTCAGCTTCGAGCAGGGCGTGCTGATCCTGGAAGCGGGCTCCAGCGACGATGCACAGGCTGTGGAGCGCGTCGACGCGAACCTGGAGGGCGACGACATCTCGATCGCCTTCAACCCCACCTTCCTGCTGGACGGCCTGAGCGCCATCGACTCGCCCGCCGCCCAGCTCAGCTTCACCACGTCCACCAAGCCCGCGCTGCTCAGCGGCCGGCCCGCGGTCGACGCTGAGGCCGACGAGGCCTACAAGTACCTGATCATGCCGGTCCGCCTCTCCGGCTGACCCGCTCCCGCCGTACACCGGCACCGGGCCCGGTCTCGCAGCCGCGAGTGCCGGGCCCGGCGCCGTCCGGGCGCCCTCCGGCACTGTCCGGAGCGGCCCGACGCCATGGCCCGGCGTAGGCTCGGACCCGGCGGGCGACCCAGGAAAAACGACCGGAACCCACCGGTACCGGGGAAGCCCCGTACAGACGGCCCCAACGCTTAAGGAACCCACCTGATGGAGCTCGGTCTCGTCGGTCTCGGCAAGATGGGCGGCAACATGCGCGAGCGCATCCGCCGCGCAGGCCACACCGTCATCGGATACGACCGCAACCCGGACCTCGCCGACGTCCACAGCCTGCGGGAGCTTGTGGACAGCCTGCAGTCCCCCCGCGTCGTGTGGGTGATGGTCCCGGCCGGGGCCGCGACGCAGTCCACCGTCGACGAGCTGGCCGAGCTGCTCTCCCCCGGCGACATCGTCGTCGACGGCGGCAACTCGCGCTGGACCGACGACGAGAAGCACGCCGAGGAGCTGAAGGCCAAGGGCATCGGCTTCGTCGACTGCGGCGTCTCCGGCGGCGTCTGGGGCCTGGAGAACGGCTACGCGCTGATGTACGGCGGCGACGAGAAGGACGTCGCCGTGGTCCAGCCGATCTTCGACGCCCTCAAGCCCGAGGGCGACTTCGGCTCCGTGCACGCCGGCAAGGTCGGCGCGGGCCACTTCGCGAAGATGGTCCACAACGGCATCGAGTACGCCATGATGCAGGCCTACGCCGAGGGTTGGGAGCTCCTGGAGAAGGTCGACTCGGTCACCGACGTCCGCGAGGTCTTCCGGTCCTGGCAGGAGGGCACGGTCATCCGCTCCTGGCTGCTGGACCTCGCCGTCAACGCGCTGGACGAGGACGAGCACCTCGACCGGCTCAAGGGCTTCGCCCAGGACTCGGGCGAGGGCCGCTGGACCGTCGAGGCGGCCATCGACAACGCCGTCCCGCTGCCCGCGATCACGGCCTCGCTGTTCGCCCGGTTCGCGTCCCGCCAGGACGACTCGCCGCAGATGAAGATGATCGCCGCGCTGCGCAACCAGTTCGGCGGCCACGCGGTCGAGAAGAAGTAAGCGCACCACAGCAGCACAAGCACCACAGAGCACAGCAGCAGGAAGCCGGGGGAGGTCGGCGCCGCATGCACGTTTCGCATCTCTCGCTGGCCGACTTCCGCTCGTACGCCCGGGCCGAGGTTCCCCTCGCCCCGGGCGTCACGGCTTTCGTGGGCCCGAACGGCCAGGGCAAGACGAACCTCGTCGAGGCCATCGGCTACCTGGCCACCCTGGGCAGCCACCGCGTCTCCTCGGACGCCCCGCTCGTCCGCATGGGCGCCGACCGGGCGATCATCCGGGCCGCCGTCACCCAGGGCGAACGACAGCAGCTGGTCGAACTCGAACTGAACCCGGGCCGCGCCAACCGCGCCCGCATCAACCGTTCCTCGCAGGTCAGACCCCGTGACGTGCTGGGGATCGTACGCACCGTGCTGTTCGCCCCGGAGGACCTCGCCCTGGTCAAGGGCGACCCCGGCGAGCGGCGCCGCTTCCTCGACGAGCTCGTGACGGCCCGCTCCCCGCGGATGGCGGCCGTCCGCTCCGACTACGAGCGCGTGCTCAAGCAGCGCAACACCCTCCTGAAGTCCGCGGCGATGGCGCGCAGGCACGGCGGCCGCTCCATGGACCTGTCCACCCTCGACGTCTGGGACCAGCACCTCGCGCGCGCCGGCGCCGAGCTCCTCGCCCAGCGCCTCGACCTGATCGCCACCCTGCTGCCGCTCGCCGACAAGGCGTACGAACAGCTCGCGCCCGGCGGCGGCCCGCTCGGGCTGGCGTACAAGTCCTCCGCCGGCGAGCCGGTCGACAGCGGGGCGGCCCGCACCCGCGAGGAGCTCTACGAGGTTCTGCTCGGCGCCCTCACCCAGGTCCGCAAACAGGAGATCGAACGCGGGGTCACCCTGGCCGGCCCGCACCGCGACGACCTCCTGCTGCGCCTGGGCGAACTCCCCGCGAAGGGGTACGCCAGCCACGGCGAGTCCTGGTCGTACGCGCTGGCCCTGCGCCTGGCCTCGTACGAGCTGCTGCGCTCGGAGGGGGCGGAGCCGGTGCTGATCCTGGACGACGTCTTCGCGGAGCTGGACGCGCGCCGCCGCGAGCGGCTCGCGGAACTGGTGTCAGGCGGCGAGCAGGTCCTGGTGACGGCGGCGGTCGACGATGACGTTCCGGGCGTGCTGACGGGCACGCGCTTCGGGGTGTCCGGCGGTGAGGTGACCCGGCTGTGAACGACGGTGAGCGGCACGAGCGCAAGACCCCGGAGCCCTCCGGGGTGGACCTGGCCCGCCAGGCCCTCGCGGCCGCGCGCGAGCAGGCCCGCGCGCGGGGCAACGCGGTGGGCGGGAAGCAGCGCCGGCAGCAGCCCGGGCTGCGCTCGGGGGCCCGCGCCGACGGACGGGACCCGATGCCGCTGATGGCGGCCCTGGACCGGCTGCGCACCGAGCGCGGCTGGGAGATGCCGATCGCGGTGGCCGGGGTGATGGAGCGCTGGGCGGAGATCGTCGGCCCGGAGATCGCGGCGCACTGTGAACCGGAGCGCTACGAGGAACGTGAGCTCCTCGTACGGTGCGACTCCTCGGCCTGGGCCGCGCAGCTGAAGCTGCTGGCCCCGCAGCTGGTGGCGCGGCTCAACGCGGACCTCGGACAGGGCACGGTCCGGCTGATCAAGGTGCAGGGCCCCGGCGGCCGCCCCAAGCGGTACGGGCCGCTGCGGGCCCCGGGCAGCACAGGGCCGGGCGACACCTACGGCTGACCGGTCCGGTCCTGGGGCCGGTGCCGGGACCGAACGGGTTCCGGCCAGCACCGACGGCCCGCGGCGGGCCCGGAAGGAGCCCGCGACGGGCCTCGCACAGCCCTGGCGGGGGCCTCGCGGAGCGCCCTGGGCGGGCCCGGTCGGAGCGCTCCGGCGGGGCCGGAGCGGGTGGCGTCCCTCACGGTAGTGGAAGGTTGACAGGCCGAAGCGCTGGACGCCCGCGTGAGCCTCTTTGAGCCCCTCCCCGAATATGGGGAGTCTCAGAGAGGAGGTTCAGGGCGGCACATGCGGACTCAGGCACCGGCAAACCCCCATTCATGTCAGTGGTACCGGTAGACTGGAAGCAATCCCGCCCGATTCGCGGGGGACACCCGAACAACGCAGACAACGCAGATCGACGCGGCCGCTCCCCGCCGGCGCACACGCTGGTCCGGAGTACGGGCTGCGCTGTGCCAGAAAGGGCGCTTCGTGGCCGATTCCGGCGACTCCAACGAGAAGAATTACGACGCCAGTGCGATCCAGGTCCTCGAGGGCCTGGATGCCGTGCGCAAGCGGCCGGGCATGTACATCGGCTCCACCGGCGAGCGCGGCCTGCACCACCTGGTCCAGGAGGTCGTCGACAACTCGGTCGACGAGGCCATGGCCGGGCACGCGGACACGATCCACGTGACGATCCTCGCCGACGGCGGCGTGCGCGTGGTCGACAACGGCCGCGGCATCCCGGTCGGCATCGTGCCGTCCGAGGGGAAGCCGGCCGTCGAGGTCGTGCTGACCGTCCTGCACGCGGGCGGCAAGTTCGGCGGCGGCGGCTACGCCGTCTCCGGCGGTCTGCACGGCGTCGGTGTGTCCGTCGTGAACGCCCTGTCGACCAAGGTCGCGGTCGAGGTCAAGACGGACGGCTACCGCTGGACCCAGGACTACAAGCTCGGCGTGCCGACGGCCCCGCTGGCCAGGAACGAGGAGACCGACGAGCACGGCACGTCGGTGACGTTCTGGGCCGACGGCGACATCTTCGAGACCACCGAGTACTCCTTCGAGACGCTGTCGCGGCGCTTCCAGGAGATGGCCTTCCTCAACAAGGGCCTGACCCTGACGCTGACCGACGAGCGCGAGTCGGCCAAGGCCACCGCGGACGCCGACAACCCCGACGCGGACGCGCAGGAGCCCAAGGCGCGCACGGTCAAGTACCACTACGAGGGCGGCATCGTCGACTTCGTGACGTACCTGAACTCGCGCAAGGGCGAGCTCATCCACCCGACCGTCATCGACGTCGAGGCCGAGGACAAGGAGCGCATGCTCTCGGTCGAGATCGCGATGCAGTGGAACTCGCAGTACAGCGAGGGCGTCTACTCCTTCGCGAACACGATCCACACGCACGAGGGCGGCACCCACGAGGAGGGCTTCCGCGCGGCGCTGACCGGTCTGGTCAACCGCTACGCGCGGGACAAGAAGCTGCTCCGCGAGAAGGACGACAACCTCGCCGGCGAGGACATCCGCGAGGGTCTGACGGCGATCATCTCGGTCAAGCTGGGCGAGCCCCAGTTCGAGGGCCAGACGAAGACCAAGCTGGGCAACACGGAGGCCAAGACCTTCGTGCAGAAGGTCGTCCACGAGCACCTCAACGACTGGTTCGACCGCAACCCGGTCGAGGCCGCGGACATCGTCCGCAAGGCCATCCAGGCGGCCACGGCCCGCGTCGCGGCCCGCAAGGCCCGCGACCTGACCCGCCGCAAGGGCCTGCTGGAGAGCGCCTCGCTGCCGGGCAAGCTGTCCGACTGCCAGTCGAACGACCCGACCAAGTGCGAGATCTTCATCGTCGAGGGTGACTCCGCCGGCGGCTCCGCGAAGTCCGGCCGCAACCCGATGTACCAGGCCATCCTGCCGATCCGCGGCAAGATCCTGAACGTCGAGAAGGCCCGTATCGACAAGATCCTCCAGAACACCGAGGTCCAGGCGCTGATCAGCGCCTTCGGCACCGGTGTGCACGAGGACTTCGACATCGAGAAGCTCCGCTATCACAAGATCATCCTGATGGCGGACGCCGACGTCGACGGCCAGCACATCAACACCCTGCTGCTGACCTTCCTGTTCCGCTTCATGCGCCCGCTGGTCGAGGCCGGTCACGTGTACCTGTCCCGTCCGCCGCTGTACAAGATCAAGTGGGGTCGCGACGACTTCGAGTACGCGTACTCGGACCGCGAGCGCGACGCCCTGGTCGAGCTCGGCAAGCAGAACGGCAAGCGCATCCGCGAGGACTCGATCCAGCGCTTCAAGGGTCTGGGCGAGATGAACGCCGAGGAACTGCGCGTCACCACCATGGACGTGGACCACCGCGTGCTCGGCCAGGTCACGCTCGACGACGCGGCGCAGGCCGACGACCTGTTCTCGGTGCTGATGGGTGAGGACGTCGAGGCGCGGCGCTCCTTCATCCAGCGCAACGCCAAGGACGTCCGCTTCCTCGACATCTGAGTCGGCCCGACGCTGACCGCCGCCTGAAAGGATTCCTGACCAGCAATGGCCGACGAAACCACCCAACCCGCAAAGAACGCTGAGAACACTGCGGAGGAGCAGCCCGTGCTGCGCATCGAGCCCGTCGGGCTCGAGACGGAGATGCAGCGCTCCTACCTCGACTACGCGATGTCCGTCATCGTCTCCCGCGCGCTGCCCGACGTACGGGACGGCCTCAAGCCCGTCCACCGGCGTGTGCTGTACGCGATGTACGACGGCGGCTACCGGCCCGAGAAGGGCTTCTACAAGTGCGCCCGCGTCGTCGGCGACGTGATGGGCACGTACCACCCGCACGGTGACAGCTCCATCTACGACGCCCTGGTCCGCCTGGCCCAGCCGTGGTCGATGCGCATGCCGCTGGTGGACTCCAACGGCAACTTCGGCTCCCCGGGCAACGACCCGGCCGCCGCCATGCGTTACACCGAGTGCAAGCTCATGCCGCTGGCCATGGAGATGCTCCGGGACATCGACGAGGAGACCGTCGACTTCCAGGACAACTACGACGGCCGCAACCAGGAGCCGACGGTCCTGCCGGCGCGCTTCCCGAACCTGCTGGTCAACGGCTCCGCCGGTATCGCGGTCGGCATGGCCACCAACATCCCGCCGCACAACCTGCGCGAGGTCGCGGCCGGCGCCCAGTGGGCGCTGGAGCACCCGGAGGCCTCGCACGAGGAGCTCCAGGATGCGCTCATCGAGCGGATCAAGGGCCCGGACTTCCCGACCGGCGCCCTCGTCGTGGGCCGCAAGGGCATCGAGGAGGCGTACCGCACCGGTCGCGGCTCCATCACGATGCGCGCGGTGGTCGAGGTCGAGGAGATCCAGAACCGCCAGTGCCTGGTGGTGACGGAGCTGCCGTACCAGACCAACCCGGACAACCTCGCGCAGAAGATCGCCGACCTGGTGAAGGACGGCAAGATCGGCGGTATCGCCGACGTCCGCGACGAGACCTCGTCCCGGACGGGCCAGCGCCTGGTGATCGTGCTCAAGCGCGACGCCGTCGCCAAGGTCGTGCTGAACAACCTGTACAAGCACACCGACCTGCAGACGAACTTCGGCGCGAACATGCTGGCGCTGGTGGACGGCGTGCCGCGCACCCTGTCGATCGACGCGTTCATCCGCCACTGGGTGCAGCACCAGATCGAGGTCATCGTCCGCCGTACGCGCTTCCGTCTGCGCAAGGCGGAGGAGCGGGCCCACATCCTGCGCGGCCTGCTCAAGGCGCTGGACGCGATCGACGAGGTCATCGCCCTCATCCGGCGCAGCAACACGGTCGAGATCGCGCGCGAGGGCCTGATGGGCCTGCTGGAGATCGACGAGATCCAGGCCAACGCGATCCTGGAGATGCAGCTGCGCCGCCTGGCGGCCCTGGAGCGCCAGAAGATCGTCGCCGAGCACGACGAGCTCCAGGCGAAGATCAACGAGTACAACGCGATCCTGGCCTCGCCGGAGAAGCAGCGCTCGATCGTCAGCGAGGAGCTGGCCGCGCTCGTCGAGAAGTTCGGCGACGACCGGCGTTCCAAGCTGGTGCCCTTCGACGGCGACATGTCCATGGAGGACCTGATCGCCGAAGAGGACATCGTCGTCACGATCACGCACGGCGGCTACGTCAAGCGCACCAAGACCGAGGACTACCGCTCGCAGAAGCGCGGCGGCAAGGGCGTGCGCGGCACGAAGCTGAAGCAGGACGACCTGGTCGACCACTTCTTCGTGTCCACCACGCACCACTGGCTGCTGTTCTTCACCAACAAGGGCCGCGTCTACCGGTCCAAGGCGTACGAGCTCCCGGACGCCGGCCGGGACGCGCGCGGGCAGCACGTGGCGAACCTGATGGCCTTCCAGCCGGACGAGAAGATCGCCCAGATCCTCGCGATCCGCGACTACGAGGCGGCGCCCTACCTGATCCTGGCCACCAAGGGCGGCCTGGTGAAGAAGACGGCGCTCAAGGACTACGACTCGCCCCGCTCGGGCGGCGTCATCGCGATCAACCTCCGGGAGACGGAGGACGGCAGCGACGACGAGCTGATCGGCGCCGAGCTGGTGTCCTCCGAGGACGACCTGCTGCTCATCAGCAAGAAGGCGCAGTCGATCCGCTTCACGGCGACCGACGAGGCCCTGCGTCCGATGGGCCGTGCCACTTCGGGCGTGAAGGGCATGAGTTTCCGCGAAGGTGACGAACTGCTCTCGATGAGCGTTGTCCGGCCGGGTACTTTCGTCTTCACCGCCACCGACGGCGGCTACGCGAAGCGGACTGCGGTGGACGAGTACCGCGTCCAGGGCCGTGGCGGTCTGGGCATCAAGGCGGCGAAGATCGTCGAGGACCGCGGTTCGCTGGTCGGGGCCTTGGTGGTCGACGAGTCGGATGAGATCCTCGCCATCACGCTCGGCGGTGGTGTGATCCGCACGCGCGTCAACGAAGTCAGGGAGACCGGCCGTGACACCATGGGCGTCCAGCTGATCAACCTGGGCAAGCGCGATGCCGTGGTCGGCATCGCTCGTAACGCCGAGGCCGGTCAGGAAGCTGACGAGGCCGATGACATCGAGTCAGAGATCGAGGCCGCGGCGGCCGACGCACCGGCCGCCGGGGCGGCCGAGGGCACGGAGCCCTCGGTCGGGGAGCACGAGGAGTAAGTCGTGAGTGGAGCCGCGGGCGCCGGACCGGCCAAGACTGGAGCGAACGGTGCCCGTGGCCCTGCCGCGGACTCCCAGGGGGGAACCGTGACGGACACCCGAGAACCGGAACCCGAGCCGAAGGCGCAGACCAAGACGCAGCCGAAGGCGAAGGACCAGTCCAAGGAGCAGGCCACCGGCCCGGCTGCCAAGGAGCAGGCCAAGGACCAGCCGAAGGGCCAGGTCAAGGACCAGCCGAAGGGCCAGGCCAACCAGGCCAAGGACCAGGCCGGGCAGCCCCAGAAGCCCCCGCAGGCCTACGCGGCGCCCAAGGGCCCGGGCGCGCAGCGCGGGGCCGTCCCGGGGGTGCGTACGGCCCCCAGGACGCGCAAGGCGCGGCTGCGGGTGGCGAAGGCCGACCCGTGGTCCGTGATGAAGGTCAGCTTCCTGCTGTCGATCGCGCTGGGCCTGTGCACGGTCGTCGCGGCGGCGGTGCTGTGGATGGTCATGGACGCCATGGGCATCTTCTCGACCGTCGGCGGCACCATCAGCGAGGCGACCGGCTCGAACGAGGGCAACGGGTTCGACCTCCAGTCGTTCCTGTCGCTGCCGCGCGTGCTGATCTTCACGTCGGTGATCGCGGTGATCGACGTGGTCCTGATGACGGCGTTGGCGACGCTGGGTTCGTTCATCTACAACCTGTCGGCGGGCTTCGTGGGCGGCGTCGAGCTGACGCTGGCCGAGGACGAATGACCGGCTGACTGACCTGCGGGAAAGCCCCGCGGGAGCGGATTTGGGTTCCACTGCGTCTGTGCGCTAATCTTCAGGAGTCAGCGCGCAGGCGCGGAGGGGCTATAGCTCAGTTGGTTAGAGCGCATCCCTGATAAGGATGAGGCCACAGGTTCAAATCCTGTTAGCCCCACAGAGTCGAAGACCCCCAGGCCAAGGCCTGGGGGTCTTCTTCGTTGTGCCGTCCGGGGGAGTCCCAGGTAACCGATCGGTATCGGTCGGTGTGTATTGTTGGCCGCCAGAAGTCCCCAACGTCTACGAAAGACGAGGTCGCGCCGTGAAGAAGCTGCTCCTGGTCGCCCTGGCCGCCATCGGCGGGCTCCTCGTGTACCGCCAGATCCAGGCGGACCGTGCCGAGCAGGACCTGTGGACGGAGGCAACCGACTCCGTGCCCTCTGGTTCCGGTGTGTGAGCCCCACGATTGATTCCATGAAGCCCCGGCTGCCGCTGCTGCCGGGGCTTCGTGCTGTTCCGGGGGCGGGTCCCCGGGCGGATGCGCGGGCCGGTCCGCCGGCGGGAAGTTCGATTACGCAAAGATCTGGCTTGCAGTAGCAATTTCGGGGTGGTTGGGATGGATCGGACACGGCGGACGCCGCTGGCCGGGGCGGCGGCCCTGGGACTGGTGGCCTGGCTGGCCTGGCTCCCCGGGGCGGCGTACGCGGCGCCGGCCGCCGGGCCGTCGGGAGGGCCGTCGGCAGGGGCTCCCGGGGGCGGTGCCCTGCCGCAGTACCGGCGGGCGGACGGCGCCGAGGCGGTACGGGGCGCGCCCTCGACGGCGGACGCCCCGCTGCTGGAGGCCGGCACGCCCTACGAGGACACCCTCGCCCCGGGCGAGCGGGTCTACCGGCTCTCCCTCGACGCCGCCTCCACCGTGTACGTGTCCGCCGTGCTGCGGCCGCCCGCCGGTGCCGAGGTCGGCTACGGGGACGACCTGGAGGTCGAGGTGATGACCAGCGGCGGCCGGTCCTGCCCCGGCAACCCCGGCCGGGCCTCCTTCGGCTACGACCCCGTCCCGCTCGGCGCGGTGGGCCAGCGGCGGCTGGCGGAGGACGCCGAGTGCCAGAGCGCGGGCACGTACTACGCGAAGGTCACCCGGACCGCGGGCAAGGACTCCGACCGGGCCGGGTGGCCGGTGGAGATCATCGTCATGCGCGAGCCGGCCCCGGCCGCCGGCACCGCCCCCACGGCCGCGCCCAGCGTCCGGCCCTCGGCCTCCCCGGCCCTGCCGGGCACGGACCCGGTGGCCCGCACCGGGGGAACCGGCTTCAACGACGCGCGGGCCCTGGGCCCCGGGGTGTGGCGCGACGACCTGCGCCCGGGGCAGACCCGGTTCTACCGGGTGCCGCTGGACTGGGGGCAGCAGCTGGGGATCGGCGCCGAGATCGCCAAGGCGCGGATGACCAAGGACTACGGCTCCGCCTCCAACGGCCTCACCGTCTCGCTGTACAGCCCGTACCGGGGGCTCGTGGACTCCAAGGACACGTCGTACGACGGGAAGCAGGCGGCCGTGACGCTGCCGAGGACCGCGCCGGTGGCCTACGAGAACCGTTTCTCCAGCGCGACCGAGGTGGGGCCGGTACGGCTCGCCGGCTGGTACTACATCGCCGTCACCCTGGGCGGGAAGGTCGGGGAGTTCACCGAGGACGCGACGCCCGTGCCGCTCACGCTGCGGATGGAGGTGACCGGAGGCCCGGCCAAGCCCCCGGGGTACAAGGAGAGCCTGGCCGCCGCCGGGTTCGGGGTCGGCGAGGCCGACCGGACCGCCGCGAAGGAGGGGCTCACCGCCCCGGAGGCGGCGGCCGCGCGGGACGACGCCTCGGCCATGCGGCTCGTGGCCGGGGCCGGCTTCGGCACGGGGACGGCACTGCTGCTCGTGCTCGGGGTCTGGACCCTGCTGGCCCGACGCGGCGGGGCCGCGGGCCGCACCCCCTAGAACCGCGTCAGGGCCCAGACGCCGACCGCGAAGCACAGCAGGGCGGCGGTGAGGATGCCGGCGGCGACCTTCGCCGGGGGCGGGGCGATCCCGCCGGGCCGGGGCGCCCGCGGAGCCGGAGCCGGGGGTACGGCCTGCGGTGCGGCGGTGGCGGCCTGCGGGGTGGCGTACGCGGTGGGTGCGCCGGCGGTGGGCGTGCCCGCGGTGGGTGCGCCGGCGGTGGGCGTGCCCGCGGTGGCCGTGCCGGCGGGGTACGCGGTGGGCGTGCCCGCGGTGGCGGGCCGCGCGGCGGGGTGAGCGGCCGGCACGGGCCGCGCGGCGGGGGTGGGCGGGGCCAGGTGGAAGCCGCTCGTGGCCGGCGCCCCGGCGGGCTCCGCGGGACCGTACGCGGCCGACGGAGGACCGAAACCCACCGGCGGTGCGGATGAGGCGATTTCAGGCCCCTGGGGGCCGAAACCGGCCGGAAGCGGACCGAGTTGGTCGGACACCTCGACCGGATACTCGTCCGACGCGGCGTCGGGCAGCAACTGGACGGCCTCGGCAAGGGCCTTGCGCGCCCCTGTGGCGGTCCGGAACCGGTTGTCGGGGTCCGGGTGCAGGAGGTTCGAGATCACGCCCCACAGGGGCGTGGGGACGCCTTCGGGGGCGTCGGGGGTGCCGTGCGCCCTGAACTGCTCCACCAGCGCCTGCGAATCGGGCTTGCGGCCCCACAGCAGGTACAGGGCGACCAGGCCGACGGCGAAGAGGTCGGCGGGGAAGTCGGGCTCGGCGCCCGCCAGTTGTTCCGGGGCGAAATAGCCGGGCGTGCCGACGACGTAGTCGGTCTCCGTGAGCCGGGGCTCGCCCTTGCGCATGGAGATCCCGAAGTCGGACAGCCGCAGGTGCGGCCGCCCGGTTCCGGTGGCCTCCATCAGGATGTTGGCCGGTTTGATGTCGCGGTGGACGACGCCTTCCGCGTGCACCGCCGCCAGCCCCGACAGGAGCTGGTCGAGCAGCACGCACACGAAACGGGGCGGCAGCGGCCCGTAGTCCCCGATCACATGGGCCAGGGAGCCGCCGGCGACGAGGTCCATGGTGAACAGGACCTTGTCGTCGTCCGCCGCCCAGCTGGCGGGGGCCAGGACGTGCGGGTGGTCGATGCGCAGGGCCTGCTCGCGCACGAAGCGCAGGAGCATGTGGGCATCGCCCTGGAGGAGGACCTTCGCGGCGACGTACTTGCGGCGGCGCTGGTCCCAGGCCCGCCAGACTGCGCCCGCGCCGCCCCGCCCGATCGGGTCGACCAGCTCGTACCTGCCGGCGAAGACCTCACCCATCGCTGCGCCCGTCCCCCGTCACCCGCGTGTGTCAGTTCTGGTGGGCCTCGTAGTGGGACACCGCCTCGGAGGTGCGGCCCGCCCCGTAGACCCGGAGGAACTCTGCCAGTTCCGGATGGGTGGGTGCGAGCGTGTCCGCCGCCTCGATGATGTCGCCGGCCGCGGCGACCGAGCGGAGCAGCGACTGGATCTCGCGGACGACCCGCTTGACGGTGGGGGCGCCGGAGCCGGTGCTGGTCTGGCTGCTGCTGCTGAGGACGGAGCCGCCCTGGGTGTTCTTGATCTCGTCCATCCGGTCGGTGGCCTCGGCGGCGCTGACGCTGCCGTCGGCCACCTGGCCCGCGAGGTCCTGGAGGGCCTGGACCCGCTGGACCACTGCCGGGTTGCCGATCTTGGCGCGCTGCCCGCTCATCAGCTGGGACAGCATCGGCGCCGAAAGCCCGAGCACGGCAGCGAGGCGGGCCTGGTTGAGACCGAGGTCGTCTATGAGCCGCCGGAACAGCGCGCCGAGCGGCTCCCCGTACCAACTGCGCTGGAGTTCCCTGGCTCTGGCCGTGGCCTCCTGCTGTACTGCGTCCACTCTTCCTACTCCCCTTCGCTGGTGCGAACCTCGCGAGCATCTTACGGAGCGTGGTCGCGGGGCGGGAGTCCCTATCATTTTGCGGGATGCGGGGGTGCACCGGGTACTCTGTCCTGCGGAACGGACGCTCCCCGCCGGGGGGTCTCCGCGTCCAGTTGCTCGGGGCCTTAGCTCAGTTGGTAGAGCGCTGCCTTTGCAAGGCAGATGTCAGGAGTTCGAATCTCCTAGGCTCCACTTCGGAAAGACCCCCTGACCAGCGGGAACGCTGGTCAGGGGGTCTTTTTTCGTTTGCCCCGGAGCGGGCGGTCGGCTTCGCCGCGCCGCCGGGGGAGGCCCCGCCCGGACCGGCGTGCCCGGGGGCGGTGACCGCGCCCGTCCCCCGTACGGCCCAGTCACCCGGCCGTTCGGCGGAGGGTGGACGAGAGTGGTGGGAGGCAATGAGGCCAGGGGGCAACAGCACGCCGGAGGCGCACGCGATGGGACTCTTCGATTTCCTGAAGTCGGACAAGAAGAAGGAACACGAGGCCGCGGAGAAGGCGAAACGGGAGATGGAGCGGCAGGGGCCGAAGACGGGATCCGACATGGGATCCAAGTACGCGGACTCCTACGCGGACGCCGCCTCCGCCACCAAGGCGGCCGCCGAGCGGATGGCCGCCGCCGCTCCGCCCAAGGCGGCGCCGCCGCCGGCGTCCAAGCCCGTGGCGCCCGCCACGCCGAGCCCCACCTCGGCGGCGCACAAGGCCGTGCCGGTGTCGCCGAAGCAGGCACCGAAGCCGGCGCCGGCCGCCAAGAAGCGCACGTACACCGTCAAGCCGGGCGACTCGCTCTCCGCGATCGCCCGCCGTGAGCTGGGCAACGAAGCCCGCTGGCGCGAGCTGTACGCCATGAACCGGGGCGTGGTCGGCTCCAACCCGGACCTCATCCGGCCGGGGATGGTGCTGACCCTGCCCGGCTAGCAGCCGACGCCGTGCACGAGGGGCCCGGATCCACCTGCGGATCCGGGCCCCTCGTGCGCGCGTCGTGCGTCAGGCGTCCTTGCCGTTGCTCGCCTCGCGCTCCTTCGCCGCCAGCTCGTCGTCGAAGCTCGCCGGCGCGGCGTCCTGCGCGGACAGCTCGGTGGCCGCCGGGGGCTCCACCAGCCAGTCCGGGTTCGACTGCTGGTCCCACCACTTCCACGCCGCGAAGGCGCCGCCCGCCAGGAGCCCGACCAGCGCGGCCCCCTTCACCCAGCGGCCGCACCGCGCCCTGCGCTCGTGCCGCCGCACCAGGCGCTGCACCTCCTTCGCCGACACCTGGCCGCGCAGCGCCGCGAGGGCGGCCGTGGAGCGGGACGCGGCCTCCTCGGCCACCGGCCGGCTCGCCGCGAGGGCGCTCTCGAACCGGGGCGCCGTGTAGTCGGCCGCCTGGCGCGCGGCGAGGCGCGTGTGGTGGACGGCCTTCACCGCCGCCCGGTCCACGTTCGGGGGCACGTGCGTGCGCGCGGCCTGCATCCTCGGATGAAGGTGGTTGTCGTACGCCGCGCGCGCGTGCAGCGAGGCCTGGCAGGCCGCCTGGGAGACCTTGGGCGCCAGCCGCTCGTTCGCCTCGTGGGCGTAGTGCGCGGCCGTGTCCATGGCGGTCTCTGCGTACGGAGCCACCACTTCCGCTGCGTGCTTCACGGCGTCCCTGGCGTTTTCGGCGGCCAGGCGCACGCTGTCCTTGCGGGTCACGGGATCCTCCTCCTCGGTGGCGGACACGGTTCACCTTTCCACCCTTTGTCGGATCATGCCTGCCATAGCGCCGCCCACGCATGCGCGACAGGGCATACGGGTGGAGGATTTCCGTGGCCTTCCGCCCTCCGTGGGAGGATCGGGGCCGACAGTGATGACTATGGAAGGCAGATCCGTGGCCGAGAAGCTCTACGCCACCCTGAAGACCAACCACGGCGACATCGAGATCGAGCTGCTGGAGAACTTCGCTCCGAAGACCGTCCGCAACTTCGTGGAGCTCGCCACGGGCAAGCGTGAGTGGACCCGTCCCACCGACGGCCAGAAGACCACGGCCCCGCTCTACGACGGCACCGTCTTCCACCGCGTCATCAGCGGCTTCATGATCCAGGGCGGCGACCCGCTCGGCAACGGCACCGGCGGCCCCGGCTACCAGTTCGCCGACGAGTTCCACCCCGACCTGGCCTTCACCAAGCCCTACCTGCTGGCCATGGCCAACGCCGGCCCGGGCACGAACGGCTCGCAGTTCTTCATCACGGTCGCCCCGACGGCCTGGCTGACCCGCAAGCACAGCATCTTCGGCGAGGTCACCGACGCGGCCAGCCGCAAGGTCGTCGACGCCATCGCCTCCGGCGCCACCAACCCGCGCACCGAGCGGCCGCTCGACGACGTGATCATCCAGTCGGTCTCCGTCGAGCGTCGCTGACCGCCGGGACGGCGGGGCGGGAACCTTCGGGCCCCGCCCGTCCGTACTCGATGTGTACCGGACCCGCGGGGCGCGGGCCCCGTCACGCCGCCGATCGAGGGGACCGATGGACACCGACCGCCTGCCGGGCTGCTACCGCCACCCGGACCGTGACACGGGGATCAGCTGCACCCGCTGCGAGCGGCCCATCTGCCCCGAGTGCATGATCAGCGCCTCGGTCGGCTTCCAGTGCCCCGACTGCGTCCGGGGCGGCTCCGGTACCGGGCACTCCCCCGCGGCCAACGCCCCGCGCACGGTCGCGGGCGGGCTGGTGGCCGCCGATCCCCAGCTCGTCACCAAGATCCTCATCGGGATCAACGCGGCGGTGTTCCTCGCCGTACTGGCGATGCCCGGGCTGGCCGTGAGCCTGGAGCTGCTCGGCCGCTACGCGGAGTACTACGGGGCGCCCGTGGAGGGGATCTCCACGGGGCAGTACCACCGGCTGCTGACCTCGGTGTTCCTGCACGTCGAGTGGTGGCACATCTTCGGCAACATGCTCGCCCTGTGGGTGATCGGCGGCCCGCTGGAGGCCGCCCTGGGCCGCGTCCGCTACCTCGCGCTCTACCTGCTGTCCGGGCTGGGCGGCAGCGCCCTCGTCTACCTGCTGACCGCGCCGAACACCCCGACCCTCGGCGCCTCAGGCGCCGTCTGCGGCCTGCTCGGCGCCACGGTGGTCCTCGCCCGCCGGCTCCGCTACGAGATGCGGCCCGTGCTGGTCACGCTCGGGCTGATGCTGCTGATCACCTTCGTGCCGTTCGGCGGGCTGTCGGTGTCCTGGCAGGCCCACATCGGCGGCCTGGTGACCGGCGCGCTGGTCGCCCTGGGCCTGCTCGTGCCCGCCGCGGGCCGCAAGCGGGCGTTCGTCCAGACGGCGGCCTGCGCGGCGGTGTTCCTGCTGGCCGTGGCGGCGATCATCGTCCGGACAGCCGAACTCACCTGATCACACCGGCGTCAACTCTCCACAGAGTTATCCACAGATCTTCTGTCTTTTCCTCAGGTGTGGATGACGCTGTGGATAACTCATGGGGAGAGCTTGCGCCGCTCGGCTATCCGGGTATAGCGCCCGGCGCTACTTCCACTGGGTGGAGACGCCGAAACCGGCCGCGATGAAGCCGAAGCCGACCACGATGTTCCAGTTGCCCAGTGCCTCCACCGGCATCTGGGTGTCGGTCACGTAGAAGACCACGATCCACGCGAGACCGATGAGGAAGAAGGCCAGCATGACCGGGGCGACCCAGCTGCGGTTCGTCAGCCTGATCGCCTGCGCCTGCTTCGCCGGCGGCGGCGTGTAGTCGTCCTTCTTGCGGGTACGTGACTTCGGCACGAGGGGCTCTCCTGTCGACGCGCTGGGGACCTTGCCTGCCCCGGGCGTCCGTTAGCGTAGTGGACCTCTGGCGTTGAAGGAGAAGGGTACGTTGAGCAATTCCGACGACTCCTCCACGGGTGCGCGCCGCCGGGCCAGGCCCGTCCGGCTGCTGACGGCCGCCGTCTTCGCCCTCGCCGGCCTCATCTTCGTCACCAGCTTCAACACCTCCAAGGGTACGAACATCCGGACGGACGCCTCGCTCCTGAAGCTGTCCGACCTCATCCACGAGCGCAGCGCCAAGAACGCCGAGCTGGAGAAGACCGCCGCCGCCGCGCGCGCCCAGGTCGACGCCCTCGCCGAGCGCGACAACGGCAGCACCAAGGCCGAGGAGGCCAAGCTCGCCGCCCTGCGCGTCGCCTCGGGCACCGAGGAGCTCACCGGCCGCGGCCTGACGGTCACCCTCAACGACGCGCCGCCGAACGCCACCGCCCGCGTCCCCGGCGTCCCCGAACCGCAGCCCAACGACCTGGTGATCCACCAGCAGGACCTCCAGGCCGTGGTGAACGCGCTGTGGCTGGGCGGGGCCGAGGGCATCGAGGTCATGGGCCAGCGGCTGATCGCCACCAGCGCGGTGCGCTGCGTCGGCAACACCCTGATCCTCCAGGGCCGGGTGTACTCGCCCCCCTACAAGGTCTCCGCCGTCGGCGACCCGGGCGCGTTGCGCAAGGCCCTGAACGCCTCCCCCGCCATCCAGAACTACCAGCTGTACGTCAACGCGTACGGGCTCGGCTGGAAAGTGGACGAGGAGAAGCGGCTGACACTGCCCGGCTACTCCGGCACAGTGGACCTCCACTATGCGAAGCCGCTGGAGTCCGCCGCGTCCTGACGTCGTACTGCGCCTGGTGGTACGGACGTTCAGCGAGGTGTGCCTGACGGCCGGGACGCTGATCGTGCTGTTCACGGCGTACGTACTGCTGTGGACCGGGGTCAAGGCCCACCGCGCCGCGGAGGCCGAGCGCGACCGGCTGCGCGACCGCTGGGCGGCGTCCGCCCCCGCCGCGGCCCCCCTCCCCGGTGGCGCGCCCGCCCCGGCGCGGCAGGAGCCGGCGCCCTACGAACCCGGGCGGGCCTTCGCAGAGCTGTACGTGCCCCGCTTCGGCAAGGACTGGAGCAGGCCGGTCCTGGAGGGCACGGACCCCGAACCGCTGAAGAAGGGCCTGGGCCACTACACCGGCTCCGCCCGCCCCGGAGGCGACGGCAACTTCGCGGTGGCCGGGCACCGGCGCACCTACGGCGACCCCTTCAAGGACATCCCCGAGCTGCGCCCCGGGGACACCGTGACCGTCCGGGACGCCACCGGCCGGTACACCTACACCGTCCGGGCCGCGCCGCTGCGGATACTGCCAACCGAGACCGGGGTGGTCGCCCCGGTGCCCCGCCGGTCCCCCTTCGCCACCCCCGGCAAATACCTCACCCTCACCACCTGCGATCCCGAATGGGGACACAGCCACCGGCTGGTCGTCTGGGCGGAGCTCACCGGCACCGCGCCCGCGGGCGCCGCCGGAAGCGGGTGATTGCCCCGCTGACCCCCGCCGCGGGGCCCCGGGCCCTTAGGCTGTTGCGGTACCGCCCCCGCGGTACGAGGAACGAACGTGGACGACGAAGGAAACGGACGCAATGTACGGCTGGATCTGGCGGCATCTGCCGGGCAACGCGTGGGTGCGCGCGCTGATCTCCCTCGTACTGGTCCTGGCGGTGGTGTTCGTGCTGTTCCAGTACGTGTTCCCGTGGGCCGAGCCGCTCCTTCCGTTCAACGATGTGACGGTGGACGAGGGATCGGGAGCCACTCCGTGAGCGCGCGCATTCTGGTTGTCGACAACTACGACAGCTTTGTCTTCAATCTGGTCCAGTACCTCTACCAGCTCGGGGCCGAATGCGAGGTGCTGCGCAACGACGAGGTGGAGCTCGCGCACGCACAGGACGGCTTCGACGGCGTCCTGCTCTCGCCCGGCCCCGGCACGCCGGAAGAGGCGGGCGTCTGCGTGGACATGGTCCGGCACTGCGCCGACACGGGCGTACCGGTCTTCGGCGTCTGCCTCGGCATGCAGTCCATGGCGGTCGCCTACGGGGGCGTCGTGGACCGAGCCCCCGAGCTGCTGCACGGCAAGACCTCACCCGTGGTCCACGAGGGGCTCGGCGTCTTCGCCGGACTGCCGTCGCCGTTCACCGCGACCCGCTACCACTCGCTCGCGGCCGAGCCGGCGACCCTGCCCGACGTGCTGGAGGTGACCGCGCGTACCGAGGACGGGATCATCATGGGCCTGCGGCACCGGGAGCACGACGTGGAGGGCGTCCAGTTCCACCCCGAGTCGGTGCTGACCGAGTGGGGCCACCGGATGCTCGCGAACTGGCTCGTGCGCTGCGGTGACGCCGGAGCCGTCGAGCGGTCGGTGGGGCTGGCCCCGGTGGTGGGCAAGGCCGTCGCGTGACGGCGGTCGCGCCGTCCGCGCCCAGCGAGGGCCGGGCCGCGCGGCGCAAGGCAGCCCAGGAGGCCGCGAAGCGCTCGCACGCGCGCGCCCGCAGGCGCGGCGGCGGACGGGGCCGCAGGCGGGCCCGGCCGCGCTCCGGCGGGGCGGTGGTGGTGCTCAGCAGGGCCGCCGGCGAGCTGTTCATCACCGCCGGCGTGGTGATGCTGCTCTTCGTCACCTACCAGCTCTGGTACACGAACGTCCTGGCGGAACGGGCGGCCGACGGGGCCGCGGGCTCGCTCCAGCAGACCTGGGAGCACCCGCCGGGGGCGGGCGCGCCGCCGCCGGTGGCCGCCTTCGAGCCCGGCCAGGGCTTCGCGATCCTGCACATCCCGAAGCTGGACCTGAAAGTGCCGGTGGCCGAGGGGATCAGCAAGGCGAAGGTCCTCGACAAGGGTATGGCCGGCCACTACGGCGAGGGGGCGCTGAAGACGGCGATGCCCTCCGACAAGCAGGGGAACTTCGCGGTCGCCGGACACCGCAACACCCACGGGGAACCGTTCCGCTACATCAACCGGCTGGTGCCGGGGGACGCGATCGTCGTGGAGACCCGGGACGCCTACTACACGTACCAGATGACCTCCGTGCTCCCGCAGACCCCGCCGGCGAACGTGGCGGTGATCAAGCCGGTGCCGGAGGGCTCCGGATTCACCGGACCGGGCCGCTACATCACGCTGACGACCTGCACCCCGGAGTTCACCAGCACCTACCGGATGATCGTATGGGGCAGGATGACCGATGAACGCCCCCGAAACCAGGGCGCCCCGCCCGCGCTGACCAGCTCGTAAGGACGAACCCGCAGTGTCTCGTGCCCGCCGCCGTTCCGCACCGCCGCCCGCCGACCGCAGTGTGATCGCCGGGGCCCTGAGCCTGCTGGGAGAGCTCCTGATCACGGTGGGCCTGGTCCTGGGCCTGTTCGTGGCGTACTCGCTCTGGTGGACCAACGTCCTCGCCGACCGGCAGGCCTCGGCGCGCGGCGACGAGATCCGCCAGCGCTGGGGCAGCCCCTCGCCCTCGGCGAGCGGTCCCGTGCAGCCGGGTGCCCTGGACACCGGGGACGGGGTCGGCTTCCTGCACGTGCCCGCGATGAAGAACGGCGAGGTGCTGGTCAAGGAGGGCACCGCGCCGGACGTGCTGAACGACGGCGTGGCCGGGTACTACCTGGATCCCGTGAAGTCCGCGCTGCCCTGGGACGACAAGGGCAACTTCGCGCTGGCCGCGCACCGCGACGGGCACGGGGCGAAGTTCCACAACATCGACAAGGTGAAGAACGGCGACGCGATCGTCTTCGAGACCAAGGACACCTGGTACGTCTACAAGGTCTTCGCCGAACTGGCCCAGACCTCGAAGTACAACACGGACGTGATCAACCCGGTCCCGAAGCAGTCGGGGAAGACCGCCCCGGGCCGCTACATCACGCTGACGACCTGCACCCCGGTCTACACCTCGAAGTACCGCTACATCGTCTGGGGCGAGCTGGTGCGGACGGAGAAGGTGGACGCCAAGCGCACCAAGCCGGCGGAGCTGCGCTGAGGGGGATCCCCCCAGCCGTTTGTTTCACGTGAAACGGGCCCGGGCCCCTCTCAGGAGGGGGCCGGGCCCGTTTCACGTACTGCTCGCGGCGCCTAGCGGCGGTTGCCGCCGGTGAGGCCGCCGAACCAGCCTCCGCCCTGCTGGCCGCCGTCCTGCGGCGGGTTGGGGTTGGCCATGGTGCGGACGTTGATTACCGTTCCAGCCGGGACCGGTGAGGCGACGGCGGGCTCGGAGGTCATGATCACGGCGTTGTCGTCCGTGGGCCCGCCCAGGACCGCCCCGAAGGTCAGGTTGGCCTGCTTGAGGGTGGTCTTGGCCTGGGCCACGGTCTGGCCGGCCAGCTGCGGGACCACGGTCGGCTGGGAGGACGCCTTGGAGATGCTGACGTTGACCGGGGTGTCCTTGGGGAGCTGCGTCCCGGCCTCGTACT
The DNA here is from genome assembly GCF_055593565.1 of Streptomyces sp. NPDC040718. Taxonomy (NCBI): domain Bacteria; kingdom Bacillati; phylum Actinomycetota; class Actinomycetes; order Kitasatosporales; family Streptomycetaceae; genus Streptomyces; species Streptomyces sp. NPDC040718. Next base: position 404,482 of record NZ_JBVIXO010000002.1, on the reverse strand, counting down.
GCTGCGCGACGACCGTCTGGGGCGCGGCTCCCGGGGAGTCGACCTCGGTCGTGCTGCCGAGCTTCAGCTTGGCGTCCTGGAGTGCCTTGGTGGCGGCCGCCTTGTTCATGCCCTTGAGGTCCGGGACGAGGCCCTTGGCGATTTCCTTGGCGACCTGGAGGGTGATCACCGAACCCTGCTCGGCCTGGCTGCCGCTCTTGGGGTTCTGCTCCACCACGGTGCCGGGAGCGGCGGTGTCGGACTCGACGAGCTTCTTCTCGACCTGGAACTTCTTGGACTTCAGGTTCGACTCGGCGTCCTCGAACTTCAGCCGCGTGACGTCGGGGACCGCGACCTTGGGGACGCCCGAGGACACCTTGACCTTGATGGCGGTGCCCTTGTCGACCTTGGTTTCGGGTGCCGGGTTCTGCGAGCAGACGTTGCCCTTGGGCTGGTCCGCGCAGGGCTCCTCGGCCTCCTTCTCCACGGACAGGCCCACGTTCTTGGCGCTGGTCTGCGCCTGCTCGAAGGTCTGGCCGACGAGCTTGGGCACGTCCGGGCGGTTGTCGGCGGTGTTGCTGAAGAGGGTCCGGCCGATCAGGATCGCGCCGACCAGGACGAGTACGGCGGCGACCGCCAGCAGGATCGTCGAGGCGCGGCTCTTCTTCTGCTGGCGGCGGCCGTGGCCCTGGTCGTAGCCGCCGTGGCCCTGGCCCTCGTACGCGTAGTTGCCGTCGCCGCCCCCGGGGGGCATCGGCGGCATCATCGAGGTCTGGCCGGCGTCCGGGGAGCGCAGGGCGGTGGTGGGCTGGTCGTAGCCCTGGTGTCCGTAGCCGCCCTGGTCGGGGTAGCCGTAGCCGGCGGCGCCCATGGAGGCGGTCGCGGCGACGGGCTGGCCCTCGAGGCAGGCCTCGATGTCGGCCCGCATCTCGTCCGCGGACTGGTAGCGGTAGTCGGGGTCCTTGACCAGTGCCTTGAGGACGATGGCGTCCATCACGGGCGTGATCTCGGGGTCGAAGTTCGACGGGGGCTGGGGCTCCTCGCGTACGTGCTGGTACGCGACGGCCACCGGGGAGTCGCCGACGAACGGGGGACGGACGCACAGCAGCTCGTAGAGCAGGCAGCCCGCGGAGTAGAGGTCGGAGCGCGCGTCGACCTGCTCGCCCTTGGCCTGCTCCGGGGAGAGGTACTGGGCGGTGCCGATCACGGCGGCCGTCTGCGTCATGGTCATGCCGGAGTCGCCCATGGCGCGGGCGATGCCGAAGTCCATGACCTTGACCTGGCCCGTCCGGGTGAGCATCACGTTGGCGGGCTTGATGTCACGGTGGACGATGCCCGCGCGGTGGGAGTACTCCAGGGCCTGGAGGATGCCGATGCACATTTCGAGGGTGCGCTCGGGGAGCAGCTTGCGGCCGGAGTGCAGCAGCTCGCGCAGGGTCGAGCCGTCGACGTACTCCATCACGATGTACGGGATGGAGATGTTGTCGACGTAGTCCTCGCCGGTGTCGTAGACGGCGACGATCGCCGGGTGGTTCAGCGAGGCGGCCGACTGGGCCTCGCGGCGGAACCGGGCCTGGAAGGACGGGTCACGGGCGAGGTCGGCACGCAGGGTCTTGACGGCTACGGTACGGCCGAGCCGGGTGTCGTGTCCGAGGTAGACCTCGGCCATGCCACCGCGGCCGAGCACGTGGCTCAGCTCGTACCGGCCGCCGAGGCGACGCGGCTCTTCCATAACGTTCCAGCCCTCTCCGTCAGTCCCGACCGCACCGGTGTGTGGTCCGGCGGTGTGCTGTTCGCGGCAAGGCTACCGGCCGATCGTCGGTGATCGGTTCGTGACCACAGGCTGATACCGGACCGGTACCGAGCGCTCGGATCCTGTCTGTGGTTCTCATCCCTTGTTCTTCAGGACGGCTTCCATGACGGCCTTCGCGACCGGCGCGGCCAGGCCGCCACCGCTGATGTCCTCGCGGTCGGCGTCGCTGTCCTCGATGACGACGGCGACGGCGACGGGCGAGCTGCCGTCGGCGAGCTCGGCGTAGGAGATGAACCAGGCGTAGGGGCGCTTGGCGTTCTTCTCGCCGTGCTGGGCGGTACCGGTCTTGCCGCCTACCTTGACGCCCTTGATCTGGGCCTTGGTTCCCGTGCCGTTCTCGACGACGTTGATCATCATCTGCTGGACCTTCTGCGCGTTCGCCGCGCTGAGGGGCCGGCTCATCTCGGACGGCTCGTGCTTCTCGATCGTGTCGAGGCCGGGCGCGGTGAGTTCGTCGACCATGTACGGCTTCATCAGCTTGCCGTCGTTGGCGATGGCGGCGGTGACCATGGCCATCTGGAGCGGGGTGGCCGCGGTGTTGAACTGGCCGATGGAGCTCTGCGCGTTGCCGTCGCGGCCCATGGTCTTGTCGTAGACGCTGGCGAAGGCGCGGACCGGGGTGTCGATCTTGTCGTTGTTGAAGCCGAACTTCTGGGCCGTCTCGACCATCTTGTCGCGGCCGACCTTGTCGCCCAGGTTCGCGAAGACCGAGTTGCAGGAGACCTTGAGCGCGTCGTTCAGGCTCGCCTTCTCGCAGCCGGAGGCGTGGTTGACCATCGGGGTCTTCGTGCCGGGCAGGATGTACGGCTCGGGGGTGTCCGTGGGGGCGTTGATGTCGCTGACCACGCCGTTCTCCAGCGCGGCGGCGGCCGTGACCACCTTGAAGGTGGAGCCCGGCGGGTACGTCTCGCGCAGGGCGCGGTTGACGAGCTTCTTGTCCTCGGAGTCCTTCAGCTCGACCCAGGCCTTCTCGTCGGCCTTGGAGTTGCCGGCGAAGCTGGACGGGTCGTACGAGGGGGTGCTGACCAGGGCCAGGATGGCGCCGGTGCGCGGGTCGATCGCCGCGACCGCGCCCTTCTTGTCGCCGAGCTTTTCGAAGGCGGCCTTCTGGGCGGCGGCGTTCAGGGTGGTGATGACGTTGCCGCCCCGCTTCTTCTCCCCGGTGAACATGCCGATGGTGCGGTCGAAGAAGAGCCGGTCGTCGTTGCCGGTGAGGATGCCGTCGTCCAGGGACTCCAGCTGGGTGGAGCCGAAGGCCTGCGAGGCGTAGCCGGTGACGGGCGCCCACAGGGGGCCGTCGAGGTAGGTCCGCTTGAACTTGTAGTCGCTGCCGGCGGTGACGGCGGACCCGGTGATCGGCTGGCCCTGGACGATGATGTTGCCGCGTTCGGTGCCGTACTGGGCGATCTGGACCCGGCGGTTCTCCTTGCGCGTGCTGAGGTCCTCGGCCTGGACGTACTGCAGCCAGTTGGTCCGGATCAGCAGGGCGAGGACGAGCAGCCCGCAGAACAGCGAGATGCGGCGCAGGGGCTTGTTCATGACGGGCGGACCACCTGGGTCATCTCGGAGTCGGGGGACGGGGCGGGGGCCGGGGCAGGTCGGCGTGCGGTGTCGCTGATCCGGATGAGGATGGCGATGAGGACCCAGTTCGCCAGGACGGAGGAACCGCCGGAGGCGAGGAAGGGCATGGTCATGCCGGTGAGGGGGATGAGGCCCATGACTCCGCCGGCGACGACGAAGATCTGCAGGGCGAAGGCGCCGGAGAGCCCGATGGCGAACAGCTTGCCGAAGGGGTCGCGCGCGGCGAGGGCGGTGCGGACGCCCCGCTCGATGATCAGGCCGTAGAGCAGGAGGAAGGCCATGACGCCGGTCAGGCCGAGTTCCTCGCCGACGGTGGAGAAGATGAAGTCGGAGTTGGCGGCGAAGCCGATCAGGTCCGAGTTGCCCTGGCCCCAGCCGGTGCCGAGCACCCCTCCGGAGCCGAAGCTCATGATCGACTGGCCGACCTGCTCGCAGGCGCCGGACGTGGAGTAGCAGGCGAAGGGGTCGAGCCAGGCGGTGACACGGGCCTTCACGTGGCTGGCCGTGGCGCCGACGACGGTTGCGCCGCCGACCGACATGAGCAGGCCGATGACGATCCAGCTGGTCCGCTCGGTGGCCACGTACAGCATGATCACGAACATGCCGAAGAAGAGCAGCGAGGTGCCGAGGTCGTTCTCGAAGACGAGGACGAGCAGGCTCATCGCCCAGATCATCAGGATCGGGCCGAGGTCGCGGCCGCGCGGCAGGTAGAGGCCCATGAAGCGGCGGCTGGCCAGGGCCAGGGCGTCGCGCTTCACCATCAGGTAGCCGGCGAAGAAGATCGCGATGACGATCTTCGCGAACTCGCCCGGCTGGATGGAGAAGCCGCCGACGCTGATCCAGATCTTGGCGCCGAAGACGTCCGCGCCCAGACCCGGGATGACGGGCAGGATCAGCAGGACGAGGGCACCGGCCATGGAGATGTACGTGAACCGCTGGAGCACGCGGTGGTCCTTGAGGACCAGCAGCACGACGCAGAACAGGGCGATGGCGAGCCCCGTGTACATCATCTGGCGCGGCGCGGACTCCGAGAAGTTGCCGAAGCTGCGCTTGGCGAGGTTCTGCAGCCGCTCCGACTGGTCGAGCCGCCAGATCAGGACGACGCCGAGCCCGTTGAGCAGCGTCGCGATCGGCAGCAGCAGCGGGTCGGCGTACTTGGCGTAGCGGCGTACGACCAGGTGGGAGATCCCGGCGAGCACGGCGAAGCCGAGTCCGTAGAGCAGCATGCCCGGGGGCAGCTCGCCGTGGATCGACAGGCCCACGTTGGCGTAGGCGAAGATCGGGATGACCACGGCGAAGGCGAGCAGCAGGAGCTCGGTGTTCCGTCGGCTCGGCGCCTCGATGGCGCCGATGGTGGTCGTGTTGGTGACAACGCTCATGGTGTGGCAGGCCCCCTGTGCCCGCGTATGTCTACTGCTTTTCGCACTGGCCGACGACAGCCTGCTCCGCGGGAGTCAGGCTGGGGCCGGGCGTCTGGTTGCCCTGGGCTTCGGAAGCGCGGCGGGCCTCGTCCTGCTTGCAGGCGGAGACCTGGACCCCGAGCTCCTCGACCTTCTTGCGCGCGCCGTCGAGGCTGCTCTCGCTGATCGTGGTCTCGACCTGCTTGCGCTTGAAGGGCGGGAGGTACTTCAGTTCGATCTCGGGGTGATCAGTCTCCACCTCCGAGAGGTGGATCCAGGCCAGGTTCTGGCTGATGCCGCGGTACAGCGCGACGTGGTCACCCTTGACGCCGACGTAGTACTGCGTCTGCGTCCACCGGTGCGCCGCGTACAGGCCGCCGCCGACGACACCGGCCACGAGCAGCAGGATCAGCGTGCGCGTGGTCCACTTGCGGCCCTTGCTGCGCCGCTTGCGCGGGTGGTCGTAGGTGTCCTCGTACTGGCCGTCGGCGTCGTAGGCCTCGTGGGCCTGGGGCGCGCCGTAGCCGCCGGGTGCGCCGCCCTGGCTCTGGTCGGGGTATCCGTAGCCGGGGGCTTCGCCGCTGCCGGGAGGGCCGAAGGCGCCTGCGGGCGGCGGGGCCTGGCGGCCGAGCCCGGAGGCGCGGCCGGCCGGGGTCTGCATGGCGTTGCCGTCGAAGAGCTGGTGCTGGTTCTCGGCGACCGCGCCGACGACGACCGGGGTGTCGTTCAGCTGGGCGGCCATGGTGTCGCCGCTGTCGGTGTCGAGGACGTCCGCGACGATGCAGGTGATGTTGTCCGGACCGCCGCCGCGCAGGGCGAGCTGGATCAGGGACTGCACGGTCTCGTGCGGGCCGTGGTAGTCGGCGAGGGTCTCTTCCAGGGTCTGGTGGGAGACCACGCCGGACAGGCCGTCGGAGCAGATCAGGTAGCGGTCGCCGGCCCGGACCTCGCGGATGGAGAGGTCGGGCTCCACGACGTCGCCGCTGCCGAGCGCCCGCATGAGGAGGGAGCGCTGCGGGTGGGTGGTCGCCTCCTCCTCGGTGATCCGGCCCTCGTCGACGAGGCGCTGCACCCAGGTGTGGTCCTGGGTGATCTGCGTGAGGACGCCGTCGCGGAGCAGGTAGGCGCGCGAGTCGCCGACGTGCACGAGACCGAGGCGCTGGCCGGTCCACAGCAGGGCGGTGAGCGTGGTGCCCATGCCTTCGAGCTGGGAGTCGTCCTCGACCATGACGCGCAGCTGGTCGTTGGCACGCTGCACGGCGACGCCGAGGGCGGTGAGGATGTCGGAGCCCGGGACGTCGTCGTCGAGCTGGACGAGCGAGGAGATGACCTCGGAGCTGGCGACCTCGCCGGCTGCCTGGCCGCCCATGCCGTCGGCGACGGCGAGGAGCCGGGGACCGGCGTAGCCGGAGTCCTCGTTGCCCTCGCGGATCATCCCCTTGTGCGATCCGGCGGCGAAACGCAGGGACAGACTCATGCGCACCTGCCCTGTCGACGCCTCGGGGTACAACCGGTCTCGAGCCACACTGCCCACCCTCCGGTCGGGAGCGCGCTCGGGTCCGTGTCCCCGGTGGGACGGACCGCCGCGGCTCGCTCGCTCCGCTCGCTCATTCTCGTACTACTTCCGCAGCTCGATGACGGTCTTGCCGATGCGGATCGGGGCGCCCGGCGGAATGGGCGTCGGGGTGGTCAGCCGGGTCCGGTCGAGGTACGTGCCGTTCGTGGACCCGAGATCCTCGACGATCCACTGGCCGTCACGGTCGGGGTAGATCCTGGCATGCCTGCTGGAGGCGTAGTCGTCGTCCAGCACGATCGTGGAGTCGTGTGCGCGGCCCAGCGTGATCGTCTGGCCGGCGAGGGCCACCGTGGTGCCCGTGAGGGTGCCCTCGGAGACGACCAGCTTGGTCGGCGCGCCCCTGCGCTGGCGCTGCTGCGGCGGTGCGGCCTGCCGCCCCGTCTGCTGCTGGGCGCCCGCGGCGGCGCCGCCGCGGCGCGAGCCGCGCTGCGTGACGCGCGTACCGAAGAGGTCGCTGCGGATGACCTGAACGGCCACGATGACGAACAGCCACAGAACGGCCAGGAAACCCAACCGCATGACCGTCAGGGTCAGCTCTGACATTGCCCCCGCTTCACCCTTCGGCTTGCCGGTAAATGATGGTGGTGCTGCCCACGACGATCCGCGAGCCGTCGCGGAGCGTAGCGCGGGTGGTGTGCTGCCCGTCCACCACGATGCCGTTGGTGGACCCGAGATCCTGGATCGTCGGGGGTGTTCCGGTCCGGATCTCACAGTGCCGGCGGGAAACGCCGGGGTCGTCGATCCGCACATCGGCCTCGGTGCTGCGGCCGAGTACGAGCGTCGGGCGCGAGATCTGGTGGCGGGTGCCGTTGATCTCGATCCAGCGGCGCGTGGCCCCCGGGGTGCCGGGAGCCGCCGGCGCGGCGCCGGAGCGCGCGCCGGGTCCGCCCGGAGGCGGGCCGGGGGGCATGGGCGGGGCGCCGACCGGCGGGTAGCCGTATCCGCCCTGCTGGCCCTGGCCGGCCTGGGGGGAGTCCTGGGAGGTGCTGGAGGCGAGGGTGCGACTGCGGACCCGGTAGAGGCCGGTGTCCAGGTCGTCCGCCTTCTCCAGGTGCACCTTGATGGGGCCCATGAAGCTGTAGCGCTGCTGCTTGGCGTAGTCGCGCACGAGGCCCGCGAGTTCGTCGCCGAGCTGACCGGAGTAGGGGCTCAGGCGCTCGTAGTCGCCCGCGCTGAGCTCCACGATGAAGTCGTTGGGTACGACGGTCCGCTCGCGGTTCCAGATGGTGGCGTTGTTGTCGCACTCCCGCTGGAGGGCGCCGGCGATCTCCACCGGCTGGACCTCGGACTTGAACACCTTGGCGAAGGTGCCGTTCACCAGACCTTCGAGGCGCTGCTCGAAACGCTTCAGGACTCCCATGGGGCACCTCCTCCGTCGTTGTCGCCCTGTACTGCTTACTGATCGTATCCACGCGTGGCGGATTCGGCTGGTTCCCCTTCGGTCCTGCGCGCAGGAGTGTTGGTGCTCACAAGGGATCGTAGGGGTGCGCCAGGGACAGTGTCCCGCACCCGGAGCGGACAGCGGGAGGGGCCGTGCCGGTCGTCGTGAGGGGGCCGCGGAAAGCGATTTCAATCCGACCCGTCCGACGTGTTAATGTTTCGACGTCGCCAGGGGAACGGCCCGAAAGGGAAGAACCACTGGGACGCTGCTCGGGCGAGTGGCGGAACGGCAGACGCGCTGGCTTCAGGTGCCAGTGTCCTTCGGGACGTGGGGGTTCAAATCCCCCCTCGCCCACATCGGGGAAGCCCCGATCCGGAATCCGGATCGGGGCTTCTCGCATGTCCGGTCCCGTACGACTTTCGTCGTCAGGCACGCGACGAAAGAAGGCGGCCGGCGGCACGGGCCGGTGTCTAGGGTCGGGCGTGTGGATGCCAAGGCGAGGACGCGTGCGGGCTGGGACTGGCTGAAGGGGCCGGAACCCTGGTCTCGGCGGATGCTGGCCGGTGACCTGACGAGCGCCGCGATGCTGGCGCTGCTCGGTGTCGGCGTGGACGAACTCAGCAACAGCTCCGGACTGAAGACGGCCCTCGGGGTCGTGGCCGTGGTGTCGCTGACGCTGCTGCGCCGGAGGCTGCCGGCGGTCACGCTGGTGGTGGGCGCCGCGGCCAGCGCGCTGCTGCCCGGGGTGTTCCTCGTGACCATCGTGCTGGGCTGGTCCGCGGGCCGCCGCATCGTCGGCGTGGGCCGGGCGCTCGGCGCGTTCCTGCTGGCCTTCCTCGCCGAGGTCGGCGTCACCCTGGTCGACCAGTGGGCGCAGATGCGGCCGCTGCTGGTGGTCGTCTTCTCCACCCTGCTGTTCCTCGCGGCGACCGTCATGCCGGGTCTGGCCAGCCGCTACTGGCACCAGCGCCGGACCCTGCTGAGCGCGCTCCAGGAACGCAACGACCGGCTGCTGCGCGAGCGGACCATGGTCGCCGGGCAGGCCAGGCTGCGGGAGCGGCAGCGGATCGCCCAGGACATGCACGACAGCCTCGGCCACCAGCTGGCGCTGATCTCGGTGCACACGGGGGCGCTGGAGGTGGACCCCGCGCTCACCGACCGCCAGCGCGAGGCGGTGGGGGTGCTGCGGCAGGCCTCGGTGGCGGCCATGCACGAGCTGCGCGAGGTCGTCGGGATCCTGCGCGACGGGGTGGAGGCGCCCGCGCCGGTGGAGGAGGCTCAGCCGGCCGCACGGGGGGTGGCCGGGATCGCCGGCATCGTGGAGGCCGCGCGGGCCGCGGGGACCGATGTACGGCTCGGCACGGCGGGGCAGCCGCGGCCGCTGGTCGCCGCCTGCGACCACGCCGCGTACCGGATCGTGCAGGAGGCGCTGACCAACGCCTACAAGCACGCTCCGGGTTCGCCGATCACCGTGGAGCTGCGCTACGAGGACGACTCGCTGGTGGTGGAGATCGCCAACGGTCCGGCGACCGACCGGGGTCCGGGCGAGGTCGTGTCGGGCGGGCAGGGGCTGACGGGGCTCCGCGAGCGGGCCCGGCTGGTCGGCGGCATGGTGCACGCGGGGGCGACCGAGGACGGCGGGTTCCGGGTGGCGGGCGTGCTGCCGTACGGGACGGAGCCGGCCGGGCTCGTCGAGGACGTGGCCGACGACTTCGGGCAGCGTTCGCAGGCCCGTGCGCTGGCGCTGAAGGGCGCGCCGCCGCTGGACTGGGCCGCGCTGGACCGCGAGCTGTCGGTGCCGGTGCGCACCCGGACCGGGGGCGTCGCCATGGGATGCGGGATCGCCGTCGCGGCGCTGGTGCTGCTGATCATCGTGATGGGAGCCGCGGTGGTGATGCTGGTCGGCTCCGCGAACAAGGCGATGATCGGCAAGGAGGAGTACGACGCGGTCCACGTGGGCGAGTCCGAGAAGTCGGTGCGGGAGCGGCTGCCGAACGGCGACAGCGTCCTGACGGCCGGGATGGACCGCAAGGGCCCGCGGCGGCCGGAGGGCTCGGAGTGCCTGGCGCTGCTCTCCAGCGGTACCTCGGAGTGGTCCGCCGACGACACCGTTTTCCGGTTCTGCTTCAAGGACGGCAAGCTCGTCGACAAGCAGGCGTACGAGGTCAAGCAGTAGGAGCGCGCGGGTGACAGCCAAGGTGATCAGAGTGGTGATCGCTGACGACGAGCCGCTGATCCGGGCGGGGATCAGGATGATCCTGACCTCGGCTCCGGACATCGAGGTCGTCGCCGAGGGAGCCAACGGCCGGGAGGCGGTCGACCTGGCCCTCTCGCACGCCCCGGACGTGGTGCTGCTCGACATCCAGATGCCGGTGATGGACGGGCTGACGGCGCTGGGCGAGCTGGGGCGGGCCGCGCCGGCGGTGCGGGCGCTGATCCTGACCACCTTCGGGGAGAAGGAGAACGTGCTGCGGGCGCTGAGCCAGGGCGGCGCGGGCTTCCTGCTGAAGGACTCGGCGCCCGGTGAGCTGATCGGCGCCGTCCGTGCGGCCGCGGCCGGGGACGCGTACCTCTCGCCCGGAGCGACCCGGCACGTGGTCGACCAGCTGGCCGCCGGGCCGGCCGCGGGGCGCGGCGAGGAGGCCCGTCGGCGGGTCGCGGAGCTGAGCGAGCGGGAGCGTGGGGTCCTGGCGCTGCTGGGGGAGGGCTTGTCCAACGCGGATGCCGGGCGCAGGCTCCACATGAGCGAGGCGACGGTGAAGACGTACGTGAGCCGGATCCTCGCCAAGCTGGGGTGCGAGAACCGGGTGCAGGCGGCCCTGCTGGCCAGGGACGCCGGGCTGTAGGTACGGTCTGCCCGGACTTGATCGGCCACGAGGTGGCCGACGTGGCGCGAACAGGGCGGGGCAGCGCGGATGGTGGCGATACCGGAGCAGTACGCGGCGGCGGGCCTGGTGGCCGGAGCGTCGGGCGTGGCGGCGGAGGCGGCCGGGGGGCGTGACGGCGGGCGGATCCCGCGCGTCGCGGGCTTCGCGCCGCGGAACGTGACGGGTTCGCCCAAGGAGGCCGGGAAGGCGCTGCGGCTGCGCGTACCGCGTGCGGCCCACGCCCGGTTCGAAGCTCCCGCGGACCGTCCGGACGCCGTCCGCGCGGTGGAGGAGTCCAATGTGGGGCGGGTCGCCGAGCTGACCCCGATACGTGTGGGCCGGATGGCCGCGAACCCCTTCGCCTTCCTGCGCGGGGCGGCCGGGCTGATGGCGCACGACCTGTCCGGCGGTCCGGTGACCGGGGTGGGCGCGCAGATCTGCGGTGACGCCCACGCGGCCAACTTCGGCCTGTACGGGGACGCGCGCGGCCGGCTCGTGATCGACCTGAACGACTTCGACGAGACCGTCTTCGGCCCGTGGGAATGGGACGTGAAGCGGCTGGCGACCTCCCTGGTGCTCGCCGGCCGGGTGGCGGGCGCCTGCGAGGACACCTGCCTGGCGGCGGCGCGGGACGCGGTGGGCGCCTACCGGCGCACCATGCGGCTGCTGGCGAAGCTGCCCGCGCTCGACGCGTGGAACGCGATCGCGGACGAGGAGCTGGTCTCCCACACCGATGCCCGCGACCTGCTGGGCACGCTGGAGCGGGTCTCGGAGAAGGCCCGCAACAACACTTCGGCCCGCTTCGCCGCCAAGTCGACCGAGGTCCTCGCCGACGGAGGCCGCCGCTTCGTGGACGCGCTGCCGGTGCTGCGGCGGGTCGGGGACGGAGAGGCCGCGGCCGTGGCCGCCTCGCTGGGCCCGTACTTGGCGACCCTGTCGGGGGACCGGCTGCCGCTGCTGGCCCGCTACGCGATCCACGACGTGGCCTTCCGCGTCGTCGGCACCGGCAGCGTCGGCACCCGCTCGTACGTGGTGCTGCTGCTGGACCACCGGGGCGAGCCGCTGGTGCTCCAGGTGAAGGAGGCGCGGCCGTCGGTGCTGCTGCCGCACCTGCCCGCGCTGGGCTTCCACGCGCCGGAGGAGGAGCACGAGGGCCGGCGGGTGGTGGCCGGGCAGAAGCGGATGCAGGTGGTCTCGGACATCCTGCTGGGCTGGACCACCGTCGAGGGGCGCCCGTACCAGGTCCGGCAGTTCCGCAACCGCAAGGGCAGCGTGGACCCGGCGGCGCTGGCCGTGGACCAGATCGACGACTACGGCCGGATGACCGGCGCCCTGCTGGCCCGGGCGCACGCGCACAGCGCCGATCCGCGGCTGCTGGCGGGGTACTGCGGCAAGAACGAGGAGCTGGACGAGGCGATGGCCGCCTTCGCCATCGCCTACGCCGACCGGAGCGAGGCCGACCACGCGGATCTGGTGGCGGCGGTGCGCTCGGGACGTATCGCGGCGGAGTTCGGCGTCTGAGCGGACGGACCGGCGGCCCCGGGCCTGGACGTTTCACGTGAAACATCCCCCGCGTTTCACCGGGGGCACCTCCCGGCGGCGGCCGGGGGAGGAACGTGGCCCGGGGCGGGCCGTAGGCTGGCCGGGTGAGCGAGCAGACCGAACCCACCGCCCCCGAAGAGTCCGCCGTCCCCGGTGACGGGCGGCCCGAGGCGCGGCTGGAGCGCGCCGTGCGGGCCGCCGAGCAGGCGCTGATCGAGTTCGAGATCGCGGTGGAGACCTTCCGGGTCGAGGTCGAGAACTTCTCCCGGCTGCACCACCAGAAGCTCGGCCCGATGTACTCGCGGCTCGACGAGCTGGACGCGCTGATCGCGGAGGCGAAGGCGGCCCGCACCGGTGATCCCGAGGACCTGCGGCGGGCCCGGGAGGCCCGCTCGCTGGTCATGCCGATGCCCGGGGTGGAGGAGCTGTTCCACGACTGGCTGGGCTCGGACGGGCTCTCCGACGACGCCGCCGCGATGCTCACCGACCGGTCGGTGCAGCCGCCGCAGCGGGTGCGGCCCACCGAGGAGGTGCGGCGCCTGTACCGCGAGCTGGTCCGCAAGGCCCACCCCGACCTGGCGCAGGACGAGGCCGAGCGGACGCGCCGCGACGCCTTCATCGCCCGGGTCAACGCCGCCTACGGGCGTGGTGAGGAGCGGCTGCTGCGCGAGCTGGCCGAGGAGTGGGAGGCCGGCCCGGCGCCCGAGGAGGTCCGGCCGAGCGAGAGCGAGGAGCTGTACGCCCGCCTGGAGTGGCTGGCCCAGCGCAAGGAGCTGCTCTCGCTGGTGGCGAAGGAGCTGGAGGACAGCGCGATCGGCGCCATGCTGCGGATGGCTCCGGACGACCCGGACCGGCTGCTGGAGGAGATCGCGGAGCAGCTGCTGGCGCAGGTCTCCGAGCGCGAGGCGGAGCTGGCGTCGTACAGCGCCGGTTGAGCCCGGCTCGGCCGGGGCTTCGGATAGGTTGGCAGACCAGATCCGTGAAGAGAGAAGGCGACTGTTATGAACCTCGGACCGCTTCCCTCGGTGGACGCCGCCGCGGTGCCCGCCGAAGGCTTCGTCCTCGACGTCCGTGAGGACGACGAATGGGCGGCCGGGCACGTCGAGGGTGCGCTGCACGTCCCGATGAGCGACTTCGTGGCGCGCTTCGGCGAGGTCACGGAGGCGGTCGCGGACGGCCGTACCGCGTACGTGATGTGCCGGGTGGGCGGCCGTAGCGCGCAGGTCACCCAGTACCTGGTGCGCCAGGGCATCGAGGCCGTGAACATCGACGGCGGGATGCAGGCGTGGGACCGCGCCGGGCGCCCGATGGTGACGGACAGCGGGAACCCGGCCTTCGTGCTGTAGTCCCTGCTCAGGCCAGGGGGTGGGCGGCCAGCAGGTCGCCCAGCGCCTCCTCGTGCGCGGCGGCCGGGCCGAGCTGGAGCTCCAGCTGCTTGGCCCACGCGTGGTAGCGGTGGAGCGGGTAGTCGGTGTCGGCGCCGAAGCCGCCGTGCAGGTGCTGGGCGGTCTGCACGACCCGGCGTACGCCCTCGGAGGCCCAGATCTTGGCGACGGCGACGTCCCCGGCGATGGGCAGCGGGCCGCCCGCCCCGCCGGTCGCCGCGTCGAGCCGCCAGGCGGCCTGCCAGAGGGTGGCCTCCATGGCGCGCAGGTCGATGTAGCGGTCGGCCGCCTGCACCGCGACGGCCTGGAAGGTGGCCACGGGGAAGCCGAACTGCTCCCGCTTGCCGGTGTACTGGCTGGTCATGGTGAGGGCGGCCTCGCCGAGGCCGAGCGCGAGGGCGCAGGTCCCGGTGGCCAGGAGCTGGTGGAGCCGGTCCCAGGCGCCGGGGGCGTCGATCACGTGGGCGGCGGGCGCCCGTACCGCGTCGAGGGTGAGTTCCGCGAGCCGCTCGCCGCTGGTGGAGTACTGGTCGGCGGGCGTGAGCCCCGGGGTGGCGCGGGGCAGGAGCGCGAGGACGGCCTCGCCCCCGCCGCTGTGGGCGGGTACCGCGACCCAGTCGCAGCCGTGGGCCCATGCCACGGAGGTCTGCACCCCGTCCAGGAGCCAGTCCGCGCCCTCGCGGCGTGCGGTGACGGCGAGTTCGGCGGGGTCGTGGCCGGTCCGGCCGTGCGCTGCCGCGGTGAGGACGAGCGTGCCGTTCCCGGCGCCGGGCAGCAGGGCGGCGGCCAGCTCGGGGCTGCCGTGGGCCTGGACGGCCATGGCGGTGGCGCAGTGCTCCAGCAGGGGCACCCGGGCCAGCACCCTCGCCGCTTCGCGCAGCACGAGGCACAGGGCGATGGCGTCGAGGCCCGCCCCGCCGTACTCCTCGGCGAGGACGAGGCCCAGCAGGTCGGAGCCGGCGAGCCTGGCCCACAGCGGCCGGTCGAAGTCGTCCGCGACGGCCCCGGGCGTGAGCGCGGGGCTGGGGACGCCGTCGGGGGCCACGCCGGCGAAGACGGCCCGGGCGGCCTCGACGGCGGCCTGCTGTTCCTCGGTGAAGGTGAAGTCCACTGCCTGTCCTCCTGCGCGCACCGGATCGCCGTGATCTGACGGTGCGTCAAGATAGAGCAGCTTCCGGCAATTGGACAGGCCCGGGACACCCCGGACGGGGCCCTCCGGACGTGACGCCCGGACGCCCCACGGGCCTACCGGTCGAAGTCGATCTCCACTTCCTCCGTCAGGGCGTGGGACTGGCAGGCCAGCACGAACCCGGCGTCGGTCTCCTCCGCCTCCAGCGCGAAGTTGCGGTCCATCCGCACGTCGCCGGAGACCACGAAGGCCCGGCAGGTGCCGCACACCCCGCCCTTGCAGGCGTACGGGGCGTCCGCGCGGTTGCGCAGCACCGTGTCCAGCAGGGACTCGCCGTCCTGCACGGGCCAGGTGCCCGAGCGGCCGTCGAGCCGGGCGGTCACCCGGCCGTGGGCCGGCGACGGGACCGAGCGGGCCGGAGCCTGCGGGGCGGTCTCCTCGACGTGGAAGATCTCCTCGTGCACCCGGGTCCGTACGACGCCCAGCGCACCCAGCGCCCGCTCCGCACCGGTCACCAGGCCGTAGGGCCCGCACAGGAACCAGCCGGTCACCTCCTCGACCGGCAGCAGCGCGGGCAGCAGGGACACCAGCCGGGCCTCGTCGAGCCGTCCGGACGGCAGCCCGGCCTCCTGCTCCTCGCGGGAGAGCACGGTGACCAGCTGGAAGCGGTCGGGGTAGCGGTCCTTGAGGTCGGCGACCTCCTCCAGGAACATCGTCGAGGCCGCCGTGCGGTCGCTGCGCACCAGGCAGAACCGGGCGTCGGGCCTCGCGGCCAGCACCGAGGCGGCGATCGACAGCACCGGGGTGATGCCGCTGCCGCCGACGATCGCGCCGTAGTGCGCGGCCTGCGGGGCGGCGGCCGGCTCCAGCACGAACCGTCCGGCCGGGACCATCACGTCCAGCACGTCGCCGGCGGCGACCTCCTTGTGCGCGAACGTGGAGAACTCGCCGCCCTCCACCAGGCGCACGCCCACCCGCAGCTCGGACGGGCCGGGGCCGTCGGCGGCCGGGGCGGGGGAGCAGATCGAGTAGGTGCGGCGGACCTCGGTGCCCTCGGTGCCTCCGCGGCGCAGCGTCAGGTGCTGGCCGGGGGCGTGGCGGTAGTCCTCGCGCAGTTCCTCCGGGACCCGGAGGGTCAGTGCCACCGAGTCGTCGGTGAGCCGGTCGACTGCCGCCACCGTCAGCGGGTGGAACGCGCCGTGGCGGGGTGCGGCCATCTACAGCTCCTTGAAGTGGTCGAACGGTTCGCGGCAGGCCACGCAGCGGCGCAGCGCCTTGCACGCGGTGGAGGAGAAGCGGCTGAGCAGCTCGGTGTCCGTCGAGCCGCAGTTGGGGCAGCGCACCGACAGCGTCAGCGGCACCGGTCCGCCGGTGGAGTGCGGGCGGGGCGGCGCGATGCCGAACTCGGCCAGCTTGCGCCGGCCTTCGGCGCTGATGTCGTCGGTGGACCAGGCCGGGGACAGCACGGTGGTGACCCGCACCTCGGGTATGCCGTGGCCGGTGAGGACCCGCTCGATGTCGGCGGACATGGCCTCGATGGCCGGGCAGCCGGTGTAGGTCGGGGTGAGGACCACCTCGGCGTGGCCGTCCTCGTGCATCCGGACCCCGCGCACGACGCCCAGCTCGGCCAGGGTCAGCACAGGCAGTTCGGGGTCGGGGACGGAACCCGCCAGCTCGGCCAGCTCCGCCTCCAGGCGGGTGGTTCCGGCCCCGGCGCTCACCACGACGCTCCGGGGTGGCTGCGGTGCAGGTGCTGCATCTCGGCGATCAGCCGCCCGAACGGCTCCGTGTGCAGCCCCTGGCGGCCGGCACCGGCGGCCCAGGCGCCCGTACGCGGTCCTTCGGGCAGTGCGAGCCCCGCCCGGTCCAGTACGTCGCCCAGCGCGGCCAGCCAGCGGCCCTCCAGGGCCTCCATGGCGGCCTGGTCCAGGACGCCCTCGACCGGCTGGAACATCTCCCCGGTGAACTTCCACAGGGCGTCCAGCGCCGCGCGCATCCGGGACCGGCTCTCCTCGGTGCCGTCGCCGAGGCGCAGCGTCCACTGCTCGGCGTGGTCCCGGTGGTAGGCGGTCTCCTTCACGGCCTTGGCCGCGAGCGGGGCGAAGGGGCCGTCCCCGGCGGCGAGGTCCGTGTACAGCTCGTGCTGGTAGAAGGAGAAGTACAGCTGGCGGGCGATGGTGTGGGCGAAGTCCCCGTTGGGCTGCTCGACCAGCTGGAGGTTGCGGAAGGAACGCTCCTCGCGCAGGAAGGCCAGCTCGTCCTCGTCGCCCGCCATGGACAGCAGCAGGCGGGCCTGTCCGAGCAGGTCGAGGGCGATGTTGGCCAGGGCGACCTCCTCCTCCAGGACGGGGGCGTGGCCGGCCCACTCGCCGAGGCGGTGGGAGAGGATCAGCGCGTCGTCGCCGAGGGCGAGGGCGGCCGTGGTGCGGGTGTCGGTGCCGGCGCTCACAGGTGGCGCACCCCCTCGGGGATGTCGTAGAAGGTGGGGTGCCGGTAGGGCTTGTCGGCGGACGGGGCGAAGAACGGGTCCCGCTCGTCCGGCGAGGAGGCGGTGATCTCGGTGGAGGGCACGACCCAGATCGAGACGCCCTCGTTGCGCCGCGTGTAGAGGTCGCGTGCGTTGCGCAGGGCCATCTCCGCGTCGGGGGCGTGCAGGCTTCCCGCGTGCGTGTGCGAGAGGCCGCGGCGCGAGCGCACGAACACCTCCCACAGGGGCCAGTTCTGCGTCATGCCTGTACCTCTCGTCCGGTGCTGGTGTGCTTCGCGGCGTAGGCGGAGGCGGCCTCGCGGACCCAGGCGCCTTCCTCGTGCGCCGTGCGCCGCTGGCTGATCCGCTGTTCGTTGCAGGGGCCGTTGCCCTTGAGGACGTCCCAGAACTCGGCCCAGTCGATGGCGCCGAAGTCGTGGTGGCCGCGCTCCTCGTTCCACTTGATGTCCGGGTCGGGCAGGGTCAGGCCCAGCGACTCGGCCTGCGGGACGGCGATGTCCACGAAGCGCTGGCGCAGCTCGTCGTTCGAGTGGCGCTTGATCTTCCAGGCCATGGCCTGTGCGCTGTGGACCGACTCGTCGTCCGGCGGGCCGAACATCATCAGGGAGGGCCACCACCAGCGGTTCACCGCGTCCTGCGCCATCGCGTGCTGGGCCTCGGTGCCCTGCGAGAGGGCGAGGAGCAGCTCGTAGCCCTGGCGCTGGTGGAAGGACTCCTCCTTGCAGATCCGGACCATGGCGCGGGCGTAGGGGCCGTAGGAGCAGCGGCAGATCGGCACCTGGTTGGTGATTGCCGCGCCGTCCACGAGCCAGCCGATGGCGCCGACGTCGGCCCAGGTCAGGGTGGGGTAGTTGAAGATCGAGGAGTACTTCTGCTTGCCCGAGTGGAGCTTGTCGAGCAGCTCGTCGCGGCTGGTGCCGAGGGTTTCGGCGGCGCTGTAGAGGTAGAGCCCGTGGCCCGCCTCGTCCTGCACCTTGGCCATGAGGATCGCCTTGCGGCGCAGGGAGGGCGCACGGGTGATCCAGTTGGCCTCGGGCTGCATGCCGATGATCTCGGAGTGGGCGTGCTGCGCCATCTGCCGGACCAGGGAGGCGCGGTACTCCTCGGGCATCCAGTCCCGGGGCTCCACGCGCTCGTCGGCCGCCACGGCGGCGTCGAAGTCCGCACGGAGCTGTGCGCCGAGGTCCGCGGACTGCCCGTCCACCGCGCCGTCCACCGTGCCTGACGTGCCCGTTTCCGGGGTCACTGCGACCATCCCGGTCCCCTGTCAGAGTGTGCCGTCCGCCCGACCGACCGATCGTTCGGTTCATCCTCTTCAATGGTGAGACGGCGGCCCGTAGGGTGTCAACCTCTGTGGGCAACCCTGTATGAGTCGGATGATCGGGGCGGGATGGATTCGAACGAGCGCGAGGCTGCGGAAGGAACCCTTCCGTCACCCGCTCCGGCGCCGCCCGCACCGCCCCGCGCGCCCGGGATCGCGGGCCTGTCCGCCCCGTACCGGCTGCTCGCGGCCCTCGCCCTGGGGGCGCTGGGCGTCGGCGCCTGCCTGCACCTCGGGCTGGTCTTCCTGCACGTCGCGCCCTCCAACACCGTCGGCAAGCAGAACGCCCGGTTCGTGGACGGCTGGATCTATCCCGAGTTCGAACAGAACTGGAAGCTCTTCGCGCCCAACCCGCTCCAGCAGAACATCTCCGTCGAGGTCCGCGCCCAGGTCCGCACCGCCGGAGGAAAGCTCGTCACCCGCGACTGGCGCGACCTGTCCGCCGAGGACGGCGCGGCGATCCGCCACGACCCCCTGCCGAGCCACACGGAGCAGAACGAGCTCCGCAGGGCCTGGGACTTCTTCACGGGCTCCCACGACGAGGACAACAAGCCCGACGGCGAGCGCGGGGAGCTCGCCGAGCAGTACCTCAAGCGGATCGCCGTGGACCGGCTGAGGGGCGGGAAGTCCGAAGAGGGAAGGATCGTACGGATCCAGCTGCGCTCGGCGACCCGCTCCGTGGCCGCGCCCTCCTGGAGCGGGGAGAAGACCGACACCCAGACGTACTACCGGGAGCTGCCGTGGTGGAACGTGTGAGGAGCGCCCTCGCGCGGGCGGTCGCGAAGGCCACCGGACAGGCGCTGGGCCCCTACCAGAGCGCCGTCGTACGCATCGGCTTCGCCGCGACCTGGCTCTTCTTCCTGCTGCGGGAGTTCCCCCACCGGCACGAGCTGTACGGCCCCGACGGGCCGTGGAGCTGGCAGCTGGCCGAGCGGCTGATCGCCTCCAACCGCGCCTTCACGGTGCTGATGTGGTCGGACTCGACGCCGTGGTTCGAGGCCGTGTACGCGCTCTCCCTCCTCGCGAGCGCGCTGCTGCTGCTGGGCTGGCGGACCCGGGCCACGTCGGTCCTCTTCATGATCGGGGTGCTGTCGCTGCAGAACCGCAGCGTGTTCATGGGCGACGGCGGGGACAACGTCATCCACCTGATGGCGGTCTACCTCGTGCTGACCCGCTGCGGGCAGGTGTGGTCGCTGGACGCCCGCCGGGCCCGGCTGCGGGGCTCGGCGACCGCCGGGGCCGCCGGGCCGGTGCTGTGGGTGGTCCTGGGCGCCGGGTTCGCCTACGGGGCGCTGAACGGGCACCTCGGCGTGCCCTGGCTCGTGGTCTTCGGGACCCTGCTCACCGGGACGGCGCTGTGGTGGCTGGCCGACCGCTACGAACCCGGGGGCGAGCAGCGGGCGGCCCTCGACGTGCTCGCGAACCTGCTGCACAACGCCGGAATGCTGGTGATCACGGCCGAGGTGTGCCTGATCTACGCCACCGCCGGCTGGTACAAGATCCAAGGCTCGCGGTGGCAGGACGGGACCGCCCTGTACTACCCGCTGAGCCTGGACTACTTCACCCCGTGGCCCTGGCTGTCGGATCTGGTGGCGTCCAGCGGGCCGGTGGTGATGCTGCTGACCTACGGGACGGTGCTGGTGCAGGTGGCGTTCCCGTTCACGCTGTTCAACCGGCGGGTCAAGAACGTGCTGCTGGCGGTGATGATGCTGGAGCACGCCGGGATCGCGGTGCTGCTGGGGCTGCCGTTCTTCTCCCTGGCGATGATCGCCGCCGATGCGGTGTTCCTGCCGACCGGGTTGCTGGTGTGGGTGGGGGCGCGGGTCGCCGCCGCCGCGGCGGGTGCGGGTGGCCTGCGGCGCCGGTCCCCTGCCCTCCCCCAGACTCCGTCCGGGGGGACCCCCACTTCCTCCGTTCCCCGGGGCTGCGCCCCGGACCCCCTGGGGGCTCCGCCCCCAGACCTCCGCGCCTCAAACGCCGGCGGGGCTGGGGTTGCCGGTGGGGCTGGAATCGCCCCTTAGGGTCGGGGCATGAGTGAGCAGCTGAGCGGATGGGCCGAGATCGCCGGGCGGGATGACGTGGTGCTGCTCGACGGGTTCCACGCGCTGAAGCACGCCCTGCGCTTCGGGGCGGAGGTGCTGGCGGTCGTCGCCGACGAGCCCGGGCGCGTACGGGGGCTGGCCGCCGAGCTGGCGCCCGACGTGGAGGAGCGGGTGGCCCGCCTCGTGCGGCAGGCACCGCTCAAGCAGCTGCTGCCCCGCGTGCACCCCACCGGGGTCGCCGCGCTCGCCGTACGCCCCGGCCGGGAGGCCGGACGGGCCGCGCTGGCGAGCACGCCCCGGCCCTCCCCCATCGTGCTGCTCGACAATCCGCGCAACCTCGGCAACGTCGGCGCCGTGGTGCGCCTCGCCGCCGGCTTCGGTGCCACCGGTGTGGTCACCCGGGGCGACCTCGACCCCTGGCACCCCAACGTGGTCCGCGCCGGCGCCGGGCTGCACTACGCGACGACCGTGGCCCGGCTGGAGCTGGAGGAGCTCCCGCCGGGCCCGCTGTACGCGCTCGACCCGGAGGGCGAGGACATCCGTGCCCTCGTCCTCCCGGACGACGCCCTGCTCGCCTTCGGCTCCGAGCGGCACGGGATCTCGCCCGAGCTGCGTGCCCGGGCGGACCATCTCGTGTCGCTGCCGATGCGGCCGCAGGTGTCCAGCTACAACCTGGCCACCAGCGTGGCCATGACCCTCTTCCACTGGGGCGGGCCCAAGGGCACTCCCTAGCCCTGGCGGCGGACCTCCACCACGCGGAAGCGGTTGGCGACGAACGCCCCGTCGCACAGCGCGGCGTTGGCGGCCGGGTTTCCGCCGGAGCCGTGGAAGTCGGAGAAGGCCGCGGTCTGGTTGACGAAGACCCCGCCCGTCAGGTTCAGCGACAGCTGCGCCGACTCCTCCAGGCAGACCTCCTCGACGGCCCGCTCGGTGTCACCGGAGGTGGTGTACGCGCCCACGGTCATGGCGCCCTTCTCCCGCACCGTGCGGCGCAGCAGGTCGAGGGCGTCCGCCGTGGAGTCCACCGCCACCGCGAAGGAGACCGGGCCGAAGCACTCGGACAGGTAGGCCGCCTCCGGGTCCGGCTTGCCGGCGTCCAGCTTCACGATCACCGGGGTGCGCACGACCGCGTCGGGGAACTCGGGGTTGGCCACCTCGCGGGAGGCCAGCGCGACCTCGCCGAGGCCGGCCGCGGCCTCCAGCCGGGTCTTGACGTCCGGGTTGACCAGCGCGCCCAGCAGGGCGTTGGCGCGGGCGTCGTCGCCCAGCAGGCCGCCGACGGAGGCGGCGAGGTCGGCGACGACCTCGTCGTACGACTTGTGGCCGGCGTCCGTCTCGATGCCGTCGCGGGGGATCAGCAGGTTCTGCGGGGTGGTGCACATCTGGCCGCTGTACAGGGACAGGGAGAAGGCCAGGTTGGACAGCATCCCCTTGTAGTTGTCGGTGGAGTCGACGACGACGGTGTTGACGCCCGCCTTCTCCGTGTAGACCTGCGCCTGGCGGGCGTTGGCCTCCAGCCAGTCGCCGAACTCGGTCGAACCGGTGTAGTCGATCAGCTTGATCTCGGGGCGGACAGCCAGGGTCTTGGCGATGCCCTCGCCCGGCCGCTCGACGGCCAGGGCCACCAGGTTCGGGTCGAAGCCCGCCTCGGCCAGGACCTCGCGGGCCACCTTCACGGTCAGCGCCAGCGGCAGCACGGCGCGCGGGTGCGGCTTGACCAGGACGGCGTTGCCGGTGGCGAGGGAGGCGAACAGGCCGGGGTAGCCGTTCCAGGTGGGGAAGGTGTTGCAGCCGATCATCAGCGCGATGCCGCGCGGTACGGCCGTGAAGGTCTTGCCGAGCTCCAGCGGGTCCTTCTTGCCCTGCGGCTTGGACCAGGCGGCCTGCCCGGGCACCCGGGTCTGCTCCTCGTACGCGTAGGCCACCGCCTCCAGGCCGCGGTCCTGCGCGTGGGGGCCGCCCGCCTGGAAGGCCATCATGAAGGCCTGGCCGCTGGTGTGCATGACCGCGTGCGCGAACTCGTGGGTGCGGGCGGAGATGCGGGCGAGGATCTCGATGGAGACCAGGGCGCGGGTCTCGGGACCGGCGTCCCGCCAGGCGGAGATGCCGGCCTTCATCGCGGGCAGCAGCACGTCCGGGTCGACGTGCGGGTACTCCACGCCCAGCTCCGGGCCGAACGGCGAGACCTCGCCGCCCGCCCAGCCGTCGGTGCCGGGCTGTCCGAGGTCGAAGCGGGTGCCGCGGACGGCCTCGAAGGCGGCGAGGCCGTCGGCCGGGGCGCTCTCCCCGTAGGCCTTGGGGTGCTCGGGGTGCGGGGACCAGTAGGCGCGGCTGCGGATGGCATCCAGCGCCTGGTCCAGGGTGGTCCGGTGCTTCTCGGAAAGCTGGGGGACGGTGAGCTCGGCGGCCATCAGGGACCAACTCCTCGTTGAGCCGGGCAGGATCAGGCTGGTTCGCAGACTGGGATCAGGCTGGAGTCAGGCTGGGATCGGGCTGGGGCGGGTGAAGAAGAGCAGACTGGAGTTAGAGTAACCGAACGATCGGTCGGTACAAGAGGGCCCGGCAGACCTGTGGACAACCGCGTGCGGGAGGATCAGGACATGACAGCAATCGAGCGGGCTCGCACTGTGGCGGTCATCGGCGCCGGAACCATGGGCCAGGGCATCGCCCAGGTCGCTCTCCTCGCAGGTCATCGCGTACGCCTCTACGACTCCGTGCCCGAGCGGGCCGACGAGGCCGTGCAGACCGTGGCCGGCCGGGTCGAACGGCTGGTCGCCAAGGGCCGGCTGGACCGGGCCGAGGCCGACGACGCCGTCAGCCGGATCGACTCCGCCGGGACCCTGGTCGGGCTCGCCCCCGCCGCCCTCGTGATCGAGGCGATCGTCGAGGACGTCGCCGTCAAGCGCGAGCTGTTCGCGGCCCTCGAAGGAGTGGTTTCGCCGGACGCGCTGCTGGCGACCAACACCTCCTCCCTCTCCGTCACCGAGCTCGCCGCCGGCCTGGCGCACCCGGGCCGCTTCCTCGGACTGCACTTCTTCAACCCGGCCCCGCTCCTCCCCCTCGTCGAGGTGGTCAGCGGCCACGCGACCGACCCGGCCGCCGCCGAGCTCGCGTACCGCACGGTCCTGGGCTGGGGGAAGACGCCGGTCCGCTGCGCCGACACCCCCGGCTTCATCGTCAACCGGATCGCCCGCCCCTTCTACGCCGAGGCCTTCGCGGTGTACGAGGAGCAGGGCGCCGACGCCGCCACCATCGACGCCGTCCTGCGCGAGAGCGGCGGCTTCAGGATGGGGCCCTTCGAGCTGACCGACCTGATCGGCCAGGACGTCAACGAGGCCGTCACCCGCTCCGTCTGGGACTCCTTCTTCCGGAGCCCCAAGTTCACCCCCTCGCTCGCCCAGCGCCGGCTGGTCCAGGCGGGCCGCCTCGGCCGCAAGTCCGGACACGGCTGGTTCCCGTACGGCGGGGACGCGCAGGCGCCCGCCCCGCACACGGCGGGTCCCGAGGACGCCCCGGAGAAGGTCACCGTCGTCGGCGACCTCGGCCCGGCCGCCGCCCTGGCGGACCTGATGGAGGAGGCCGGGATCGCGGTCACCGCCACCGAGCACGGGGGCCCGTACATCCAGCTGCCCGGCGAGGGCCAGCTGGTCCTCGCGGACGGCAAGACCTCGGTCGAGTTCGCCGACGTCGTCTACTTCGACCTCGCGCTCGACTACCGCGGCGCGACCCGGATCGCGCTGTCCGCCAGCGAGGACACCTCCGAGCGCACCCTCGCCGAGGCGATCGGCCTCTTCCAGAAGCTCGGCAAGGACGTCTCCGTCATCGGAGACGTCCCCGGCATGATCGTCGCCAGGACCGTCGCGATGCTGATCGACCTCACCGCCGACGCCGTGGCGCGCGGAGTGGCCTCCGCGGAGGACATCGACACCGCGATGCGGCTCGGCGTGAACTACCCGCTCGGGCCCGCCGAATGGCACGACCGGCTCGGCCGCGACTGGGCGTACGACCTGCTGCACCACCTGGACGAGCGCTGTCCCGGCGGGCGCTACGCGCCCTCGCTGGCACTGTTCAAGCTGGGCTACGCGGCCGGCGAGGACGAGGACGGGGAAGAGGAGGGGACCGAGTGACCACGGCCAGGCGGGACACCTACACCCCGGAGACGCTGCTGTCCGTCGCCGTGCAGGTCTTCAACGAGCGCGGCTACGACGGCACCTCGATGGAGCACCTCTCGAAGGCCGCCGGGATCTCCAAGTCCTCGATCTACCACCACGTCGCGGGCAAGGAGGAGCTGCTCCACCGGGCCGTCAGCCGGGCCCTGGACGGCCTGTTCGGGATCCTGGACGAGCCGGGCGCCGTACGGGGCCGCGCGGTCGAGCGCGTCGAGTACGTGACGCGCCGCACGGTCGAGGTCCTGGTCGCGGAACTGCCGTACGTCACCCTCCTGCTGCGGGTGCGCGGCAACACCCGCACCGAGCGGTGGGCCCTGGAGCGCCGCCGCGAGTTCGACCACCAGGTCGCCGAGCTCCTCAAGGCCGCCGCCGAAGACGGGGACCTGCGCGCCGACGTGGACATCCGGCTCGCCACCCGCCTGCTGTTCGGCATGGTGAACTCGCTGGTCGAGTGGTACCGCCCGCACCCGGGCACCACCCCCGACCAGCTCGCGGACGCGGTGGTCAGCATGGCCCTGGACGGCCTGCGCACCAAGGCCGCGTAACCCGTCCGGCCCGGCCGTCCGGCCCCGCTCAGTCCTCCGTGAGGGCGGGGCCGCCCGACGGGCCCGGGTCCAGCAGATCCGTTTCCTCGAACACCAGCAGCGTGCGCGTGGACAGCACCTCCGGGATGGCCTGGAGGCGGGTCAGGACCAGCTCCCGCAGCGTCCGGTTGTCCGGCGTGTGGACCAGCAGCAGGACGTCGAAATCTCCGCTGACCAGCGCGATGTGCGCCGCACCCGGCAGCTCGCGCAGCTTCTCGCGCACCGTCCGCCAGGAGTTCTGGACGATCTTCAGCGTGATGTACGCCGACGCGCCCTGCCCCGCGCGCTCGTGGTTCACCCGCGCCGTGAAGCCGCGGATCACCCCGTCGTCGATCAGCCGGTTGATCCGTGCATAGGCGTTGGCCCGGGAAACGTGCACCTGCTCCGCCACCGACCGTATCGACGCGCGGCCGTCCGCCTGGAGCAACCGCATGATCGATCGGTCGATGGGGTCCAGGGGGCGTGGCGGCACCGGTGGGCCCGAAGGTGCGCCCCCCGGTGTGACCGGTGCGGAACCCGCTGCGGCCATTTGTTCATCCGGCATTGCCCACTGCCTCCCTCTCCTGGACGTCCTGCACCCATCCCAGGGCCCCGGCGCCACTTTGTCCACAGCCTGGAGCCGCCTGTAGCCAAATTGCGCCAACGACCGAACAATCGGTTGGTGAGGCGCCTCACACCCGGTGGCGCCCCCAGCCCGCTTCCCACGAGGAGGTGTACGCCGCCATGACGGTCCAAGAGCTGCCCGGTGCCGGTGCGCCGCACCGTGACACCCCGCCGCCCGCCTGGAGGCCCCGTATGGAGGCCGCCCCCCTGCTGCCGGACCCCGAGCCCTACCGGGTGCTGGGCACTCCGGCGGCGGAGGAGCTCGACCCGGCGCTCATGCGCCGGTACTACGCCGAGCTCGTCCGGGGCCGCCGCTACAACGCGCAGGCCACCGCACTCACCCGCCAGGGCCGTCTCGCCGTGTACCCCTCCACCGTCGGGCAGGAGGCCGCCGAGATCGCGGCCGCCCTGGTCCTGGAGGAGCAGGACTGGCTCTTCCCGAGCTACCGCGACACCCTCGCCGCCGTGGCGCGCGGGCTGGACCCCGTACAGGCGCTGACGCTGCTGCGCGGCGACTGGCACACCGGGTACGACCCGCGCGAGTACCGCATAGCCCCCCTGTGCACCCCCCTCGCCACCCAGCTGCCGCACGCGGTGGGTCTGGCGCACGCCGCGCGGCTGCGCGGCGACGAGGTCGTCGCGCTGGCCATGGTCGGCGACGGCGGTACCAGCGAGGGCGACTTCCACGAGGCGCTGAACTTCGCGGCCGTCTGGCAGGCCCCGGTGGTCTTCCTCGTCCAGAACAACGGCTTCGCGATCTCCGTACCGCTCGCCAAGCAGACGGCCGCCCCCACCCTGGCCCACAAGGCCGTCGGGTACGGCATGCCCGGCCGGCTGGTCGACGGCAACGACGTCGCCGCCATGCACGAGGTCCTCACCGAGGCGGTGAAGCGGGCCCGCTCGGGCGGTGGACCGACCCTGATCGAGGCCGTCACCTACCGGATGGAGGCCCACACGAACGCCGACGACGCCACCCGCTACCGCACCGACGCCGAGGTCGAGGCCTGGAAGGCGCACGACCCGGTGGACCTGCTGGAGCGCGAGCTGACCGCCCGCGGGATCCTCGACGAGGCGGGCATCCAGGAGGCGCGCGACGCGGCCGAGGCGATGGCGGCGGACCTGCGCGAGCGGATGAACGCCGACCCCGTCATCGACCCGATGGACCTGTTCGCACACGTCTACGCGGAGCAGACCGGGGCGCTGCGCGAGCAGGCCGCCATGCTGCGCGCCGAGCTGGAAGCGGAGGGGGAGTGATGACGACCGTTGCAGCGAAGCCCGCGACGATGGCGCAGGCACTCACCCGTGCCATGCGCGACGCGATGGCCGAGGACCCGACCGTCCACGTGATGGGCGAGGACGTCGGAGCCCTGGGCGGGGTCTTCCGGATCACCGACGGGCTCGTGAAGGAGTTCGGCGAGGACCGCGTCACGGACACCCCCCTCGCCGAGGCCGGGATCCTGGGCACCGCCGTCGGCATGGCCATGTACGGGCTGCGGCCGGTCGTGGAGATGCAGTTCGACGCGTTCGCCTACCCCGCCTTCGAACAGCTCATCTCGCACGTCGCGAAGATGCGCAACCGCACCCGGGGCAAGATGCCGCTGCCGATCACCATCCGCGTGCCGTACGGCGGCGGGATCGGCGGGGTCGAGCACCACTGCGACTCCTCCGAGGCCTACTACACGGCCACCCCCGGGCTCACCGTCGTGACCCCGGCGACGGTCGAGGACGCGTACGGACTGCTGCGCGAGTCGATCGCGAGCGACGACCCGGTGGTCTTCCTGGAGCCGAAGCGGCTCTACTGGTCCAAGTCGCAGTGGTCGCCGGAGGCCCCCACGGCCGTCCCGGGCATCGGCAAGGCCCTGGTCCGCCGGGCCGGTACGAGCGCCACCCTGATCACGTACGGCCCCTCGCTGCCGCTCTGCCTGGAGGCCGCCGAGGCGGCCCGTGAGGAGGGCTGGGACCTGGAGGTCGTGGACCTGCGCTCCCTCGTCCCCTTCGACGAGGAGACCGTCGTCGCCTCCGTACGCCGCACCGGGCGCGCCGTGGTGGTCCACGAGTCCGGCGGCTTCGGCGGGCCGGGCGCGGAGATCGCCGCCCGGGTCACCGAGCGCTGCTTCCACCACCTGGAGGCGCCCGTGCTGCGCGTCACGGGCTTCGACATCCCGTACCCGCCGCCGATGCTGGAGAAGCACCACCTGCCCGGCGTGGAGCGCATCCTGGACGCGGTGGCCCGCCTGCAGTGGGAGAACTGATGCCGCAGGTAATGGAATTCAAGCTGCCCGACCTCGGCGAGGGCCTGACCGAGGCCGAGATCGTGCGGTGGCTGGTGGCGGTGGGTGACGTCGTCGCCATCGACCAGCCGGTCGTCGAGGTCGAGACGGCCAAGGCGATGGTGGAGGTGCCCTGCCCGTACGGCGGCGTGGTCACCGCCCGGTTCGGCGCGGAGGGCGAGGAACTGCCGGTCGGCGCCCCGCTGATCACCGTGGCGGTGGGTGCGGAGTCGGCGCCCGCCGGGGCAGCGGTCGCCGAGGCGGATGCCGAGGGATCCGGAAACGCGCCCCGGCCGCTGATCGGCTACGGCTCGGACCACTCGCGCCCGGCGCGTCGGCGGCGGGTGCGACCCGTCACCGCCGCGGTGTCGGCGCCGGTCGTGGCGGCCCCGGCCCCGGCGCCCGTCGTGGCGGCCCCGGCCGCTCCCGCGGCTCCCGCAGGGCCGGTGCCCGTCATCTCGCCGCTCGTGCGCAAGCTGGCGCGGGACAACGGGATCGACCTGAGGGCGCTGCGCGGATCGGGGCCGGAGGGCCTGATCCTGCGGGCCGACGTCGAAGCCGTGCTCCGGGCCCCCGCGCCCGTCGCCGCGCCCGTGGCGGTGGCCGTGCAGGGCGAGCGGATCCCCCTCAAGGGGCTGCGGGGCGCCGTCGCGGAGAAGCTCTCGCGCAGCCGGCGCGAGATCCCGGAGGCCACGTGCTGGGTCGACGCGGACGCCACCGAGCTGATGGCGGCGCGGGCCGCGATGAACGCCGTGGACGGGCCGAAGATCTCGGTGCTCGCGCTGCTCGCCAGGATCTGCACGGCCGCGCTCGCCAAGTACCCCGAGCTCAACTCCACGGTGGACCTCGCCGCCAACGAGATCGTCCGGCTCCCGGGCGTGCACCTGGGCTTCGCCGCGCAGACCGAGCGCGGGCTGATGGTCCCGGTGGTCCGGGACGCCCACACGCGCAGCCCGGAGTCCCTGTCGGCGGAGTTCGCCCGGCTGACCGAGCTGGCCCGGGCGGGGAAGCTCGCCCCGTCGGACCTGACCGGCGGGACGTTCACCCTGAACAACTACGGCGTGTTCGGGGTGGATGGCTCCACCCCGATCATCAACCACCCCGAGGCGGCCATGCTCGGCGTGGGCCGGATCATCCCCAAGCCGTGGGTCCACCAGGGCGAACTGGCCGTACGGAAGGTCGTACAGCTCTCGCTGACCTTCGACCACCGCGTCTGTGACGGTGGTGCGGCGGGTGGCTTCCTGCGCTACGTGGCCGACTGCGTGGAGAACCCGGCCGTGCTGCTGCGCGGGCTGTAGGGGGCCGGGGTACCGCTGTGCGGGGCTGGATTTTCCAGCCCCGCCGGCGTTCGGGGCGAGAACGGGTGAAGGGCGGGGAGGGGCAGGCTCCGCGCAGCGGCCGCCGCCCCCGGAGGTCAGAGCGTCAGCAGGAGCTTGCCCACGTGCGTGCTGGCTTCCATGACGCGGTGGGCTTCGGCCGCCTCGGCGATCGGGTACGTCGCGTGGACCACCGGGCGGACCCGGCCGGCGGCGATCAGGGGCCACACGTGCTCCCGTACGGCCGCCACGATGGCCGCCTTCTCCTCCAGCGGGCGGGCCCGCAGCGAGGTCGCCGTGATCGCCGCCCGCTTGGCCAGCAGCGTGCGCAGGTCCAGCTCCGCCTTCACCCCGCCCTGGAGGCCGATCACCGCGAGCCGGCCGTTCATGGCCAGTGCGTCCAGGTTCCGCGCGAGGTACTTCGCACCCATGATGTCCAGGATCACGTCCGCCCCGGCCCCGCCCGTCGCGGACCGCAGCTCCTCCACGAAGTCCTGCTCGCGGTAGTCGATCAGGACGTCCGCGCCCAGCTCCGCGCAGCGCGCCAGCTTCTCCTTGCCGCCCGCGGTCACGGCCACCCGCGCGCCTACGGCCTTGCCCAGCTGGATCGCCATGGTGCCGATGCCGCTGGAGCCGCCGTGCACCAGGAGGGTCTCGCCCGGACGCAGGCCCGCCACCATGAAGACGTTGGACCACACCGTCGCGACGACCTCCGGCAGCGCGGCCGCCGTCACCAGGTCCACGCCCTTCGGCACCGGCAGCAGCTGTCCCGCCGGGACGGCGACCTGCTGCGCGTACCCGCCGCCGGACAGCAGCGCGCAGACCTCGTCACCCACCGCCCAGCCGGACACGCCCGGCCCGAGCGCGGCGATCCGCCCGGAGCACTCCAGGCCGGGATACGCGGAGGCACCCGGCGGCGGGTCGTAGAAGCCCTGGCGCAGAAGGACGTCGGCGCGGTTCACGGCGCTCGCCGCGACCTCGACGAGCACCTCCCCCTCGCCCGCCACCGGATCGGGTGCTTCGGCCCAGACCAGGGCCTCGGGGCCGCCGGGCTGCTCGATCGTGATCGCATGCATGGCCCGGAATCTACCGGCCCTACTCGGCGGGGCCCAGGGTTACCTGGGGGCCGGTCGGCGGGACCGCCCGGACGATGGTGATCAGGCGGTCCGTCAGCTGGAGCGGGCTCGCGTGCGGGTCGTCGTAGGGGAGCAGCCGGTGCCCGCGCAGGACGCTGACGACGAGGTCGCCGGTGTCGCGTACGCTGCGGCCCACCTCCGACTTGTTGACGGGCCGTTCGATCAGGTCCAGGCCGCTGCCCTGCTGGATCAGGTCCTCCATCACGGTGCCCGCGCTCGGGCTGAGCACCGACAGGCCCAGCAGCCGGCCCGCCGCGCTCGCGCTCGTGATGACCGCGTCCGCGCCGGACTGCTTCAGCAGCGGCGCGTTCTCCTCCTCGCGGACCGCCGCCACGATCTTCGCGCCCCGGTTGAGCTGCCGGGCCGTCAGCGTCACCAGGACGGCGGTGTCGTCGCGCTGGGTGGCGATGATGATCTGACGGGCCTTCTGGAGTTCGGCCCGCAGCAGTACTTCGGAGCGGGTGGCGTCGCCGACGACCCCGGTGAAGCCCTCCGCGTTGGCGATGTCGATCACCTTGGCGCTGGGGTCGACGATGACGACCTGATCCCTCGGGAGGCCGGTCGCCAGCAGCGTCTGCAGGGCGGAGCGGCCCTTGGTGCCGAAGCCGACGACGACCGTGTGCTCACGCAAGGTTTTCCTCCAGCGGTTCAGCCGCCACTCTTCGCGGGTGCGTTCGGTCAGCACCTCCAGGGTGGTGCCGACCAGGATGATCAGGAACAGCACGCGCAGCGGGGTGATCAGCAGGACGTTGACCAGCCGCGCGCTGTCGCTGTAGGGGACGATGTCGCCGTAGCCCGTGGTCGACAGGGTCACGGTCGCGTAGTAGACGCAGTCGAGGAAGTCGACCTTCTCGTTGGCGTTGTCGTGGTAGCCCTCGCGGTCGAGCCAGACGATCAGCACCGTCAGGCACAGCACGAAGAGGGCCATCAGCAGTCGGCGGGTGACCTGACGCAGCGGCTTCTCGACCACCCGCTTGGGAAGTTTGATGCGGCGTGAGACGAGCTTCTCGTCGGCGCCGCGCGCCATGGCGTCCTGGCCGTGAAGTTTCACGTGAAACATCCCCCCGAGGCCCAGGGCAGGTCGAGGATCTCCAGGTCCTGCCCCGACCGCGCTCCGTGCGGCGGTACGACGGCCAGCGCGTCGGCGCCCGCCACCCCGCGCAGCATCGCCGGGCCGTTGTAGCGCAGCGGTACGGCGTGTTCGTCGGTCAGCAGCACCGGCACGAGCCGGGTGTCGTACGGGTGGCCGGGCACGTCGCCCTCCACCGGAACCGTGTAGCGGGGCCGCTGGCGGCGGCCGGCGAGCGCGCGCAGCAGCGGCTCGGCGAGGGTCAGCAGCCCGGACACGGCGGCGAGCGGGTTGCCGGGAAGGCCGACCACGTGGCGGGCCTGCTCCCGGTCGCCGATCCGGGCCAGCAGCATCGGATGCCCGGGGCGCACGGCGACCCCGTCCACGAGCAGCTCGGCCCCGGCGCGCTCCAGCACGGGGTGGACGTGGTCCACGGGCCCGGAGGCGGTGCCGCCGGTGGTGACGACGACGTCGGCGGTGGAGCCGGTGACGGCCTCCAGCAGGGCCTGGGCCCCGGCCGGGTCGTCGCCGAGCCGGCGCGTGCCGATGACGTCGGCGCCGAGCCGGGTGATCCAGGGGCCGAGCATGGGGCTGAGGGCGTCGCGGATCAGGCCGTCGTGCGGGCGGCCCTCGGTGAGCAGTTCGTCGCCGAGGACCAGGATCTCCACGCGGGGCCGGGGCCGGGTGACCAGCTCGTCGTACCCGGCGGCCGCGGCGAGGCCGAGCACGGCCGGGGTGACGAGGGAGCCCACGGGAAGCAGAAGGTCGCCGGAGCGGCACTCCTGGCCGCGCGGGCGGATGTCCTGACCGGTGTTCACGGGCCGGTCGGAGTACAGCTGGGTGCCGGACTCGCGGGCGTGCTCGCTGCGGATCACGGCGGTGGTGTCGGCCGGGACGCGGGCGCCGGTGGCGATCCGTACGGCCTCGCCGTCGCCGAGCGGCGCGGGCGGTTCGTCTCCGGCGAGGACCCCGTCGCCGGGGCGGACGCGCCAGGGGCCGGGGCCGGCGACGGCCCAGCCGTCCATGGCCGAGGTGTCGAAGGAGGGCAGGTCGCTGAGGGCTTCGAGCGGTGCGGTCAGCACCTCGCCGAGCGCGTCCGCGAAGGGAACCCGGTGGGTGCGGGCCGGCACGGCCGTACCGGCCCGGGCGGCGGTCTCGCGGGCGCGCAGCCAGGGGGCGGCGCGGTGGCCGCCGGCGCCGCCGGGGTCGGGATTGCGGCTGACCAGGGCGAGGGCCTCGTCCAGGGCGCCGTCGGCGTCGGTACGGGTCATCCGGAGCCGGCCTCCTCGGGGTGTGGGGGCTGGGCTTCGGCGGCCCAGCGCAGTGCCAGGTCGGCGGCCTTGCGGGAGGCCTCGGCGACGGCCCGGGCGGGGTCCG
The DNA here is from genome assembly GCF_055593565.1 of Streptomyces sp. NPDC040718. Lineage (NCBI taxonomy): Bacteria > Bacillati > Actinomycetota > Actinomycetes > Kitasatosporales > Streptomycetaceae > Streptomyces > Streptomyces sp. NPDC040718. The sequence continues at coordinate 371,454 of NZ_JBVIXO010000002.1, read as the reverse complement.
CGCCGGTGGCCTCGGCGCGGGCGGCCGCGTAGCCGACGAGGAACGTCGTCAGCGGGGCCGCGGGCCGGGCCACGCCGTGGGCGGCGTCACGGGCGAGGTCGAGCAGGGTCGCGACGTCGACGGGGACGTCGTCGATCCCGAGTTCGCTCTTGGCAGCGGTGATCCAATGCTCCAGCACGGTCCCATGCTCCCTGATCCGGGCGCGGGCCGCTGCCAGGTCCTCCCAGGTGTCGCAGTCGAAGGAGGCGAGTGGCTCAGCGGCGCCGATCCTGGCCAGGTCGAGCTCGCCGGTGAGGGCGCGCAGCGGGAGGCCGTGCAGGGTGCCGTGCTCGGTGGCGAGCAGGGCGATCTCGCGGCGCAGGGGCTCGGCGCGGTAGGCGGCGACGAGGGGCTGGTCGCGGCCGTCGGCGTCCCGCAGCAGGGCCCCGTCGCCGTCGGCGTTCGCGCGGGCCGCGGCGAGCAGGGCGTGGACGGTGTCCCGGTCGAGGAAGGGCAGGTCGGCGGAGAGTACGAGGACCAGCGGGGCGGTGGTCCGGCGGATCCCGGCGTCCAGCGCGGCCACCGGGCCGCCGCCGGGCGGGTCCTCGCGGGTCCAGCGGACGGGGCGGGCCGTCGCCCTGCGGGTGCCGACCACGACGGTCTCGGCGGCGTCCGGGCAGGCCGCGAGGACCCGGTCGAGGAGGGTGCGGCCGCCGACGTGGAGGGTGGGCTTGTCGGCCCCGCCGAGGCGCCGGGCGGCGCCGCCGGCGAGGACGATGGCGTCGTAGCTCATGTCCTTGAGTATGCGCGGGTCATCTCCGCTGCGCGGCCGCCCACTTAACCGTCGCTTATGCCGACCCCGGGCCGGTGCGGGCCCGTCCGGGGGCCGCCGCTGCGCGGGGCTGGTCCCCTCCCCGCCCTTCCTCCGTTCCCCGGGCTCCGCCCGGACCCGCCTGGGGGCTCCGCCCCCAGACCTCCGCGCCTCAATCGCCGGCGGGGCTGGAAGATCCCGCCCCGCCGGCGATTGAGGCGACGGGCGCGGAGCGCCCGTAGGGGACCGCCCCGCGCAGCGGGGATCACCCGCAGGCGACGGCCCACCTCGCCCACGGGAACCGGCCCCGCCCCCGTGCCGCCGGACGGAGTCCGGCGCAGCGGTGCGAAGCCGGTAAGGCGCCCCGGCGCCGCACCGTGCGAGCGGCGCGTCGGGAATTGGGCCCGGCGCAGCGGTGCGAAGCCGGTAGGGCGCTCCGGCGCCGCACCGTGCGGGCGGCGCGGAGATTAAAGGTAGGGGCCCGAGCGGACCGCGCCGTGGGGGCCGTCTTCGTCGTCGTGGGAGCCGCCCGGCGGAAGGGCGCGGCGCATCTGCTCCAGCTGGGCCCGCGCCGCCATCTGCTGCGCGAACAGGGCCGTCTGGATACCGTGGAAGAGGCCTTCCAGCCACCCCACCAACTGCGCCTGTGCGATCCGCAGTTCGGCTTCGGAGGGGACCGCCTCCTCGGTGAACGGCAGGGAGAGCCGCTCCAGTTCCTCGACCAGCTCCGGCGCCAGGCCGTCTTCGAGTTCCTTCACCGACGCAGCGTGGATGTCCTTCAGACGGACCCGGCTGGCCTCGTCCAGAGGAGCTGCGCGGACTTCTTCCAGAAGTTGCTTGATCATGCTGCCGATGCGCATGACCTTGGCGGGCTGTTCGACCATCTCCGTCACCGGGACCTCGCGCGACTCGTCATCGGTGCCGCCGACCGCCGTCCCGTCCTGGCCCACGATCAGCACGTGCGGGGGGCTGTCCTGCGACCGTTCACTCCTCGGCATCTCCATGCCGTCATTCTCTCGCACACCTGCGTACTCACACGGTGTGCCCCCGTACGGGCGTGATCCACCCTGTACGGGGGCACCGGGATCAGCCCGCCGCCCGCCGGGCCAGCGCGCCGCTCGACCTGGTGACCAGCGCGGCCAGCAGCGCCGCGCCCAGCGGGACGAGGACCAGCAGGCCGGCCAGGGTGTCCCACGGCACCGCGATCGGGACGTACAGCTCGGTGTCGCGCGCCGAGGCGTAGCCCATGTCGAGCGCGCTCTGGATGAGCCGCCGCTCCTCCCGCTCCTCGGTGAGGCGGAGTCCGACCGCCGGCAGGACGCCCGCCACCGAACCGAGGACCACGCCCATCAGGGCCACCACCCCGCACTGGAAGCCGCTCAGGGTGCGCCGCACGCGCGGGGCCGCGCCGACCGCCGCCAGGGTCTTCAGATCGGCCTCGGAGTCCGCCTGCGCCAGCCCCGTCGCGATGCCGGCGGCGCCGATGGTGACGAGCCCCGCGAAGACGCTCAGGGCGAGCAGGCCCAGGGTGTGCTGCTCCTGATAGCCCTCCTCGATCCTGACTTCGGCGTCCGTGCCCATCCGGTCGATCTCGCCGTCCAGCCGCTGCCGCTCCTCGGTGCCCGCCTTCCGGTCGAGGCTGAAGTACGCGCCCACCGGGACCGTGTCGATGCCGGCGGCCCTGGCCGCGGCGGGCGGCAGGACCAGTCCGAGTCCCCAGGCGTTGGCGGTGCCGGGCGCCTGGTGGACGGCGAGCACCTTGTCCTGGCCGGGCGGGTCGGTGTGCCGCTCGGAGGCCTTGTCAGCGGCGGCCGGGTCGGTGACGAGGCGCAGGGTGATCTTTCCGTCCTTGACCTGGTTGGCGTCGAAGGAGACGGGCTTGCCCTCCTTCAGCGCTGCCGCCGAGCCCGGGTCGGAGACGGCGAGCACCTGGAGCAGCTTCTCGTTGGCGACGACGACGTCGAACGGGATGTAGCGGCCCTTCTCCTTGCAGCGCGGGTCCTGCCGCAGTGCGCGGGCCTGGTCCGGCGGGAAGGAGCCCGGGCCGTGCTCGGCCTCGAAGAGCGGGCAGCGCTGCTCCTTGGGGACGATGACCTCGACCCGGCCGCAGCCCGGGGCCGAGGAGTGGGAGGAGCAGTTCGGGTTGCCCACGACCAGCCGGTCCACATCGGCCCGTACCGCCACCGGCAGGCTCTTCGAGAGGGTCTCGCGCAGTGCCGGCACCTCCGCGTGGCCGACGTTGTCACGGCTCGTCAGATAGCCGGCGTTGTCCGGGAGTACGGCCTCGTACTCGTGCCGGTACTGGACGTCCCGGCTGTGCTGGTACGTGGACACCGCCACCGTCCCGGCGACGGCGGCCAGTACGGCGGCCACGGCCGGGGCCGTGCGCCCCCGGTTACGGACGGCGTCGCGCAGCGCGAGCCGCGGCGACAGCGGGAGCCACCGCCCGAGCCGCCCGAACAGGCCGACCAGCAGCGGGGTGAGGGCGACGACGCCCAGCTCGGCGAGGGCGCTGCCGCCCATCACGAAGGTGGTGTTGACCCGGGACCGACTCCCGTAGAGGACGAGCGCCGCACCGCCCGCGACGGCGAGGATCCCGATGACGGGGAGCACCCGGTTGGCACGGCGCACCCCGCGCCGGCCGGTGAGGGAGGACAGCACGGTCTGCCGGGACGCGGTGACGGCGGGGGCGACCGCGGCCAGCAGGCCGGTCACCACGGCGACCAGGGCGATGCCCAGCAGCTCCAGCGGGCGGACCTCGAAGCCGCCGAAGCGGGCGCCGAGCTTCTCCTCCAGTACGGGCCGCAGCCCGATGGTGAGGGCCATGCCGATGGCCGTCCCGACGACGGCGGCCGCGGCGCCGAGCACGATGCCGCCGGAGAGGACGACGGCCCGGATGTGGCGCCGGTCGCCGCCGTTGGCGCCGACCAGGCCCAGCTGGCGGCGCGAGCGCCGGGCGCCGACCGCGAAGGCGGGTCCGGCGAGCAGGCAGATCTCCAGCATGGCGAGGCCGATGACGGTGACCAGGGTGGCCTTCTCCGTCACCAGGCCCCCGTCCCGCATGCCGAACGAGCTCTTCGGCTGCTGCTTGAACAGCGGGACGTCGGAATCGGCCGGCGGGTGCAGGGCGACGGTGCGGGAGAGCACGAGCGCGCCGTGCTTGTTGGCCTCCTTGACCATGTTCCACGTGAAACCATCGCCGCCCACTGCGACGAGGTACGTGGCCCGGGGGGCGATCCCGGGCGCTCCGGCGGACTTGAGCGCCTTGTCGAGGGGGTCGAGCAGCTTGCCCGGCAGGGCGAGGAGTTCGGGGCGTGCGAGCCTGTCGGGCACTTCGTACGCGCCCACGATCCGGTACGGGGCCGTGGTGCCGCGCGGGGTGGCGGAGGAGCCCACGTACAGGCCGGACGCCTTCAGGAAGGCGTTGGTGGCGACGACCTCGCCCGGCCCCTGGGGCATGCGCCCGCGGTCGAGCGTGACCAGGCCCCGGGTCAGCGGGTCGTTCACGTCGAGCTCGCGCAGGTCCGTGCCCAGCAGCCCGTGCGCGGTGTGCACCTTGGCGAAGCCGCGGCGGTCCTCGGTGGACCGGATCCCGGGCGGGAGCGCGGACTTCAGCGGCTTGCGGTCCGCCTCCGTGCCGGGGCGGTACTTGTCGTAGCCGCCGACCGGCGCGTACTGCTCGCCGTTGGGGTGCTGGTAGATCGGCGCGTCCAGGCCCGCCGGGCTGATCCGGGCGTCCGCGGTGCCGAGTTCGCGGGTCATCCGCTGGTCGGTGGAGAGTTCGGCGCTGCGGAAGGTGAGGTCGACGGCGCTCATCCCGATGATGGGCAGGGCGAGCATCGCGAGGACCAGTGCGCTGCGGCCCTTGGCGCGCCACGCGTCGCGGCGGGCGATGCGCAGGGCGGCGATCCAGGAGTGGTACCAGGCGGTGAGCGGGGAGGTCACAGGCCGGCCGCCCGCCCGTGGAGCAGCGAGTCGGCCTGGCTGCGCAGGGTTTCGTCGACGACGCTGCCGTCGCGCAGGAAGACGACCCGGTCCGCCCAGGCGGCGAAGCGGGGTTCGTGCGTGACGAGGATGCCGGCGGCCCCGCCGTCGCAGCGGGTGCGCAGCAGCGCGAGCACGGACTCGCCCGTCTCCGAGTCGAGGGCGCCGGTGGGCTCGTCGGCCAGGACCAGGCGGCGTTCGCCGACCAGGGCGCGGGCGATGGCCACGCGCTGCTGCTGGCCGCCGGACATCTCGTCGGGGAAGCGGTCGGCGAGCTGCGGCAGGCGTATCTCCTCCAGTGCGGCGAGGGCCGCGCGGCGGGCCTTGCGGGCGGAGGTCCCGTCGAGTTCGAGGGGCAGGGCCACGTTCTCGGCGGCGGTGAGGGCCGGGATCAGGTTGTAGTCCTGGAAGACGTAGCCGATGCTGCGCCGGCGCAGCGCGGCCAGCTGACGGCGGGAGGCGGTGGTGATGTCGACGCCTTCGACCAGGACGCTGCCGCTGGTGGGGGTGTCGAGTCCGCCCGCCAGGGTGAGCAGCGTGGACTTGCCGGAGCCGGACGGGCCCATGACGGCGACGAGTTCGCCGGGGTGGACGCTGAGGTCGATCCCGCGCAGGGCGTGGACCTCGGTGGCGCCGCTGCCGTGGGTGCGGACGAGACGGTCGAGCCGGAGTACGGGGTGTGAGCCGTGCTGGCCGGAGTTGTGCTGGACGGGCATGAGGGATCCCCCCTGGAGCGTTCGTTCAGCCGCGCCGCGGGCGGGCGGCGGGGCCGGTGGTGCTGGTGTTGCCGGTGGCGGGCGCGGCTGCCGCTCCCGGCGCGGCTGCCGGGCCGGGTCCGGCTGCCGCGCCGGGCGGGTCGGCCGGGCCGAGCGCGGCGAGCCTGACGAGCCGGGACTCCGAGTGGTCGAGCCAGCGCGCCTCGGCCTCGGTCTGGAAGATCAGCTGTTCCAGGACCAGCAGCCAGGCCAGGTCGTCGCGTTCGCGCGACTTGCCGCTCTCGACGGCGGCGAGGGCCCCGGCCTTGAGCCGGGTGTAGTCCTGCATCGCCTTGAGCGTGGCGTGCCGCTGGGCCTGGATGACGGCGCGGATGTCCACGCCGGGTGCGCCGACGGCCATGGCGAGCTTGATGGACAGCTCGTCGCGGGGCGGGTTGGCGCGGTCGACGGGCCGCTCGTACCAGTCGCGCAGTTCGGCGCGGCCGTCGTCGGTGATGGCGTAGAGGGTGTGGCCGGCGTGGTCCTCGCCCCCGGGGGCGACGAGTCCGTCGCGCTCCAGGCGGGCGAGCGTGGTGTACACCTGCCCGACGTTGAGCGGCCAGGTGGAGCCGGTGCGGGATTCGAACTCGGTGCGCAGCTGGGAGCCGTAGCGGGGGCCCCGTTCGAGCAGTGCGAGAAGACCGTGGCGGATCGACATACTCAGTATGTATACCGAGTATGCTCGTCTCCGCAAACACCCGCCCCCGGAGGCGCCCTCCTACCGGCCCCGCCGCAGCCGCACGCCCATGTAGCCGATCCCCAGCCCCATCAGGGCCAGTCCGGTGCCCAGCGGGAGCAGGTGCGCGGCCAGGTCGGCGGCCCGTTCGTTGGGCTCGGTGCCGAGTGCGGTGACGGGCGCGGTGGTGGGCGCGGTGACCGGCGCCTGCGGGCTCGGCACGTCCTCCGGCCGCGGCGGGACGGGCTCCGGCCGCTCCTGCGCCGGCTGGAGCGGATGCGCCGGGCGCACCGGGCGCACCGGGTGCACCGGGCGCACCGGCAGGGTCGCGGCGATGCCGGGGGCGGCCGGCGCGTCGGCGGGCCGCCCGGGGTGCTCCCGCGCGACGCCCGCGGCGCTGCCGGCGAGCTCCTGGTACGCCTCTTGCGGCACTCCGGCTACCGCCGGGAGGTGCCCCCAGGCCACCCGGCCGGGGGGCGCGGGCGCGGCGGCGGCCGGGGTGCGGGCGGGGGTCGCGCTCGCGGGCGCGGCGGCCAGCAGCGCGGCGGCGGCCAGCGAGGCCCCGGCGGTCCAGTGCGGCGGGCGGAGGCGTCGAGTCACGGGGTGCCCCTCCCCTTCCGTGCGGCCCGGACGTCCGATGTCGGAGCGCCGCACTCAGGTTCACATACTGGGGCAAAGAGGGCACCCCGGGTCGTCCGTCAGGGTGCCCGGGGCGCCGGTCCCACCGGTCCGGCGGTACGGCGGGCGGGGAAACGAAGCGCCCCCGGCCGAGCGGAGTCGGCCGGGGGCGGGTGCCGGGGGCTGGTGCCTGCGCGGATGCCGCCGGGGCTGCCCGCTCGGGTTCCTACTGGGGGTCGCCGGTGGAGACGACCAGGGTGAACAGCGTGCTGTCCTTGGCCACATCGGTCCCGGACGCCGGCAGCTGCTCCAGGACGGTGTCCTGGCCGTAGACGGTCTCGTCGCGGTTCTGGATCTCGAACCTCCAGCCCGCGGCCTGGATGCACTCCTTCACCGAGCGCAGGTTCTTGTACCGGAAGTCCGGGGCCACGACCTTGGTGGCGTCCTTGTAGGACTTCGTCGGGCTCTTGCACTTCTCCACGTCGATGGTGCGCGACGGGTCCGGCCCCTTGTGGCCGGGCTTCGCCGAGCCGGACGCGGACGCCGAGGCCGAGGTGGCCGGGGATGCGGTGTCGTCCTTCTTGTCGTCGTCGTCCATGTTCAGGACGGCGATCAGACCGCCGATGGCCAGCAGGGCCACCGCGATCGCGCCGACCACGACGGGGGTGTTCTTCTTCCCGCCGCCCGAGGAGGCCGCCGCGGCGCGCGTCGGCGTGGGCGAGATGGTGAACGGCGGCGGGGTCTGCGGGGCGTACTGCTGCTGCGGCACCGGCGGCGGCGTGTGCGGGTACGCGTAACCGCCCTGCTGGGCCTGCTGCGGCTGGGGCTGCTGGTGCGTCTGCGGCGCGTACGGGGACGGCGGCGTCTGGGGCTGGTACGGCTGCTGGAGCGACTGCGGCGGCGGCGACTGGAAACCGGAGTCCACCGGCGGGAAGACGGCCGAGCCCACGCCCGCCCCGCTGCCGCCGGTCGCGGCGCCCGGGACGATGACCGGGGCGCCGGTCTGACCCGCCGACATCACGCGCATGATCTCGTCCCGCATGGCCGCGGCCGTGGGGAAGCGCTCGTTCGGGTTCTTCTTCAGCGCCCGCGCCACCAGCGCGTCCATGGCCGGGGTGATCGACCGGTTGACGGTCGACGGAGCCACCGGCTCCTCCTGGACGTGCGCGTACGCGATGGCCAGCGGGGAGTCCGCGTCGAAGGGGATCCGGCCCGTCAGCAGCTGGAACAGCATGATGCCGACGGAGTACAGGTCGGAACGGGCGTCCACGCCGCGCCCCAGCGCCTGCTCCGGGGAGAGGTACTGCGGGGTGCCGACGACCATGCCGGTCTGCGTCATCGAGGTGACCCCCGACTGCATGGCGCGGGCGATGCCGAAGTCCATCACCTTGACCACGCCGCGCTTGGTCATCATCACGTTGCCGGGCTTGATGTCGCGGTGGACCAGGCCCATCTCGTGGCTGGTCTCCAGCGCGGCCAGCACGTCGGCCGTCACCTTCAGCGCCTTGTCCGCCGGCATGGCGCCGTACTGGCGCACGTCCGCGTCGAGGACCGAGCCGAGCGGCTGCCCCTCGACGTACTCCATGACGATGTACGGCATGACCGCTTCGTCCCCGCTGCCGGAGCCGAAGGTGACGGTCCCCTCGCCGGTGTCGAAGACCGAAACGATGTTGGTGTGCGACAGTTTCGCAACAGCCTGCGCCTCACGCCGGAAGCGCTCGCGGAAGGATGCCTCGCGCCCGAGTTCACTGTGCAGGGTCTTGATCGCGACCTGGCGGTCGAGCGCGGAGTCGTACGCGAGGTAGACCGAGGCCATGCCCCCCTCGCCCAGCAAATCCCTTAGCTGGTAACGGCCACCGGCCAGGGAGCCGCCTGCGTACCGGCCCTGCGTGCCGTCCTGGCTCATGACTGTTGCTTCCCCTCGGGCTGTTTCCCTACGCGTCTGGCTGAGCGCATGTCGCGCCCAGTCTGCCGGAGGGCAAGCACACGTCAAGCCGGTGCCCGCTGCGTGACCGCAGGCCTACGGGGCGTCTGTAGCCGAACGGTGACGGGTTCAGAGGCTGTAGCGTTCATCGGAGCACCCGATGAGGACCCACCGCTAGAGCGGACGAGAGAGACGACGGCGAGGACTGATGGCACCCGAACCCGAGGGAAACGGCGCCGGGATGGCCGACGGTCCTGAGCACTGGGGCGCCGGCGGTCTCGTGGGGGACGGCCGCTACCGGTTGACCCACCGCCTGGGCCGCGGCGGCATGGCCGAGGTGTTCGCGGCCGAGGACGTACGGCTGGGCCGCACCGTGGCCGTGAAGCTGCTCCGCGCCGACCTCGCCGAGGACCCGGTGTCCAAGGCGCGCTTCACCCGTGAGGCCCAGTCCGTCGCCGGCCTCAACCACCACGCCGTCGTCGCCGTGTACGACTCCGGCGAGGACCGGGTCGGCCCGAACGTGGTCCCGTACATCGTGATGGAGCTGGTCGAGGGCCGGACCATCCGCGAGCTGCTGCTCAGCGCGGAGGCCCCGGGGCCCGACCAGGCGCTCATCATCGTCTCGGGCGTGCTCGAAGCGCTCGCCTACTCGCACCAGCACGGCATCGTGCACCGCGACATCAAGCCCGCCAACGTCATCATCACCAACACCGGCGCGGTGAAGGTGATGGACTTCGGCATCGCCCGCGCCCTGCACGGCGCGCAGTCGACGATGACCCAGACCGGCATGGTCATGGGCACCCCCCAGTACCTGTCGCCCGAGCAGGCCCTCGGCAAGGCCGTCGACCACCGCTCCGACCTGTACGCCACCGGCTGCCTGCTCTACGAACTCCTCGCGCTGCGGCCCCCCTTCACCGGCGAGACCCCGCTGTCGGTGGTCTACCAGCACGTCCAGGACGCGCCGGTGCCGCCGTCGCAGCTGCCCGAGGGCGGATCCATCCCGCAGGAGCTCGACGGCCTGGTGATGCGCTCCCTCGCCAAGGACCCGGACGACCGGTTCCAGAGCGCGGAGGAGATGCGCGGGCTCGTCCAGTACGCGCTCCAGATGCTCCAGGACCAGGGCCCGAACACCGGCACCTGGAACACCGGCCCCGTCACCATGGCGCTCCCGCACGGCCAGCCGGGCGGCGCGCCCACCACGGCGATGGCGCCCGCCCAGAACGGCGGCCCGCGCCCGCAGTACCCCTCGCACGCCACGACCTCGCAGTTCCAGCAGCCGATGGTCCCCCCGCTGAACCCGGACGACGGCACGGCCTTCCCGGGCGGCGGCAACCACGGCGGCGGCGGCCAGGGCGGTCACGGCGGCTACGACCACTACGACAACGGCCGGCGCGGGGGTGCGTGGAAGGCGTGGCTCTTCGCGGTGCTCGCGGTCCTCGCGATCGCCGGAGGTGTCGCGTACGCGGTCAAGACCGGCAACTTCGGCGGCGTCGGCGACAGCAAGAAGCCGAAGAGCAGCACCAGCTCGCCCGCTGCCTCGCAGAGCGGCGGCAGCACGCCGGACACCCCGTCGACCTCGCCGAGCCCGGAGACCGGCTCGCACACCGACGAGACGTACCGGCCGACTCCGAGCCGCAGCAAGTACACGCCGAGCACCACCCCGCCGGCCCCGTCCACCACGCCCTCGACGCCGAAGACCACCCCGCCGGTGGACCCGTCGCCGAAGACCACCCCGCCGGTGGACCCGCCGACCAAGCCGACGCCGCCCACCGGCGGCGGCGGAAGCCCGGCGGCCGAGGGCTGACAACCGGTCGGAAAGGGCCCGGAGGAAGTAATTCCGCCGGGCCCTTCCCCTATCCGCATCCGGTCCGCATCCGGTTCCGTTTCTGATTCCGCTTCCGATTCCGCTTCCGTGTCCGGCACCTGGTCAGAGCGCGTGCAGGTACGGGCGTTCCGCAGAGCCGTCGCGGGTCCGGGCGGCCGGGTTCCCGGGCAGCGTGTGCACGGTGACCAGCTGGGGTTCGATTCGCATGTAGACGGGGTCGAACACTTCTCCGTCCACGAAATGCGGCCCCGGACCGAATAGTTCCAGTTCTGCCGTGGCCGGTTCGACCAGCTCCGCCGTACCGGTGAACTGCACCGTCCACAACGTTGCCTCACCGGAATTGAAGTTGTCCGCCCCGTAGGCGACGACACTGCCGGCGCACGCCTGGTGGTATCCGAAACCGCCGTGCATTCTCAGCACGACCCTGCCGTCCACCACGATGTGGCGGGCGACGGCGAGGAAGGGGAGCGCGCGCATGCTGGTGGCGACCCGGCCGTAGGGCACGCGGCGCAGCAGTCCGATGGCGTGGAGTTCCTCTGGGGGCATGCGCCCACTCTCGGACACCGGTGCGGCGTCGGGAAAGAGGATCCCGCCCCGATGATCGGGGACGTTGGTCCCGAATTGAACCGTGTGCCCGGGGTACCGCACGGCCACGGGGCGTCACGCCGGAGAGCGGGTCGACGGGTGCTCGAAGCTAGCGCTTCTCCGCCTGCAGCCGTGCGACGTACGCGGCGGCCTGGGAGCGGCGCTCCATGCCCAGCTTGGACAGCAGGCTGGAGACGTAGTTCTTGATGGTCTTCTCGGCCAGGTGCAGCCGCTCGCCGATGACCCGGTTCGTCAGGCCCTCACCGATCAGGTCGAGGATCTTGCGCTCCTGCTCGGTCAGGTTGGCGAGCCGGTCGTCACCCTTGCCGTTCTTGCCGTCGCGCAGCCGTTCCAGCACGCGCGCGGTGGCCACCGGGTCCAGCAGCGACTTGCCGGCCGCCACGTCGCGCACGGCGCTGAGCAGCTCGTTCCCCCGGATCGCCTTGAGGACGTAGCCGGAGGCGCCCGCCATGATCGCGTCGAACAGCGCCTCGTCGTCGGCGAACGAGGTGAGCATCAGGCACTTGACGTCCTCGTCCTGCGAGCGCACTTCGCGGCAGACCTCGACACCGCTGCCGTCCGGCAGGCGTACGTCGAGGACCGCGACGTCGGGACGGGTGGCGGGAATGCGGACCAGGGCGTCGGCGGCGGTACCGGCCTCACCGACGATCTCGATGTCCTCTTCGACCGACAAAAGCTCATGAACGCCCCGACGTACCACTTCGTGGTCGTCCAGGAGAAATACCTTGATTTTTCCGTCTTCGCGCACAAACTCATCTTCACACACTCACCTCTTCCCTGCCGCCGTTACCCGGGATAACGTGCCGTTGTTCCGGCCCCCTGCAAGGCTGTGACCAGTGGATGTTCCCCAGGCGGCCGATTTACTTGGATATCCAATCAAAATCGCAGGTCAAACGGGGTTTCGCAGTTATGCGTCGCACTGGGTAACGTGCTGTGCGCAGGGCACTCGCCGGGGCACCTGTCACGCCTGAACCCGTTACGCGCCGTGCACCCACCCCGTGCACGGGTACGGATACAGGTGAGCCGCACTGGTCCCCGGAGAACCCGGGTGCCGGACCGACGGAGGAGCACACGTGACCGTGGAGAGCACTGCCGCGCGCAAGCCGCGACGCAGCAGCGGCACCAAGCGGACGGCCGGCGCGGCGAGCGCCCGCAAGACCGCCGCTGCCACCGCACAGCCGCACGACGCCGAGCCTCAGCTCGTACAACTGCTGACGCCCGAGGGTGAAAGGGTCGAGGTCGAGGGCAACCCCGACATCGCGGAATTCGCGCCCTTCGTCGCGGACATCACCACCGAGGACCTGCGCGCGCTGTACCGCGACATGGTCCTCACCCGCCGCTTCGACGGCGAGGCGACCGCGCTCCAGCGCCAGGGCGAGCTGGGCCTGTGGGCCTCGCTGCTGGGCCAGGAGGCCGCGCAGATCGGCTCCGGCCGGGCGCTCCGCGACGACGACTACGTCTTCCCGACCTACCGGGAGCACGGCGTGGCCTGGTGCCGCGGCGTCGACCCGACGAACCTGCTCGGCATGTTCCGCGGTGTGAACCACGGCGGATGGGACCCGAACACCAACAACTTCCACCTGTACACGATCGTCATCGGCTCGCAGACGCTGCACGCCACCGGCTACGCCATGGGCGTGGCCAAGGACGGTGCCGACTCGGCCGTGATCGCGTACTTCGGCGACGGCGCGTCCAGCCAGGGCGACGTCATGGAGGCCTTCAACTTCGCCGCCGTCTACAACTCCCCCGTGGTGTTCTTCTGCCAGAACAACCAGTGGGCGATCTCCGAGCCGACCGAGCGCCAGATGCGCGTGCCGCTCTACCAGCGCGCGCAGGGCTTCGGCTTCCAGGGCGTCCGCGTCGACGGCAACGACGTACTGGCCTGCCTCGCGGTCACCCGCTGGGCGCTGGAGCGCGCCCGCCGCGGCGAGGGCCCGGCCCTGATCGAGGCGTTCACGTACCGCATGGGCGCCCACACCACCTCCGACGACCCGACCAAGTACCGGCTCGACGAGGAGACGGCGGCCTGGGAGGCGAAGGACCCGATCCTGCGCCTGAAGGCCCACCTGCTGGCTTCCGAGGGCGCCGACGAGGCGTTCTTCGAGGAGCTGGAGGCCGAGAGCGAGGCCCTGGGCAAGCGGGTGCGCGAGGTCGTGCGCTCGATGCCCGACCCCGACACCATGGCGATCTTCGAGAACGTCTACGCGGACGGGCACGCGCTCGTCGACGAGGAGCGCGCCCAGTTCGCCGCCTACCTCGCGTCCTTCGAGGAGGGTCACTGATGGCTGTCGAGAAGATGTCGATCGCGAAGGCGCTCAACGAGTCGCTCCGCAAGGCCCTGGAGACGGACCCCAAGGTCCTGATCATGGGCGAGGACGTCGGCAAGCTGGGCGGTGTCTTCCGCATCACCGACGGGCTCCAGAAGGACTTCGGCGAGGAGCGGGTCATCGACACCCCGCTCGCCGAGTCCGGCATCGTCGGCACCGCCATCGGCCTGGCCCTGCGCGGCTACCGGCCGGTCGTGGAGATCCAGTTCGACGGTTTCGTCTTCCCCGCGTACGACCAGATCGTCACCCAGCTCGCGAAGATGCACGCCCGCGCCCTCGGCAAGATCAAGATGCCGGTCGTGGTCCGCATCCCGTACGGCGGTGCCATCGGCGCCGTCGAGCACCACAGCGAGTCCCCCGAGGCGCTCTTCGCGCACGTCGCGGGCCTGAAGGTGGTCTCCCCGTCGAACGCCGGCGACGCCTACTGGATGCTCCAGCAGGCCATCCTCAGCGACGACCCGGTGATCTTCTTCGAGCCGAAGCGCCGCTACTGGGACAAGGGTGAGGTCGACACCGACGCCATCCCCGGCGAGCTGCACAAGTCGCGCGTCGCCCGCTCCGGCACGGACGTCACCCTGGCCGCGTACGGCCCGATGGTGAAGGTCTGCCTGGAAGCCGCCGCCGCGGCCGCGGAGGAGGGCAAGTCGGTGGAGGTCCTCGACCTGCGCTCGATGTCCCCGATCGACTTCGACGGGATCCAGGCGTCGGTGGAGAGGACCCGCCGCCTGGTCGTGGTCCACGAGGCCCCGGTCTTCCTCGGTACCGGCTCGGAGATCGCCGCCCGCATCACGGAGCGGTGCTTCTACCACCTGGAGGCCCCGGTGCTGCGCGTCGGCGGCTTCCACGCCCCGTACCCGCCGGCCCGCCTGGAGGACGAGTACCTGCCGGGCCTGGACAGGGTGCTCGACGCCGTCGACCGCTCGCTGGCGTACTGAGGAGATCAGCGCGATGACGATCCGCGAATTCAAGATGCCCGACGTGGGCGAGGGCCTGACCGAGGCCGAGATCCTCAAGTGGTACGTCCAGCCGGGTGACACGGTCACCGACGGGCAGGTCGTCTGCGAGGTGGAGACCGCGAAGGCGGCCGTGGAGCTGCCGATCCCCTTCGACGGGGTGGTGCACGCGCTGCTCTTCGAGGAGGGCGTGACGGTCGACGTCGGCCAGGTCATCATCTCCGTGGAGACCGCCGGCGGCGGGGCCGAGGCCCCGGCCGCCGCCGCTGCCGCCCCGGCGGGCTCGGAGGCCGCCGACGCGTCCGGCGCTCCGGCCGAGGAGCCGGCCGCCGAGGCCCGGCAGCCCGTGCTGGTGGGCTACGGGGTATCCCAGGCCTCCAGCAAGCGCCGCCCGCGCAAGGCCCCTGCGGCCGCCGTCGCCGCCCCGGTGGCGGCCGTCCCGGCCCCGGCCGCACCGGTCGCGGCCGTCGTGCCCGCTCCCGCGGCGCAGAACGGCACCGCGTACGCCAACGGCAACGGCGGCGGCGTCGCCACCGCCGAGCGGCCGCTGGCCAAGCCGCCCGTGCGCAAGCTCGCCAAGGACCTCGGCATCGACCTGGCCGCGGTGGTCCCCACCGGTGACGGCGGGGTCGTGACCCGGGAGGACGTGCACGCCGCCGCGGCGGCCGCGCTCGCCCCGCAGGCCCCCGTCCAGGCCCCGGCCCCGGCGGCCGAGCCCGTGGCGGCGCCCGTACCGGCCCCGGCCGCGCCGGCGGTCGAGGCGGGCGCGCGGGAGACCCGTATCCCGGTCAAGGGCGTCCGCAAGGTCACCGCCCAGGCCATGGTCGGCTCCGCCTTCACCGCGCCGCACGTCACCGAGTTCATCACCCTCGACGTGACGCGCACGATGAAGCTGGTCCAGGAGCTCAAGGAGGACCCGGACCTCGCGGGCCTGCGGATCAACCCGCTCCTCCTGATCGCCAAGGCCGTCCTCATCGCCGTCCGCCGCAACCCGGAGGTCAACGCCTCCTGGGACGAGGCGGCCCAGGAGATCGTGCTCAAGCACTACGTCAACCTGGGTATCGCGGCGGCCACCCCGCGCGGCCTGATCGTCCCGAACATCAAGGACGCCCACGCCAAGAGCCTGGCGGAGCTGTCGACGGGCCTGTCCGAGCTGGTCGCCACGGCCCGCGAGGGCAAGACCTCCCCGGCCGACATGCAGAACGGCACCCTCACCATCACCAACGTCGGCGTCTTCGGCGTCGACACCGGTACGCCCATCCTGAACCCCGGTGAGTCCGCGATCCTCGCGGTCGGTGCGATCAAGCTCCAGCCGTGGGTCCACAAGGGCAAGGTGAAGCCGCGCCAGGTCACCACCCTGGCCCTGTCCTTCGACCACCGCCTCATCGACGGTGAGCTCGGCTCCAAGTTCCTCGCGGACATCGCCGCGGTACTGGAGCACCCGCGCCGGCTGATCACCTGGTCGTAGCGGAGCCCCGGGCGGCGCAAGCCCGGGCGGCAATACCCCCCGATGGCCGGTCCCTCCTCCGCGGGACCGGCCATCGGGCGTTTTCCGCGGACCCCGTCCGTGAGGAAATCCCTGGCCAAGGGGGAGGCCCGGTGTGATCATCGGCGTGATGAGATTTCGCGCTGCCACCGCAGACCCCGCAGACATCGGCCGTGCCCTGGCCGACCCGGCCGACGGCCCCGTCGCCGCCCTGACTCCCGACCGGATCCGCGAGGAGTTCGCGGGGAACCGGATGCGCCCCGAGTGGACCTGGTTCGCCGAGGACGCGGACGGCCGGATCCTGGCCCGGGCCCTGTGGTGGGGCCGCGCCGACAGCGAGCGGCCCGTCGCCCTCGACTGCCTCCAGGTCCGGTCCGAGGTCGCCGACCCGGCCGCCGTGGCCGCCGCCCTGCTGGAGGCCGGCCACACCGCCCTCGGCAAGCGCCCGGGCTACAACGTCTCCCTGCCCCGCGACTGGCGGGACCGCCCCGACCTCGCCGCGGCGGTGGCGTGGCGGCAGGAGGCCGCGCAGCGGGCCGGTCTGACGCGGGACATCGAGCGGCTGCGCTACGAGTGGACGCCGGCCGCCGGGACGGCGGAGCCGACCGGGAGGCTCGTCTTCCGCGAGGGCACCGACGAGGAGTTCCTCGACGCCTTCGCCCGGCTCTCGCGCGGCAGCCTCGACCTGAACACCCAGGACGAGCTGCGCACCATGACCGAGGAGGAGTTCGCCCGCGAGGACTTCGCGTTCTACCGCGACTGCCCCGGCGAGCGCTCCTGGTGGCGACTGGCCCACCTTCCCGACGGCACCCTCGCCGGGCTCGCGATCCCCTCGGCGACCCCCTACAACCGCAACGTCGGCTACCTGGGCGTCGTCCCCGAGCAGCGCGGCAAGGGCCTGATCGACGAGGTCCTCGGCGAGATCACCCGCTTCCACGCGGGCGAGGGCGCCGAGCGCATCACGGCGACCACCGACACCGTGAACCTCCCGATGGCAGCCGCCTTCGACCGGGCCGGCTACGAGGTCACCGAGATCCGTCTCGTCATGGAGACCCCGCCCGGCAGCTGAGGCGGTAGCCTCCCGGCCATGCCGTTCGCCGAGTTGCAGGTGTATCGCGTGGAGCAGGCCGACGTCACCGGCGGGGTGTGCCTCGTGCGGTGCGTCGGCGGGGTGGCGCGGCCCGGCCAGGTGTACGCGGCCGGGGAGTCGAGGCTCTGGCTGCGCGGGATAGAGCGCCACGGCCGCCACGCCGAGTCCTTCGGCGCCGGCCACACGGCGCGGGTCCGCCTCGCGGGCGCCGTCGTCGCGCTGCTGAGCGGGGGTCAGGTGCTGACCCGCGTACCCCCGGACGGGCACGGCGCGGCGGAGCTGGAGGCCTGGCTGGCCACCGGGCCGCCGCTGACGGACGAGCCGCACCCGCGCGCCCTGCGCGGCCTCGCGGTGGGCGGGATGCAGGACGACCTGCTGCCGGACGCGGAGCGGCTGCGCTGGGGCCGGCTGGCGGTGGCGGCGGCGTACCGCTGCGCTGCCGCGGAGGGTGCGTCCGACCTGGTCCGGGGGATCGAGCTGGCCTTCGTACGCGGCTACCTGATCCGGGAGTTCGGGCCAGGCCGCGGCGGTGACCCGGCCGCCGTGTGCCGGGAGGCGCTCGCGCTGGTGGACCTCACCCCTGCGGAGGCGGCCGCGCGGGCCCGCGTCTGGCGGGAGCTGCCGCGCGCGGAGATCGTGCACCTGCGCCACCTCAAGATCCTGCTGCGCTGGACGGCCGCCGCCCGGCCGCACCTGGTGGACGGCGACCCGTCGGCGGTGGCGCTGGACGCCTGGTCGCGGGTGCGTCCAGGGCTGCCCTAGGCGCGGTCCGGGCCAGGGGCGTCATCCGGCCCGGTAGGCGCGCGTGAATGCCGCCACCCCGCCGGTGAGGAGCCGTTCGGTCTCCCCGTCGGGCAGGGGGAGCAGGCCGTAGTGGGACTGCTGCACGATCTGGTGCGCGGTCAGTGCCGTGAAGTGGACGCCCGCCAGTTCCGCGTCTCCGTGGACGTCGATCAGCCCGGCGGCGGCGAGGCCCTCCATCGCCTCGGCGAGGGCGCGGGCGACGGGGCGCGGCCCCGCCTCCTTCCACGCCTCCAGCACCTCGGCCGGCACGTGGTTGACCTCGGCGTGGATGTGCCGGACCAGCGCGAAGTGGTCGGAGTGCTCGAACATGACGCAGACCAGCGCGCGGGCGAGGGCCGTCAGATCGCGTTCCAGGTTGTCCGGGTGCGGCGGGCGTTCGGGGTCGAACAGGGCGCGCACCTTGGCGATGTGGGTGTCGCGGACCTCCCCCGAGGTCCAGGTGACGACGGTGGCGAAGAGCTCCGCCTTGCCGCCCGGGAAGTGGTTGTAGAGCGTCCGGGTGGAGACGCCGGCGGCCTCCGCGAGCGCGTCGACGGAGGCGCGCGCGTACCCCTCGCGGCCGAATACCGCGCAGGCCGCTTTTGCCAGGGCGATCCGCTTCGCCAGCTTCCGCGGCGGGATCTCGGGCTGTACCTCTGCTGCGCGGGTGTCGTCGCTGCCGTCCACACCAGCCTCCTCAATTATTTGCAACGGTCGTTGCAGTTTCTGCAACGACCGTTGTAGTTTACCGGAGCGGAGGCCGCACAGGGCGGCCGGTCCGCACTTCAAGGGGGATCATCATGTCCGTCAACGAAACAGTCCTGGACGAGCCGCTGCGCGTCGCCGTCGTCATCGGGAGCGTCCGCGAGGGCCGCCGGGGCCCCGCCGTCACCGACTGGTTCCTGAGCGCCGCGGCCGGCCACCACACCGGCCTGGACTTCGACGTCATCGACCTCGCCGACGTGCCGCTCCCGCTGGCCATGCCCGACTGGGGCGGCTCCCCGGACCCGGCGACCGCCGCCGCGCTCGCGGAGGTCAGCCCGCGCCTGGCCGCGGCCGACGCGTTCGTCCTCGTCACCCCCGAGTACAACCACAGCTTCCCGGCCGCACTGAAGAACCTCATCGACTGGCACCGGCCGCAGTGGCACGCCAAGCCCGTCGGCTTCGTCTCGTACGGAGGGGTCGGCGGCGGCCTGCGCGCCGTCGAGCAGCTCCGGCAGATCTTCGCCGAGCTGCACGCCGTGACCGTGCGCGACTCCGTGAGCCTGCACGGCCCGTGGTCCGGGCTCGGCCAGGACGGCGCCCCGCGCGACGCGGCCGTCACCGAGAGCGCCGCCAAGAACATGCTCGGCCAGCTGGACTGGTGGGGCCGCGCGCTGCGGACGGCGCGCGCGACCCGGCCCTACGAGGGCTGAGGGAGTCGGACGCCATGACCGCAGCACCCGCCTCCGCCTCCGCGGCCCCCCGCGAGGCGGCGCCCGCCGGCTCCGGGGCGTTAGGGAGGACGATCGCCGTCGTCATCACCGGCTCGGTGATGGCAGTCCTCGACATGACGATCGTCAACGTGGCCCTCGGCCGGCTCTCCGCGGCCTTCCACGCCCCGCTGGAGACCATCCAGTGGACCGCCACCGCCTACACCCTCGCGCTCGCCGCCGTCATCCCTGCCGCGGCCTGGGCCATGGGCCGGATCGGCGCCAAGCGCACCTACCTGACCGCCCTCGTCCTCTTCACCCTGGGCTCCCTGCTCGCCGCCTGTGCCTGGAGCGCGAGCAGCCTGATCGCCTTCCGGGCCGTGCAGGGGCTGGGCGGCGGGCTGCTGATGCCGGTGGGCATGACCATGGTGATGCGGAGCGCCGACCGGGCCCGGATGGGACGGGCGATGGCGCTGCTCGGGCTGCCGGTCCTGGTCGGCCCGGTCGCCGGCCCGATGCTGGGCGGCTGGCTCGTCGACTCCGCCTCCTGGCAGTGGATCTTCCTGGTCAACCTGCCCGTCGGCGCGGCCGCCCTGGCGCTCGCGGCGAAGCTCCTCGTGCCCGACGCCCCCGCCGACCCGGCGTCGGCGCCCCGGCTGGACGTCCCCGGGCTGCTCATGCTCTCCCCGGGCCTGGCGCTGCTGCTGTTCGGGCTGTCCCGGGGCGGCGAGGGCGGCGACTTCACCGCCCCGGGCGCGCTGCTGCCCACGCTGGCCGGCGCGGCCCTCGCCGCAGCCTTCGTACGCCGTGCCCTCAGGGTGCGCGAGCCGCTGCTGGACCTGCGGCTGCTGCGGGACCGCACCTTCGCCGCCGGCATCGCCACCCTGGCCTTCTTCACCTGCGGCTACTTCGGGTCGATGCTGCTGGGCCCGATGTACTTCCAGCAGGGGCGCGGCATGAGCGCGAGCGCGGCGGGCCTCCTCGTCGCCCCCGTCGGGCTCGCCGTCGGCCTGACCATGCAGATCGCCTCGCGGCGCGTCGACAAGGTCTCGCCGCGCGGGATGATCGCGGCCGGAGCCCTGGTGGGGGCCCTCGGTATGGCGGCGTCCGCCCTGCTGACCGGCACCGAAGGGGTACCGGTCTGGCTGGTGATCGGCGCGGGCCTGGTCATGGGCGTCGGCGCCGGGATGGTGCTGATGCCGACGATGACCACCGCGAGCCGCGACCTGCCCGGCGAGCGGATGGCCGCGGCGAGCACTGCCCTGAGCATCAACTCCCAGCTGTGGGCCTCGGTCGGGACGGCGCTGCTGTCCGTCCTCCTCGGCGGGGCGGGCGTGGGCCCGGCCGGCTTCCGCCTCGCCTACGGAGTCGCGGCGGCACTCCTGGCCCTGGCCGTGATCCCGGCGCTGCGGCTGCCGGGGCGGCGCTAGGACTTGGTGGTGCTAGCCCTTCGCGGCGTTGCCGAGCACCTTGGACGGGGTGATGCGCACGACCACGCGCACCGCCCCGTCGGCGGCGTCCCGGTACTCCTTGCCGCCACCCGGGCCGAGGTACTCCTCGGCGATCCGGACGGCGACGGCCCGGCCGGTGTCCTCGGTGACGGTGGCGGTGCCGCGGATCTCCGCGTAGAGGTAGGGGTTGGCGAGGTCGAAGACGGTGAGGCCGACCCGCTCGTCACGGACGATGTTCCGCTCCTTGCGGCGGCCGCGCTCGGTGGAGACGAGCAGGTCGTCGCCGTCCCGGGACACCCAGACCACCGAACTCTGCGGACTGCCGTCGGGGTTGAGGGTCGAGAGGACTGCGGGGTGGGGGGAGTCGAGCAGCTGTCGTACGGCTTCGTTCAGAGCAATCGTCATACCGGTCACGGTAGTTCGCCGGACCGCCGGATCCACGCCCTTTCGCGGCGGCCCGCGCCTACTACCCGAAGTCGGCTCCGGGCGCGCTCAGTCCCAGGGGACGTGCCGGTACGGGCTGCCCGGATCGGTGGTGAGCGTCAGGTGCGTGGCGAGCGAGGACCCGTACCAGCGCCCGAACTCCTCCTCGTCGAAGTGCAGGCAGCGCCCCAGCGAGTACCCGGCGGAGAACTCCTCCCACGAGCGGTACGCCCCCCGGGCCGCCGCTCCCGCGCGGAGCACGGCGCGCTCGGCGTCCTCCAGGGTGCCGTAGCGGGTGGCGAGCCCCCAGCGGGCCATCTGGGAGGCGCGCCCGAGGTCCCAGGCGTGCACCGAGCGCACCCAGCCGTCCTCGGGGAGCAGCCCGTCGGCCCGGAAGCGCTGCTCGTAGCGGGCCATCCGGCCGATGAGCCGCCGCACCCCGGCGATCTCTCCCTCGACCTCCGCGACCGGCCGGGGCGCGGCGACGGTCACCCCGTCGGGCGTGAGCTGCGGCTCGGCGGCCTTCTCGGCGCCGTGGCGCAGGCTGGCCTCGGCGGCGTCGCGCCAGTGCTCGACTTCGACGGGCCCGGCGAAGTCGGAGACCAGCACCCGGCGCACGCGGAGCGCGTACTCCCAGACGGGGCTGACGATCTCGGCGTTCAGCATCCGCTGGAGCACGTCGAGCCAGCCGGCGGTGTCCGTGACGCCCCAGGACTTGCGCAGCCGGTCGCGTTCATAGGTGTAGCCGTTGCCGTGGTAGGCGAGGGCGTTCCAGAACTCCCCGTTGGAGACGGCGAGATGGGCCCCGAGGGCCAGCCCGTGCGCGACGGGCCCGTGCAGCGGACCGCCGGTGTGCAGGGCGTGCAGCGTGCCGGGGGTCAGCCCCCAGACGGGGACCGCGTCCCAGTGGGCGCGCCAGCGGGCGCGGTCGGCGGGGGTGGTGGTGAGGTACGCCTCGGCGGGCGTGCCGGGGTTCACGGCGAGGTGGGCGGGGTCCCGGTGGTCCCAGGCGTTCGCGAACCAGGCGAGGCTCTGGCGCAGGAACACGGTGTCCGGGCCGGGGGCCGGGAGCATGCCCCGGGTGTAGACGGCGAGGCCGGCGGGGCCGGGGTGGAAGCGGGCCGCGCGGGGATCGGCGTCGACGTCGGCGCGGGGCTGCGGCAGGAACAGCTCGGCGCGCGCGAGGGCGTCGAGATAGCCCGGCCAGTCGCCGCGCCGCTTCGCCTCGTACAACTCCCTCTCGATCGCGCTCGGCGCCGTCCAGCCATCCATACGGGGGACCTTATACGGGCCCCGGGAGCGCGCACTCGGCCCACACGGTCTTCCCGACCACCCGCTGTGACGCCCCCCACCGCTGGGCGACGGCCTCCACGATCCGCAGCCCGCGCCCGTACTGGTCCTCGTCGGCCACCGCTCGCGGCTCGGGCCACCGCTCGCCCTTCGGATCGGTGACCGCGATGCGGAGCACTGCTCCGTCGAGCTGCACCTCGTCCCGGATGTACCGGTCCCGGATCGCCCCGTGCAGCAGCGCGTTGGTGACGAGCTCGCTGGTCAGCAGCGCCACGTCCGAAGCCACCCGGGGCTCCCCCCCCACGCGACGGCCAGCCACGCGGCCCATCGCCTGGCGGCGGGTACGGAGTCCTGGCGGGGCGGGTAGTTCCGTACGCCGTAGCGGGTGAGGGTGGTCATGGCACCTCCTGGTCGGGCGGTGGCCTGCCGGTGCCCGTGCGGGGGCATGCCGGTGCGCTTCCGCCAACTCTGCTTGTGCGGTGAGCAGTTCGTCACCGACGGTAGGGGCGGCCCGCTGCGGGGGCAAGCTGCTCGGGGAAAATGTTCCCCGTACGGTGAGGGTGTCGACTGGCCCCCGCCGGGGGCGCGAAACTGTCGCGGTGAACGGTGGAAGGCGAACAGACCAGGGCAACCGGGTGTCGACCGTGCTGGGCCGTCGGCTGGGCGGAGAGCTGTACAAGTTCCGTATGGCGGCGCGGAAGACCCAGCAGCAGGCAGCGCAGGCGATCAGCGCCACGACGACCAAAGTCACCAAGATGGAGAGCGGTTGGGTCCCGATGCGGGATCCGGACATCCGGGTGCTGTGCGAGTTCTACGGCGTGACCGACGCGGAGGTCGTGGGCGGCCTGCTGGATCTGGCGCGGCTGGACCGCGAACGCCGCAAGGCCAAGGGCTGGTGGCAGCAGATGCCCATGGTGGGCGGCTTCGGCGAGTACATCGCGATGGAGGAGGTCACCACTCGTATCCGCACGTGGCAGCCGGCCCTCGTTCCCGGGCTGCTTCAGACCCCGGAGTACATCAGGGCTTTGGGCGTCACCTCGAACTGGTCGCATCCGGACGAGATCGAGGCGTTGGTGACCTCACGGATCAAGCGGCAGGCGCGCCTGCGGGGTGAGCGGCCGATGGAGTTGCACGCCGTGTTGTGGGAGGCGGCGTTGCGGCACCAGGTCGGCAGTGTCGACGTGATGCGCGCACAGCTCGACCACCTGATGGAGATGGCGCAACTCCCGCACGTCCACGTGCAGGTTCTACCGTTCCTTGCGGGCAGGCACCACGGAGCCAAGGGCTCCTTCAGCATCCTCTCGTTCGCGGAGCCCGGGGCGCTGGACGTCTCCTACGCGGAGGCCATCGGCTCTACCCTGTGGGCAGAAGGGGCGGACGCCAATGCGGCTTACGCCACCGTGTTCGAGCAGGTTTCACGACTGAGCCTTGCACCGCGAGACTCGGTGAACCTGATCGAGGCCATCCGCAAAGGTGTGTAAGACCGTGAGCCACTTCGAGTTCGTGAAGTCCAGCTACAGCGACGACCAGGCCGACTCGGAATGCGTCGAAGTGGCCGTGAACGTGCCCGGCACAGTGGCGGTCCGGGACAGCAAGAGCGCGGACGGCCCCGTCATCGAGGTCGCCCCCACCGCCTGGGCGGCCTTCGCGGGGTCGCGTTGAGCGCCGGGATAACCGTCTACTGGCGGCCCGGGTGCGTCTTCTGCATGAAGCTCTGGAGCCGGCTCCGGCTGTCCGGCACCCCCTACCGCCCCGTGAACATCTGGCGGGACGCGGACGCGGCAGCCTTCGTCCGCAGCGTGAACGACGGCAACGAGACCGTCCCGACGGTCCGCGTCGTCTCCGCCTCGGGGGAGGAATCGGTCATGACCAACCCGAGCCTGGCCCAGGTACGCGCGGCCATGGGCTAGGCGGCCGGCACGCACGTGTAGCCGTCCGGAACCCCCAGCACGGCGATGAAGACCCAGACCATCACGGCGGACCCGGCGACACCTCCCGCCAGCGCGGCCGGCACGTTCCACCGGCTGCCCACGTAGCCGAGCATCGCGCCCCACCACGCCAGGGCGAGAAGCGTGAGGAAGGCTCCGTAGAAGAGCAGGGCGAGGCTGTTGGCCGAGGCGTTGATCCCCACGTCGCAGGCCCGCCAGACGGCCCCCAGCAGCTTGATCCCGATCAGCCCGGTGGCCAGCCCGGCCACGGGTATGAGCACACAACCGCCCCACTGCCCTCGCGTCATTCCCCCAGCTTGCCCGATGGGCCCCCGGCCTCAGCCGTGCCTCGGCGGGGTCGGCTTGTGGCCCGGGTAGACGTGGTCCGGGGTGACGATCTCGGTGATGGCCTCGCCGAAGAGGGTGCTGGGCTCCTGGCCGTCGTGCAGGGCGTCGGTGTTCAGGATGACCACCAGGGTCGCCTGTTCGTCCGGGAGGTAGACGCCGAGGCTCTCGTAGCCCGGGAGGGAGCCGTTGTGGCCGATCCAGCCCTGGACGTCGAACAGGCCCAGGCCGTAGCCGGCGCCCGGGATGCCGACCGAGGTGGTCTTCAGGCGCTCTGCCTGGGTCGCGGGCTTCAGGAGGGTGCCCGTCGCCAACGTTTTGGCCCAGCTGCGCAGGTCCTCCAGGTCCGAGATCATCGCGCCCGCCGCCCACGCCCACGAGGGGTTCCAGTCCGTGGCGTTCACGATGTCGCCGGACGCCGACTGGTCGGTGTAGCCCTGGGCGTGCGGGGAGGGGAAGGCCGCGTTGGTGGGGAAGAGGGTGTGGTGCAGCCCCGCCGGGTCTATGACCTGCTGCT
The DNA here is from genome assembly GCF_055593565.1 of Streptomyces sp. NPDC040718. NCBI lineage: Bacteria > Bacillati > Actinomycetota > Actinomycetes > Kitasatosporales > Streptomycetaceae > Streptomyces > Streptomyces sp. NPDC040718. The sequence continues at coordinate 346,271 of NZ_JBVIXO010000002.1, read as the reverse complement.
TCAGGACCTGCTGGAGGGGCTGTCCGGTGACCTTCTCGATGACCAGGCCCAGCAGGATCAGGTTGGTGTTGGAGTACTCGAACTTCGCGCCCGGCGCGAAGTTCACCGGGTGCTTGAACGAGTAGGCGAGCAGCTGCTGCGGGGTGAAGGGCTGCGTCCCGGACGTGGTGAGCGCCTTGTCGAAGGCGTCGTCCTCGCTGTAGTTGAACAGGCCGCTGCGCATGCCGGCCAGCTCGCGCAGGGTGATGCGGTCGCCGTTCGGGACGCCGGACACGTATGTGCCGATGGGGTCGTCCAGGCCCACCTCGCCCTGGTCGACGAGGCGGAGCAGGGCGGTGACCGTGAAGGTCTTGGTCTGGCTGCCGATGCGGGTGTAGAAGTCCGTGCGCATCCGCGCGCCGGTGTCCTTGTCGGCCACGCCGAACGTCTTCACGTAGCTGCCCTTGCCCGGCGCCCACAGCCCCACGATCACGCCCGGCACCTTCGCCTCGCGCAGGGTGTCCTGGACGGCCTTGTCGAGCTTCGCGGCCACCTCGGGGGTGAGCTGCGGGAAGTCCCCGCCCGTGTCGGGCGATGGGGCCGCGGCGGCGCGGACCGGGGCGGGCGCCCCGTACGCGGGACCGGCGGCTGCCGGGGCGAGGAGCACTCCGGCGGCGGCCACGGCGGTGCAGGCCCGGCGCAGCCGGATGCGGGCGGTCGGCGTCATGGCGCGGCCTCCTGTCGTCCCCGAGGAGCGAAGGACAAGGCGTACCCAGCGTAGGTCCGCGTCCCCGGGGCCGCCCGGCGGGCGTCAGGCTGCGTCAGGCGGGCGTCCGGGGCCGGCGGTGCGGGCCGCGCCGCGCAGCCTGCGCCAGGTGCGGCCGACGGAGGCCGGCCCCGGCCGTGCCGCGGTGTCCCAGGTCCGGGCCGCCTCCGCGAGCGGCGGCGCGGGCTCGGCCGGCCGTCGCGCCCGCGCGGCCCGTGCGGCGAGCCGCAGGTCCTCCGGGCATGCCGTGTCGAGCACCGTCCGGGCACGCCCCAGCAGGACCGCGCAGGCGTCGGTGACCGCCGCCTCGCCCAGCGGCCGCGCCGGCAGGTCCAGCCCCTCGGTGAGCAGCCTCTCCAGGGCGGTCCGCAGGTCCTGGAGGCAGACGTCGCGGATGGTCAGCGACAGGTGCGCGGACAGCCCGGCCCCGCCCACCGCCCGGTGCGCGAAGCCGCGCGGTACGTAGAGCACGCCCCCGGGTTCGAGGACGCTGTGCAGGAGCCGCGGGGAGTGCTCGTCGTGGACGTACCAGGTCTTGCTGCCCGCCACCTGGAGGACGAACACGTCGGCGTCGTCGCGGTGCACCGCGAGGCCCTGGCCGCCGACGGGCGTGACGAAGAAGAACGCCTCCACGCGCCGGTCGAGCTCCTCGGACAGCCGTGCCACCAGATCGCCCGTCGGGCGGTGCCACTGGTCGACGCAGCGCAGCAGCAGCGTCGCCCCGGCGCGCAGCTGGGCGACGACCTTCGCACGGTCGGCGAAGCCGGTGTGCGTGACGCCGTTGACCACGCGGGAGGCGGTGTAGGCGTCGGGCGGTACGACGACCTTGTGGGAGCGGACCATCTCCAGGTAGGGGGTGCGCAGCAGGCCCGAGTCGAAGGCGGCGTCCAGCTCGTCGAGGTCGAACGGCGGGGCGGCCGGCGACGGTGTGAAGACGGCCGGCTCGCGCTGCCACCGGCGCTCGGCGAAGCACGCGACGTCGCCGACCCAGCCGGCCAGCGTGGGCGAGTCCATGAGGTGTCCCCAGGGCGTGCCCCCGGTCGTGCCATCGGTGGGGGCCGTTTCCGCCATGGGGATCCTGCCTCCGGGGGGAAGGACGTGGAGCGCCGACGCGCGGGACGCGGCAGGGGGATGCCGCGTCCCGCGCTGACTGGGGTGTTCGTCGCGGAGGCCGGCTGACCTGCGGCGACCTGAGACATGCTGGTCGCAGCCGCTGACGTTCGACTCACGCGCCGCTAACGCCCGCCCGCGGCCGGTCCGCCCAGTACGGTGGTCGTCCCAGGGCAACTCGGCTTCGGCAGGGGGCGGTTATGCGCGGCGGAACGGTAGCGGTGGTCGGCGGGAGCATCGCCGGGTGCGCGTTCGCCTCCGCCGCGGTACGGGCCGGGGCCGACCACGTCGTCGTACTGGAGCGCACCCGCGGGCGGCTCGCGGACCGCGGGGTCGGGCTGTGCGTGCACGACGAGCGCGCCGCCGAACTGGCCGCCGCCGGGGCGCTGCCCGGCGGGATCCCCGCGCACCGGCTGCTGCGCCGGCGGTGGGTGGTGCGGGATGCGGAGGCCGGGCCGGGCGGACGGCTCATCTGGGAGCAGCCGTTCCCGTTCCACTCGTACCACTGGGGACTGCTGTGGCGCGGGCTGCGCGGGGCGACGCCGGAGGAGGCCGTGTACCGGCAGGGCGTGGCCGTCGCCGGGGTGGCCGGGGACGGGGGCGCGGCCGAGGTGCGGCTCGGGGACGGCTCCGTCGAGCGGTACGACCTGGCCGTCGGCGCGGACGGGTACCGGTCGGTGGTGCGGGAGGCGGTGGCCCCGGGCGCCCGGCCGCACTACGCCGGGTACGTGTGCTGGCGCGGCAACCTCGACGCGGGGCTGCTGGAGGGGGCGGAGTCGTACCCCGAGTCGGTGACCACCGTCTGCTTCCCCGGCGGGAGCTGCGTGATCTACCGGATCCCCGGCCCGGACGGGCCCCGCGTGAACTGGGTGCTGTACGCGCCGCCCCCGCCGGACGGGCGGCTGCGCTTCGACGACCCCACCAGCTTCCCGCCGGGCGCGCTGACCCCGGAACTGCTGGACCACCTGCGGGCGTTGCTGGAGCGGGAGTTCCCGCCGTACTGGGGCCGGGCGCTGGCCCTCACCGACCCGGCGGACACCTTCGTGCAGCCCATCTACGACCTGGAGACCGCGAGCACCACCGCCGGCCGGCTCCTCCTCGCCGGGGACGCCGCCACGGTGGTGCGCCCGCACAACACCAGCGGCGCCGCGAAGGCGCTCCAGGACGCCACCGCCTTCGGGGCCGCGTGGGCCGGGGCGGGCACGTGGGAGGAGCTGCTGCGCGACTACCAGGCGGCCAGGGGCGCGGCCGGCCGGGAGCTGGTCGCGCTGGCGCGGCGGCTCGGGCGGGCGCAGGTGGAACGGACCCCGGAATGGGGGCGGATGAGCGGCGCCGAGGCCGAGGCGTGGTGGCATGGGCAGTTGGGCGGCGCCGCGGGCATCGGCGGCACGGCCATGACCCCTTAGGGTGCCGAACCCGCGTACGACCCCCGTGCTACCGCGCGACCGCGCGGCCCCCCTTGACGGGGGCATGCGGCGGGGAGACGCTCCCCGGGCTCATGACCGGGGGTTGCAGCTGGGGGGCCGGGGATGCCGGAGGAGTCTGTCCAGACGGTGGGGGAGCTGCGGGCGCAGCTCGTGGCGCGCGGGGCGCGCTGGACCGTAAGCGAGCACCTGTCGGACGCGGAGCCCGTGCCGAGGCCCGCCCTCGGCCTGGAGCCCGGGGTGAACCTGACGCCCGCCGCCGAGGCGGGCGCCGTGGACCTGCGGGCGCTCGTGGGCAGGGCGAGCGGCAACCCGCACCTGACCCGGCGCCGCGCCGCGAACGGGCTGCTCCCCGACACCGGGGCGGGGCCCGGGCGGCCCGCCGCCGTCGACTGGCGCAGCCGCTGGGGCTGGCCCTGGCTGACGAAGGTCAAGGACCAGAACCCCTGCGGCTCCTGCTGGGCCTTCGGCGCGGCCGGGCTCGTCGAGTCGATGGCCCGGATCGAGCACGACGTATGGGCGAAGCGCTCCGAGGGCGACGTCCACGACGGGCTGAAGTGCACCTGCGGTCAGGGGAGCAACCCGGAGACCGCACTCGACTGGATCAAGGACAACGGCGGCCTCGCCGACCCGGACTGCTGGCCGTACGGCACCCCGCCCCCCGGCCTCCCGGCCGAGCGGCGCGACGCCTGGCGCGCCGAGTACACGCCCAGCTGGGACCGCTCGGGCCGGACCGTCCGCATCGGCGACTACGTACGCCTCGGCGACGTCGAGCAGCAGAAGGTGTGGCTGGACACGGTAGGGCCGCTGACCGCCTGCTTCGACGTCTACGACGACTTCTTCGGGCTCGGATCGGGCGTCTACCACCGCACCAGCGACCGGCTGGCCGGCGGGCACTGCGTGCTGGTCGTCGGCTACGACGACGCGGCCGGCTGCTGGCTGTTCAAGAACTCCTGGGGGCCCGGCTACCACGTGGGCGGCTACGGCCGGATCGCCTACGGCGAGGTCAACATCGACTACTGGGCCAAGTGCGGCGTACGCGGCACCAACATCGACCCCTGGAGCAAGCGGCGCCTGCACGCGGGCAGCACCTACGAGAGCGGCAACGGCCGCGCCCACCGCAACTTCGAGATGGCGGCGACCGCCGCCGGCGGCCGGCTCCAGCACTGGTGGCGCGAGGGCGACGCCCCCTTCGCCTGGGCCCGCGGCCGGACCTACGCCTCCGACGCCTCCGGCCAGCCCGCGTTCACCGGCAGCACCTACAACCGGAACATGGAGTCCCTGCACGTCACCACCGGCGGCCGGCTGCGCCACTGGTACTACGAGCAGGCCTTCGGCGTCTGGCGCGACGGCGGCGCCTTCGGCCCGGGCGACGCGGCCATCGGCTCCACCCCGGCCTTCATCCAGAGCGACTACGGCAAGCCCGGCAACTTCGAGGTGGTCGTCCGCACCGCCGACGGCCGCCTCAACCACTGGTGGCGCATCAACGGCGCCCCCTGGACCTGGAACGACGGCGGCCGCTTCGCCTCCGGCATCGCCCACTACGGCCCCGCCCTCGTCCAGACCCGCTCCCGCACCCTCGACCTGGTCGCCGCCCGCACCGACGGCCGGATGCAGCTGTGGTGGCGTGACGACCCCAACGGCTTCGTCTGGCGGGCCGGGGAGGTCTTCGGCAGCCGGATCAGCTCCGCGCCCTGCCTGATCGAGGGCCAGTACGGGGCCGCCGACGAGGACACCGCCGGGAACTACGAGCTGTGCGTCGCCGGGGCCGACGGCCGGATCGAGCACTGGTGGCGGGGGAACGCGGCCGGCGCCCCCTGGGCCCGCGGCGCGGTCTTCGGGCACGACGCGCTCGCCGTCACCGGGATGCTCCAGGGCAGCTTCGGGTTCAACCTGGAAGTCCTCGTCCTGCGCACCGACCGCCTGCTCCAGCACTACTGGCGCGACGGCGCGGGCTGGCACGAGGGGGCGGTGATCGGCCCGGCGTGAACCACGAGGGAGGCGCTGGTGGAGGTACGCGGGATCGCGCTGCGCGCCGGGGAGTCGTACGAGCTGCGGCTCACCGGGCGCGGGGCGCGCGGCTACGTCTGGACCTGGCAGGTCAGCGGGAACGCCGACGCCGTGTCCGTGGCGGAGGTGACGGACCCCGGCCCCTCTTCCGCGGAGCCCGGCGCCCCGCTGGCCCGGACGTACGTGGTGCGCGGCCGCTGCCCGGGCGGGCGGGCCCGGATCCGCTTCGCGCAGATCCGGCCGCCCTACCCGCAGGAGGCCCCCTACGACGAGTTCGTCCTGGACGTCGAGGTCACCGGCGGGGCCTGAGCGCCCAGTGCTGCACGGCCTCCAGCGGGCCCCGGTCGAAGTACCGCAGCCACAGCCGGGACGCGGCGACCAGGAACAGGCTCACCGCCGCCCACAGGCCCATCACCCACCAGGGCCCGCTCCCGCCGAACCGCTCCGCCAGCCCGAGGCCGAAGCCGTAGCAGAGCAGTACGCACAGCAGGTTCTGGCCGACGTAGCAGGACAGGGCGGTGCGCCCGACGGAGCCGAGCGCCGCCGCGCCGGGTACGGCGAACCGGTCGAGGGCCCATCCGATCAGGCCGATGTACCCGACGGAGACCAGCGGCGCGATGCCGTAGCGGCCCAGGACGAAGAAGTCGGGGCCGCCCAGCTCGGCGGCGACGCCCAGCGGCAGTCCGAGGCCGAGCCCCCAGGCGGCCATCCGGCTGCGGATCCGGCGCCCGGCGGCGGTCGGGCCGAAGGCGCCGGCGCGGTGGAGGCGGACGCCGAGGAGGAAGAGGAACACCAGCAGCCCGAAGGTGAAGACGGGCTCGATGCGCAGGGCGAGGGCGTTGTCGAGCCGGAAGCCGATCTGCTCGGCCCAGCTGCCGTGCGCGTAGAGCCGTACGGCCTCCGGGTCCGGGGTCTCGGGGGAGTCCGGGGTGACCGCGTCGCCGAGGGTCACCAGCGTGATCAGCGTCAGGTGCACTCCGCCCGCGACCCACATGGAGACCCGGCGCACCCGCTCGGAGCGGGCCAGCAGCCAGGCCACCAGCAGCGCGGTGACGGCGTACCCCATCAGCACGTCCCAGGCGAAGACCAGGACGAAGTGGACGGTCCCCTCCAGGAAGAGGAACGCGGCCCGCCGCGGATAGCGGCCGGGCCACGGCTCGCCCCGGCGGGCGGCGGAGTCGAACTGGATGGCCAGGCCCACGCCGAACAGGATCGTCAGCAGCGAGAGGAACTTGCCGTCGGCCAGGAACCGGAACGTGGTCTCGGCGATGGTGGCGGCGGAGGGGTCGGCCACCGGGTCGGGCAGGCTCAGGCCGCCCTGGAGGACGCTCCACTCGGAGCCGGGCGAGGCGAAGATCCACACGTTGGTCATGAGCGTGCCGAGAATGGCGGCGCCGCGCAGGACGTCGAGGAGGGGCAGCCGGGCTGCGGTCGTCTCCGCCCGGGGTGTGACGAGGGTGTCGGCCATGGCTCCAGACTCCCGGCGCGGACGGCCCGCTTCTTCCTGCCGGTGGAGGAACGCGGGCTACATCCTTCGATGCAGTCACGGGCACCCGGCGTCCACATCGCGGACGGGACGGATCGTTGCACCCTTCATGTATCTATCCTGTGCGCATGCCATCAGCCACCCGCGCCGCCACCACCGCCGCCGACCGCGTCTACCGGCACGTCAAGCAGGGCGTACTGGACCGCCGCTACGAAGGCGGGATCCTGCTCACCGAGGGCGAGCTCGCGGAGGCCGTCGGGGTCTCCCGCACCCCGGTGCGCGAGGCACTGCTGCGGCTGGAGACCGAGGGACTGCTGCGGCTCTACCCGAAGAAGGGCGCGCTGGTGCTGCCGGTCTCCGCACAGGAGATCGCCGACGTGGTCGAGACCCGGCTGCTGGTCGAGGAGTTCACCGTGCGCAGGGCCGTCCCGGCCCCGCCCGCGCTGCTGGAGCGGCTCGCGGAACTGATGGCGGAACTGCGGCTGTACGCGGACCGGGGCGACCTCGCCGCGATGACCACCGCCGACCGGTGCTTCCACGCCGAGATCGTCCGCCACGCCGGGAACGAGATCCTCAGCCGGCTCTACGACCAGCTCCGCGACCGACAGCTGCGGATGGGCGCGGCCCTGCTGCACGCCCACCCCGACCGGGTGGAGCGCACCCTCGACGAGCACGCGGAGATCCTGGACGCCCTGCGCGCAGGGGACGCGGAGGCGGCCGCCGCGGCCGTACGCGGCCACGTGGGCCGGGTCGGCGCGCTGGTGCGGGGCGGCACCGGTGACGGCGGCGACGCACGCGACGCCCGTGACGGCGGTGGGCTCCGGTGACCGCCGAGCCGCCCGGCGGACGCAAGGCCGTCGCCGTCTGGTCCATAGGCGTCGCCGTCTACTTCGTCGCCGTCATCTTCCGCACCAGCCTGGGCGTGGCCGGCCTGGAGGCCGCGGACCGCTTCCACGTCAACGCCTCCGCCCTGTCCGCCTTCTCCCTGCTCCAGCTGCTGGTCTACGCCGGCATGCAGGTCCCCGTCGGCCTGATGGTGGACCGGCTCGGCACCAAGAAGGTGCTGACGCTGGGCGCCGTCCTCTTCACCGCCGGGCAGATCGGCTTCGCGCTCTCCCCCTCGTACGGCATGGCCCTGGCCGCCCGCGCCCTGCTGGGCTGCGGCGACGCGATGACCTTCATCTCCGTGCTGCGGCTCGGCACCCGCTGGTTCCCCGCCCGGCGCGGACCGCTGATGGCGCAGCTGGCCGGGCTCGTGGGCATGGCCGGCAACCTGGTCTCCACCCTGGTGCTGGCGCCCGTGCTGCACGGCATCGGCTGGGTGCCGGCCTTCGCGGGCAGCGCGGTCGCGGGGCTGATCGTCCTCGTCCCCCTCGTGCTGTTCCTGCGAGACCACCCCGAGGGGCACGGGCCGACGCCCGTCCCCCGGGGTGCGGGAGGCTTCGTACGCCGCCAGATCCGGGACTCCTGGCGCGAGCCCGGCACCCGGCTCGGCCTGTGGGTGCACTTCACCACCCAGTTCCCCGCGATGGTCTTCCTGCTGCTGTGGGGCATGCCGTTCCTCGTCGAGGCGCAGGGGCTGTCGCGGACCACCGCGGGCGGGCTGCTGACCCTGGTGGTCGCCGCGAACATGGGCTTCGGCCTGGTCTACGGACAGCTCATCGGCCGCCGCCCCGGCGCACGGCTGCCGCTCGCGCTGGGCACGGTCGGCGTCACGGCGCTGCTCTGGGCCTCCGTGCTGGTGTACCCCGGCGACCGGGCCCCGATGTGGCTGCTGGTCACGCTGTGCGTGGTGCTCGGCACCTGCGGGCCCGCCTCGATGATCGGCTTCGACTTCGCCCGGCCCGCGAACCCGGCCGAACGCCAGGGCACCGCGTCCGGCATCACCAACATGGGCGGCTTCCTCGCCTCCATGACCACCCTGCTGGCGGTCGGCGTCCTGCTCGACGCCACCGGGGACGACTACCGGATCGCCTTCTCGTCCGTGTTCGCGGTGGAACTCCTGGGCCTCACCCAGGTCCTGCGGCTGGCACCCCGCGCCCTGGCCCGCGAACGCGAGGCCCTCACCGTCCCCGCGGCCGCCGGGGGCAGCCCCCGGAAGGCCGCGCGGCCCGCGCCCCGCTGATCCCGCGCGCACCGGCGCCCGGGTGCGGGCGCCCGGTACTACGGGGTCACGGCGAACGCCCCGAGGATGGCGGTGGCCAGCTCGGTGTCGCCCTCCACCTTCACCCGGTCGGCGACCGTACGCGGCCGGACCCGGCCCGCGGCGAGCCGTACGTACGTCTCCCAGTCCATGGCCAGCGACACGTCCGGGCCCAGTGAGGGGGTCTTGTCGAGGGTGGCCCGGCCCGCCGCGTCCACCCGCACCGTCCGCAGGAACTCCACCGGCCCGTGCACGTCGATGACCACGGCCGAGTTCGGCGGGGCGCCCGCGCCCTTCGCGACCGCCTTCGGCAGCCCGGCGAGGAGGATGTCCCGCGCCACGAACGCGCCCGGCGAATCCCAGTTCCCCGGGACGCCCAGCGCCGTGCGCAGGTCCTGCTCGTGGATCCAGGTGTCGAAGGCGCGCAGCCGCAGCGCGAACTCCAGCGTGATCTGGTTGCCCTGCGGTCCGCGCACCATCGTGGTGGCCGGATCCCGCTTCTCGTTGCGCAGTTGGCGCTGACGCCGGATGACCGTGTACTCCAGCTCCGAGGTCATCTCCGGGGCGGTGTGGTGGCGGCGGACGTCAACCGGCACCTCCATGTACCGGGTGAACTCGTCCACCACGTGCCGCAGGTCGCGCGGGAGGGTGTGGATCGGCCGCGGGTCGCCGAGCATTTCCAGCTCAAGGCCGATGATGTGGGAGACGACATCGCGCACGGACCACCCGGGGCAGGGCGTCGGCAGGTTCCACTGGCCCTCAGGGAGGGGGAGGACCAGCTCGGTTATCGCCTCGATGGAGTGGGTCCACGCGTCGGCATAGGGCTCAAGGCTGGGATGGACGGTCAACGGGACCCCTCGCTGGCTGTTCAGTGGCGCGTTGTGGACTATTCCCAAAACTACGCTGCCGATGAGCACCCCGACAGCGCTTTCGTGTGACGATCGTAGGCCTTGAGTTGACCGGCTGACATGCCAGGACGGTGGTAAAGTGCGCGCCTCGCTGATCCAAATCGCGGTGCATGAAGGGGAGTCGGTGGCTTCCCGGCGGCAGCGGGCCGCCGAACTCGTCAGGGAGCAGAGCGGCTCCGATCTCGTCGTGCTGCCCGAACTCTGGACGGTGGGCGCCTTCGCCTACGAGCAGTTCGAGACGGAGGCCGAACCGCTGGACGGCCCGACCTTCGAGGTCATGTCCAAGGCGGCGTCGGACGCCGGGGTCTGGCTGCACGCCGGGTCGGTCGTGGAGCGGGCCGGCGACGGCTCGCTCTACAACACCGCCCTCGTGCTCTCCCCGTCCGGCGAGCTCGCCGCGACCTACCGCAAGATCCACCGCTTCGGCTTCGACCAGGGTGAGGCGGTGCTGATGTCCGCCGGTGACTCCCTGACCACGGTGACCCTGCCGGAACAGACCCTCGGCCTCGCCACCTGCTACGACCTGCGCTTCCCCGAGCTGTTCCGCGGGCTCGTCGACGCGGGCGCCACCACGATGGTCGTCTCCGCGGGCTGGCCGGCCCGGCGGCGCGAGCACTGGACCCTGCTGAACCGGGCGCGGGCGGTGGAGGACCAGTCGTACGTACTGGCCTGCGCGACCGCCGGCACCCACGCGGGCGTCGAACAGGCCGGGCACAGCCTGGTGGTGGACCCCTGGGGCGAGGTACTCGCGGAGGCCGGCCCGGGCGAGGCCGTCCTGACGGTGGACCTGGACCCGGCGAAGGTCGCGGAGACCCGGGAGCAGTTCCCGGCCCTGAAGGACCGCACCCTGGGCCGCCACCCGTAGCCCTCCGGGGCTCCGGCTCACCCGCCGGAGCCCCCGTCCTCCCCTTCCACCCCTTCCTCCCGCTCCTTCTCGGCCATTCTGATCACGCAGACGGCGAGCGCCACCAGCAGCGCCGCGTCCGCGTCCTCCCGGACCACGTCGACGGCGTACGTCTCGCGGAGCCGGTACCACTGCCGGGACACCAGCGCGAGCAGCTCGCCCTCGTACTCGACCTTGAACTCGCGGTCCAGGATCCGCCCGCTGACGTCGAGTTCGGTCCCCTCGGCCATGGTCACGCGGAAGTGGTTGCGCAGCAGCGAGAGCCGCTTGCGCCGGACCACCGCGAGCCGGACCCCGTCCCGCTCCAGGGTCATCGCGTCCCGCAGGGTGAAGAGCTTCTCCCGCAGGGTGAGAAGGATCCGCCCCCGCGGATCCTTCAGCTCAAGGGTGTCGCGGAAGCGCAGCGCCTTCCCGTCGGCGAGGAAGACGTGCCGGCCGTCCTCGTCCTCGATCCAGTAGTCGTCCCCGATGGCCAGCAGTTTGTCCCGAACGAGGTATTTCATGCGCTGATCGTTGCCCGGGATAGCTTTGCCCCATGCCCACGAAGCCCCGCACCCGCCTGCTCTACGTGACCGACCTCGCCTACCCCGCGCGCGGCCGCCGCTACTGCGACGAGGACATATTCCTCACCGCCCGGCTGCGCGAGCACTTCGACCTGGCCCTGTGCCACCCGCTGGACGCGCGCGCCCTCATGCCCGGCTTCGACGCCGTCGTCGTCCGCAACAGCGGCCCGGTACTCGGCTACCAGCAGGCCTACGACGACTTCCGCGCCGCCGCCCTCGCCGCCGGGACCCCCGTCTACAACCCGCTCACCGGTCGCGCCGACATGGCCGGCAAGCAGTACCTCCTCGACCTCACCGCCGCCGGGTACCCGGTGATCCCCACGGTGGACGACCCGGCGCACCTGCACCTGCTGCCGCCCGTGGACACGTACGCGGTCAAACCCAAGCAGGGCGCCGACTCCATAGGCCTCGCCTTCACCGCCACCCCGTCCGGGCCGGCGGGCGAGATCCTCATCCAGCCGCGGATCGACTTCGCGTACGAGGTGTCCTTCTACTTCGTCGACGACGCCTTCCAGTACGCCCTGTACGCCCCGGACCCCGCGCGCCGCTGGGAGCTCACCCCGTACGAGCCGACCCCCGAGGACCTGGCCTTCGCCCGCCGCTTCATCGACTGGAACACCCTCGACCACGGCATCCAGCGCGTGGACGCCTGCCGCGCCCCGTCCGGCGAACTGCTGCTGGTCGAACTGGAGGACCTGAACCCGTACCTCTCCCTGGACCTCCTCCCGGACCCGGCCCGGCACGCCTTCGTGACCGCCCTGGTCCACTCGCTGCACGCGTTCACCACCGCCTCCCAGGGCCGGCTGCCGCCATCCCGCACCTGTCCCGGGGAGGCCCGTGGGGCCGGGAGGGCGGGATGGCAAGCTTGAAACATGAACGATGCTGAACACCGGAGGCAAGGAACTGACCCTCGCTGACCTGCGAGGTAAGTGCCGCGTCGTAGATTTTTTGATTTCCTGAACCAATGTGCGCACTTCTCGCTAGCGTGGGGACGTGCACCAACACACCACTGCTGACCTGTACTTGCGCCTGTCTCTGGACCGGGAGGGCAAGACAGCGATCGACCGCCAGGAAGCCGACTGTCGCGCATGGGCGGAGCGCAACGGACTGACCGTCCGCAAGGTCCACATCGACCGTGGACGTTCCGGCTACAAGAACGTCAGCCGCAAGGGTTTCGACGCGGCGATCACAGCAGCCACGGCCGGCGTCGTGGGCGTCCTGATCGTCTGGAAGCTCGACCGTCTGTCCCGCAAGGGCATCGGAGAGGTCGGCAAGGCGCTGGACGACATAGGCCGGGTCGGCGGACGGCTGGTCTCCGTCATGGACGGCCTCGACACGAAGAACGACAGCGCCCGGGTCACCATCGCGATGCTGGCTGAACTCGCGCGCAATGAGTCACGCAATCTGGGGATGCGCGTAGGCAGCGCCAAGCGGTACCTGCGACAGCGGGGGCAATGGATCGGTGGGCAGCCGCCCTACGGGCTCGTGGTGGACCCGGAGACGAAGAAGCTCGTCCACGACCCCGAGACCGCCGTATACGCTCGCCTGATCGCCGACGAGGCGCTGTCCGGGAAGGCACTCGTCCACATCGCCCGGCTGCTGAACGAGCACGGGGTGGAGTCCGCCCGTGGAGGCGAGTGGAACTCGTCCAGCGTCATGCAACTCCTTCGCTCACCAGCCTTCGCCGGTCTCATGCCGCAGACCGAGTACGAGGAGCAGCCGGATGGGACCCGCAGGTACATGAACCGGGTCTCTCCCTACCGGGACCCCGAGACGCTCGAAACCGTGAGTATCGGCGAGGGCATCATCACGGTCGGGGAGCGTGAGCTCATCCTCCGCCAGCTCGAAGCGCGCACGTTTCCTCTGGCGGGGAAGCGGCACGGTCACAAGCAAGGGAAGTCGCTGCTCACCGGGATAGCGCGTTGTGGGCTCTGTGGGGCCAGGATGAGCAAGGCCGGCACGTCGTACCAGTGCTCCAGCCACCGGATGGGGCGAGGATGCTCCGGCGTATCGGCTCGGGTGGAGAGCATCGACGACTACGTGACCCGGGCGTTCCTGTCACGCCTGCCTTCCCTGGAGCCTCACGACCCGCTGCTCGCCGTGATCGCCGATCGCTGGGTGCAGAGGGAGGACCCGGAGGTTTTCGCGAAGCGGGACGCGATCGAGGCGGAGATCGCGGACGAAGGGGCCCGTCTGGCGGACCTGGAGGAGGCCAGGTACGTCCGTGGCGAGTTTACCGGCGCAGACGCGATCGACCGGTACAACCGGCTCGCCGGACGACTTCGTACCCGGATCGAGGGGCTGCGCGCGGATCTACTGCGGATGCCGACCCCTTCCGTGGACATCTCTCCACTCCTGGACGCTGGCCTGCTACGTGAAGCTTGGGAAGCCGACGATGCGGCCGGAAGACGTGGACGCCTTGGCCTCGCAATCGATCGAGTGGAAGTCCAGCGAGGCAGGGTGGGCGTGAGGTTCAACGGTGACGAGCGCTGCCGGATCGTCTGGGCGACCAGAGACGAGGCTGGGGCGGAGTCAACGGGTGACGAAGTGACGGAATGACGGTCGAAGTCCACTACCTCTTTAAGAGATGTTCTGAGTCTCTATAAATGGAATAGAACAAAACGTCATTCCGTCACTTCGTCACTGGGCCCATCGGAGGGTCGGCGCGAAGTTGCGCTGTGGTCACCATCCCGACCCTGGCCCCAGCTCGGAGCACGCACGCTGGGTGTGACCCCGATTTTCGGGCCCATCGTGGGCTCTGACCAGCGCATATCGACCGCCGAAGGCGCGAGAGCGGCACAGTTAACGCCCTGCAAAGCCCGCCGAAGGCCCCACCCCGTGGGGTCTTCGCCCCATCAGGTGCCCCGTCGGATGTCACTCCGGCGACTGGCTGTACCTCTCCAGCGTCGCCTTGCTCGTGGACCGGTCCACGAGCCGCAGTTCCCAGGGGCCGGTATTCACGTCGAAGTCCTTGCCGAAGCCGACCCACTTTCCGGCCATGCGCCGTCCGGTCGGCTCGACCAGGAGTTGGATGGCCCCGTGGTAGCGGGCCCCGTTGTAGTAGCCGTCTGCGGCAGTCTGCTCGACCCACGTGCCCGTGACCACGTTGCGATCGACAGTGAGATCCAGCGTGAGCGGGCTGTCCGGGTTGCTGCTCGCCCCGGGCAGACTCTGAACGGTCAGCCGGTTCCCGTGCTGGACGATCACTACGTAGTGCTTGCCCTCGTACGAGTCGCCCCGGCTCGAAGAGAAGAACTCGTAGCGGCTGAGCCACACTCCCGAAAACGTCTCCTCACCCGTCTGCGCGGTCGGCTGCGCGCCTACAGAGGCAGACGCGACACCGGTTGTGCCGGTCTCCATGTCATGCCCTCCCTTCCCGTCTGCGTGGACTCGTGCCGTCGGCACCGGCAGGGCGAACCCCAGTGCCTCGACCGGACGCCCAGTGACCCGTTCTAAGGCCCTGGCGTACACGCCCCGAGGCGTCTTGCTCGTGCCGGACTCCCAGCGCTGCACCAGCCGCTTGGATGCCTCGTTCGGCTCCCCCAGTTCCGCACCTGCCCGGCGGAGCGCCTTGGCGAAGTCGTCTTGGCTTAAGCGCAGGCCGATACGCACGGCCCGCAGCACATCATTCGGCACCACGGCGGTCGTCGTCATGACGTCAAAGCTAGACCGAACAGCCATGCAATGACACCGGTTTGACGCCCTGGAGGGCGTCATTGACACCCCACTGAGTGACGCCCAGGCGACGCCCGAAGCGTCGTCGTTCCGACCGACCGGCGGCGGCAACATCGCTTCACCAACCGGACCGGGCAAGCGGAAGGCCAACGATGACCACGACCGTGCGGGTGTCTCGCGACTCCGGCCAGACGTTCGGCTCTGAGGTGATCTACCCCAGCAGCAGCGCCGAGAAGCCGTTGACCCCCATGGCCTCCGCCGCCTGGCCTCCCTGCAAGTGCCCCCGATGTTCCTCACAGACCAGGAAGGCACAGACGTGACGATCACCGACACGACGGAGACCGTGTACGACCTCATAACCCCGGAGCTGAGGGCCGACCTCATCACCATGGTCCGCGAGGACTCCTGGCCGGAGATGACCGACGACCAGGGCCAGCGCGGCGTCAACCAGGTGGCGGCCTTCCTCGCTGTCGCCGCGAACACCACGGAGAGGGCTACGCCCAGCCTTCGCGTGGACCTCTTCTGGCACGCACTCGTGCTCCACACCAAGGACTACGCCAGGGTCTGCGACGCGCTCGGCGGCGGATTCATCCACCACGTCCCCGACCGCAACAACGGCCACGACCCCGCCGAGGGCCGGGCCGCGATGCGTCGGACGGCCGAGGTGATCCGATCGGCCGGCTTCGACGTGGACCCGGAGTTCTGGCCGATCAACGGCGCAGCCGACTGCACCCAGAGCTACGCGGGCTGCTCCGACAGCCCCGTTGCCAAGTAGCTCCGACTCAAGCGGAGCGACTGACCCACGAGAGCTTCAGCCGCCCGGTATCGTGCCGGGCGGCTGTCGCCGTGAACGAGAACGGACAGGTAGTGACTGACGCTCGCAGCACCGCATGGGACACCTACTCGCAGAGCAAGCCCCAGCGGCGGAAGACCAACGCCAAGGGCGAGACCACATGGTTCAACTGGACCCAGTACCCGGACCACGGCCCCAGGGCCGACGTGCTCAACGTCAACCCGGGAGACCGCGTGCTCGATCTCGGGTGCGGGTCTGGAGGGAACGCCGCTCATCTCGCAACGCTCGGCATGAAGTCCGTCGGGATCGACCTCTCCGCCAAGCAGCTCGACAAGGCACGCGAGCGGTGGCCGGGCGTGGACGGGATGGAACTCGACCAGGCCGACGCGCTCACCTATCTCGGAGACACGTTCACGATCTTCGATGCGGTCTACAGCGTGTTCGGCGCTGCCTGGTTCACCGACCCCGGTCTTCTGCTGCCGATGGTTCACGCGAACCTCAAGCCGGGTGGCGTCTTCGCCTTCTCCCAGCGTCCCCCGGTTGAAGGGTGCTACGGCTGCCAGGCGTCATACATCCCGCGCGGGCCCGAAGAAGACCCCGCTGTCGTCAAGCGGTGGGACTACGAACCCGATGTGTGGGCGCTGATTCTCAAGGAACACGGCTTCGTGGACGTGTCAGCGTCCGTGCTTGCCCCACCCGCCGGGAGCCGGCGCACAGGAACCCTGTTCGTCCGGGGCGTCCAAGGAGGCTAGCCCGTGGTGGAGCGGATCCCGTAGCTGCGCAGGACAACGGCGTCGTAAGGCCGTGATCCGGTGTTCACGGGCCAATGGCAAGCTTGAAACATGAACGATGCTGCCCCGGCGCCCACCCCCGCGCCCGCACCCCGCAAGCGTGCCCGTGTCCGTGCCCCCGAGCTGATCGGCAAGGGTGGATGGATCAACACCGGCGGGAAGGACCTGAAGCTCGCCGACTTCCGAGGTCGCACATTGATCATCGATTTTTGGACGTTCTGCTGCATCAACTGCCTCCACGTCCTCGACGAGCTGCGGGAGCTGGAGGAGAAGCACCGGGACACCGTGGTGATCATCGGTGTGCACTCGCCGAAGTTCGTCCACGAGGCCGAGCACGCCGCCGTCGTCGACGCCGTCGAGCGGTACGAGGTGCACCACCCCGTGCTCGACGACCCCGAGCTCGCGACGTGGAAGCAGTACGCCGTGCGGGCCTGGCCCACGCTCGTGGTGATCGACCCCGAGGGGTACGTCGTCGCGCAGCACGCCGGTGAGGGGCACGCGCACGCCATCGCGCGGCTCGTCGAGGAGCTGGAGGCCGAGCACGAGGCCAAGGGGACCCTGCGGCGCGGGGACGGGCCCTACGTGGCGCCCGAGCCCGTCGCCACCGACCTGCGCTTCCCCGGCAAGGCGCTGGTGCTGCCCTCCGGGAACCTGCTGGTGTCCGATTCGACGCGGCACCAGCTCGTGGAGCTGGCCGCCGACGGGGAGACCGTCGTACGCCGCATCGGCAGCGGCGAACGCGGCTTCGGGCCGGACGCCTTCAGCGAGCCGCAGGGGCTCGCGCTGCTGCCCGACGGGCGGGTCGTGGTCGCGGACACCGTCAACCACGCGCTCCGGGTGTTCGACCCGGAGACCGGCGCCGTGGAGACGGTCGCCGGGACCGGGCGGCAGTGGTGGCAGGGGTCCCCGACCTCCGGGCCGGCGCTGGAGGTGGACCTGTCCTCGCCGTGGGACGTCGCCTGGTGGCAGGACCGGGTGTGGATCGCCATGGCCGGCGTGCACCAGCTGTGGACGTGGGACCCGGAGGCGGGGACCGTCGGGGTCGCCGCCGGGACGACCAACGAGGGGCTCGTCGACGGGCCCGCCGCCGAGGCCTGGTTCGCGCAGCCGTCCGGGCTCGCGGCCGCCGGGGACCGGCTGTGGATCGCCGACTCCGAGACCAGCGCCCTGCGGTACGTGGAGCGTGAAGGGGAGGACGGGTACGCCGTGCGGTCCGCCGTCGGGACCGGGCTGTTCGACTTCGGCCACCGGGACGGCGACGCCGCTCAGGCGCTGCTCCAGCACCCGCTCGGGGTGACCGCGCTGCCGGACGGCTCGGTCGCGGTCAGCGACACGTACAACCACGCCCTGCGCCGCTACGACCCGGCCACCGGGCAGGTGTCCACCCTCGCCACCGACCTGCGCGAGCCCAGCGCCGCCGTGCTGGTCGGCGGGGACATCGTGGTGGTCGAGTCCGCCCGGCACCGGCTGACCCGGCTGCGGCTCCCGGAGGAGGCCGTCCGCGTGGACGCGGTCGCCCACCGCACCCAGCGGGCCGCCACCGAGGTGGCCCCCGGCACGCTCCGCCTGGACGTGGTCTTCCAGGCCCCGGCCGGCCAGAAGCTGGACACCCGCTACGGGCCGTCCACCCGGCTGCTGGTCTCCTCGACCCCGCCGGAGCTGCTGGCGGAGGGGGAGGGGGCCGGCACGGACCTGTTCCGCGACCTGCTGCTGAACCCCGCCGTCACCGAAGGGGTGCTGCACGTCTCGGCGATGGCCGCGTCCTGCGACGACGACCCGGCCAACGAGTACCCGGCCTGCCACGTCCACCAGCAGGACTGGGGCGTGCCGGTCGTCGTCACCGCCGGGGGCGCCGCCCGCCTGCCGCTGGTGCTGGCGGGCATGGACGACGCCTGACGGGACGGCCGACCTGGAGGGCCCTCAGCCCTCCAGGAAGGCCAGCAGGGCGTTCGCGAGGAGGAACGGGTCGTCGGAGCCGCAGAGTTCGCGGGCCGAGTGCATCGACAGGATCGCCACGCCGATGTCCACCGTCTGGATCCCGTGGCGGGCCGCGGTGATCGGGCCGATCGTGGTGCCGCACGGCATCGAGTTGTTGGAGACGAAGGTCTGCCACGGCACCCCGGCCCGCTCGCAGGCGGCGGCGAACACCGCGCGGCCGCTGCCGTCGGTGGCGTAGCGCTGGTTGACGTTGACCTTCAGGATGGGGCCGCCGTTGGCGCGCGGGTGGTGCGAAGGGTCGTGCCGCTCGGCGTAGTTGGGGTGGACCGCGTGCCCGGTGTCCGAGGAGAGGCAGACGGTGCCGGCGAAGGCGCGGGCCTTGTCCTCGTACGTGCCGCCGCGGGAGAAGACTGAACGTTCCAGCACGTTGCCCAGGAGGGGGCCGTCGGCGCCGGTGTCCGACTGGGAGCCGTTCTCCTCGTGGTCGAAGGCGGCCAGCACCGGGATGTGGTCCAGGCCCTCGGAGGCGGAGACCGCGGCGAGGGCCGCGACACCGGCGTGCACCGACAGCAGGTTGTCCATGCGCGGGCCGGCCAGCAGCTCGCGGTCGCGGCCCAGGTAGGCGGGCGGCTCGATCGAGTGGACCATCAGGTCCCAGCCGGCCACCGAGCCCTGCGGCAGGCCCTCTTCCTCCTCCAGGAAGGCGATCAGGTCGCCCTCGCGGGCCTCGCCCAGACCCCAGATCGGCTGCATGTGCCGCTGCTTGTCGAGCTTGAGGCCGTCCGAGTTGACCGACCGGTCGAGGTGCACGGCGAGTTGCGGGACGCGCAGCAGGGCGCGGTCCACGTTCACCAGGCGCTCGGTGCCGTCGCGGAGGGTCAGCCGCCCGGCGAGGCCGAGGTCGCGGTCCAGCCAGGTGTTGAGCAGGGTCCCGCCGTAGATCTCCACCGCGACCTGCCGCCAGCCCTGCGAGCCGGTGTCCGGTACGGGCTTGACCCGCAGGTTGGGGGAGTCGGTGTGTGCGCCGATGATCCGGAAGGGGGTGTGCGCGGCCGCGCCCTCGGGCACGTACCAGGCGATGAGCGCGCCGCCGCGCAGGACGAACCTGCCCCCCGTGCCCGAGTCCCAGGCGTCCGATTCCGACAACTGCCTGAAGCCCGCCTTCTCCAGCCGCTCCGCCGCGTTCGCCACTGCGTGGTACGGCGACGGACTGGCCGTCAGGTAGGTCATCAGATCGTCGGTGTGGCCGCGGTCGAAGCGGGCGGGAGAGCTCATGTGGTTCACCTTAACGACGGTCGTGTTCGCCTTGGCCGGACTGCGGCGGATAGCCGAAAGGACGAGGACCGCGGGGGGTTTGCCCCGCGATCCCGTGGTTCTCAGCCCGGCGGACGCTCGAATCTGCGCTGCAGTTGTCTGCGCTCGCCCCGGCGGATGCGCGGGAGCATCTCGGGGGTCTGCGGCGGGCGCTGCGCGCGTCTCTTGCGTCCGGCGCAGAAGATACAGGCCTCACCCGGAGGGGCATCGGGGTCGATCGGCGCGCCGGGGTGCTCGGAGCATCCCGACGCGTTGCGCGGCCGCGACAGCTCCCGGGCCACGATGAAGGCCCGGTGGAGGTCGTCCGCGATGCGTACGAAGTCCTGGTCGGCGGAGCCGAGCGTGAGGTGGAAGCGCTGCTCGTCGATCACGCGCAGCCAGTGGCGCAGGACGTCGAGGGTGTACGGGGGCTCGGGGACGGGGTACCCGAGGCGCCGCTGCTCGCCCGAGGGGGCGGGGCCCGCGGCCCGGCCGCCCTGGAGGCGCCGGCCGAGGCGGCGGCGGTCGTTGCAGATGAGGCAGCGGCCCCAGCCCTCGGGAGCCTCGGGGTCGAGGGCGCCGTTGGGGTGTTCGGGGCAGCCGGTGTAGCTCTTGGCCGGGGCCAGGCCCGAGGCCGTCTGGAAGGCCACGTACAGGGCGTCGGCCACGGGTTCGTACTCGGCGGGGTGGGCGCCGTCGTAGAGGTCCTTGATCCGGTCGCCGAGCGCGCCCACGTTCGCCTGGAGCTCCTTGAGGGCGTACGGGCGCCCCGTGGGGACGGAATACCCCCTGCTGCCGTGCTGCTCCTGTGGACTCATGTCTACGAGCGTGCCACGAACCACCGACAACGGCCGAAACGGCCGCACAGCAGTGGCCGGACCCCCGACAGGGAGGGTCCGGCCACTGTGCGTACGTACACCGCGACTGGTCGGCGAGGCGGGCGGTGCCTTAGAAGGCGGCCTCGTCGAGGTCCATGAGGGAGTTGTCGACGGCCTCGGCCAGCGCGCGCTGGACGGAGACGCCGGGCAGGACCTGGCCGGCGAAGAACTTCGCGGCGGCGATCTTGCCGGTGTAGAAGGCGACGTCCTTCGCGGAGGCGCCGTCCAGCTTCTCGGCGGCCACGGCCGCGCCCTTGAGCAGCAGGTATCCGACGACGACGTCACCGGAGGCCATCAGCAGGCGGGTGGTGTTCTGGCCGACCTTGTAGATGTTCTTGACGTCCTCGCCGGTGGCGGTGAGGTCGACGATCATCTGGCCGACGATGGCCTCCAGGTCCACGGCGGCCTTGGCGAGGGCGTCGCGGGCGGGGGCGAGGTCCTCGCCGCCGGGGCCCTCGGCGAGGAACTTCTTGATCGTCTCGGAGAGGATGTTCAGCGAGGCGCCCTGGTCGCGGACGATCTTCCGGAAGAAGAAGTCCTGGCCCTGGATGGCCGTGGTGCCCTCGTAGAGGGTGTCGATCTTGGCGTCGCGGATGTACTGCTCGATCGGGTACTCCTGCAGGTAGCCGGAGCCGCCGAAGGTCTGCAGGGACTGGGCGAGCTGCTCGTAGGACTTCTCCGAGCCGTAGCCCTTGACGATCGGCAGGAGCAGGTCGTTCAGGCCGATCTGGGCGGAGGCGTCCTCGCCGGCGGCCTGCTTGACGGCGATCTCGTCCTGGACGGAGGCCGTGTAGAGCACCAGGGCGCGCATGCCCTCGGCGTAGGCCTTCTGCGTCATCAGCGAGCGGCGCACGTCGGGGTGGTGCGTGATGGTGACCTTGGGGGCGGACTTGTCCATGAAGTTCGCGAGGTCCGGGCCCTGCACGCGCTCCTTGGCGTACTCCAGGGCGTTCAGGTAGCCCGTCGAGAGCGTCGCGATGGCCTTCGTGCCGACCATCATGCGGGCGAACTCGATGATCATGAACATCTGGCGGATGCCGTCGTGCTTGTCGCCGATCAGCCAGCCCTTGGCGGGGTGCTGGTCGCCGAAGGTCATCTCGCACGTGTTGGAGGCCTTGAGGCCCATCTTGTGCTCGACGTTGGTGGCGTAGACGCCGTTGCGCTCGCCCAGCTCGCCGGTCTCCCAGTCGAAGTGGAACTTCGGGACGAGGAAGAGCGACAGGCCCTTGGTGCCCGGGCCGTGGCCCTCGGGGCGGGCGAGGACGTAGTGGAGGATGTTCTCCTCCATGTCGTGCTCACCGGAGGTGATGAAGCGCTTCACGCCCTCGATGTGCCAGGAGCCGTCGGCCTGCTGGACGGCCTTGGTGCGGCCGGCGCCCACGTCGGAGCCGGCGTCCGGCTCGGTGAGGACCATGGTGGAGCCCCAGCGCTTCTCGACGGCGATCTGCGCGATGCGCTTCTGGGCCTCGTTGCCCTCCTCGTGGAGGACGCCCGCGAAGGCCGGGCCGGAGGAGTACATCCAGATGGCCGGGTTGGAGCCGAGGAGCAGCTCCGCGTACGCCCAGATCAGGGAGCGGGGCGAGGTGGTGCCGCCGATCTCCTCGGGCAGGCCCAGGCGCCAGTACTCCGAGTCCATGAAGGCCTCGTAGGACTTCTTGAAGGAGGCCGGGACCGGGGCGGTGTTGGTGGCCGGGTCGAAGACCGGCGGGTTGCGGTCGGCGTCCGCGAAGGACTCCGCGAGCTCGTTCTCCGCGAGGCGGGCGATCTCGGACAGGATGCTCTTGGCGGTCTCGGTGTCCATCTCACCGAACGGGCCGGTGCCGTACAGCTTGTCGCGGCCGAGCACCTCGAAGAGGTTGAACTCGATGTCGCGGAGATTCGACTTGTAGTGCCCCATGGCGACGGCTCCGTTAAGGCTCGGGGAGACAGGTTCCTCGTACATACCAATCGGTAACGTCATGATGCTACCCGCCAGTAATAAGAATCAACCCTTCGTCGGCCACTGTGACCAGCATCAAGCGGGAATGCCCGGAGGGTGCCTGGGGGCGGGGGCCGCTCGGTAGGCTTCGGTCCATGTACGGCTACGACCAGAACGTGAGCGCAGGGCAGCAGCAGTACGCCGCCCCGCAGCAGATGGCCGGCGGGTACGGCGAGCAGCCGCTCTACCCCGAGCCCTCGCCGCCGTCGCTCGCCGACGCGGTCCGGGCCTTCACCACCGGGTCGCTGTCCGCCGAGGACTTCCAGCAGATCTTCGCGACGTCGAAGGTCTACTGCCCGCGCGGCGACACCCCGGGGTTCCTGGCCCTGCACAACACGCAGCAGCCGGTCATCCCGATGTTCACCACGCTCAAGGAACTCCGCCGCTACGCCGGCAAGGAGTCCAAGTACTTCGTGATCACCGGCGCCGAGGTCATCGACCTGCTGCCGACCGGGTACGGCTTCGTCCTCGACATGGAGGGCGACCACCGGATGGTCTTCGACGCGAAGGCCGTCGAGCAGATGGTCGACTTCGCGATGCGCCGCATGTACGGCTAGACACCCTTGCTGCGCGGACGGCTGACCTGTCGTGGCGGGGGCGGGGGCGGTGGGCTTTGCTGAGGGTGCACTTCACGGCCGAGGACCTGCTCGACGTCACCTTCGCCGCCGAACCGCTGCCGCTGCTGGAGCTCGCCATGGCCCTGGTCGCCTGGCAGCGCACCGACGAGCCGGCGGTCTTCGGCCCGTGGCGCCGCCGCGTCTGCCGTGAACTGCCCGGCCGGGCCCGCCCGCTCCTCGAACTGCTGCGCCCGGACGGCCAGAACCCGCAGTTCGTAGAGCCGTACGCGGCCACCCTGGAGGAAGGGCTGGCTGCCGTCCGCGAGGCGGGCACGCTCCTCACCGCCGGCCAGCTGGCCACCGCCGCCGCCCGCGCCCCCGGCGGCCGGGCCTCCTGGCTGCGCGCCCTGTGGGACCAGGACCGGGAGGCCTGGGAGCGGTTGGGCGGGGCGATCGGCGCCGCGCACGAGGCGGTCGTGGCCCCGTACTGGCCGCGGATCCGGCACTCCTTCCGGGCGGACGTGGCCTGGCGCACCCGGCTCCTGGCCGCCCACGGCATCAAGGCCTGCCTGGCCGGCATCCACCCCGCGGCCCGCTGGTCGGGCACCGTCCTGGAGGTCGACCGGCCGCCCGGGTACGAGGTGCACCTCGGCGGGCGCGGGCTGCTGCTGATGCCGTCGCCGTTCTGGACGGGCCGGCCGCTGCTCGCGGAGGGCCCCGACGGGCCCGGCGGCAGGCCCCTGCTGCTGTACCCGGCGCTGACGCCGCTGCCGCTGGTGGAGGCGAGCCCGTCCGGGGGTCCGGCGGGGGGAGCGCTGGACGCGCTGCTGGGGCGGACCCGGGCGGCGGTGCTCCGGCTGCTGGTCCAGCAGCGGACCACGAGCGAGCTGGCCCGGGACCTGGACGTCAGCCTCCCGTCGGTCTCGGAGCACACCCGCACCCTGCGCGCGGCCGGGCTGATCACCACCGAGCGGGACGGCAAGGCGGTGCTCCACTCCGCGACGGGCCTGGGCGTGGAACTGCTGCGCGGCGGCGGCTGAGGCCCGCCCCCCGGGCGGAGCTTTCGGCCACCGCCGAAAGGATCGCCCCAGCGGCCCGCCCTCCCGCACCATCGGGAGCGGCGGGGGACCCACGGGGGAGGTCCTCCGCCCTCACTGCCTCCGCCCTCACTGCCTCCGGCCGGCGGCGGCCGTCCGGCGCCGGCGCCACAGGGCGATGCCCGCGGCGGCCACCGCCAGGGCCGCCAGCCCGTACGCGTACAGCAGCGCGGGGTCGGGGCGGTAGGCCAGGGAGATGCGGATCCCGGCGAAGAAGGGCACGCCGATCAGGCTCCAGCGGCCGTCGTACTCGATCCCGGACGTCGCCCACTGGAGCAGCAGGCAGGCGAGGAACGTCAGCACCGCCCACGCGCCGAGGTAGGCCCAGGGCGAGCCGGGCAGGGGCTCCATCGGCAGGCCGGCGGCCGCCCATCGGTACACGGCGTACCCGGCGCCGGTCATCAGCGCCGTCATCGCGACGGCCGGGCCGAGGGCGCGCAGCCACGCAGGCGGGTTCCGCCCCGCGGGGGCAGTATCGATATCGGGGTCGGGCCCGGGGGCGCTGGTCTCCATGCCCCCGTAGACCGCGCCGGGCGCCCCCTGGTTGTCAGGTACGGGAAAAGTGCCGGGAATGCTCCGTTCGGGTGAGCTGTTCCATGCGGTGTGGCAGAAAGTTCGAGTTTCAACTAAACTCGACGCAGAAGGAGGTCCTGACCATGCCCGCAGTGACCGTTGAGAACCCGTTGACGCTTCCGCGCGTGGCCGAGCCCCAGCCGGCCGCCGTCGCCCGCAAGGTGCTCGCCGTGACCACGGCTCCGGGGGGATTCGAGGGCGAGGGATTCCCGGTGCGCCGGGCGTTCGCCGGGATCGACTACCAGCACCTCGACCCGTTCATCATGATGGACCAGATGGGCGAGGTGGAGTACGCGCCGGGCGAGCCGAAAGGCACCCCGTGGCATCCGCACCGCGGCTTCGAGACCGTCACGTACCTGCTCGACGGGACCTTCGTCCACCAGGACAGCAACGGCGGCGGCGGGGTCATCAACGACGGCGACACCCAGTGGATGACCGCCGGTTCCGGCCTCCTGCACATCGAGGCCCCGCCGGAGCACCTCGTCGTCAGCGGCGGGCTCTTCCACGGCCTCCAGCTGTGGGTGAACCTCCCGGCCTCCGACAAGATGATGCCCCCGCGCTACCAGGACATCGGCGGCGGCAAGGTCAAGCTGCTCACCACCCCCGACGGCGGCGCTCTGCTCCGCGTCATCGCCGGTGAGCTGGACGGGCACGAGGGCCCCGGCATCACCCACACCCCGATCACGATGATCCACGCGACCGTCACCCCCGGCGCGCAGCTCACCCTGCCGTGGCGCGAGGACTTCAACGCCCTCGCGTACGTACTGGCCGGGCGCGGATCGGTGGGCACCGACCGCAGGCCGATCCACACCGGGCAGACGGCCGTCTTCGGCGAGGGCGGCTCCCTCACGGTGCGCGCGGACGAGTCCCAGGACTCCCGCACCCCGGACCTGGAGATCGTCCTGCTCGGCGGCCGGCCGATCCGCGAGCCGATGGCGCACTACGGGCCGTTCGTCATGAACACCCGGCACGAACTCCAGCAGGCCTTCGACGACTTCCAGGCGGGCCGGCTGGGCCGGATCCCCACCACCGCCCGGGAGCGTACCGTCTCGGCGGAGCAGCACTCGTAAGGACGGCGGTCACCCCCCGGCACCCCCCGGCACCCCCCGGCACCCCCCGGCACCCCCCGGCACCCCCCGGCACCCCCCGGCACCCCCCGGGGGTCAGCCGGGCTCGTCGTGGCGGGATGCGTAGCGGCCGCGGAGTTCCGACATGATGCCGAAGACGGCCGCCGTCAGGGGGACCGCGAGGAGCATGCCGAGGATGCCGGCGACGCTCGCGCCGGCCGTGATCGCCAGCATCACCACCGCCGGGTGCATCTGCACCGTCCGGCTCTGGATCAGGGGCTGGAGGACGTGTCCCTCCAGCACCTGTACGGCCGGCACCACGCCCAGCGCCCACAGCCCGATGATCCACCCCCGGTCGGCGAGGGCGACCAGGACGGCGACGGCGCCGGAGACGAAGGCGCCCAGGTAGGGGATGTAGGCGCCGACGAACACCAGCGCGCCCAGTCCGACCGCGCCCGGTACGCGCAGCAGGGGGGTCGGCATCGCCGTGTCCACCTTTCGGCTCGGCTTCCGGGGGGTCCTGCGGAGTCCTACGCGGACCCGGTCTCGTCGGCGGGCTTGGAGCGCTCGTACAGCTCGAACCAGATCGACTTGCCCGCGCCCCTGGGGTCCACGCCCCAGGTGTCGGCGAGCATCTCCATCAGCAGCACCCCGCGCCCGCTGGAGGCCATTTCGCCGGGGTGCCGTTTGTGCGGCAGCTCGTCGCTGCCGTCGGCGACCTCCACGCGCAGCCGCCGGGTGCCCAGCTCGCCGGCCGCCTCCGCGACCAGCAGCGCGTCCCCGTCGGTGTGCACCAGCACGTTGGTGACCATCTCGGAGACCATCAGCTCCGCCGAGTCCACCTGTTCCGGGTCCGCCCAGTCGTGCAGCAGCTCCCGGATCTGGCGGCGGGCGCCCGCGATCCGCTCCGGCTCGGCCTGGGCCACGGTCAGCACCGTGCGCCGGGCGGGCCGGGACGGGTTCAGCGGGCCGGTCCCGCAGCCGCAGCCGGCGCCCTCGCGGCAGAGCAGCACCACGGCTATGTCGTCCTCGCGGCGGTCGGCGAGCGGGCCGGTGGTGTGGTGCGAGGAGGGCCCGTGCACGGCCTGGACCAGCAGGTCGGCGAGGCGCTCCAGGTGTCCGGCGGTGAGTCCGGAGCCCGCGGCCGTGACGCCGTCGCCGCCGGGCCCGTACGTCTCCGCGTCGGCCTCCAGGATGGCCCGCAGCCGGGCCCAGCCGGTGTCGAGGTCGTGGCCGCCGGTCTCGATGAGCCCGTCGGTGCACAGCATCATCGTCTCGCCGGGTTCCAGGGTGAACCGTGTCGTCGGGTAGTCGGTGTCGGGGACGATGCCGAGCGGGAGGCCGCCGGCGGTCGGCCGCATCAGGACGGTGCCGTCCGTCATCCGGATCGCCGGGTCGGGGTGGCCGGCGCGGGCCACCTCCAGCGTGCCGGTCTCCGGGTCGCATTCCACGTAGAGGCAGGTCGCGAAGCGGGGGCTGAGGTAGTCGGACTCGCCGCCGGGCCCGCGCTCGCCCGCCCCGGCCTCCGCTTCCTCCTCCTGGGAGGAGCAGAGTCCGGCGAGGAAGCGGGAGGCCCGGGAGAGCACCGCGTCGGGCCGGTGGCCCTCGGACGCGTACGCCCGTACGGCGATCCGCAGCTGGCCCATCAGGCCGGCGGCCCGTACGTCGTGCCCCTGGACGTCGCCGATGACCAGGGCGAACCGTCCCGAGGGCAGCGGGATCATGTCGTACCAGTCGCCGCCGACCTGGAGCCCGCCGCCGGTGGGTACGTAGCGGGCGGCGATGGTCATCCCGGGGATCTCGGGCCCCAGCTGCGGCATCATCGACCGCTGGAGCCCGGTGGTCAGCTCGCGCTCGGACTCGGCGACGCCGGCCCGCTGGAGGGCCTGGGCCAGCATCCGGGCGACCGTCGTCAGCACGGACCGCTCGTCGGGGGAGAAGGTCACCGGCTGCTTGAAGGCGGCCATCCAGGCCCCCATGGTCCGCCCGGCCACGATCAGCGGCAGGAAGGCCCAGGAGACCCGGCCGAAGGGCTCGGCCAGCGGCCAGGTGACGGGGAAGCGCCGCTCGTACTCCTCCGGGGTGGGAAGGTAGATCGCCCGGCCGGTGCGGACGACCTCCGCGGCCGGGTAGGCGGTGTCCAGGACCATGTCCGTGAAGGGGGCCTCGTCGCCGGGGGCGTGCCCGTGGTGGCCGATGACCGACAGCTTCTCGCCCGCCACCCCGAAGACCGCCAGCCCGTCGGGGCTGAAGCCCGGCATGGACAGCGAGGCCGCCACCCGCAGCACCTCGGCGGTGGACCGGGCCTCGGCGAGCGCCCGGCCCGCGTCGAGCAGGAAGGCCTCGCGGGAGCGCCGCCAGTCGCCGGTGATCGGGGTGTGGACGGCGGTGGTGCCGGGCTGCGGCTCGGCGATCTCCTGGATGGTGCCGATCAGCTCGTAGTCGACGCGGCCGTCGGCCGTCCGGTTCTCCAGGGGTTTGGAGCGGCTGCGTACGGTGCGCAGCACGCGCCCGTCCTCGTCCATGATCCGCAGCCGGGCCTCGGCGAGGGTGCCCTCGGCGACGGCGAGGCTGACGATGCCGTTGATCTCGTTCCAGTCGACCGGGTGGAAGCGCGAACGCACCGCGACCTCGGGCAGGACGACGGGCTCGGCGGGCAAGCCGAGCAGCCGGGCGGCCTCGCTGTCGAGGGTGACCGTCCCGGAGGCGTTGTCCCATCGCCACAGGCCGGTCGCGATGGCGGCCAGGACGTCCTCGGTGCGCACCCGGTCATCTTTACAGGTCATCCCGTCGACCTGCCTGTTCGGGAGCCTGCCCGGGCGCGCCCGCGCGGTGCCCCGCCCGGACGGTAACCTTGGGACGGTTGAATCCACCCTGGTATCGCGTAGAACTGGATGACTGATGCATCGGTACAGGTCCCACACGTGCGGCGAGCTCCGTGCCTCTGACGTCGGCACCGACGTCCGGCTGAGCGGCTGGCTGCACAATCGTCGAGACCTGGGCGGCATCCTCTTCATCGATCTGCGCGACCACTACGGCATCACGCAGCTCGTCGCCCGCCCCGGCACCGCGGCCGCCGACGTCCTGGACAAGCTGTCCAAGGAGACGGTCGTCCGGATCGACGGCAAGGTCGTCTCCCGCGGCACCGAGAACGTGAACCCCGACCTGCCGACCGGCGAGATCGAGATCGAGGCCGCCGAGGTCGAGGTGCTCGGCACGGCCGCCCCGCTGCCCTTCACGATCAACACCGACGACGGTGTGAACGAGGAGCGCCGCCTGGAGTACCGCTTCCTCGACCTGCGCCGCGAGCGCATGCACCGCAACATCATGCTGCGGTCGGCGGTCATCGCCTCCATCCGCTCGAAGATGGTGGCCCTCGGCTTCAACGAGATGGCGACGCCGATCCTCACCGCGACCTCCCCCGAGGGCGCCCGTGACTTCGTCGTCCCGTCCCGCCTGAACCCGGGCAAGTTCTACGCCCTGCCGCAGGCCCCGCAGCAGTTCAAGCAGCTGCTGATGATCTCCGGCTTCGACCGGTACTTCCAGATCGCGCCCTGCTTCCGCGACGAGGACGCCCGCGCCGACCGCTCGCCGGGCGAGTTCTACCAGCTCGACGTGGAGATGTCCTTCGTCGAGCAGGAGGACGTCTTCCAGCCGATCGAGCGCCTCATGACCGAGCTCTTCACCGAGTTCGGCGGCGGCCGCCCGGTCACCTCGCCGTTCCCGCGGATCCCGTTCCGCGAGTCGATGCTGAAGTACGGCAACGACAAGCCCGACCTGCGCGCCAAGCTGGAGCTCGTCGACATCACCGACGTGTTCGAGGGCTCGGAGTTCAAGGCGTTCGCCGGCAAGCACGTGCGTGCGCTGGCCGTCCCGGACACCGCCGCGCAGCCGCGCAAGTTCTTCGACGGCCTCGGCGAGTACGCGATCTCGCTGGGCGCCAAGGGCCTGGCCTGGGTCCGCGTCGGCGAGGACGGCGCCCTGACCGGCCCGATCGCCAAGTTCCTCACCGAGGAGAACGTCAAGGTCCTCACCGAGCGCCTCGGCCTCGCGGCCGGGCACGCGGTGTTCTTCGGCGCGGGCGAGTTCGACGAGGTCTCCAAGATCATGGGCCCGGTCCGGGTCGAGGCCGCGAAGCGCGCGGGCCAGTTCGAGGAGAACGTCTTCCGCTTCTGCTGGATCGTCGACTTCCCGATGTACGAGAAGGACGAGGAGACCGGCAGGATCGACTTCTCGCACAACCCCTTCTCGATGCCGCAGGGCGGCATGAAGGACCTGGAGGAGAAGGACCCGCTCGACATCCTGGCGTGGCAGTACGACATCGTCTGCAACGGCATCGAGCTGTCCTCCGGCGCCATCCGCAACCACGAGCCCGAGGTCATGCTGAAGGCCTTCGAGATCGCCGGTTACGAGGCCGAGACCGTCGAGCGCGAGTTCGCCGGCATGCTGCGCGCCTTCCGCCTCGGCGCCCCGCCGCACGGTGGCATCGCCCCGGGCGTGGACCGCATCGTGATGCTGCTGGCCGACGAGCCGAACATCCGCGAGACCATCGCCTTCCCGCTGAACGGCAACGCCCAGGACCTGATGATGGGCGCGCCGACGGTGCTGGAGGAGACCCGCCTGCGCGAGCTGAACATCGCCCTGCGCAAGCCGGTCGAGACGAAGGCCGCCGACGCGAAGCCGGTCGCGGAGGCCGTCCACCCGGACGCCGCGCGCTGACGCTGCCGCTCCTGTAGCGGGAAGGGCCCGGGATCCTCGGATCCCGGGCCCTTCGGCGTTCCTGCCGTGCCGGTCAGAACCGGTCGAGGATGCCCTTGAGGAGGGCGGCCGAGGCCAGTTCGGCGGGGGCCGGGCCGGCGTGGAAGAAGCCGGCGTTCTCGGCGTCCAGCTTGCGCAGGAAGTCGAAGGCCTTGGCGTCGTGGTCGCCGAACGCGACGAACTGCCAGTGGACGCCGGGGGCGGCGGCCGCCGCGTCGGCGATGGCCTGGCGGGCGGGGCGGACGTTGTCGGGCGCGCCGTCGGTCTGGAAGACGACCAGGGCCGGGCCCTCGCCGCCGTCCTTCTGGTACCGCTCGACGACGGCCTCGACCGCTACGTGGTAGCTGGTGCGGCCCATCCGGCCGAGCTCGGCGTGGCGGTCCTCGACCCAGGCCGCGTCGTGCGCGTCGAGGGTGAGCTCGGCGGTGCCGTCGAGCTCGGTGGAGAAGAACACCGTGTGCACGGTGGCCTCCTCGTCGAGGTGCGCGGCCAGGGCCAGGGCGTGGTCGGCGAGGTACTGGGCGCTGCCGTCCTTGTAGAAGCCGCGCATGGAGCCGGACCGGTCCAGTACGAGGTACACCTTCGCGCGGGCCCCGGCCTTCCCCTTGGCCCGCAGCACCTGTCCGGCGGCCTTGTACGGCCCGGAGACGCCGGCGGCCCGCCGCCGGACCGCTGCCGCGGCGATGGCGGGACCCTCGGCGGGCTCCGCCTGCGTGTCCGCCTGCGTGTCCGCCTGCGGCGACGCTTCGGGGGTCACGAGGGCCCCGTCCTCGGGCTCCGGCTCGGTGTCTTCAGCGGCCGCGGCGGCGGCGAGGGGCTCGGCCGGGGCCTGCGGCGCGGTGGCCTCGGCGTCGGCAGGCTCGGGGTCGGCCTCAGGCGCGGTGGCCTCGGGCTCCGCCTCTGCGGCGGGTGCCCCGGCGGGCTCGGCCTCCGGCTCCGGTTCGGCGGCCGGCTCGGCCTCCGGCGCGGCGGCCTCGGCGGCCGGCTCGGCCGCGGGCTCCGCCTCGGCTACCGGCTCCGGCTCGGCGGTGGGTTCGTCCTGCGCCTGAACGCTGTCTTCGGCGTCGGCCTGGGCCTGGGGCTCCGCCTCGGCGGTGACCGGCTCGGCCTCGGCGGCGGGCTCCGCCTCCGCGGCGGGTGCCCCGGCGGGCTCGGCCTGCGGCGCGCTGTCTGCGGCGTCGGCCTGGGCCTGGGGCTCCGCCTCGGTGGGGGCCGAGGCGTCGGCCGGCTCGGCTTCCGCAGCCACGGGCTCGGTCACGGGCTCCGCCTCGGCTTCGGGCTCCGCGGTCACGGGCTCGGCTTCGGCGGCGGTCTCGGCCTGTGCCTCCGGGGCGGGGGCTGCCGCCTCGGCCGCGAGCCGCTCGGCCTCGGGCTCCGCGGCGGCGGGCCGGGTCTCGGCGACCGGCTCCGGCTCGGCTTCCGCAGCCACGGGCTCGGTCTCCGTGACCGGGTCGGCGGCGGTCTCGGCCCCGGGTTCCGCCGGGGCAGCGGGTTCGGCGGCGGCCTGAGGCTCGGCGTCGCCCTCGGCGGCGGTCGGCTCCGCCTCACCGGCCGGGGCGTCCTGCGCCTCCGGCGGGGTCGGCTCGGCCTGGGACGGTACGTCGACGGGGGTCGCGGGGGCTCCCGTGCCGCCCTCCGTGACCGCCGGCTGCTGCGGCCGGCGGGCTTCCGGGACCGTGGGGTCGGCCGTCGGGGCCGGGGCTGCGGTGAGCAGCGTGCCCGGCTCGCGGTCGCGCGGCGCGGACTGCGGCGGGACCGTCGGGTTGTCGAAGGACGCCGCCACCAGTTCGGCGGCCGCGTCCAGGGGGGTCCGTTCGGCCTGGCTCGGGAGGGCCGCCGAAGGGGCGTCCGACGTCTCGGGGACCGGCTCCGCAGTCCGTCCGAACACCTTGCGCAACAAGCTCCGAATACCCATGGGCCAGGCCTTTCGCATGAGTGCGTGCGTCATTTGTCCGTGCTGCGCGGTTGATCCCTGCCCAGAGTGGACACGTAAGGTTATCGGCCCCTTGGCTGGAACTTCGGCAGGGGCGCCTTTCGTGGCGCCCGGCCTTCCACACAACCGGACCCCTCCTGCGAACTGCCCCTCCGCCGTGCCGGGTTCATCCACCGTTCATCCCCGCGCCGCCGCATCGGCGCAACCCGCGCCTACCGTCACGGCTGGATTCGTACCGACACGTCGTCGGCGCAGTGCACTCACCGGAGGACACCCTCGTGCGCAAGCTCCTGCCGTTCATCGGCAACCCGCATGGCAGCGGCCGTTCCGCTCTCACCTGCCGCTACCGCTGCGGCGACGCATGCTTCCACGAGGTGCCCAACACCAGCGACAACGAGTACGTCGGCGACGTCATAGCCCGCGCCTACACCCGCCGCTCGATGCTGCGCTCCGCCGCCGTCGTCACGGTCGCCACCGCCGCCGGCACCGCCGTCACCCTCGGAGCGGGCGGCGGCCAGAGCGCCAGCGCCGCGCCCGTGTCCGACGCCGAGGCCAAGCGCGCGGGCGAGGCCGCCCGCGGCCTGCGCTTCAAGCCCGTCGCCCCGAACACCGACGACAAGGTCACCATCCCCGAGGGCCACGAGCAGAACGTGGTGATCCGCTGGGGCGACCCGATCCTCAAGGGCGCCCCGGGCTTCAACTCGGACAAGCAGACCGCCGCCGCCCAGGCCGGCCAGTTCGGCTACAACAACGACTTCCTCAGCCTGCTCCCGCTCGGCGGCAACTACGAGCGCCAGCAGCTGCTCGTGGCCAACCACGAGTACACGGACGAGAACCTGATGTTCAAGGGCTACGACCCGGCGAACCCCACCCGGGAGCAGGTCGAGATCGCCTGGGCCGCGCACGGCCTGTCCGTGGTCGTCGTCCAGGAGGACCACCGCAGCGGCAAGCTGACCGCCGTCAACCGCCACCAGCTCAACCGCCGCCTGACCGCGACCAGCGAGTTCCGGCTGACCGGCCCGGCCGCGGGCAGCGCCCTGCTGAAGACCTCCGCCGACGCCACCGGCACCAAGGTGCTCGGCACCCTCAACAACTGCGCCGGCGGCACCACCCCGTGGGGCACCACCCTCCACGGCGAGGAGAACTTCAACCAGTACTTCGCCAACGCCGGCCAGGTCACCGACCCCGCCCAGGCCGCCCGCCTGAAGCGCTACGGCGTGACCTCCGGCGCCTCCGAGCGCAAGTGGGAGCGCTTCGACAAGCGCTTCGACGTCGCGCAGGAGCCCAACGAGCCGCACCGCTTCGGCTGGGTCGTCGAGCTCGACCCGTACGACCCGAACTCCGTCCCGCGCAAGCGCACCGCGCTCGGCCGCTTCAAGCACGAGGCCGCCCAGCCCCGCGTCACCGAGGACGGCCGCCCGGTCGTCTACATGGGCGACGACGAGCGCTTCGACTACTTCTACAAGTTCGTCTCCTCGAAGCGGATGATGAAGGGCAATTCGCGCGCGGCGAAGGAGCACAACCTCACGCTGCTCGACGAGGGCACCCTCTACGTCGCCAAGCTGACGGGAGACTCCCCGGCCGCCTCGATCGACGGCTCCGGCAAGCTCCCCTCCGACGGCGAGTTCGACGGTTCCGGCGTCTGGATCAAGCTGGCCACGGCCTCCCCCTCCGGCAACGTCTCGCACGTCGAGGGCATGACCGCCGAGGAGGTGTTCGTCTTCACCCGCCAGGCCGGTGACAAGGCCGGCGCCACCAAGATGGACCGCCCCGAGGACGTCGAGCCGTCGCCGCGCACCGGCCGCGTCTACATCGCGCTGACCAACAACACCGACCGCGGCAAGCCCGGCAAGGCCGGCGCGGACGAGGCCAACCCGCGCAACCTGAACAAGCACGGCCAGATCCTGGAGCTCGCCGAGAACTTCGACGACCCGGCGGGCGACGGCTTCGCCTGGCGGCTGTTCCTGGTCGCCGGCGACCCGAACGACCCGGCCACCTACTTCGCGGGCTTCCCGAAGGACAAGGTCAGCCCGATCTCCTGCCCGGACAACGTGGCCTTCGACCCGCACGGCAACCTGTGGATCTCCACCGACGGCAACCAGCTCGGCTCGCACGACGGCCTGTACGGCGTCGCGACGTTCGGCGAGCGCCGCGGTGAGTTGAAGCAGTTCCTCACGGTTCCGCGCGGTGCCGAGACCTGCGGCCCGCTGGTCCAGGACCGGCGCGTGCTCGTCTCGGTCCAGCACCCGGGCGAGATCGACGGTGCGTCCGTGGAGAAGCCGCAGTCCGTGTGGCCCGACGGTCCGGGCAAGATCGTCCGCCCGGCCGTGGTGTCCGTGTGGCGCAAGGACGGCAAGAACATCGGCGTCTGAGCGGGCCGTTCGGCGAGGCGGGTCAGTCCGGCTCCGGCAGCCGTCCCACCGGCAGCCGGAGCGTCGTCAGCGCACCCCCGTCCGGGGCGTTGGCGAAGCCCAGCCCGATCTCCAGCACGGCCGCCTGGCCCGCCGCGATCGTCAGGCCCAGCCCGTGGCCGCGACCGCGCCCGGGGTCCCCGGTGCGGAACCGCTTCGGGCCCTGCTCGATGAGCTCGGCGGGATAGCCGGAGCCGTGGTCGCGGATCACCACCACGGGCCCCTCCACCGTCACCACGACCGGTGGCCGCCCGTGCTTGTGGGCGTTGACCAGCAGGTTGGCGAGGATCCGGTCCAGGCGGCGGCGGTCGGTGAACACCACCGCGTCCCGCAGGATCCGTACCTCGGCGGGCAACCGGGTCCCGGCGACGGCCCGTTCCACGGCCCGGCCCAGTTCCACCTGGGCCAGGTCGGCCCGCTCCACCCCGGAGTCGAGCCGGGAGATCTCCAGCAGGTCCTCGGTGAGCAGGTGCAGGGCCTTCAGCCGGTCGTTGATCATCTCCTTGGGCCGTCCCTCGGGCAGCAGCGAGGCGGCCGCCAGTGAACCGGTCAGCGGGGTGCGCAGCTCGTGCGCCACGTCGGCGGTGAACCGCTTCTCCGCCTCCAGCCGTTGCTGGAGCGAGGCGGCCATCGAGTCCAGCGCCTGGGCGACGTCCCGTACCTCGTCGTGGTAGCGGCGCGTCCCGGGTCCGGTGTCCGCGGGGAACGCCACCCGGGCGTCGAGGTCCCCGGCGCTGATCCGGCGGGCGACGGCGGCGGCCGTCGCGAGCCGGCGGCTGATCCGGTTGGCGAGGAACACGCCGGCCAGGGCCACCACCCCGGCCGCGACCGCGGAGGAGGCGAGGATCGCGGTGTCGATGTCGCGCAGCCGGTGGCGCGTGTTCTCGTACGGGATCCAGACCGCCAGGGCCTTCCGGTCGGCCGGCCCGGCGGCCCACATGACGGGTTTGCCGTCCTGGGTGCCGACCATGCTGCCGGTGTGCCCGCGGGCGACGAGTTCGCGTAGCGGTCGGGGCAGGCCGGGCGGGTCCAGGGCGACGTTCACGTCCCCGTGCGAGGTGCCGTACTCGTAGTGGCCGAGGGCGTGGTCGAGGTCCCGTTCGACGTCCTTGCGGACCTCGCCTGCGACCTGCCGCGAGACCACGTTGTGCACCAGGATCCCCAGCGCGGCGGCCACCGTGCAGCACACCAGCGTGGTGGTGAGGGCGATCTTCCAGCGCAGGCTGCTCAGCGGGCGCATCGGGCCCTCCCCTCGCTCAGCGGGACGTCCGTGATGGCCGGGCAGTCGTCGAGGGTGAGCTGCGTCAGGCTCATGCTGCGGGCCTTCGGGTCCCACACGTAGTCGGAGACGGAGATGTAGGCCGGGTTCGAGGTCGGCTCGCGGACCGCCAGGTGCTCGGCGGCCACCTCGACCCCTTCCAGCACCCCGCGCCGGGCCAGGATCCGGGCGATCCTCCCGTCGTCCCGGACGGTGTACACGCGCAGCTCGCTGACCCGGCCGTCCACGTCGATGGCGGTGATCAGCTCGTCCTTGCCGTCCCCGGTCAGGTCGTGGAGGACGCCGGGGCGGACCGGGCAGTACGGGCCGCCGTCCACAGCCTGTGTGCAGAGCGCGAGCCGCTGGGCGGCCCGGGGGTCGACGAGCCGGCCGGTGCCTCCGTCCTCGGCGACGGCGGAGGTGATGTCGGCCCGTACGACGGTCAGCGCGTCCACGCCGTGCATGCCGGGGCCGGCCGGCCCGGGGAGCCCGGGCACCACGGCCGCCGCCCCGGGCTGCTGACCCGGGCCCGGCGGGTCGGGGCGGTACGCCTTCCACAGGGTCTTGGGGGCGTGCACGGTGCCGAGGTCGCCGGAGCTGCGCAGCCCTTCCACGTCGGCGCAGCCCGCCGTGGCCGCCAGGAGGGCGGCGAGGGCCAGCGCGTGGGGGCTCCGCATGTACCGATGCTCCCCCGACCCCGCCCTCCCGGCCCGACCACTGCTCCATCCGGGCTCGCCACCCGGACCGGCCCCGCCCCGGGTCAGGACGGGGGGTGGGAAACGGCTCGGGCCGCCGCCAGTTCGTGGTGGACCGGGGCCAGGACGCCGGCCCCGTCGTCCTCCGGCGGTGTGTCCACGCGGACCGGCGTCGGGCTGCTGCGCACGCGCTCGGCGAGTTGGCGGAGCTCCCGCGCGATCCGGTCGACCTCGCCCGCCGCAGGCGGCTCGGCGCCGTGGTTGACGCGTACCCGCGCGGCGGTGGTGGCGTCGACGATGCGTTCCACGGCCACCACCAGCGGCCACCACGCCGCGGCCCGGCTCCCGGTCGGCGGCGGCTCGGTCAGGGCCCGCTGGAACTCGCTGCGCACTCCCGACAGGTCGCGGTAGATGCGGCGCCGGGCCTGGAGGCGGGACTGCCGGGCGGCGCGCAGCTCGGCGTCGTCCGCGACGGGGGCGAAGGCCCGCTCCACGTAGCGGGCGGCGTCGTCGACGGCGTCGGCGAGCCGGTCCCCGATCCGGGTGTGCCAGCTCTCGGGCCACAGCAGGTAGCCGGCGACCAGGACGATGGCGCAGCCGATCAGGCTGTCGAGCAGCCGGGGCAGGATGAGGTCGAAGCCCTCGTGGTTGAGCTGGTCCGACAGCAGCAGGATCACGGGCGTGATGGCCGCGGTCTGGAAGGCGTACCCCTTGGCGGAGAACACCGGGATCAGTGCGGCGAGCACCATCATCACCGGTACGTCCCACCAGCCGCGCGGCACCTCGGAGAGGACGGCGGCGGCGAGGACCAGCCCGGCCGCCGTGCCCAGGGCGCGCAGGACCGCGCGGGAGAAGACCGAGCCGAAGTCCGGTTTCAGGACGAAGGTGACGGTCAGGGCCACCCAGTAGGAGCGTTCCACCTCGATCAGGGAGACGAGGGACTGGGCGAGGCCGATGCACAGGGCGAGGCGCAGCCCGTACCGCCAGGAGGCCTCGGACAGCATCATGTCGCGCACCCCGCGCCGGGCCCGGACGCGCAGGGCGGCGGGCCGGCCGAGGCGGTCGTCGACGTTGTACGGGTCCGGTTCGGCGAGGTGCACGATGGCCGCGGCGTGCCGCAACGCGGAGTCGATGGCCCGCTCGGACGGGGTGTGCGGAGCGGGCAGGGTGAGGACGGGGGTACCGGTGCGGCCCTCTTCGACGGCCGCGGCCAGTTCCCGTACGGCCGCCGGGACCTCCGGCGGCAGC
This sequence comes from Streptomyces sp. NPDC040718, assembly GCF_055593565.1. Taxonomy (NCBI): domain Bacteria; kingdom Bacillati; phylum Actinomycetota; class Actinomycetes; order Kitasatosporales; family Streptomycetaceae; genus Streptomyces; species Streptomyces sp. NPDC040718. The sequence continues at coordinate 308,035 of NZ_JBVIXO010000002.1, read as the reverse complement.
GGGCGGCCCCGCAGGTGGGCGGCCGGCGCGGCCTCCGCGAGCGGGATCAGCACGTTCAGCTGGGCCAGCATCCGCAGCAGGGAGGGGCTGCGCCCGTGCACCCTGGCCCGGCGGCCGAGGACGAGGTCGTAGGCCTGGTTGAGGGCCTGGGTGACCTGCCGGCGGCGGTCGTCGTAGACGTCCTGGGGTCCGCCGCAGGCTTCCAGGGCGTCGGCCAGTGCCCGGTAGGTGGCCGCGACGGCGGCCCGTTCGGGCTGCCGGCCGCGCAGGGGCCAGGCCAGCAGGGTCAGCGCGAGCACGAACAGGCCGCCGGCGGTGAGCAGCAGTGGCGCGGTCCACCAGGGCTGGGGCATCGGCAGGCCGGCCCCGACGACGGCGTTGAGCAGGAGCAGCAGCCCGGACACGGAGGCGACCGAGCCGATCGAGGAGATCATCCCGGAGACGAGGGCGACGAGGGTGAGGACCGCGACGGCCAGCCAGCCGCGTCCGTAGACGAGGGTGCCCACGGCCACCCCGATGGCGCCGAAGGCCTGCGGGACGGCGATGTTCAGGACCCGCATCCGGTAGGCGTCGGCGGTGTCGCCGAACACTCCGGCGAGGGCGCCCATGGCGACGAGCGCCCCGTACTCGGGCTCTTGGAGGGCGAAGCCGACGGCGAGCGGGACGGCCATCGCGATCCCGGCGCGGGCGGCCGCCGCCCAGGGGACGGGCGCGCTGCTGGGCCGGAGTCCCGCGAGCAGCCAGGTGGGGGGAGCCAGGGGGTGGAGCCGGGGTCGCCCGGACGGTATGTGCTCGGTGCGTCGTTCGGTGGTCATTCCGCTTCCGTGTCGCCGCTCGCGAATCGGTCGTTCTGGGGAGTTCTGCGGAGGATGGGTACCTTCCGAGCTTATGGGGTGCGGCGCAGCCGGCCCACCAGCCATGCGGCGAGCGCGGTGGCCAGCCCGACGGCGAGGACCACCCAGGCGGTGGTCCGCAGGAAGGCGGTGAGCGCGTCGTACACGGCCGCGGCGGCGGGCCGGTCGACGTCGGAGGGCAGGTCGTCGAGCGTGATGCGGCGGCACACGCCCACGGCCGTCCAGAGCAGTACGGCGCCGACCGCGAGTCCGGCGCCGGTGGCGAGGACGGCCCGGCGGCGCCGGACGGCGACGGCCACGGCCGCCACCGCGAGGAGCACCGTCAGCACGGGAAGCCAGACTCCGGCGATCTGGAGCACGTGGAACCCCTCCCGGAGCGCGCCGAGGTTGTCGTATTCCATGACCTTCACGGAGAGGTGGGTCTCCGGGATGCGGTCGGCGAAGGGCACGTCGTCCGCCATCAGTTCCTCCTTGACCTGCGCGATCACGGGCGCGAGGTCGACGCTGACGGCGTCCCCGTGGCCGGTCTTCAGGGCGTCGAGGAAGGCGGTGTGCGCGGCGCGGTTGGCCGTCTCCCAGGCCTTCCGGTAGGCGGGGGTGCCGGCGAAGGAGCGCAGGGCGTCGCCGATGAGGGCGTCGACGGCGCCTTGGAAGGGGCCCGCGTCGATCTGTCCGGACAGGGCACGGGTGGCCTGGGCGACGACCACCTCCTGTACGGCCGGGTCCTTGGCCAGCGGGGCCATGGCCGCGGTGTAGTGGTCGGCGTCGCCCAGCCGGCGGTCGGCCCAGTACGCGACGGCGCTCGCGGGCACGAGCAGGGCCACGAGCACGATGAGGGCCGCCGACAGGTAGGTGCGCACGTCACCAGGGAATGCCGGGTGCCGATCGGGGCGCCACCCGTGCTGCTGCGTCCGGGGCCCGGATTCCCTCCGGGAGCGCGGTCCGCGCCGCCCGGACGAGTGATCCACTTGCCGCTCCCCGGTGCCGGGTGTGCCCTTGAGGGTGGAAGAGAGGAGCCCCGCCATGGCACATGCGGCACCCACCGTCCCCCGGCGGCACCGCCCGATGACGTCGGCGGACGCGGACCGGCACACCGACCGGAACCGCCTGACGCGCGCGCTGCTCATGGGCCTCGTGTACGGGGTCTGGGCGGCCTTCATCAAGCGCCAGATGGGCCCGGTCGACGCGGGCAACGTGTTCTACGGGATCCTGTGCGGCGTGATCTTCGCGGCGATCATGTTCACCCTCGCGAAGGTCGGCCCGAGGCTGAAGCGGGAGCTGCACGCCGCCGCGTACGGGGTCTTCGCCGGCATCGCCGCCGGCTACCTCCACAGTCTGACCAACGAGTCGGTGCTCCGGGCCACCAGCATCGGCCTGTTCGTGGGCATCGGCGTCGGGATCGCGGCCTTCTACCGGTACTACACGCGGGAGGACTGAGTCCGGCCGGCGCCGTCGCGTGTCGCCGCGCGCCGTTACGCCGCCGAGCCGGCGGGCTGGTCCGGCCGCGGCTGCGGCTGCGCCTGCTCGCTCGCGGAACCGGACTCGGGCTCGGCGGCGGGCTGCGGGACCGACCGGTCGGCGAGGGTCCGGTCCGCGCGCGGGCCGTCCTGGCCCTCCTTCCGGGCCGGCGGGGAGAAGCGGGCCGCCTCCGCGCGGAGCATGGCGTTCAGGGCGGCGTAAGGGTCGATGGGCATGGCGGAACCTCACGGGTGCTTCGGGGGTGTGGGGGGTCGCGTACGCTGCTCGGCCCGCTCAGCAGCGCAGGACCACACTCCGTACCGTCCGCCGGGACAGGGCCGGTGCGGCCGTCCCGTACGAGGCCGCGCGGGCGGATTCGTCCGCGTGTTTCACGTGAAACATCCGAGGCGGCAGATGGCGTACGGCCGGCGCCACACGTTCGGCCGTACGCAGCGCCGAGCGTCCGACGGGATCCCCGGCCGGCTCCGACTTGCCCTCGGTGGGATCGGCCGGTGCCGAGGAGGCGGGGCGGGGCTCCGCGCCGGCCGTGGCCGTCGCCGCCGGACCGACGCCGAACAGGCACAGCAGCGCCACACAGGCCACCGTCAGGGCCCGCGCCAGCGCCGTCCGCGCGCACCGCGCACCGTTCATGGGGCCTGCATGCCCCGACACGCCGGGCAACTCTCCGCGGACCCCCAAGAAGCCGCCGACCGGGGGACGAAGACACCCCCCACGGCTGACTCAGCCGGTGCGCAGCGGCCCCGTCAGCCGGGCCAGGACGGAGGTCTCGCCGCTGACCAGCCGCAGCCGGGCGAGGCCGGTGTCTCCGGCCCGCGACGTGACCGAGTGGGGGGAGACCCGCTCGACGGTGAACACGGCCGTACGGTGGTCCGCGCGCGGGATCTCGATGACACGGCCCCGCCGCAGCCCGGCGAGCGGGAGCCCGTCGCCGGTGACCACGGCGGTTCCGGCGGAGCCGGGAGCCGGGCCGTCGGTGTCCCAGCCCGCCCCGCCCTCACCGTCATGCGGGCCCCTGGCCAGCGGGAGGTCCACGCCCAGGCTGGGGATGCGCAGCCGCAGCGGCCGCGACGCCCGCATCGGCGGCACGGACACGGTCCGGCGGTCCGTGCCGGGACCGTGCGCACCGGACTGCTCCAGCCCGCGTACGAGCCGGCGGTGCCCGGACAGGCCCAGGGCCCGGGAGGGCAGCGCGTCGGTGACGCTCGCGGCGGCGGGCTCGGCGCCCGCGCTGCCGCGCAACAGGCCGACACCGGTACAGAGCAGAGTGACCGTCAGCGCGGCGGCGGCCCACTGGGCGCGGGACATGGCGTTCCTCCTGTCCGGCTCGGGCGGCCGGTTCCTGTGAGCAGTGGACCGCTCCCCGCGCACCCGTACATCGCCGCCCGCACCGGAAATGACGGCGCGTCATGTGCCCTCCACGCCCCGGCGTCCACGTCCTCCCAGCTGGCGGCGGGTGCGCGGGCCGTACGCGCCGGACCGGGCCGCTACGCCCGAACGGGTGAGGGGGCGACGCCCGGGAGCGGCCGGGCCGGCCAGTCCAGCAGGCGGGCGCCGATCACGGCCGTCTGGAGGGTGTACCGCTGCACGGGGTCCCCCGGGTCGGTCCCGGTCAGCCGGTGGATCCGCTCCAGCCGGTAGGTCAGCGCCCGCACGCTGAGGTTCAGCCGCCGGGCCGCCTCCGCGGCCACGCACCCCGAGTCGAAGTACGCGGTCAGCGTGTCCAGCAGGGGTGCCGCGCCGCCGCGTCCGGCCCGCAGGGGCCCGAGCGCGGTCAGCACCAGCTCGGCCAACGCCGCCCGGTCGCGGATCAGTACCGGGAAGACCAGCAGGTCGGCGGCGCGCAGCAGCGGGCCCTCGAGTCCGAGCCGGTCCGCGACGCCGAGCGCGTCGAGGGCCTCCGCGTACGAGGTCGCGGCACCGGCGGCGCCGGGGTGCGGGCGCCCGAGCGCGACGAGCCCCCGTCCTTCGGACTCCGCGTGTGCCAGTCGCGCGAAGCGGGCCGGTATCTCGTCCCGCCCGCCCGGTGCGACGCAGACGAGCCGGCCGTCCTTGGTGGCGAGCAGGAAGTCCCGGTCCCCGGAGCACCCGGCCAGGGCCGACTCCAGGCGGCGCTGCTCCGGGCCCCCGTCCTCGTAGGGCAGGGGGCCGTGCGCGACGGCCACGGCGTGCGGCCGCGCCGGGTCCAGTCCGAAGCGGGCGGCCCGTTCGGCGAGCCGGCCGGGGTCGCCCCCGCCGAGCAGCAGGTCGTCGACGAACTCCCGGCGGGCCGCCGCTTCCCGGTGCGCGGCGGTGCCGTGGGCCCGCTCGTAGCCCTCGGCGAAGGCGTCCACGGCCTGTTCCACCACCGCCAGCAGGTGGTCGGGGGCGGGGCGGCCGCCGAGGGCGGTGCGGGTGGCGGCGAGGTGTGCGCCGATGAGGTTCCGCAGGCCGTAGCCGGCTCCGGCGGCCCGTTCGCCGAGCGCGCGGCGGGCGTCGAGCTCCTCCCGTCCGGGGTGCCGGCCGGTGGCCGAGGCGTCCGCGAGCATGCGTACGTAGCCGTCCAGATACTCCTCGGGTATGTCCCGCCCTGACTCCACACCAGCTCCCCGGTCCGCTCCGAACGAACCGTCATTCTCCCCCGCATCAAGATCAACTCGTCTGGGAGGGCGGCGGGCGGGGGGAGGTGAGGTGGGGTCAGGCCACCACCAGCGCCACCGCCGCCGCCCCCATGAGGGCGGCGGCGAGGTGCATGACGGGGTGGCCGTAGTCCCCGAACCAGAGCTGGCGGGCCAGCCCGCCGAGGGCGGCCAGGGCGCTGATGACGCCGATCTGGGCGAGGAGGGTCGCGGCGGTGAACGGGGCCAGGGTCAGCAGTACCGAGTTCAGCCAGAACGGCGCGGCGCCGGTCCAGCCCCGCCATTCCCGGATCGCGGACTGCATCGCCGGATCCCACCTCCACACCCGTCACACGCGCAACAGGCGTCGCGCTCAACTCATCGGCTGTACAGCCTCCTTGGGTGCGGCGGCCGGGGCAAGAGCGCGTTCGGCTAGAAAACCGAAGGCCAGGCCGAAAGTCGTCCACAGCGCTGTCTGGATGGCCAGCGACGCGAGACGGAACTGCCAGATCAGCGCGGCCGGGAAGTCGGCGGGCACCTCGTTGATCCCGGGCAGCAGCGCGTACGAGACGCCCACCGCGGCCACGAAGGCCAGCGAGGCCGCCACGGAGGCGTTCCCGTTGCCCAGGCGCGGCGCGAGCCGGCGCCCCAGGATCAGCGCGCCCGCCGCCAGCAGCGCGCTCAGGGCGATCATCAGCAGGTAGAGGGAGGTCCGCCGGGCGGCCGTGTCGGGGTCCCCGACGGCCGGCGGGTTGGCGGGGTACTTGAAGAACGGCACCAGGGTCACGGTGACGAACAGGGCGCCGGTGACCAGGGCCGCCGTGGCCCGGGCGCCGAAGCGCCCGATCCGGCCCAGGGCGAAGCAGTAGACGAGCGCGGCGATGCCGCCGAGGGCGACCCCGTACAGCAGGACGCCGGTGCCGAGGCCGGCCGTGGCCTGGAGGGCCCGGCTGACCGGGGCGTCCTCGGCGCCGTGGTCGTGGCCGGCCGCGAGGTGGCCGGCCTCCTCGATGGCGATCGCCGCGTCCACCTTGGACTCGCCGAGGAGGTAGGCGACGAGGAAGGCCGCGACGCCCGCGAGCAGGCCGGCCAGCATGCCCCGCACCAGCAGGACGCGGGGGGAGACGGTGTTCACGCATGAACCCCTTGGGTGATCGTGAGGGAGATCGGAAGGGGGTCAGTGGCAGGGGAAACCGAGCAGGTGGCGGCCGTCGTGCAGCCACTCGTGGACGGTCTCGCCCTGGAAGACGGCGGTGGCGCCCTGCTCGATGCCGACGAAGTACAGCAGGACGAGGGCCAGGACCGCGGCGAAGGCGGCCCAGGGGGCCAGCGCGGAGAGGGAGATGGGGGCGACGGCGGCGGGCGCCGAAGCGGACACGGCGGTGTGTGCCATTGCAGAACCTCCAGGGGGAACACGCGTCCCGGTCAGTGGTGCTCTGTTCGAAGGAGGCGGGTCTGACTTTCCTCCCGGGGGTGCCGCGGGAGGATTCACAGTGGCGCGACCGTGCCGGATTCTCACCGGTGCTTCCGTCATACCTTCGTCATGTCGTCCGAGACCGTACCGCGCCCGTGGCTTGAACACCACGGCGCGTGGACGCCGTTTCACGCCCTGGGCGTGCGCTCTACGCTCCCCGCATGTCATCCGTACGCGTACACCTCGCCACACCCCCGCTCGACGCCGCCGGCCGCCAGGGGCGGTTCGGGTACGGGGACCCGTGCCCCGGCCACGCGGGCCTGGCCGGGCCCGCCATGGGGGACTGGGCGGGCCGGACCCTCGAAGAGGTGGCCGCCGAGGACCCGGAGGGCGTCCGGCGCTGGCTCACGGACCCGGGATACGCGCCCCCGGGCGGCGGGGAGCCGGTGGCGGCGCTGATCACCCGGACGGGTGAGTACCTGGCGGGCCTGGGCCCCGGCCGGCACCACGCGGTCGTCGAACAGGCCGTCGTACGGGCGGTGGTGGTGGCCGCGCTGGAGCTGCCGGCCGCGGCCTTCTGGCGGCTGGACGTGCGGCCGGACACCGTGACCTCCCTCAGCGGGCGGGCGGGCCGCTGGAACCTCCTCGTCGGACAGGCCCGGTAGCCCCCGCCGGGAATGCCGGACGCCCCGGAACGCCGAACGGCCCGGACCCCGCGACGCGGTCCGGGCCGGACGGGACGGCTGTCGCCGTCGCCGTGGACGGGTTAGGCGACGATCCAGTCGGAGGTCGCGATGACCGGCTGCACGCCGTCACGGTGGACGGTGCCCTCGATCAGGCCGTACATGCGGTCCGCGGCGAAGTACACCTCGTTGTCGTTCTTGAGGCCGAAGGGCTCCAGGTCGACGAGGAAGTGGTGCTTGTTGGGCAGGTTGAGGCGAACCTCGTTGACCTTGGGGCAGTTGTCCAGCACCCGCTCGGCCATCTGGTTCAGGGTCTGCTGGAGCGAGTAGGAGTACGTCTCCGCGAAGGCCTCCAGCATGTGCTTGCGGACCTTCTTGTACGACTGGTCCCAGTCGTACCCGGCGTCGTCGCCGGCCAGCGCCGAGTGCGCCCAGCGGGCGGTGACCTTGGTCGCCAGGATGCGGTCGTACGCCTCCTGGAGGGTCGTGTACTTGTCCTTGATGAAGCCGTGGAACTCGGAGTTGGTCGAGTTCATCACCGTCAGGTCCTTCAGACCCGAGATGACCTGGAGACCGGTGGTCTCGCTGTAGGTGATCTGCGCGGTGCGCACCTCCTGGCCCTTGCGGACGAAGGAGTGCTGCTCCTTGCGGGTCGGGACGGGGATCCGCTCCCAGGCGAACTCCTCGATGCGGATCTGTGCCTCGCGGATCGGGGCCTGGGAGGAGACGAAGTGCTTGGCGAGGAGGATGCCGAAGGCCTCGGGGGAGGCGATTCCGTGCTCCTTGCCGAAGGCGTACACCGTGTTCTTGGTGGTGTCGGTCGGCAGGCAGTTGGCGTTGTCGCCCGTCAGATGGACGTCGCGGAACTCGCCGCGCAGGGCCACGGAGACGTTCAGGTCGCGGATCTCGGCCCAGGAGCCGTCGCTGCCCTTGCGGGTTACCACGACGATGCGGTTCTCGGCCTTGCCGTACTGGTTCTGGCCCAGGACGTGCTTGCTCATGCTGTCTTCCTTCGGGTACTCGGGAACACGGAGTCCGTTGTTCTGGATCCCGTACGCCCGGCGTCCAGCGCCCGCCCTCCAGGAGGGCGTCCCGCTCCCCGCCGTTCGGCCCCGGAGGACCGCCCCGGGACTGACGTGCATCCCGGTCCGTAGGTGCTGATTCGTACTGAAGTACTGACGGGATTGCACCATGTGTGCGGCGGGTTGACCACCGCACGGAACATCCGAACACCAGCGCCCACGGATTGGGTGACCGCACAAGCTCGCAGGTCAGACCATGTGCGCATCCGTGACCGACAGGGCCTCGTCGAGGATCGCCAGGCCCTTGGCCACGTCCTCGGCCGAGATGTTGCAGGGCGGGGCGACGTGGATGCGGTTCCCGGCGAGGAGCGGCCACAGGCCGCCCTTCTTCAGGGCCGCGCCGAAGGCGGCCATCGGCGCGTTGTCGGCGCCCGAGGCGTTGTACGGGACCAGCGGCTCGCGGGTCTGCGCGTTCTTCACGAGCTCCAGGGCCCAGAAGGTGCCCATGCCGCGGACCTCGCCCACGGAGGGGTGGCGTCCGGCGATCTCGCGCAGTCCGGGCCCCAGCAGCTCGGCGCCGGTGCGCGCGGACTGCTCGACGATGCCCTCCTCGGCCATGGTGTTGACCGTCGCGACGGCCGCGGCGCAGGCCAGCACGTGCCCGGAGTACGTCAGACCGCCCGGGTAGGGCCGGCGGGCGAAGGTCTCGGCGATGGCGGCGGAGATGGCGACGCCGCCGAGCGGCACGTAGCCGCTGGTGATGCCCTTGGCGAAGCAGAGGAGGTCGGGGGTGACGTCCCAGTGGTCGGCGGCGAACCAGGCGCCGGTGCGGCCGAAGCCGACCATGACCTCGTCCAGGATGAAGACGATGCCGTGGCGGTCGCAGAGCTCGCGTACGCCCGCCAGATAGCCGGCCGGGGGCACCAGCACTCCGGGGGCGCCGCCGACGGTCTCCAGGATGATCGCGGCGATGGACTGCGGCCCCTCGAAGACGATCGTGTCCTCCAGGTGGCGCAGGGCGCGCTCGCACTCCTCGGCCTCGGTGGCCGCGTGGAAGGGCGACCGGTAGAGGAACGGGCCCCAGAAGTGGACGACGCCGGCGGTCGCGCCGTCGTTGCCGAAGCGGCGGGCGTCGCCGGTGAGGTTGATCGCGGTGGTGGTCGCGCCGTGGTACGAGCGGTACGCGGACATCACCTTGGGCCGGCCGGTGTGCAGCCGGGCCATGCGCACGGCGTTCTCCACGGCCTCGGCGCCGGCGTTGGTGAAGAAGATCTTGTCGAGGTCGCCGGGGGTGCGCTCGGCGATCAGGCGCGCCGCCTCGGAGCGGACGTCGACGGCGAAGCCGGGCGCGAGGGTGCAGAGCTTGGCGGCCTGCTCCGCGATGGCGGCGGCCACCTTGGGGTGCTGGTAGCCGATGTTGGTGTAGACGAGCGCGCTGGAGAAGTCGAGGTAGCGGTTGCCGTCGTAGTCCCAGAAGTACGATCCCTCGGCCCCGGCCACGGCGAGCGGGTCGATGAGCTCCTGCGCCGACCACGAATGGAAAACGTGGTTCCGGTCTGCTTCTTTGACTGCGTCTTTCACGGCCGCGAGGGCGTCGGCTTCTGCGTTCATATATCGAGGGTAGTTGTCCAGGATGTGGACGCCGGGCTGCCTCGGGTACGACACCCCCCGCGGGCGACTTGACGGATCCCGGGGCGAGTCCTCGACGGGTCCGAAGGTCCCGCATAGCGTCCCTCGAACCGGCCGCTCCACGGGGGAGAACGGCCGAAAACCCATGGTGGGAGCCCTCCTCGGCCCCACCGGGACCGTCGGGGGCGGCTTCGGGCCGCCGCCGGTGCGCCCTCGATCCGCCGTCGATCCGCCGTCCCGGCGTCCGTCGATCCGCCGTCGAGGGCCCTTCGAGGCCGTCGGCCGGGCCCGCCGCGTGCGGGCCCGGCCGACGTGTCCGGCGGGCGGCGCGGGGCGCCGAGGTGACCGCTCACCGCCGCGCGTCACGCTCTCGGCACCGACTCGGCAGTAGCGTGGGGTCCGCGCGGGATTTGTCCGTCCCGGCCGGGGGTAGGTGCGGCGCCGGGGGAGCGCGTCGGAGACGGGAGAGCCTGTGGCGGAACAGACGCGGCGGCTGGTCCTGGGCGGCGCCACGGCAGGGGTCGTGGCCCGGTGCCGGGACTTCACCCGCAGGGCCCTCACCGACTGGCTCTGGCCCGAGGGCTCGGAGGCCGAGGAGGACCTGCTCCTGCTGGTCTCCGAGGTGGTCACCAACGCCTGCCTGCACGCGGGCGGCCCCCGCGAGCTGGTGCTGCGGCACAGCCCCGGCCTGCTGCGGGTCGAGGTGAGCGACGACAGTTCCGAGGTGCCGGTGCGCCGGGCGGTGCGGGACCGCTCCCGGCCGGGCGGCCACGGGCTGGTACTGCTGGAGCGCCTCGCCAAGAACTGGGGCTCCGTGCCGGCGGCGGACGGCCGCCCCGGCAAGACGGTCTGGCTGGAGGTGACGGCCCCCGCGGCCCCCGCGCCCCCCGTCGGCGCCCCGCACCCGTGACCTCTGTTCCCTGCCCCCTGCGCCGGCTCCCCTACGGCCCTGACCTGCCCGGTAGCCGGGCCCAAGAGCCGCCCGGGCCGCTGGAGCCCCGTCCCCGAGCCGCCCGGCAGGGCCTACGCGTCGGTGAGGAGGCCGCCGCGCAGCCGGGTCAGGGTGCGGTTCAGCAGCCGTGAGACGTGCATCTGGGACAGGCCCAGCCGGGCCCCGATCTCGGACTGGGTCAGCTCCTGCCCGAACCGCAGCGACAGCAGCTCCCGCTCCCGCTCGGGCAGCCCGGCGAGCATGGGCTTGAGGGACTCCAGGCACTCGATCCGGTCGTACGCGGGCTCCTCCTCGCCGAGCGAGGCCCGCTCCGCGGCCGGATCGCGCTCCGAGTCCTCCTGCACGGGCGCGTCCAGGGAGCGCGCGGAGTACGCGCTGGCCGCCTTGCGGCCCTCGCTGAACTCCTCCGGCGTGACGTTCAGCTCCTGCGCCATCTCGGCGTCGGTCGGTTCGCGGCCGAGGTCCTGCTCAAGGGCGTCATGGGCCTTCGCGCTGTCGATCCGCAGCTCCTGGAGCCGGCGGGGCACCTTCACCGCCCAGCTGGTGTCGCGGAAGAACCTCTTGATCTCACCGCTGATCGTGGGCATCGCGAAGGTGGTGAACTCCACCCCGCGCTCCGGGTCGAACCGGTTGATGGCCTTGATCAGACCGACGGTGCCGACCTGGACGATGTCCTCCATCGGCTCGCTGCGCCCGCGGAAGCGGCGGGCGGCGTACTTCACGAGGCTGAGGTTCAGCTCGACCAGGGTGTTGCGGACGTACGAGTAGTCGGCGGTGCCCTCGTCCAGTTCGGCCAGGCGGTGGAACAGGGCCGTGGAGAGGGCCCTGGCCTCCAGGGTGGCCACGTCCGTGCGGTCGGTGTGGTCCGCGCGGTCGGTGCCGTCGCCGCCGTCGGCGCGGGTCGTGAGGGGGGTGTGGTCGCGCTCGGTACGGTCCGTCATCGCTCTGCGCTCCTCCGACGGGCGGTCCCTGGTCGCGGGCCGGGGTCATGTGCTGCTGGGGCCGTCACCGTCCAGATGGATATACCCGTCCATAACAGCCGGTACCCGTACTTTCTTCTTCCCGGTGTTTCACGTGAAACCATGCGCTCGCCGAAATCCCTGGTCACAGGGGTGACAGGCCCGCTACGCCGCCAGGTCGTGCTCCGCCCGGGCCGCGATCCGGCGGCGCAGCAGCAGGACCGCCGCCGAGGAGAGCAGTCCGCCCGCCAGGGCCGTCCACCACAGGGCCGCCGGGCCGGCGCCCGCGTAGAGGGCCACGCCCAGCGTGAGGGCCGCGAAGCGGGCGACGCCCCAGGTCCAGCTGTAGGCGCCCTGGTAGCGGCCGCGGGCGTCGGCCGGGGCGAGGCCCGCGACCAGCGAGGCCGCGATACCGGCGACGACCACCTCGCCGAGCGACCAGAGCGCCACCGAGGCCGCGTAGCCGGCGATGCCGTCGGCGAGCCCCGTCGCCGCCACTCCGGCCGCGATCAGCGCGCTGCCGGCCGCCTGCACCGGGACCTGCGGCAGCTTCGCGAGCCGGGCGGTCACCAGCGGCTGGAGGCCCACCACGAGGACCGCGTTGACGGCCGCCATCGCCCCGTAGGCGGCGGGGGAGAGGCCACTGTCCCGCATCGCCAGCGGCAGGGCCACCTCGGTCAGCGAGTACACGAACAGCGCGATGCCGAAGAGCGGCAGCAGCGCCAGCATCAGCCGGTCGCGCAGCACGACCCCGTAGCCCAGGGTCCGTACGGCACCGTCGGCCGGTGCCTCCCGGCGCGGCTCCCGCAGCCGGACCGCGACGACGGCGGCGTACACGAGCAGGGTTGCGGCGTCGACGGCGAAGAGCAGCCAGTAGCCGTGCGCGGCGAGGAAGCCGCCGAGCACGCCGGCGACGGCGGTGCCGATGTTGACCCCCCACCCGAACAGCGCGTAGGCCCGCCGCCTGCGCTCCCCGTCGACGGCGTCGGCCATCAGCGCGTACGCGGCCGGGCCGACCAGCGCCGAGGCCGCGCTGAGCAGCAGTGCGGCCGCGCCCATCGTCAGCACCCCCGGCGCGAGGAACAGGGCGCCCTGTGCCGCGGCGGCGCCCAGCAGTCCGATGAGCATCGTCGGCCGGCGCCCGATCCGGTCGGCGAGCATGCCGCCGAGCGCGGGCCCGAGCAGGTTGCCCGCGCCGAGCGCGCCGAGGACGTACGAGGTCTCGGTGCCGGTGATGCCGCGGTCGGCCAGCAGGAACACGAGGAACGGGGTGACCAGGTGGCCGAGCCGGTTGACGACGGTGCCGGCGAACACGGTCCAGACGGTGGGCGGGAGTCCGCGGAAGGTGGAGAGCATGTGAGGAGCCTGCGGTCCGCCCCCGCCTCCCCGAACTGATTAAGCTCAGGCCGAATCCAATGGGCGGGCGAGGGGGCGGGGCCGTGGAGCCGGGCTTGAGTTTTTCGGCGAGGGACCTGGCACAGACCCGGTTCGCGGTCTCCCCGATGTGGGAGGTCGTCACCAGCTTCCGGCGGCTGCTGGACCCCGTCGAGCCGCGCCTGCACCGGAGTTGGGCCGCGCAGGTCCGGCCCCGGCTGGCGCGGGCGGGCCTGGGTCGGGGCTGGCTGGCCGAGCTGGTCCCGGCGCGCGGATACCTGGCGGACTTCCTCAACCCCACGCCGCCCGGGCCCTTCCCCGAACTGCCCGCGGAGCTGCGGGCCATCCGCGCGACCCCGCCCGAGCAGGTGCGCACCGACGTGGACGCGCTGGGTCCGGGGGCGGCGTCCTCGCCCCGGCTCAGGCAGCTGCGGGAGGAGCCGGAAGCGGCGCTGGAGAAGGTCGCGGCGGAGATCGAGCTGTACTGGGAACTGGCGCTGGCGCCCTACTGGGCCCGGATCCGCCAGGTGCTGGAGGCGGACGTCTTCCACCGGGCCCGGCAGGTCGCCGAGCACGGTTCGGCGTCCGTCCTGAACGAGCTGCACGAGTCCGTGCGCTGGGACGCGGACACCCTGCGCCTGGTCAAGCAGCACTGCGCGCTGACCCGCGACCGGGCCGGTGCCGGGCTGCTGCTGGTGCCCTCGGCCTTCGCCTGGCCCCGCGTACTGACCCGGTCGGTGGCCCCGGATCCGCCCCAGCTGGCCTACCCGGCGCGGGGGATCGGCACCCTCTGGGAGCCCCGGGCGACCTCCTCCGCCGACGCGGTGGCCGCGGTGCTGGGCCGCTCCCGGGCGCTGTTGCTGGCGGAGCTGGACACCCCGGCGTCGACCACGCAGCTCGCCCGGTACTGCGGGCTGTCGGCGGCCGGGGTCTCGCAGCACCTGACGGCCCTGCGCAACGCGGGCCTGGTCACCGCGCACCGGGCCGGCCGTTCGGTGCTGTACGCGCGTACGGCGATCGCGGACGCCCTGCTCACCGCCTGAGGCCGGCACCGCCTACGCTGCGGTGCATGGAGTCCTACACGATCGGCCAGGCAGCGCGGCTGCTCGGCGTCAGCAGTGACACCGCCCGCCGCTGGGCGGACGCCGAGCGCTTCCCGACCCGGCGGGAGGGGAACCGCAGGATCGTCGACGGGCCGGACCTGGCGGCGTTCTGCGTCGAGGTGGCCCAGGAGGCGGGGGAGGACGAGGAAGCCCCGTACACCTCGGCCCGCAACGCCTTCCCCGGCATCGTGACGGGCATCAGGCTTGGCTCGGTCAGCGCGCAGGTGGAGATCCAGGCGGGTCCGCACCGGGTGGTGTCGCTGCTGACCCGGGAGGCGGTGGAGGAGCTGGGCCTGGAGGTCGGCATGCGCGCCACCGCCCGCGTGAAGTCCACCAGCGTCTTCGTCGACCGCACCTGAGGCCCGACCGAGGCCCGCCCGCACCTGAGGCCCGCCCGCACCTAAGGCCTGGCAGCCTGACACCGCCCGCTGAGCCCCGCACCCCGCCCGCCGCGCCCCCCGCACCCGGCCTCAGTACGGGAGGCCGACCAGCCCCCAGCCCCGTGCGGCGGCGCCCGTGACGACCTCGCCCCACTCGCGCATCAGCGCGGTGGCACCGTCGAAGGTGTCGGACCCGCCCGGCCAGCGGAAGTCCCAGGCGGCGAAGGGCCCGCGCAGTTCGTCCAGCCGGGGCGCGGCCCGCTCCCAGGCGCGGGCGAGCGCCGGCACCTCGTCCGGGGCGCGGCCCAGCAGCAGGTCGGGCCGCCACGGCTCGGGATCGTCCGGGAAGCCGGGCAGGGCCGGGGGGTCGTCGGCGTCCGGGTCCTCGGCGTAGTCCGGGCCGTCCCACACGAGGCCGCCGAGGAAGAGGTCGAGGTCGTCCCGAAGTGCGGGCGCGGTGGACGTCCTGACGGCCTGCCAGCCTTCGGCGAGCCAGAAGTGCCAGGTGTAGGTGCCGGTGGTGGTGTGGAAGCGGTACTCGGCACACCACGGGACCCCTCTGGGCGAGGCCCAGCCGCCCTCCACGGCACGGTCGGCCGCGTCGCAGGCGTCACAGCAGTAGTGCGGGTGCACGGCGACGGCCAGGGCGTCCAGGCGGTCGCCCGTGGGTATCCGGGCGAGGTGTTTCCAGTCGGCCGTGACCACGGTGATGTCGAGTGCCACCGCCGCAGGCTAACAACCGCCGCCGCCTACGGAGTCCGTACGAAGACCCCCGCGCGGGCCGCCGCCACCGCCGCCGTGGCCGCCCGCCGGGCCGCGGCCCCGTCCAGCGGGGCGTCCGTGGTCAGCAGCCGGTAGTACAGCGGGGCGGAGACGGCGCGGACCACCTCGGCGGCGTCGGTGCCCTCGGGCAGCTCGCCCCGCCCGACGGCCTCCCGGACGCAGGGCGCCCATTCCGCGACGCGGACCTCGTAGAACCGGTGCAGGGCCTCGGCCGTCCGGGCGTCGCCCGTGGCGGCGGCGATGACGGCCTTGAACAGGGGGCCCTGGCGCGGGTCGGACAGGGTGCGCCGGACGAGTTCGGCGTTGGCCAGCAGGTCCTCCTCCAGCGAGCCGGTCTCGGTGCGCGGCAGCGACTGCTCGGCCATGTCCGTCAGCAGGTCGGCGACCAGGCCGGCCACGGTGCCCCAGCGCCGGTAGACGGTGGTCTTGCCGACCTCGGCCCGTCGGGCGACCTCGGCGAGGTCCAGCGCGTGGAAGCCCTGCTCGGCCAGCATGTCCCCGGCCGCCTCCAGGACGGCGGTCCGCACCCGTGCGGTCCGGCCCCCGGGGCGCACGGTCCCCGGCTCGGCGCACGGGTCCCCCGCGCCGTCAGGGGCTTCACTCGGCGAAGTCATAACGGGTCTCCGGTTCCATTAATGATGTTCGGCTGTTACGTTGGGATCACCTTAAAGGGTCTGCGGTGCCATTACCGCCCACGGGAGGAGTCCGTCATGGAATACAGGCAGCTCGGCGCGTCCGGCCTCAAGGTCCCCGCCCTCGGGTTCGGAGCCGGCACGTTCGGCGGCCGCGGCCCCGTGTTCGGCGCCTGGGGCAGCACGGACGCCCAGGAGGCGCGCCGGCTGGTGGACATCTGCCTGGACGCCGGCATCACCCTGTTCGACACCGCCGACGTCTACTCGGCGGGCGCCTCGGAGGAAGTCCTCGGGCAGGCCGTCAAGGGCCGCCGGGACCAGGTGCTCATCTCCACCAAGGCGGGCCTGCCCACCGGCGACGGCCCCGGCGAGTACGGCACCTCCCGCTCCCGCCTGATCGGGGCCGTGGAGGACGCCCTGCGCCGGCTCGGCACCGACCACATCGACCTCTTCCAGCTGCACGGCTTCGACGCCGCCACCCCCGTCGAGGAGGTGCTGTCCACCCTCGACCAGCTCGTCCGGTCCGGCAAGGTCCGCTACACCGGCGTCTCCAACTTCGCGGGCTGGCAGCTGATGAAGTCCCTGTCGGCAGCCGAGAAGCACGGCTTCCCCCGCTACGCCGCCCACCAGGTGTACTACTCCCTCGTCGGCCGCGACTACGAGTGGGAGCTGATGCCGCTCGCCCACGACCAGGGCGTCGGCGCGATGGTCTGGAGTCCCCTGGGCTGGGGCCGCCTCACCGGCAAGCTGCGCCGCGGCCGCCCGCTGCCCGCGGGCAGCCGGCTGCACGAGACCGCCGACTACGGCCCGCCGGTGGAGGAGGAGCACCTCTACGACGTGGTCGACGCCCTCGACGAGGTCGCGGAGGAGACGGGGCGGACCGTGCCGCAGGTGGCCATCAACTGGCTGCTGCGCCGCCCGACCGTCTCCACCGTCCTCGTCGGCGCCCGCGACGAGGAGCAGCTGCGCCAGAACATCGGGGCCGTCGGCTGGGAACTGACCCCCGGCCAGGTGGCCCGGCTGGACGCCGCCAGCCACCGGCCGGCGCCGTACCCGTACTTCCCGTACGAGCGGCAGGAGGGCTTTGCGCGCCTCAACCCCTCGCTGCTGGCGCGCAATTGATCGTCCGGACGGCTGGAACCACGGCTGAAACGGCTCCCGGGGCGCCCCGGCCGCGGGACGGCGCCGTCAGAGCCAGTCGCGCCGCGCGGCCCGCAGGCCCGCCTCGAAGCGGCTGCCCGCGCCGAGGCGCCTCATCAGCTCGGCCATCATCCGGCGCACCGTGCGCACGGACAGGCCCGGTTGGCGGCCGGCAGCCTCGTCGGTGAGGCCGCAGCCCAGGAGTTTGTGTCGCCGACGGGCACGGCCTACGGGGTCAGGGAGTCCAGCCAGCCGGTGAGGCGGGCGCCCTCGCGGGTGGTGCCGGTGGGGCGGCCGCGCCTGGCGGCGGTCTCGCGCTGGGAGACCCAGGCGGCGACCAGGCCCTTGAGGCGCTCCAGCGGATCGGGCAGCTCGTCCAGCCGCTCGGTGAGCCCGTCGAGGTGGGAGCTCTGTTCCGACAGGGCGGCCCGGACCAGGTCGTCCTTGGTCTTGAAGTAGTAGTAGACGTTCCTGACGGGGACGCCGGCCGCCCGGGCGATGTCCGCGAGGGTGGTCCGTTCGACGCCCTGCTCGTGCAGGACCTGCGCGGCCGCCGCGGAGAGCCGGCTGCGCTTGTCGGCCGCGCGTGCCGTGCGGGATCCCGGTGAGTCAGTCAGCCGACCGGCTGTATGGTCCCGCTGCGGGGCTGGGCTCTGCCACCGCACGATCACCCGGCTGCCGGGATCCCGAGCTCGCCCAGCAGGTCTCGGACGCGCTGCTCGATCCGGTCGCGGATGGGCCGGACGGCGGCGACGCCCTGGCCGGCGGGGTCGTCGAGGGTCCAGTCGAGGTAGCGCTTGCCGGGGAAGTACGGGCAGGCGTCGCCGCAGCCCATGGTGATCACGACGTCGGACGCCCGGACGGCCTCGGCGGTGAGCACCTTGGGGGTCTGGGCGGAGATGTCGATGCCGACCTCGCGCATGGCCTCGACCACGGCGGGGTTGACGGTGTCGGCCGGGGCGGAGCCGGCGGAGCGGACCTCGACGAGGCCCCGGCCGAGGTGGGCGAGGAAGGCGGCGCCCATCTGGGAGCGGCCGGCGTTGTGGACGCAGACGAACAGCACCGACGGGCGGGACGGGGGAGTGTTCACGGCAGGGGCTCCAGGGGTTCAGCGGGCGGCGGGGACGACGGTGATCGGCGCGGGCCCGTCGGCGGTCTGCCGGGCGGAGGGGCCGAAGACGAGGGCGAGCAGGCCCAGGCCGGCGGCGGCGCCGAGGATCTGGGCGGCGACGAACGCGGGGACGGAGGCGGGGGCGATGCCGGCGAAGGAGTCGGTGAAGGCCCGGCCGATGGTGACCGCGGGGTTCGCGAAGGAGGTGGAGGAGGTGAACCAGTAGGCCGCGCCGATGAACGCGGCCACCACCGCCGGTGCCAGGTTCGCCCGGCCGGCCCGGTTCAGGCCGAAGGCCACGAGCAGCAGTCCGGCCGTCGCGACCACCTCGCCCAGCCACAGGTGGGGAGCGGAGCGGTCGTGGGCGGACAGGGAGAGCACGGGCCGGCCGAAGACGGCGTTGGCCAGGAGCGAGCCGGCGATCGCGCCGCCGATCTGGGCGGGTACGTACGCGGCCGCGTCCCGCAGGGACGGCCCGTCGCCGGAGCGGCGGCCGGTGAGGTGGGCGGCGAGGGTGACCACGGGGTTGAAGTGGGCCCCTGAGACCGGGCCGAGCACCGCGATCAGCACGCCGAGGCCGAAGACGGTCGCCAGGCAGTTGGCCAGCAGCTGGATGCCGACGTCCTTCGACAGTCCGGTGGCCTGGATGCCGGAGCCGACGACGACCGCCACCAGCAGCGCGGTCCCGACCGCCTCGGCCGCCACACGGCGCCCGAGCGGCACCGGGTCCCCGCTCATGCCTTCGCCCCGGCGGCCTGCGGGGCCTTCAGTACGGCGGCGAGCCGTTCCAGGGAGGCGGGCAGGGCCCAGTAGTAGACCCAGGTCCCGCGGCGCTCGCAGTCGACCAGGCCGGCCTGGCGCAGCAGCTTGAGGTGGTGGGAGATCGTCGGCTGCGAGAGCTCGAAGGCCGGGGTCAGCTCGCAGACGCAGACCTCGCCCCCGTCCCGCGAGGCGATCATCGACAGCAGGCGCAGCCGGACCGGGTCGCCCAGGGCCTTGAACACCTTCGCCAGGTCGGCGGCCTGGTCCTCGTCCAGCGGTGCGGCGGCGAGCCGGCCGCAGCAGCCGTCGGAGTCCTGCCCGAGGACCACGAGCTCTTGTTTCGACATGCCTCTATGTTGACGTTCTTCGATCCAAGGCGCAAGGTTGCATCGAAGAACGTCAATGCAGTCAGGTCCCGCCGTACTGGGCAGGGGCTTCGTCCATTGGGAGTCATCGTCATGAGCGAGCAGTCCACCGACCTGCGCGAGACCGTCCGGGCCCGCTACGCGGCCGCCGCGCTGAAGGTCACCGAAGGCGGCACCGCCTGTTGCGGGCCCGAGCCGGTCGAGGTCGACGAGAACTTCGGCCCCACCCTCTACGCCGCCGACGACCGGGCCGAGCTGCCGGCGGAGGCCGTCGCCGCTTCCCTCGGCTGCGGCAACCCCACCGCCGTCGCCGACCTGAACGAAGGCGACCGGGTCCTGGACCTCGGCTCCGGCGGCGGCATCGACGTCCTCCTCTCCGCCCGTCGGGTCGGCCCCACCGGCAAGGCGTACGGCCTGGACATGACCGAGGAGATGCTCGCCCTCGCCCTGGCCAACGCCGCGAAGGCCGGCGCGACGAACGTGGAGTTCCTCAAGGGCACCATCGAGGCCGTCCCGCTCCCGGCCGCCACGATCGACGTGGTGATCTCCAACTGCGTGATCAACCTGTCCACCGACAAGCCCGCCGTCTTCGCCGAGGCCTTCCGCGTCCTCAAGCCCGGCGGCCGGATCGGCGTCTCCGACGTCGTCGCCGACGACGCCCTGACCCCGGCACAGCGCGCCGAGCGGGGCGACTACGTCGGCTGCATCGCCGGCGCCCTCTCCTTCGGCGAGTACCGCCAAGGGCTGGAGGCCGCCGGGTTCACCGATGTGGAGATCATCCCGACGCATGCCGTCGCCGACGGCATGCACTCCGCCGTCGTCCGGGCCGTCAAGCCCGTCGCCCCGGCTCCCGCGCCCGCCACGGAAGCCTGCTGAACGGGCGGAAGGCAGGTCGTACGAGTCGCCTCGGCCGGGCCGCCGGCGAGGCCAGGCACGTGTTCCCCGGAAGAAGCGCCGGCCCCGCAGTGGGGCCGTACGCTGAACCGGCTCTGAAGCGCGTTGACTTGCCGGAGGAACCATGACGCCGACCTCCCCGCGGGGACCGGCGACACGTTCGGGGCCAAGACCGGCTTCGACCCGCGCGACCTCGACGCCTACCAGTACTTCCTCATCCGGCCGGACCGCGTCCAGGCCTGGCGGGAGGCGAACGAGCTGCGCGGGCGCGACCTCATGCGCGACGGCCGCCGGCTGAAGGAAGCCGGATGACCTGCTCGGAGCGCGCCGTCGCCCCGTCGCACGGGCCGACCGGGCGCGAGTCGGGGGAATTCAGCCCTGCGGGGGGTCCTCCCGGGGCTTGTCGGTTCCCAGCTGCTCGTTGATCTTCTGCTGGGCCATGTCGACCTGGCTCTGGTACTTGTTGCCGGTCTTCGCGTCGAAGGCGTCGCCCGCCTTCTCGACTCCCTGACCCACCGTGTCCTCATGGCCCTTCAGCAGGCCCTTGAGCTTGTCGAGCATCGACATGGGTTCCTCCTCGCGGAAGCCGGCACGCCCGGAGCGCGGCCGGCACAACCAGCATCCGCGCCTTCCCCGGGGGTCGCACCCCGAGGCGCGAGCGCCCGGCATCAGGGCAGGTCGGGGCCCGTCGGCTCGCAGAGGGTGCCGATGAAGGCGCGTACGCGGGTGCTCTCGCCGGCCGTCGGCCAGAAGAGCCCGTAGTCGACGGGCGGGGCATCGTCGAAGGGGACCCAGACCACGTCGGGCCGCGCGTAGTAGCGTTCCGCGGCCTGGCTGGCGGGCGAGACCCCCTTGCCCCGGCCGATGAGGCTCAGCAGCTCCGTCCAGTACGTGACGGGGGGCGCGTGCGGGACGGGCCGGCCCAGCGGGGTGTGCCGGGGGTAGTGGTGGTCCAGCCAGTGCTGCGGTACGGACTCCCCGGAGACGGCGAGGAGCTGCGCCTGCGCGAGGTCCTCCAGGGACACGGACGCGCGCCGCGCGAAGGGATGGCCGGCGGGGACCATCAGCACGCGGGGCTCGCGGCGCAGGAGCGGGCCGAGGGTGAAGTCGGGCTCCAGCACAGGGAGTTCGCTGACCTGGAGGTGGACCCGGCCGCTGCGCAGCGGACCGAACGGGTCGGAGAGCTGCACCTCGTGGACCTCGACCTCGCAGTCGGGATAGCGGGAGCGGAAGGTGTCGCCGGCCTTCAGGAGCATCTCGGCGACCATGGGGCTGGAGTACCCGACGCGCAGCACGCCCGTGACGCCCCGGCCCGCGGCCGTGGCGCGTTCGACGGCCCGCCGCAGCTGCTCCCGGACGGGGACCAGGTCGTCGCGCAGCTGCCGTCCCACCGGCGTCAGGGCGACGCGCCGGCTGGTCCGTTCGAACAGCGCGACGCCGATGCGGCGCTCCAGCTTCTTGATGGTCTGGCTGACCCGACCCTGGGCCAGACCGAGCCGCTCGGAGGTCCGCCTGAAGTGCAACTCCTCGGCCAGCGTGAGGAATGCCTCGATCTCGTGTCGTTCCACCGCCGGCCTCCATCGGTGAGTTCCGGTCACCGATCGTAGATCAGATCGGTCTTGTTCGGCCCGTGGGCCCGTTCGAGAGTTGGGCCCATGACCAGCGTCTTCGACACCGCCCGACTCGGTGCCCTGCAGCTGCCCAACCGCCTGGTGATGGCGCCGATGACCCGCAACCGCGCCTCCGCCGACGGTGTTCCGACACCGTTGATGGCCACCTACTACGCGCAGCGCGCCTCGGCGGGGCTGATCATCGCCGAGGCCTCGACGCCGAACGCGGTGGGCCAGACGTACCCGAACATCTCCGCGATCCACAACGACGCGCACGTGACCGGATGGCGGCGCGTGACGGAGGCGGTGGGCGCCGCCGGCGGGCGGATGTTCCTCCAGCTCCAGCACGGTGGCCGGATCGGACACCCCGACAACAGCGGCGGCCTGTCGCCGGTCGCGCCGTCGCCGGTGCCGCTGCCCGACACGATCTTCACGCCGGGCGGGCACCGGCCCGCGGTGGTGCCCCGCGAGATGACCACCGCCGACATCCGCTCCACCGCGGCCGACTTCGCCGACGCCGCGCGGCGGGCGATGGACGCCGGGTTCGCCGGGGTGGAGGTGCACGGCGGCAACGGCTACCTGCTCCACCAGTTCCTGGCCTCGGGGACCAACCACCGCACCGACGGCTACGGCGGCCCGGTGGAGGGCCGCACCCGCTTCGTGCGCGAGGTGGTCGAGGCCGTCGCCGACGCCGTCGGACCGGACCGGGTGGGCCTGCGCGTCGCCCCCGGCGTCACGGCCAACGGCATGCACGAGGACGACGCGGAGGAGGTGTACCCGGCGCTCGTCGACGCCCTCTCCGGCACCGGACTCGCCTATCTCCACGTCGTCTTCGCCGACCCGGACCAGCCGCTCTTCCAGCGCATCCGCAAGCAGTGGGCGGGCACGCTGATCGCCAACCCGGCGCTGCCGTGGCCGGGCCCGCTGCCCGCCGACGGCGGCAGGCACGAGGCCGAGCGGCTGCTGGCCGCCGGAGCCGACCTGGTCTCCCTCGGCCGCGCCTTCCTCGCCAACCCCGACCTGGTGGAGCGGCTGCGCGCCGGCGCCGCCCTCAACCCCCTGCGGGACAAGGGGCTGATGTACGTGGGCGGGGAGGAGGGCTACACCGACTACCCGGCGCTGTCCGGCTGAGCCCGCCCGTCGGTCCGCGTACGTACGGGTCGGTCCGCGTACGTCCGGGCGGTCAGGCGGCGGGCCGCCCGGGGCGACGGTACGAGGGCGAAGCCGTGGTTGGCCGCGATCGCCCGGGTGTGGTCCGCCGAGAGGGAGCCGTGCCGTTCCAGGGTGAGGACGGGGAGCCCCGAGCGGCCGCGGCCGGGGGCGTGGTGGAAGGACAGCACCGTGGCCGACGTCGGGGCGTGGTGCGGGTGCCGGCGGCGGGCCGCGGGCTCGTCGTCGTGGACGAGGATCCTGACGTCCTCCTCGTGGCCGAAGTCGGCGATCACGCCCTCGGCGCGCCAGTGGGCCGGTTCGCGCTCCGCGCCGGTCGGGTACCGGGAGCGGTTGACCGAGGTGACGGACAGCAGGGCGTCGCCGGTGCGGTCCAGCGCCTCGGCGAGGAAGCCGTTGGACGGGCAGTGGTAGCCCGGGCCGATGAGCCGCACGGTGACCACCCCGTCATGGACGGCCGTCAGGTGCCGCGGGACGTGCGCGGCGGCCGGGCCCCGGAAGCCGAACGGGCCGAGCAGGAACAGCTCCTCGACGAGCTGGCGGAGCTGCCGGCGCGGCAGGGCCGGGGGAAGCAGGTTCCAGTCGAAGAGCATCGGGACCCGCTCGGGGACCGTGGTGACACTGCCGACCTGCCCGTCCGGGCGGCCCTTGATCCGGTTGACCCGCTCGACGGTGGCCCGGTCGGCGCGCGCCGTGACGGCGTAGGAGTTCCCGAACCCGTGGGCCACCGCGCAGCCTTCCGCGAGCGCTCCCGCCGCGGCCCGTACGTCCTCGGCGTCGTCCAGGACCAGATGCCGCCCGCTCGTCCTCGTATCGTTCACTGCCGGCCTCCGAAATGATCTTTTTGGAAGGCCAACGACGGGACTCCCGAGTCGTCACCCCGGCAGTGGCCGCGGCGCTCCCCGACGGCGGCCCGCGCTGTGACGCGGGTCACGGGGAATGTTCCGGGATCCTGCGCGCTCTTCCCGGCCGACACCTCGTGGAGGAGGAAGCAATGGGGATCCCGTGAGCAGAACCGGCACCGCGGACACGCGCGCGGACCTGGACGTGGACGTGGACACGGGCCCGGACGTGGCGGGGCTCGTGCGCGCCGCGCAGCGCGGCGACCGGATGGCCGTCCAGGACCTGCTCGACCTGCTGGCGCCCTACGTCGGCCGGCTGTGCGGGCCCATCGCCCTCCAGGACGGCCCCGACGCCGCGCAGGAGGCACTGATCGTGATCTTCCGCAAGCTGGGCCAACTGCGCGAACCAGCAGCCCTGTTCGGATGGGTGCGGGTGATCGCCGTGCGGGAGGCGGTCCGCGTGGCGCGTGCGGCGGCCCGCGCCGTACCCGACCCGCTCGACGACGTCCCCGCCGCCGGGGATCCCCAACTCGCCGCCGACATCAGGGACGTGCTGGAGCGGCTCACCCCGGCGCACCGCGCCGTCCTCGTCCTGCGCGACCTGGAGGGCATGGACGAGCACTCCGTCAGCGCACTCCTCGGCGTACCCGAGCCCACCGTCCGGACCCGGCTCTTCCGGGCCCGCCGCAACTTCAGGAAGGCGTGGGGACGTTGAACGAGGACTGGCCCGTCGCCGAACTCGACCCGGTCCGCAGGCTGCGGGTCGTCGCCCGCACCACCCCGGCCGCCGGCTACGCGGAGCACCTGGTCCCGGCGCCCTTCGACCGGGTCTGGGGGCTGGCCTCCGACCTGGAGGAGCAGCTGCCCCGGCTGATCACCGACATCAGGGCCTTCACCGTGACCTCGGCCCGCGGCGACCGCCTGGAGGCCAGGGCGCGCAGCCCGCTGGGCATGCGGGCGCGCTTCGACGTCGTGCTGCGGCCCGGCTGGTGCCTGATGCAGAGCCGGTTCGTCCTGGGCGGGATGGCCGCCGCGCCCGAGGGGGACGACACCCGCTTCGCCTTCTTCGGCGCCCTGCGGATCCCTGGCCTCCGCCTGGTGGACCGCGCCCTCCAGCCCCTGCTGGACCCGTTGGGCGCCAAGGCCCTCAAGCGGCTGACCGACCAGCTGGACCCCCCTTGAGGGTGTGGACGGCGGCCGGGAGGGTAGGCGCAGCGGGCACCCGCGCCGCGGAGAGGTGCGGGCACCGGACACCCCGGGAGGTCTGCCATGGACGGGCCCGAGCTCTCGGAACACGAGCGCATGGTCCTCGACGGCATCGAGGGCGACCTGCGGTCCGACGGACGCCTCGACCGCAGGCTCCGTACGCTGCGCCGCGGTTTCGGACCGTGGAGCGGCACCTGGAGCCGTGCGGGCGCGTGGACCGCCCTCCTCGTCCTCGGCTGCGCGTGCCTCTTCGTACGGGCCGTGGTGACGGGCGCGCCGGTGCTGCTCTGGCTCTTCGCGGGCGTCTGGGTGGCCACCGCGGTGCGGCTGCTGCGGCTGGGGTGCTCGTGGGGGCGCCGGAAGGCGGACGCCAGGGCCGCGCGGAGGGGGAACCGAAGCACGGGGAACTGAACCGGTCAGGATTCGAGAAGCGCCCTCCGGAGCCCGCAACTAACGTTGCGGGCATGGACATCACCATTCACACCACGGCCCTCCCGCACGACGACCCGGACGCCTCGGTGGCCTTCTACCGCGACGTCCTCGGCTTCGAGGTCCGCAGCGACGTGGGTCAGGGCAAGATGCGCTGGATCACCGTCGGCCCCGTCGGCCAGCCCGGTACGTCGATCCTCCTGGCCCCGCCGGCCGTCGACCCGGGCATCACCGAGGACGAGCGCCGCACCATCCTGGAGATGATGGCGAAGGGCACCTACGGCTGGATCCTGCTGGCCACCCCGGACCTCGACGGCACCTTCGAGAAGGTCCAGGCCACCGACGCCGAGGTCGTCCAGGAGCCGACCGACCAGCCGTACGGCGTGCGTGACTGCGCCTTCCGCGACCCCGCGGGCAACCTGGTCCGGATCCAGGAACTGCGCTGATGTGCCGCCCCGGGTGGGCGCGGGCGCTCACCGAGGCGGCACGTCTGAGGGACCTCGTACGGCTGCGCCGCGTACGCGACCGGATCGACCGGGAGCACGCGCGCCCGCTGGACGTCCTCGCCCTCGCACGGACCGCGGGAATGCCGGCCGGGCAGCTCAGCCGCGAGTTCCGGCTCGCCTACGGCGCATCGCCGTACGCCTACGTGACCGCGCGCCGGGCCGTCGTCCGCGCGGCGGTCACCACCGCCTGAAGCGGGGCACGGCCTACAGGGGCGCGGTGTCGTCCGCCGGGAAGGCGGGGCCGTGGCCGGGGACGATCACGTCCGCGGCGGCGAGCACACGCTCCCGGGAGGCCCGCAGGACGTCCTGGTCCGGGGCGACCGGGTCGTCGACCGGGCCGTTGGGGCGCCACCACAGGTCGCCCACGAAGGCGACGACGCCCTCGTCCGTACCGGCCAGCAGCGTGATGTCCTCGCGGCTGTGGCCCGGGGTGCGGATCAGCCGGAGCGCGGGGGTCAGTTCGTAGCCCTCGGCGTCGCGGTCGGTCCACTGGTCGTTCTCGTAGATCGCCTTGTGGTCGTGGACGCGGGCGTGGCCGAAGAGGCCGACGTTCATGGTGTTGTCGGGGTGGTGGTGGCTGAGCACCACGTCGGTGATGTCGTCGGGGCCGAGTCCCATCTCCGCGAGCGGGCCGAGGATCCGGTCGCGGCCGGCCACCATGCCCGGGTCGACGATCACGTGGCGGTCGCCGTCGCCGACGTAGGAGACGGTGGCGGCCACCCCGGGCCCGGTGGAGAGGGTGTAGCCGGTGGTCAGGATGCGGAAGCGGGCGCCGAGGCCGAGCGGTGCGTTCGTCATGCCCCCAAGTCTTCGCGCCGGCGGGCCCCTTCACGAGTGGCCGTACTGCCACTGATCGCGGGAATCGTGCCACGTCCTCGGCCGGTCGCGTGCCAGACTGCGCGCATGCCGCCCTTCGTGTCCGTCGCCGCGTACGCCCCTCCCGGTGTCGGGATGCTGGGGGCGGGGATCGTCTCCGAGGTGTTCGACGAGCGCGGTCAGGGCCTGCCCCGCTTCGACTTCGCCCTGTGCACGGACCGGCCCGGGACGGTGCGCACTGATGTCGGGCTGCCGCTGCTGGTGGAGCACGGCCTGGACCGGCTGGCCTCCGCCGACCTGGTGATCGCCCTGCCCTGGGCGGACTTCCGTACGCCGCCGCCCGCCGCCGTGCTGGCGGCGCTGGCCGCCGCGCACGGGCGGGGCGCGCTGGTGGCGGCGCACTGCGTCGGGGCGTTCGCACTCGCGGCGGCCGGGCTGCTCGACGGGCGCCGCGCCACCACCCACTGGCGGTTCGCCGGTCTGCTGGCCGAGCGCCATCCACGGGTGAGCGTCGAGCCGGACTCCCTGTACGTGGACGAGGGGGCGGTCGTCACGGGCGCGGGTGCCGCCGCCGGCTTCGACCTGTGCCTGCACCTGCTGCGGCGGGAGTACGGGGCCGCCACGGCCAACGCCATCGCCCGGGACCTGGTGCTGCCGGCCCACCGCGACGGCGGGCAGGCCCAGTACCTGGCGACGCCGGTGCCGGAGGACTGCCGGGACGAGAAGCTGGCCGAGGTGCTGGCGTGGGCCCGGGAGCACCTGCACGAGCCGCTGCCGGTGGCGGAGCTGGCCCGGCGGGCCCTGATGAGCCGGCGTTCCTTCGCCCGGCGGTTCGCGGCCTCGACCGGCACCACCCCGCACGCCTGGCTGCTGGGGCTGCGGCTCAGCAGCGCCGAGGAGCTGCTGGAGACCACCGGCCTGCCGGTCGAGGAGATCGCCCGGCTGGTCGGCTTCGGCAGCGCGGCGGTGCTGCGCGAGCAGTTCGTACGGCGGCGCGGGGTGCCGCCGCGCTCGTACCGCAGGGCGTTCAGCCGCGCGGCGCGGTGAGGGAGTCGGCGTCCTCCATGAAGGACAGCATCCGGGCGTTGACCACGTCGGGGTGGTCGATCTGCGGGCCGTGCCCGGTCGCGGTGATGATCTCGGCGCGGGCGCCGGGGATCAGCCGGGGGACGCGCTCCAGCTGCCGCTTCGGGTGCACGAGCAGACTGTGCTTGCCCATGATCAGGTAGAGCGGGGTCCGGATGGTCCGCAGCTCGTCCTCGGCCAGCGGCAGGGGTGCGGGGCGGCGGATCCGGTAGGCGCGGGCACCGAGCTGGATCCACTCGCGCATCTCGGGGACGGCGAGCACCGGCTGGTCCAGCCACTTGGCGAGCCGGGGCCGCAGTGCCTTGGGGGCGAAGGTGGCGAACAGGCTCACGAAGACCCAGGCGAAGAAGCGCAGGCCGACCTTCTCCAGCCCGCCGGGGTCGAGGGCGGTGACGGAGGCGAGCCGTCCGGGCCGCAGGTGGGCCTGGTTGAGGACGAGCCAGCCGCCGTAGGAGGAGCCGACGAGGTGGACCCGGTCGAGGCCGAGCGCGTCGAGGGCCTCGTCCATCCACTGCGCGGCGCGCTCGGGCTGCCACATGGGCTCGCGGTGGACGCTGCGGTTGGCGTCGCCGGGGGTGTCGAGGGCGTAGACGGGGCGGTCGAGGCTGAGCCCGGGGGTGTTGGGGTACCACATCGCCGAGCTGTAGCCCGCGCCGTGGATCAGGACGATCGGGGTCCGGGCCTCGGCGGCGGGGTCGGTGGGCCCGTACCGGTAGACGTGGGTGGTGCCGAAGCCCGTCTCCACGTCCGTCTCGGAGCGTGCGGGCGCCCCCATCGCGCGGAGCGCCTCCTCGGCGGCGAAGTAGCGGTCGCGCAGGGTGTCGTTGACGTAGCGGCCGACATCGCGGCGTACGCGGGCGGTGTTCTCGGGCACGGCGGCACCTCCTGTGAAGATCCGTTCTTCGTGGTACGACCGTATCACCAATGTGGTACATCGGTACCATGAAGGGGTCCGGGCAGCGGAGCGGAACCCACCATCGACAGGCGGAGACACGGGAACATGCCGAAGCGCGTGGATCACGAGGAACGGCGCGCCCAGATCGCCGAGGCGCTCATCCAGGTCGCGGGGCGGCGCGGACTGCATGCCGTGGGCATGCGCGAGGTGGCCGCGGAAGCCGGGGTGTCGCTCCGGCTCGTGCAGTACTACTTCGAGACCAAGGAGAAGCTGCTGTTCTACGGCCTCCGGCACCTGACCGACCGCTTCACCGCGAGGGTCGGCGCCCGCCTGGCCGCCGCCGGCCCGGACCCGGGCCCGCGCGCCACGGTGGAGGCGCTGCTGCTGGCCTCGCTGCCGACCGACGAGGAGAGCCGCACCTTCCACCTGCTGTACAGCTCCTACGCGATCCTGTCCGTGACCGACGGGGCGCTGGCCGCCCAGCCCTTCATCGACAACCCCGACGCCGCGGAGAACGCCCTGACCGGCCTCCTCGCGCAGGCGCAGGCGGCCGGCCTGGCCGACCCGGACGCCGACGCGCGCACGGAGGCGATCAGCCTGCTCGCGATGGCGGCGACCATGGGCACCAGCATCCTCGTGGGCCAGCGGAGCCCGGAGTCGGCGATCGCGGTGCTCCACCACCACCTGGACCGGATCTTCACCACGGTCGGAGACGAGGGCGGCGCTGCCGCCAGGGGGGTTCCGGCAGGTTCATAGCGGCAGGGGACGCATGGGGAACGGGGACGGCGCCCCGGGTTCATACGGCACCAGGGCCCCGAAGTAACTACTGCACCATCCGTCGGCCCTGATCGCCCGGCTCATCGCCGCCGCCGCCGGCGAAGCCCTCCGGCAGGCCGAGCAGCGGGCGGACGAAGCAGAGCGCACCCGCGAGGAGACGGCGCGGCGCCGTGCCGACGAGGAACGGCTGCACATCGCGCGGTAGCTGCACGATCCGCTCACCCATCAGATCTCGGTGATCAAGGTGCGGTCCGAAGCCGCCGTCCACGTGGCCCGCAAGCGCGGCGAACCGGTCCCGGAAGCCCTGCTGGCCGTCCGGGAAGCCGGCCGGGAGGCGTCACGGGAGCCGCGCGCCACCCCGGAGGCCCTGCGCGACGACGACACCACCCCGCCGCACGGCCTCGACCACATCCCCGAACTGGTGGAGCGCGTCCCATCGGCGTACCGAAATTCCTTGAGGAGTAGGTACTGCTCGCGGGGCTCCGGGACAACGACGAAGGCCCAGGTCTGTGACCTGGGCCTTCGTCCTTCGTTCAAAAGCGGATGACGGGAATCGAACCCGCTCGGGCGGTGCTCAGGCGGCGCCGGGGTCGTACATGGACAGGGAGGCCTTGACCTCGCGGGCGTATGGGCCCTCCCACCAGGGGATCGTCTCCACCAGGACCGGCTTGGTGCCCGAGGCCAGGACGAGGGCCCGGCCGGGGGGCATCGAGCCCAGGTCGGAGACCTGTAGGACGCGCTCGCGGCGGACCGACTCGTTCACCGTGCGGTTGCCGGACCAGCCGCCGAACTCGGACTCCCGCGTCGCGGAGTATTCGCGGAGCTCGTACTCGCCCGCGAGCTCCGAGAGGTCGCCGAGGAAGCGGGTGTCGGAGACACCGCCGCCGTAGACCCGGATGTTCGCGGCGGACCAGAGCTTCTCCATGCCGCGGTCCCCCCACACCTCGACGCCTTGGGCCCAGGACTGGAGGATGGTCATCAGGACGATGCCGCGCGAACCGTAGTGCGAGTAGAGGTCGGGCAGCGCGCGCCAGCGGCAGACGTTCGCCGCCTCGTCCAGGACGCCGACCATGGGGAGCGACAGCCGGCCGCCGCGCTGGGTGGTGGCGTACTCCTCGGCCGCTTCGACGACGGCCACGGTCAGGGCCGTCACCAGCGGGCCCGCGGAGTCACTGCCCTCGCGGGAGAGGGAGTAGAGCGTCGAGCGGGTGCGGACGAACTCGCGGGGATCGAACTCGGGGCGGTCGTCGGTCGGGCCGAGCGGGGTCACCCACTTGTTGACCTCGGGGTTGACCAGGCATGACGCCATCTGCTGGGCGACGCCGTAGATGCCGCTGCGCTGCTTGTCGGGAGCCGTGATCACGCCGTTCAGGGAGTCGGCGGCCATGGCGTGCCCGGCGCCGCGCAGGATGCGCTCGGGGGTGTCGTCCTTCGGGTTGGACAGCCAGGTGTAGATCTGGGTGATGGAGGTCTTGGCGGTCGCCGCCGCGAGCAGCAGGTTGGCGAGGAGGTCCTGGCCGGCCGGATCGAAGAACGCGTCGGTGGAGGCGTCGGCGTCGCGCGAGCCAGAGGCGAAGTGGTCGGCCAGCTTGCGGGCCTTGGCCACGTCCGTGACGTACGAGAGGGGGTTCCACCACCAGGCCGGCGGCTCCTGGGCCACCTGCTGAGGGTCGAAGACCCACACCTGCCCGTGGGCCTGGCGAGGCCCGCGCGTGCCGTCGACGATGTCGCGCTTGTTGGACGTGACGAGAACCGCCCCCGGGGCGGACAGGATCGCCGGGATGGCGCGCCGGGTCGTCTTGCCGGTACGCGGGCCCCAGATGTCGACGTGCATGTCCTCGAAGGAGCCGAACAGCGGCTGCCGGCCCTTCACCGACCGGCCGATGAAGACGCCGGGCACTTGGGCCTGTACGCCGAGGCGCTGCGCCGTCGCGGCAGCCCCCTTCATGGTGAGCTTGCCGAGCTCCGCGCCGTCGATCATGCGCTTGGCGGCCCGGTCCACATCGGTCTTGCTGCGCAGCCGCCGGGATATCCGGTACCCGGCGGTGACCAGGCCCGCGAGCAGGAGCGCTTCGGCGGCGGCGACGGCGTTGGCCGCGCCGCCGGGCCAGGAGTAGTCGCCCTTGGCCAGGGCGATGGCGAACGAGAAGGGGTTGCCCGGGGGCTCCGGCTGTTCGGTGAACGCCGCGCCGAGGCGGGCCGCGAGCCAGGCGGCGGACAGGAGAGCCAGGACGCTGACGACGAGGAGGACTATCTCGATCGTCCAGTCGTCTTCGGCGCGCGGCTTCTTCTGTGGTTCGGGGGCCATGGTCAGGGCGTTCCTTCCGCCGGGCCCGGGGTGGACGTCGGCATCTCGTTCTGTCGGTGGTCCGGGGCGCTGTGCGCGCCGCTGGTCTAGGGGAAGCTCCCGGCCGTGGGCACCCGGTAGACGCCCGTGATCTCGCCCTGCCACTCCCAGCTGCTGAACTCGACGTTCTTGCCCGGCCTCGGGGCGTGCAGGATCGTGTGCTTGGCAGGATCCCAGACGATCCCGACGTGCTCGGAGCGGTTCTCGCCGCTGGGCTGGAAGAAGATCACGTCGCCCGGCTTGGACTGGCTCAGGTCGACCTTGTACTTCGCGAGGTTGGGTTGCTGGTCATAGGTGGTGTAACCGAGATTGATCTTGCCGCCGCTGGCTTGGTAGTACATCCACTGCGTGAAGCTGGAGCAGTCGAAGGACGTCGGGTGGTCGCCCTGGAGGCGGGGCGCGCCCCACTTGTAGGGCTTGCCGATGCCGCGCTGGGCCCAGCCGAGCGCCGCGCGGACGACCGTGTCGTCGACGTCGGGCAGGGGTCCGGTCGACCCGGCACCGTCCGGCGGGACGGCCGTGCCCTTGCCGCTCTCGGCGCAGCTGCGGTAGTCGGCGTCCTTGCCGCTGCCGCTGCCTCCGGGAACCCCGCCGTAGTCGGGGCTGGCCGTGATCTTGCCGGCCAGCCATGCCACCGGGTCGATCTCGCCCGGGCCGTTGTCCTGGCCACTGCGGAACGGGTCGTCGACGCCCGGCATCAGAACCTCCCAGTGGAGGTGTGCGCCGGTCACGTTGCCCGTTTCGCCGACCTTGCCGATCTGGTCGCCGCGCTTGACGGTGTCGCCCGTCTTCACGGAGATGCTGCTCTGGTGGGCGTACAGGGTGATGACGCCGTTGGCGTGCTCCAGACGCGTCTCATTGCCGTACGCGCCGCCGCTGCCGATCTTCACGACCTTGCCGTCGGCCGGGGCGTGGATCGGGGTGCCGGTGGGCGCTTCCAGGTCGACCCCGGTGTGGTAGCCGAGGCTCCAGTGCGGGCCCTCCTGGTGGAACTTGGTGCCGAGCTTGTACGAGCCCTCCTTCATCGGCCACTGCCAGTCCTTGCCGCCGGTCGTCGCGGGCGGGTCGTCCGGGCGGAACGGGGCCGCGAGCGGACGGGAGAAGCCCATCGGTGCCATGGCCGTCGTGCCGCCCTGTCCGCCTCCGTCGAGGGGCGGGGTGGACCAGCTGTGGGGGCCCTTGGAGCGGATGCTCAGCGCCTCGCTCGGCTGGGCGTTGTTGCCGACGGGCTCGGGGATGTCCGCGCTCTGGCCCAGGACCGGGAAGGAAGGATTCTTCTCGACGGTGGTCTTCAAGTGCGCGTACCAGCGGTTGATGAGGTCCCTGTCGCCGGTGAGGGTGCCGCGGTAGCGGGCGGCCTGGGTGAGGACCACGCGGGGGTAGACGGTGTTGGTCTCGAGCGAGCCGGAGTAGTCGAGCAGCGCCTTCCAGGCGTTGGTCTCCGCCTTCAGGGCGTGCATGTAGTTGGCCGCGGCGAAGGCCAAGTCGTCGATGCTGTAGCGGTCCTTCTGGCCGTCGCCGTTGCCGTCCTCGCCGAATTTGCCCCAGGCCCAGTCACCGAACTGCAGCAGGCCCTTGTAGCCGAAGCCGTTGTCGCCGCCGGGGGCCGCGGACTTGTCCTGGCCGTACCTCGTCTCCTGGTACATCTGCCCGGCGATGATCGTCCAGTCGAGGCCGTCGTAGCGCGCGGCCGCCCGCATCGAGGCGAGGATCATCTTCGGGGGTATCTCGTCGCGGGCGGTGTCGCTCGGCATGTACATCTTGCCCGCGGGCATGATCGGGTTCGTCGCGGCCTTGTCGCCCGTGTTGCCCGCTCCCGCGTTCTCCCCGTAGTTGCCGCAGGCGGCCTGGGCGGCGCCGCCGCCCATGGCGCCCATGAGGGCCATGACCAGGACCATGACGACGAGGAGGGTGCCGAGGGCCGGCATCGCACCGACGCCGACGGTGATCAGCACCCACTTGAGGTTCTTCTTCTTTCCGCCGCCGCCCTTGCCGCCTTGTCCTGAGGCGACTTGGGCCGCGCCCTTGGCGGCCTTCGCCACCTTGGCGGCCTTCGTCGCGGCCGCCAGTACGGCAGGAGCCACCACGGGTGCCTCACCCTCCCTTGGGCTCGGGCGCACCCACGTTGCCCAGGCCGTATATGTCGAAGCCGTTCACCTGCCACTTGCCGCCGCTCTTGCGCGCGCTCACCAGCCAGGTGTTGGTCTCCGTCTCGGTCTTGCGGCCGTCGTTCGAGCGGGTCGCGGTCACTTCCACCACGCTCGAGATCGTCTGACCGCCACCGCGCGTGAGCTCGTCGGCGATCAACGCGTCGCGGCGTACGAAGGACTGCCCGGCGGAAGAGCACTTGCTCTGCAGGCAGGCGGCCCAGGCCTTGTCGGTCGGCAGCTTGGTGTGCTGCTTCATCGTCTCGCCGCCGTCGGTGAGGGCCAGCAGGCGGGGCGTCCAGGAGGCGTCGCTGTCGGTGTACTTGAAGGTGTTCAGGCCCGCCATGTAGGCGGCCATCGCACGGTGGGCCTCGTCCAGGTCGGCGGGCTGGACGACGGGGGGCACCCCGGCGGCCGACCCGGCCTGCGGAGCGGCGCCCCCGGCGGCGGAACCTGCGCCCGTACCTGCGCCCGTGCCTCGTGTGGCTGCCGTCGCGGTCGCCTTGGGCTTGGCATCCGCCCCGGAGTCGTCATCGCCGTCGAAGACGGTGAGGACGACCAGGCTGCCGACCAGTAGGGCACCGAGCAGTGCCAGGGCCAGTACGGCACTTCGCTTGTTCTCGGCAGGTGAATCCACCGTCCCGGGCCTCCCTCAGTCAGGTCGCCGGGACACCGTAGGTGGCGGGACGGCCGGACGGACGTGCGATTTCCTCGCGGGGGAAAGACGGGGAAAGCGCGGGGGAGGGATGAGGAAAACGGCCCGATCGGTGGGTGGTTGACGGAGGCGGGAAACCGTGAGGATCGCCACGCGCGCCCTCACCGTTCTCTCACAAGGGTTGTGCCTCGGGGTCGTACTCCTCCAGCGGGAGGGGGTCGAAGGGGTACGCGGTGTGTCCGCCCACCTTGGGCGAACAGGCCGCGAACGGGCCGAGGTCCGTGTCCATCAGCACCCGCAGGTGCGGATCGGCGTGGTGCAGCCACCACGTCGACAGGCCGAGGGTGGGCTCCAGGCGCAGCTGTTCCCAGGCGAGCCAGAGCGCGGAGAGGCGCGCGCCGGCCTCGGGGTGCTCCCACCAGCGGGGGCACCAGGTGGCGGAGGAACCGTTGAGCCGCCGACGCACGATCGGGGCGAGGAACTCGCTGACGAAGGCGAAGACGTCCGAGAAGAAGAGCTCGACCTCTGCACCGGGGGCCGGTACCGCTTCGGGGCCGGTCACAGGTCGATCTCCGGAGTCTTGGGAGCGGCCTCGACCGCCGGGTTCGTCACGCCGTGCGGACCCGCCACGGCCGGGACCGGGCGGGGCGGCACGGTGAGGGTGCGGGGAAGGCTCGCCCCGTGGAGGAACGAGGCACCGTGCACGGGCACCTTGGGCTCGGGCCGTGCGGACGCCGGCTGGTCAGGCCCGGGCTCCGCGAGCTCGGGATCCTGGAACTTGGGGTGGCTCCCGGTCTGCCGGACCTCGGGCTCGGTGGGCCCGGGTCCGGCGATGTCCGCCGCCGCACCGGTCAACGCGCGGTAGGACGGGGCCGTGTCCAGTTGCGCGATCGCGGCCTTCTGCGCCTGCTGCAGGCGTTCTGGAAGGTCGAAGCCGGCGAGCTTGGCGGCGAACTCCTGAGGGGTCGTCTTCTCCGCGTCGTAGTGCTCCCTGCGCAGCACGGTCCGTACGGCGGGGTCCGCCAGCAGCTCGTACATGTCCGCCGGCAGGTGCGCCGCGTGGGGGAACTCGATCGGGAACTGCAGTCCGTCCTTGCCGACGTGCTCGTTGGCGATGACCAGGGGCAGCTCCGTCTCGCCCAGGACGGACTCTTCTCCGATCTCTGCCGCGAAGACGACGACGTTCCCCTCGGCCTCCTTGATGTAGCGCGCCGAGACGCCGTGCCAGACCTGGCCGGTGGTCCCCTTCACGTCGTCGAGCTTCATGCCGTAGGACCGCACGAGCGTGTTGCGCACCTGGTCGTCCGCGAGCCAGTAGCCGTCCAGCTGCTGTCCGGCCGGGGAGTCCTCCAGTACCTGGTACCCGCGCGTTCGGCCGCAGGCCTGGGCCAGGTACCGGTGGGGTATCTCCCGGTCCGCGCCCTCGGGCTGGGACCTCCAGGACCAGAGCGCGCGTACGTCCCCCCGGTCTTCGTTGGTGACACCGGCGTCCTTGGCGACCGCCTCGATGTACTTCAGCAGGGTCCCGGGGGTCGGGGTCGTTTCCTCCAGCCCCTTGCGGGCGTGCCAGTCCGCGTAGATCCGGTCGATGACCCTACGGGCTTCGGCCGCGCTTCCCGGCTGCCCCGCCAGGTGCTCCGCCTGGAGCTGCTTCGCCAGCTCGATCTCTTCGAGGGTGGGGCGCACCGCCTCGCTCACTGATCACCCGCCAGGGGCTCGGTGGGGGCGAAGACGTCCAGGGCGATGGCCGAACCACCGGGCTCGGCAGTGGTCCAGGCCTGGAACGACAGCGATTGCTGCAGGACGACGAACGGCTGTCCGGGGACCCGCCCGTCGGGTGCCCAGTAGGCGAACCGGTACGGGCTGCGCGTCTCCATCCGGTCTTCCCGGCCCTCCCAGAAGTCGGGACGGGGCGGTTCCGGGAAATCGGCGGCGTCCCAGTCCCCGGACCAGGTGGGTGTGCCCAGGACGTCCTCGGCGGCCTTCAGGTACGCCGGCCACACCTCGGCCGCCGCGGCGTGCACCGCGCCGTTTTCCTCGCCGGACTCCGCCAGCACCTGCCACGCGTAATGGTTGAGAGTCCCGAGCGGGTTCCAGAAGGCACCCTTCGCCGCGAAGAAGGTCCACTCGCCTCCGCTGCGCGTACGGAGCTCCAGGGTCCGCTCGGTCGTCTGCGGTTCCCACCCGTGGCGTTCGCACCACGCGTGGAACTCCCGGGTCCCGCCCTGTGGCGGGCCCGACCAGACCGACGGCCAGTCGTCGACGGCCCGCATGTCCGTCAGTTCGGCGGCGAGGTCCTGCGGCGTCCGGCCGATCGTCTCCGTCAGCATGATTGGCTCCTTCGTCGGTGGTGGGTTTGACCGTATCCCGTCAGGAAAGCAAGATCCCCGACACGAAGACGGCGACGACGATCGCGCCCATGACGAGGCGGACCTTCGGGTCCTCCCGCTCCCACAGCTCGTGGACCACGGCCCAGCCGGTCAGCCGCGCCGCGCGGCCGTTGTGGATGGTCCGTACGTCTGCCGACCCGTCAGGGTGCGCGTCGGCCTCGGAGTCGTCGGCTTCCGGGGCGTGGAAGGCGCCCGGCCCCGCCACGCCCTGCTGCTCCTGGGCGACCACCACCAGGCCCTCCAGGAGGTCCGGCATGGTGTGCGGGGTGAGGGGGTACGCGACGGTGCCGTGCGGGGTGCGCAGGCAGAGCTTCGACTGCCAGGGGTTGCCCGGCTCGTAGCCGGAGATCCAGGCGTGGTCGGCGTCCACGGCCGGCGGTTCGGGGGCCTCGGGGGTGGTGCCCGCGTCCTGCCACGGGTGAACCTCTTGATCGCTCAACTCTGGTCCTTCGGGAGGTCGGGGACGGCTCCGTACCCGGAACCCGGGCACAACCCGGCATTGTGACGGAGTCGTGGGCGGGTGGCCGCGCCGTCGCCCCTCGGTTTTCCTCACAGGGATTCCTTACTTTTTCCTCACCTCTCCGCGCGAGGAAAACCGGGAGGGGAGTGTCAGCTCGATTTGCCACACTGCCGTCCGCACCTGGTCTCGCCAGGGCCCGCCGCACGCCCGACCGGCGGACGGGGATCACACGCGGGGAGAGAACCGAGCCGATGACGGACCACAGCAGTTCCGCGGACGGGGTCGGCGAGGGCCTGCCTGCCGGGCACCCCGCGCAGTCCGCCGCCGCGCAGCCCGGCCGGCAGGCGCCCGGTCCGTACGAGTACCCGGCCAAGCTCCAGCTCTCCGCGGAGGAGGCCCGCTCGCAGGTGGCCGCCGCCTGGGTGCGCGTGGCCCCGCAGTCCAACGTCCCGCCGGGCCAGGCTGCCGTGCCGAGCCTTCCGCCGCGTGCGGACCGGCCTGCCGCCGAGTCGAAGAAGGACAAGCGGGAGCAGGCCAAGGCCGAGCGCAAGGCCGAGTACGAACGCAAGAAGGCTGCGCGCAAGGCCGCGTACGAGAGCAAGAAGGCCGAGCGCGAGAACCGCAAGGGCGGCGGGAGGGCTTCCGCCTCCGCGGTCCCCGCTGCGGACGCCGTGAGCGGACCTGCTGCCGCTCCGGATCCGTCCGCCGCCCAGACCACCCCCGCGCCCGCGCCGAGCGGAGCCGAGGGGCCGGTCGCCAGGTTCGAGGTGCCGCGCCCCGGAGGCCGGCTGCCCTCGAACGGCCGGAGCACGCACGTCGCCCTGCGTGCGACGCTGCTGGTCACCACCTGCGCCTTCGCGCTGGGTTCCTGCGGTGTCGCGGGCCTGGTCATCGGCAGGTCCTCCGTCTCCGTGCAGCCCGCTGCCCTGGACGGCAAGGACCTGGACCGCTACCGCCTGACCGACTTCCCGGTCCAGTCGGCGGCGGTCTTCGCCGAGGAGTACGCGTCCCTCTGCATGACGTACTCGCCGGAGAACGCCGACAAGCGCCGCGAATCCCTCTCCCGCTACATCTCGGCCGGCGTCGACCGCGACTGCGGCTGGAACGGGAAGGGCAAGCAGCAGGTCAAGCAGGCTAACTGGGACGGGACCGTCGAAGAGCTCCCCGAGCACGGGAAGAACGGCCGGTACCTCAACATCCAGGTCACCTACACGGGCGGCCGCACCACCACCCTCTCCGTCCCGGTGTACGTCAAGGACCTCGCCGGTGCGTCCGGGCTGCGGGTCGTCGGCAACGTCGGCGAGATGCCGCTGCCGATCCGCGACACCGCGCCCGCGCTCGAGAAGGGGGGAGAGGTCGTCGACCAGCAGCTCTCCACCCAGCTCAGGGACCAGGTCCTGGCCGGCTACTTCAAGGCGTGGGCCGCGTCCGACACCACCGCCCTGACCCGCTTCACCACCCCCGACGCCACTCCCGCGGCGGTCGCGGGCCTGGCCGGCGTGCTGAACTCACCGGTGGTCCAGGAGGTCCAGGCGCTGGCGCCCGAGGGCACCGAGGCCGGCGCGAAGGTCACGTACAGCCAGGGCCAGGCGGTCCCGGCACGGGTGACGGTCGTCTGGGGCGGCGGAGGGGCCGACGACGTGAAGGCGGAGGCGGCCCTGAAGCGCTCGTACCGGGTGACCGTGGTGAACACGGCGCAGGGCTGGTTCATCAAGGACATCCGCGGCGGTGTCATGGACCCCACGGGCGGGCGGGCGGACACACCCGGCACGGCCTCCCCGAGCGCCACCCCGGCCTCCGGGGCGAGCACCTCGCCCGCCCCGTCCGGCTCGGCCGCCCCGTCCGGCTCGGCCGCCCCGTCCGGCTCGGCCTCCCCCGGCGCCTCCCCA
Organism: Streptomyces sp. NPDC040718; assembly: GCF_055593565.1. Taxonomy (NCBI): domain Bacteria; kingdom Bacillati; phylum Actinomycetota; class Actinomycetes; order Kitasatosporales; family Streptomycetaceae; genus Streptomyces; species Streptomyces sp. NPDC040718. The sequence goes on along the minus strand of NZ_JBVIXO010000002.1, from coordinate 268,680 downwards.
TCGCCCAAGCCGTCCGCTTCCCAGTCGGCCCACTGACGCGTCAGCGCGTACGGCGGCGTACCGACCGTCCTGTACGACGCGACACCCATCCGTACGCCCCTCACGAACGAAGGACACGCCATGATCCTGGCAGCAACGACCCTCGAAAGCATGTTCGGAAAGATCCAGGGCATCCTGGGCGGCCTGGGCCTTACGGTGGCCTCCTGCGCCCTCCTCATCCTCGGCATCCGGATGCTGCTGTCGATGAAGCGCGGCGACGGCATGCGCGAGGCCTTCCAGGGCTTCGGCATGATCGCGCTGGCCGCGTTCATCATCGGTGGCGCCGCCGGTCTTGCCGGAATGCTCATCAGCCTCGGCGAGGAGATCGGCGGCAAGTGATCCCGCGGACGGGCCGCGCCGAACGGAGCTCGGTCCGCGACCGTAGACGTGCCGCCCGCGATCGATGCGCGGAGCACGCAGCCACACCAGAGAGGGGGACCGACTGATGACGCAGGACAGGCCGGACGCACCGCCGCCCATGGTCGCCTACGACCACACGGACCTGCTGAACCGGCCCAAGCGCATCTGGAACTGGGGCAACATCCCGCTTCCCGGTCTGCTCCTGCCCGCCCTGGGCGCCGCCTTCGGTTTCGGCGTGCTGTGGTTCGTGCTGCTGCTGACGCTGTCGGCCCTCCTGCCCTTCCTGGGCCCGTCGCTCATCACGTCGGTCCTGTACCTCGGGCCGCCGGTCGGCGTCTACTTCGTCTGGGGCCGGCCGCTGCCCTCGGCCCTCACCCTCAGCCAGCAGGTGGTGGTGTGGGCCGACTACTGGGTGCAGCCCAAGCGCCTCCAGGGCCTGGCCGCGGACCGCGAGCCGGAGGAGCTGCACTGGCAGGTCATCCTCTGGCAGCCGGGCGCGCGCCGCTGGCACAAGCGGTACGACGCGGCACTCGTGACGGCGGCCCAGCACGGCTCCTCGTACGCCGCGTCCGCTCCACCCCCGATCGCGCCCTCACCGAACGCACCCGCCGAGACCGCAACCACCGAGACCGCAAGGTGACTCCTCCATGTTCGTGCTGATCTTCTTTGGCGGGGCGGTCGCCTTCTTCCTGATCGCCATGCTCCTCGCGTCCACTTCCTCCAAGAAGAACACCGGGGCCAAGAACGGCGGCTCCGGTGGCCCGGGGAAGCCGGGCGGCGGCTCCTCCCGTGGCCAGGCTCCGGCCAAGCGGCGCGAGGAGATGCGGCTGCCCTACCGGTACGCCGACGACATGATCTTCGTCCACGGGGACTCCGTCTGGACGGGCATCGCCCTGCCCACGGCCATCGACGAGTACCTCAACGCCGTCGAGCTCCAGGCCATGGCCGAGGCCCCGGCCCGCGCGCTGCTCAACCTCGCCCGGGGCGACCGCAACGTCGAGTGCCACTACCGCAAGGTGTACCGGCCGATCACCGCCCAGGACTGGGCCGAGCAGCTCAACGCCGTGGCCTGGGAGCCGACGGAGAACTACAAGGCGTACAACTTCCGCAAGGCCGAGTACCAGGAGCGCATCGGCGCGCAGCGCGAGCGCAACGTCCTGCTGGTCAAGCTGGGTTCGATGAAGCGGAAGTCCGGCAGCAACCCCGGGGTGCTCCCCGGCGGGGACGACCCGGTCGAGGAGTCGGGCGTCACGCGCTCGGTGCGGGAAGCCGCCGACGCGGCCGCAGCCGGTGCCACGGGCGTGCACGACGAGTACCTGTCGCCGGAGCTGCTGGCCCGGTGGACCCAGGTCGCCCGCGAGATCCACGAGGGCCTGGAGGGGCTCGGCGGCAGCCCGCTGAGCCGCGAGGAACTGGTCTGGCTGATCCGCAAGCCGCTCCACGGCGACCTGCCGATTCCCGCCGAGCCGGTGCTCGGCAGCCGGGCCTGGGGCCCCGACCAGTTCGACCTGGTCGTCGACTTCTCCGGTGAGAACCGCAAGACGCACATCGTGCTGCACCAGTACGACGAGATGACCGGCGAACGGCGCACCAGCTACACGACCACCCTCGTCGCGGCCAGCTGGCCCACCGAGACCCGCTTCCGGCAGTCCACCGCGTGGGCCCGCTACGCGGCGCAGCACGTCGACTTCCCGGTCGAGATCGACATGCGGTTCACCCTCATCCCGTACCTGAAGTTCCAGGACCGGGCGAAGAAGATCAGCGGCAACCTCGTCGACGAGATGAACGACATGGCCAACTCCGGCCGCGCCCCCGGCACCCAGCTCGCCGCCCAGGTCACCCGTGCCCAGAACCTCGTCGACGACGTGGAAGAGCACAAGATGCCGGGCATGGAGGCGCAGATACGCTTCACCATCTCCGCCTCCGACCCCACCGAACTCGAACGGCGCCGCCGCGTCCTGGAGATGCAGTTCAAGCAGGACCTGAAGGTCACCCTGCTGCGCCCGAGCCGCCAGCAGTGGCGCCTGCTGCAGTCGCAGCTGCCGGGTGACGCGCCCAAGCTGCCGATCGCGCCGTACCTGCGGCTCCAGGAGGTCGAGCAGCTCGGCGCCGGGCTGCCCACGGCCGGCACCGAGCTGGGCGACAACCCCGAGCGCCGGTCGGGCAAGCAGCTCGGCTGGGTCGGCAACCTGGTCGGCTGGGCCGGCAAGACTCCGGTCCACTATTCGCTGCACGTCGGCCCCGCCCGCAACGACGGCGGTGGCGTGGCCATCGTCGGCGCGTCCGGTGGTGGCAAGTCCTCGCTGGCCCTGCAGAAGTTCTACGAGGAGTCGGAGTCTGGCGTGCGCTGCCTGGTCATCGACCCCAAGACCGACTTCGCCCAGCTCTGCTACTACCTGGCCTTCGGGGCCCAGGTCAACGACCCCGAGTTCCCCCTCGACGCCGAGGCGGGCCTCCTCGGCACCCCGCAGAGCCGCTTCCAGCCGGTGAACCCGGAGTTCTGGGCCGAGACCGAAGTCGTCGACCTCCTCAAGGGACAGGCCGGCGTGCTCGACCCGTGGGTGGTCGCGCGCGACGTGCCCTCCGGGCGACTGCTCGCCGAAACGATGCTGCGCGGTTTCCTCGGTGACGAGGACTACCAGCGGGTGCGCCTGCCCGTCATCGAGGCGATGGCCACGGTGGTCGGCTGGTACAACTCCGCGATCCGGCAGGCCACCGAACAGGGCCTGAGCGCCCGCGACGCCGAGCGGCAGGTGCCCCGGCCGACGCTGTGGCAGGTCGTCGACGAGGTCGTACGCGCCTACGACGACGCGGTGGCGAGCGGGGACCGCGAGGCCGTCAAGGACCTCAAGCTCGCCCAGATGCTGCTCACCGAGCTGCGTACCCTGCCGTACGCGCGACTCGCCTTCGCGGAGAAGCCGCAGACCCTGTCCGCGATGCGCAAGCGCCGCACGGTGATCACCCTGCGCGGTTTCCAGACCCCGGCCTCCTCCGACCCGCGCAGCTGGAACCCGGCCGAGCGGCTGGCCGCGACCGCGCTGATGGCGGTCGTGGAGCTGGGCAGCCAGATGCTCGACGTCGGCTACGAGAAGAACCCCGTGACGGGCGAGGTCGGCCTGCGGCCCAAGGCGCTGTTCGTCGACGAGGCGTACGTCGTCACCGCGACCGAGAGCGGCCGCGACCTGATGCGGCGCGCGCTCAAGCAGGGCCGTTCGTACCTGGCGGTCATCGTGCTGATCACGCAGCAGGCCATCGACCTCGTCCAGATCGAGGACTCCGAGGCCCGTAGCGGTGGCGCCAACCAGATCCACACCGTCTTCGCCTTCAAGCAGAAGTCCGCCCAGGAGGCCTCGTTGGTGGCCCCACTGCTCGGCCGGCCGGAGAGCGACACCAAGGTGTCCAACTCCCTCCAGGAACTGCGGACGGGTGTCTGCCTGCAGCGGGACGTGGACAAGCGGGTCGGCACGGTCGCGGTGGACCTGGTCTTCCAGGAGATCCTCGCCGCCACGGACACCAACGGAACGACCCGTCCCGCGCGCCAGTCCATCGATCCGCCGCTCAGCGTGTGGGACTGGACCTTCATGCAGGAGGCCGCCCGCGAGGAGCGGCCGGCCGCTGCGGACGCGGAGCCTGCCGCCTCGCGGTAGCGGAGCGCCTTCAGCCCAGCACCACCCATCTACCACAGGAGACCCCATGCGCATGTCCAGGACCCTTACCGCCGCAGCCGCTCTCACTGCGCTCGCGGCCCTTACGGGCTGCGGCGGTGAGGGAGAGTCCGAAACCGGAAGCGGCGGCAAGAGCCTGCCGAAGGCGAAGGACGTCGCCGCGATGGAGCGCTTCGTCAACCAGTACACCCAGTGCGATGACCTGGAAACGAACCCGCCGGAGGAGCGGCACGGCGGCACGGCGTTCGAGAACGTCCCCAAGGGCGCCGGAGCGGGCGTGAAGGAACAGGTGTACTGCGATGCCGAGAAGGGGCACATGGCCCTGGTCGCCATCTCCGACATGAAGAAGTTCCAGCAGGCGCTCAAGGCGAACGCCGAAGCCGGGAAGGCGGGCGATGCGGTCGCCCTGGTCGGGGCGGACTTCGCCGTCATCCCCAACGAGGGCGGCGGCGTGCGCGAGCTGAAGTCCTCCGGACTCCTCGTCGCCTCGTGCGACGCCAAACTCAACAGCCGGATCCCCAGCGGCTACATGAAGCGCGATGCCAAGGTCCAGGGCTGCATCCTGACGGACTACATCCCCGCGTAGCCCACGCCACCGCCTCTCCACTCGTCCGTTGCGGAACTCCAGAAGGAAGCTGATGTCCGTGCGCCGTAGCGCCAAGCCACGTGGAGGTCTTTCCGCCCGCCCCTCGCCCCGCGAACGGGCGAAGGCGGTCGGGCGCGCGGTGCGGATCGGCGCATTTCTGATGTTCGCGCTGTTCTCCTTGACCATGGCCGTGCCCGGCCCGGCACGCGCCGCTGACCTCGCCTGTTCCTTCACGGGCAGCGACAGCTACCAGATGGACAACCCCGGCTCCATCGAATCGGTCTTCCCTGCCGTCAAACAGTGGGAGGAGGCGCGCGCCAAGACCCTCAACGACACGACGGGCCTGTTCGACCACCCCGCCAAGTTGCCCCAGGCTGCCCAGAACTACACGATGTACGAGCTCGCCGGCATGCGTGGCATGAACTGGTCCATGACCATGCGGGGCCGGGGAGACGCCTCCCAGGACGACTCGATCGGGAACGGCAACGGCGCAGACCACTGCTCCATGATGGACTACATCAACAACGGCCTGGCGGACTCGGTGCTCGACCTCACCAAGCTGCTCACCCGCGCCGGCATCTCCATCAAGGAGTACGCCTCCAACCCCAGCCCGCTCGGGGGACTGTACGCGGGCCGCAACAATGCCGTGACCACGCTCAAGGACAACGTCTTCATACCCGCTGTCCCGACCATGATCGCGCTCACTGGTTTCTGGGTATTCGGCAAGTGGCGCAAGAACCAGATGCGAGAGGCCTGGTCGGGCGTCGGCTGGGCGGCATTGACCACCGTCGCCGTTGTGGTCATGCTCACCGGCGGAAACTACGAGAAGTTCATCGATCAGGCGGATTCCGGCATCGCCCAGGCCAATGCCGCGCTCAGCGAGGCAGTTCTCGGCGGGCTCTCCGGAGAGGCACAGCCCCCCTGCGACCTGCCCAAAACCAAGGAAGTGCTCAACCGGGGCGTGCGCGTCAACAGCTGCGCCATGTACGACACGCTGGTGTTCCGTCCCTGGGCCCTGGGTCAGTTCGGCGACGCGGGGAGCGACTGCATCTTCCGTACGGGCAAGGGCAGTGTCAAGAACGGCGTATGCGCCCCGACGAGCGTCGACGACGATTGCACCTGGGGCGTCAAGGGGACCGCGCGCTGTGAGGACCTCCGGATCCGCCAGCTGGTGTCCCAGGCCCGGACCAACCAGGAGATCGGCGAGGACCTCGACAAGTACAACAAGGACTGGGTCCCCATCCGCTACGACGTTGCGGGTGGCAAGGATTCGAACGACAAGAAGGGCACGGAGCAGTCCGTCTACCCCGTCATCTTCGACCAGTGGGCCGGAAAGAACGCCGGGGACCGGCTCGGGCTCGCCTTCTACTCGCTGATCGCCGCGCTGATCGTCGCGATCATGGTGATCGTGCTCAGTGCGCTCACCCTGCTGTGGCATGCCGTGACGCTCATCATGATCATCATGTTGCCGCTGATCGCCACGCTGGGCATTCACCCGTCGCAGCAGAAACTGCTCAAGGGCTGGCTGCAGACGTTCATCCACAGCTTTGTCCTCAGGGCGGGCTTCGGCGTCATCCTGACCGTGCTGCTCGTGCTGTACCAGATGATCCTGCCCGCCAAGATCTCCCTGGGTATGCAGCTGCTGATGCTGCTGCTGGTCACGGTCGCCGTCGTGATGATGCTGAAGAAGCTGCTGTCGGGGTCCTACAGTCCGCAGATCGCCGGGGCGGAGGATGCCCTGGGCGTCGGGGACATGGCGAACACGGTGGGCGGCAAGCTGGGCCAGTACGCCCCTGGGGCCGTGGCCGGCGCCGCGAAGGCGACGGGCCGTGTCGCCGGCGGCACGGCGAAGGTGGCGAAGAACGGCACGCTGGCCGCTCTGCGGACCTACGACAACAAGAAGAACGACGGCCGGTGGCAGAAGGAAGGCAAGCTTTCCACCCACACCTCCAAGCGCGAACAGCGCAAGACCGACTACCAGGCTGCGGAGGTCCACAAGGACGAGGTCGCCACTCAGTACGCGGATCTCGAGGCCAGGCGCCGAGTCAGTGGCCAGACGCCCCCGCCGCCTCCGCCGCCGGGACCCCCGCCGCCCGCCCCCGGCTTCGATCCGGCCCCTGCCCCGGCCCCCGGCCCTGCCCCGGCCCCCGGCCCTGCACCGGTGCAGGCCCCTGCCCCGGTGCAGGCCCCGGCCCCGACGCCCACCGTCCCCGCGCAGCTGGCCCCCCAGACCCCCAGCGGCCGGGTCAACGTGCCGGATGCCGGACCCGTGCGCCAGCAGCCGCGTGTGCCGGCGCCCGACCCGCGCGCCACGCCGACGCCGACGCCGACGCCACAGCCGGAGCCGCGGGACGACGACGGCCGGGTGTCCCGCTAGAAAGGCCTGATTCATGGCAAGCGTCATCACCGACCACCCCCCGCAGGGGCTCGCCGCCGAGCTGGGCGCGCTCCTGAGAGTGGACTGGCGCACCGTATGGCCCGGGCTACCGGACGGTGAGGCCGAGCGCGCCGAGTGGTGCGCCGGCTTCGGCTGGGAGCCGCTGTGGTCCCAGTCGGGCCTGTGGGTGCGTACGCCGCAGGGCGGTCGCCTCCACCTGGCCTCACGGGCCGGCCTCGACCGGCCCGTGACCCGGGCGTCGTACACCGCCTGGAAGGTCACGGCGGCCGGGGACTCCGAAGGCGGGACCGTGTTGGCGGTCGCCCTCGACCGGTACGCGGCCCACCTCGCCCGGATGACCGCCGTATTGGGCGCACCGGGCTGGGAGGGCGCCTGGGACAGCCCGGACTTTCCGGAACCGCCGGCTCCGGGCCGATGGGCCGACGCCGAGGAGCGGCTGGAGCTCCGGGCCCCGTACCGGCTGGCCCAGTGGAGGTACCCCAACCCGCTCGCCCCGGTCATCGTGCTCGCCCTGGACCACCGGGAGGGCGGGTACGCGGGGGGTGGGACGATCTCCCTCACCTTCCACGGACCGGCCGACCCGAAGGCGCTCGACGGCCCCGGTTGGCTGCTGTGACGTACGCGACGCGAGAAAGAGAGACCACGACATGGGCACGCCCTTCGAACCGCCGGTGGACCGCACCCCGGAGGAACTCGTCACCGAGCTGCGCGGGCTGACCGACGTCCACTGGGAGACCGTCTGGAACGGCCCGCCGCTGCCCAGCCACGGGTTGGACGAGTGGTGCGCCCAGTTCGGCTGGACGCCGACCCAGTTCGAGTACGTCCTCAACGTGCGCACGGCCACCGGGGGCGAGATGACGCTGAACGCGTTGGGGGGCAGCTGGGCGCCCGTGCAGAGTCTGTCGCACTGGGTGTGGGGCGAGTCGGCGATGAATCCGGAGGGCAACGCGCATGTGCTGGCCGAGGCCGACCGGGTCTGGCCCCTCTACCGCGACGCCGTGTCCTCGGTACTCGGCGCCCCGGCTTGGGAAGGCGCCTGGGACTCCGACTCCTTCCCGCAGGAGCTCGGCGAGTTCGCGATCCCCCAAGACGCCGACCGCATCGAGGAGAAGGATCCCTACCACATGGCCTACTGGGAGCTCGCCGCTCCAGGAGGTGCCCTCGTGAGCCTGCGCATCACGCCGGCCGTGGGCACCGCCGACCGGTCCGATGCCGGAGTGGTGAACATGGATCTCGAGGTCTATCCCCGTCCGCTGGAGGCCTGACGGCGGTGAGCCCGGAACCGATACCGCAAGAGATAGAGGAAGGCGCCCTGCGCCGGGCGAACGCCCGGGAGCTGGCGGCCCTGGACGCCAAGGTCAATGCGCGATCCATAGCGCGGCGCATCAAGGCCGCGGCCACGGCGGCAGGGTTTGAGGACAAGGTGTCGGAGGACGGCAAGTCCCGTGTGTCCAAGGCGAGGCAGTACATCGACGCCCTTGCCACGGACAAGACGAAGCTCTCGCCGCCCGAGGGGACGAAGCCGATCAGTGCCTTCTGGTCGTACGGCATCGAGCACCCGGAAGCGCCGGAGAACGACTGGGGCGTCCCGTTCCTGTCCCAGCGCTTCATAGCCGAGGAGTGGGCGGCCCAGCAGAACGTGACCGATCCCGGTACCGCACAGACCCTGGAGACGACCCAAGGCGGTAGTGAACTCGACGGCATGTTCCTCTGGGAACCGAAAGTCATCAAGGCTCTCGGTGGCGCACGCGCGGGCTTCGGCCCGGACTACGCCAAGGCCAAATGGGACGAGATCTCCGCGACGTACGGCGGGCTGGCCGAAGGACGGGTGGTGGTCTTCGCGGACGTCGGCAACACCCGGGCGGTCCTGCACCAGAAGGAACTCGGCACGCTCTGCGGGAACGAGAACGTCGGGCTGCACAACATCGACTTCGTGTACGAGGCCCCCCAGTCCTGGCCCGAGGTGACCCGGGCCGAGGCCGGCACGAACGCCGTGCGGGCCGTCGCGCAGTTCGACAACAAGGACCTCCCCCGCTACATCGACCCGCAGGGCTTCGCGGCCGACACCCCCGAGGCCCGCAAGGCGAAGATCGACAGTCTGATGGAGGCCGTGGCCCCGGCCCAGGCACAGGCCCAAGCCGTCGAGGCGCCCGAGCGGCAGGCAACGCCGAAGAGCCTTCCCAGCCCGCTCTGGCAGATGGGCTTCCGGCAGCCGACCACCATCACCCGGCGCGAGACCGCCGGACCGGCCCCCGGAGCTGAGAGCGCGGGCGCTCCGGCCCTCACTCTCCGCACCCCCGCGACAGCTATGGACGGTCCGTGATGACCCCTCGCCCCTCCCTCGACTCCCTCCGCCGCCTGCTCCGTCAGGAACGCGACGACGCCTGGGCCGTGCGGCTGCTCCGCCGGATCGTCTTCGGCATCGCCGGCGCCTACACGCTCTTCGTCCTCGCCTCGTCCAGCATGGCCTCGTTCCTCACGATGAGCGTGCTGCTGGCCCTCGGCGTCGGGGTCTGGCTAATGCGCCGTCGCGGCCAGCTGCTGCTCGGTCTGGCCTCGACCGTCGTCACCGCCGCGATGACCGGCTACCTGGCGGCCGCGGGCGCCACCGCGCGCGGGTCCTCCGGCGGACTCCTCAGCGGCCAGGCGGTCTTCGGCTACTGGGCGCTCGGCGGTATGGCGCTGCTGGGTGCCTGGATGCTCAAGCGGCCCCGGGGCCGCCGGGGCGTCACCGTCGTACTGGCGGACGTCCTGCTCGTCGGCGCCTCCGGGGTGGGAATGGTGGCGCCGCTCTACGGTGTTCCCCTTGGATTCCTTTGCGTGGTAGGCGTTCTGACGGTTCGTAGCAGAACGTTCTCCACCGTGAACCAGCGCGAACCGATGGCGGAGCGCCGGGGTCTTCGCCGAATTGCGGCAGCTGCTGACACGGATGCTCGGTGAGGTGGTGGGCCGGCATTTCCGCTGTGTAATAAGTGATCCACAACAAGCGGTACGGCTTTGCCGCTGCCAATTGGCCTGCTCTAGAGTCCCCGTTGGTTACAAAGAACATCGGGGGACTTCTTTCATGGCGAGGACAGCGACGAGAACCCGGCCGGCATCGATGCTGCCGGCCGCCACGACGCTTCTGCCTTGCCAGCGGCGGCCCGACATCTTCGCGGAGCCGCTCCTGGAACGTCCGTCCGCGGGTGCTCCGGAACTTCCCTTCCGCATGCGGCGGAGCCAGGCCCTCACCCATGCGGCCCGGCAGCTGTGCTTCTCCTGCCCCGTGTGGGCCGAATGCCTGCAAGGCTCCGTCGTCCGGTCCGATCCGGGCGGTTACGCCGCCGCCACCACAGAGCAGGACCGGCGCTGGATCCGCAGGTGGCTGGACATCGGCGACAGCCGGGGACGCTTGACCGCCACCGCGTCCGCCACCGGCGGCGGCTGCGGTGAAGCGGTTGAACCGGCCGCGGTTCTCGACGCGTTCAGCGCCCTCCAGGAGTACCGGGCACGCCGGTCAGCGGGTTCCGGCCAGGGGCCGGTTCCCGCCCAGCGGCAGCCGGCACAGCACTTCCCGGCAGACCGCCGACACCGCGCCGACACGGACGACGTACCGGAGGCGGGCGCTGCGGTCCTGCCGGGAGCACGGATCGCCTACTCGCTCGCCGATCCGGCCCTGGCCATACAGAAAACCGTGCTCGGCCCGCTGGCGTGCGCCACGCTCCCCATGCTCAAGGTCACCGAGCAGCTCGCCGGGATGCTCGCGTTCGCCCCGTCCGCCGCCGTGGCGCCCGAGCTCCTCGCCGCGGTCACCCGTACCCGCATGAGCCTGGAGTCCTGGCGTGCGGCAGCGGGTGACGAGACCGCCTACGAGGTGACTGACGGCGTTCTGACCGGTTCCGTGAGCATCGAGCTCGCGACCAGCGACCCCGTCGCCGCGCTGCGGCAGGACATCTTCGAGCCCCTGCTGCGCCGCCTGGCGGACTCGCTGCACCATGTGGAGGCCATCACGGCGGTGCTCGTCCCCGCAGCCCACGCCGCGGACCCGGCCGCCGTCGCGCACGCCCGGAGTCTGGCGGCCGTACGGGAAGCGGTCCGCGAGCTCGGCTCCCACCTGGAGCGCTACCAGCCCCTCACCCCGCGCCAGGACCACGGCGAGGGCCACGCGGGCGTCCAGGGCGACAATCACCCGCACCGCTCCGCCACGGGGGCGGTCGGCTCGGGCCTTTGGGGCGTCCCCAGCCTGCGCCGCGCTGTGGAGACGGCAGTGTCCTCCTTCCCGGGTCACTTCACCGGCCGCGACGTGGTCGGGGCGCTGCCGCCAGGTGCGTACCAGGGCGCGGGGAAGTCGGTCAGCAACGCCCTCTCCGCCATGGTCAAGGCGGGCCTACTCCTACGGGTCTCGCGCGGCACCTACACCGTGAAGCCGCCGTCCACCGGCGAAGCCGTCCCGAACTCCTGAAAGGCAGTCGCCGTGCAGCCCACCCCTCCGGCCGCGGAAGTCCGCGTCTTCTCCCACCACGCGGGCCTGATCGACGAGGTCCCCGTGACGGCCCCGCCCTTCGGCAACATCCAGGACGTCGTCATCGGCATCCTCCAGCAGCGCGCGCAGCAGCTCGGCTTCCCGACCCCTGCCGTGATAACCGACGACCGCTACGGCGGTGCGGTCCGCCTCCTCATCCACCCCGACGGCAGCACCGAAACCCTGCCCGACGCCCACCGCTGACCGCGGTACCGCCTGGAATCCGGGTCGATGCGGCCATCAGGACGACGACGAAGCCCCAGGTCTCTGACCTGGGGCTTCGCAGAAGAGCGGATCACGGGCGGGGAGCCTGCAGGGAGTCGAGCCAGCCGAGGAGGCGGGCTCCCTCACGGGTCATGATGTCCGGGTCGCGCAGGGCGTTGGCCAGGAGCGACATGCCCTGGTAGCCGGAGACGAGGGTGACGGCGAGGCCGTCCGGGTCGGGCAGGCCCAGGGCGCGGAACTGCTGGCCGGCCCAGTCGAGCAGGCGTCGGATCACTGCGCCGGCCTCCGCGTCGAGGGTCCCGTCCGCGCGCTTGTCGAGTTCGACGGCCAGGGTGCCGGTGGGGCAGCCGTAGCGGGCGGCGATGTCGCGCTGGCCGACCCAGGCTTCGATCAGGGCCTTGAGGCGGTCGAGCGGGTCGGGCAGCTGGTCCAGGCGGCCAGTGAGTCCGTCCAGGTGTGCACTGTGCTCGGACAGCGCGGCCTGGACCAGCTCGTCCTTGGTTTTGAAGTAGTAGTAGACGTTCCCGACGGGGACGTCGGCCACGCGCGCGATGTCGGCGAGGGTGGTCCGTTCGACGCCCTGCTCGTGCAGGACCTGAGCCGCCGCGGCCGTGAGCCGTCGGCGCTTGTCGGCTGCCCGCGCCACCCGGGGCTTCACTGAGTCAGTCACCCAACCAACTATAGACAGCGCCCGGATGTTCGCTTAGAGTCCTATCAAGTCAGCCGACTAACTAATTTTTTTGAGGGGATCGCAATGATCGTGGTGACGGGTGCGACCGGCAACATCGGGCGGACGCTGGTGCCGCTGCTGGCCGAGGCCGGCGAGGAGGTCGTTGCCGTCTCGCGGCAGCCGCATCCCGCTGGGCTTCGGGCCGGCGTTCGGCACGTCCGGGCCGACGTCGGAGATGCCGCGAGCATGAGGCCGGTCCTCGATGGCGCCGACGCCTTCTTCGTCCTGCTGGGCGGCGAGCTCAACGGCCATGGCGAGAGCCCGAAGGCCCTGCTGGACGCGGCCGGGGCGGGCGGGGTCAAGCGGGTCGTCCTGCTCTCCTCCCAGATCAACTCCACCCGCCCCGAGGCCCCCTCGCACACCCGCCTGCGCGAGTTCGAGGCTGCCGTGCGCGAGTCTGGACCGGACTTCACCATCCTGCGCCCGGGGGGCTTCGCCTCCAATGCCTTCGCCTGGGCCGAGTCGGTCCGCACGAGGCGCACGGTCTACGCCCCGTTCGGAGATGTGGCGCTGCCCGTCATCGACCCGGCGGACATTGCCGGGGTCGCTGCCGCCGCACTGCGCGAGGACGGCCACGCGGGCCGTACGTACGAGCTGACCGGCCCCGAGGTGATCAGCCCCCGGCGGCAGGCCGCGGTGATATCCAGCGCCTTGGGCGAGGACGTAGCCTTCGTGGAACTGTCCCGCGAGGGCGCGCACGCCCACATGGCGCAGTTCATGCCCGAGGAAGTCATCGGCGGCACGCTGGACATCCTCGGCGTCCCGCTGCCGGCCGAGCGGGAGATCAGCCCCGACGTGGAGAGCGTCCTCCACCGTCCGGCCAGGTCCTTCGGCGACTGGGTCGCGCGCAACCTGCCGGCCTTCCGGTAGAAGGAGTTCCGGCGGCCCGGATGAACTCGATCTGGTGAGCGGCGACTTGTGGCAGGTAATGGCACGCCCCGCTCAAGGCGTTCTGGGTTGTGGCCTGCAGCCCCGAACGGCTGCCTCAGAGCGCTTGGCCGCCCTGGCCGTCTAGCGGCCGAGGAACCTCTCGACCGCCGTCGCCAGGGCCTGCGGGCTTTCGTCGGGGGCGAAGTGGCCGGCGTCGTCGAAGACCTCGAGCTCGGCGTTCGGATACCACTGCATCCACGTGGACCGCATGGTGTCGGCGCCCATCGCCGGGTCGCTCGCACCGGCCACCACGAGCACTGGCGTCGCGTTTCCCTTGACCAGCTCGTGGATATCGGGGCCGCGCGTCCAGGATTCGAGGTACGAGCGCAGGGCCGCCTGCGAGGAGCGTTCCGAGCCGTTCACCCTGGCGTCCAGCCACGCGTCGTCGTGCCGGCTGCCGGTGAGGGCGTCGAAGATCGTCCTGCGGTTGCCGGAATCCTCCACGGCCCCGACGAACAGCTCCCACATCTCCCCTTCGAGCGGGAACCCGGACGCGGGCACGGGCGAGATGCCGATGATCGAGCGGATCCGTGAGGGGGCGTCCAGCAACAGCTGCTGGGCCGCCTTGCCGCCCATGGAGTGACCGATGACCGAGAAGGTGTCCCAGCCGAGGTCGTCGGCCACGGCGAGGGCGTCCGCCGCGATCTCCTCCATCGTGTACGTGCCGGGGGTGTCCATCGCCTCGCCGTACCCACGGCAGTCCACGAACGCGTAGCTGAACGCGCCTCCGTCCAGGTGCTGCCGCAGAGAGCCGAAACTCGACCTGTCGCTGAGCCAGTGGTGGAGCGCGATGACATGCCCCGGACCGCTGCCCTGTACCTCGTACGGAATGACGTTTCCTGCTCCACGGTTTGCCACGATGTTGGGTCTCCCCCGTCGGGCCGGGCCCAGAACCCCGCAGGCCGGAGGCTTCGCCCCAACGGCGTACCGGGAATCCGGGCAGGATCTCGCCCAGCCCCACGCCGTATCGGCTCGAACATCACCCGGAGACCGTCGTGCACCGTCCCTACGGGCACGTCGGGTCACGGCCTTCCGTCATCCGCGCCACTCGAACAGGACGAGCGTCGCGTCGTCCGAGGTGCTCTCGCCGCGTGCCCGCATGAGGGTGTGGGACAGGTCCCGGGCCACCGCGCGGATCCCCTGGTCAGCCTGCTCCAGCCGGTTCACGCAGTCGATCAGCTGCTCCTCGCCGAACTGTTCCTGGCCGCTCTGGTGTTCTTCGATCAAGCCGTCGGTGAAGCAGAGGACGCGGTCGCCGGGCTCCAGTGTCACCGCGCTGACCTGTGGCTGGGCCCCGCCGAAGCCGACGGGGAGGGTCGTGGGGCTGTCCAGACGGCGTACGACGCGGTGCGCGCGGACCAGCATCGGCGCAGGATGCCCGGCGTTGACCCACTGGAGGCGACCCGTCTCCGTGTCCAGGCGCATCATCTGCGCGGTCACGAAATGGTCCGGGTCGAACTGCTCGGCGACGGCCCGGTCCATGAAGAGGTAGATCTCGGACAGTTCGATGCTGATCCGGCGGGCGTGGCGGTACGCGCCGATGGCCACGGTGGCCATCGTGGCCGCGTCCAGGCCGTGCCCCATCGCGTCGACCATGGCGAGGTGCAGGACGTCGCCGTTCAGGGCGTAGTCGAAGCTGTCCCCCGCCACGGAGTAGGCGGGCTCCAGGACTCCGGCGACCGCGACGCGCGGCATCACCATCGACAGTGGGGGCAACAGGGACCACTGGATCTCCGCGGCCACGCTCATCGGTTCGCTGCGGCGGGTGCGGAAGAAGAGGTCGGTGTAGCCGTTCTTCGTCTCCAGCGCGTCGGCCACCAGGCCCGCGACCCTGCGCAGGAGCCGACGGGCGTCGTCGTCGATCCCGCTCAGGGTGACCGCCAGGACCCCCACCTGGTCGCCGCCGTCCAGCAGGGGCAGATGGACGCGTACGCCGTCGGGCGTCAGGACTTCGACGGGGCGTGACTCCAGGAAGCACCGGCCGGCTGCGGACCGGTCGATGGGCTGCGGATCACCTGCCGTCAAGCCGCCGGCGGGCAGGGGTACCAGCTGTTGCTGTCCGTAGTCCTGGAGCAGGATCTGTGGATCGCGGCCCCCCAAACGGGCCACCGTCTCGGCGACCAGCGGGCCGACCATGTGCGGCGCCAGCTCGGGCGCACGGTCCAGGAACACCCCGAGCAGCTCCTCCCCGAAGCTCTCCGAGCGGTCCAGGTCCCCGGGCCCTCCGACGGTCATCCTCTTGCCTCCAACCGGGCGGCGGGCCGGCGTCCGGCTGCATGGGCGGCCTGGCCTCCAGGATGCTCCCCCGCGCGCGGGCACGCCACACGGCTTCCGTGCCCGACGGCCCCCACCACCCGGATGCCCCGGTGGGCCGGTTCGCCCAGGACTTCCACGTTCGGGTCCGGGCGCGCGCCGACGGGGCCGGACCGGGTGCCACCAGGCCTCTTCCGGTTGGACCGGCGTTCGCGTCCGCGCCCGCACCGGCCGTAGCCGAACCGTCGTGATCAATGCGTCAAGGCGGCCTCTCGGCTCAGGCCTGGCCCCCGGCCGTCCCTTCCTCCTTGGCTTCCATGCGCCGGATTCCCTCATGGGTGAGGGTCACCATCGCGGGGGTGTTGCCGGGTTCCCAGTCGACGGTGATCAGTCCTTCGCCGGCCAGGTAGGTACAGGCGGCGGCCAGGTCCTGTTCCGGTACGTGCAGGTCGCGCCGCAGCTGTGCTCCGGTGATGCCGAGGAGGCGGTTGCCTTCGACGGCTTCGTACAGGACCCGGAGCACCTGTTCGCGGTAGGTCTTGCGTTCGCGCAGCGTGGCCATGACCGCGTCCCTTCGTGCGGGGGGTGGGCTCCGGGGCCGGTGGGGGCTCCTCAGATCTCGTCGGAGTGGGCGCCGGTGCCGACGGGTGTCCTACTGGCGGCCAGCCACGAACGGGCGGGGCCGGCGGGTGTTGACGTGTCCACGGTGAGGTGGAGGCGGGTGGCGCCGTCGAGGCCGGGGTAGCTGCGCTGCTCCGCTCCGGCGAAGCGCCCGCGGAGGGCTTCCGCGACCGCGCGGGCGGCCTCGGGCGTGTGGGCGATGATCCGCACCTCGGCGTGTCCGAGCGATGGCAGTGTCCGGGTCTCGATGTACTTCACGTGGGTGTGTTCCCTTCCGGGTGGGTGAGAGGCAGGCGGGCCGGGGCGCCGTGGCGCCCCGGCCGCTTCCCCCGGTCGGAGGAAGACCTGTTCCTCACCGGTCGGCATCCGTGTGGTGGGCTCGACGACCGGTGCCGTCCGGCAGACCGGGAGGTCTCGGCAGCGGGTCGCTGAAGTGGTAGGCCGCGATCCGCGCGTCGTGCTGGGCGTTCAGCAGGTGGATCCAGCGGCTTCCGACGGCGATCGCGAGGATGATCACCGCGATGAGGACGACGGTCTCCACGGGGCTCACCTCCAGCCGTTTCCGGGCAGCGGCAGGGCGGACCGGTCCATGGAGCTCCCGAAGGGGGACATGCAGGCCCCGCCTTCGCCCTCCCAGCCGGCTTCCTGACGCTGGGCGTCGCGGATGCCGCGCCCGATGACGGATTCGTTGGCCATCAGCACGCCCGCGGTGAGGACGCTGCCCGGGATCGCCGCGGCGGCCATCAGCCGGGCCGCGGCTGCGGGCTCGGTCTCGGGCGGGATGACGAGGAGGTCCCAGCGGCCGACGTTGTAGGAGAGCAGGATCAGCTTGTCGGGGTCCTGTTCGGTGAACCAGCCCACGTGCAGCGTGCGCCCGTCGATGGGCACGGTGTGCGGTACGACGGGCCAGCGGGTGGGGTTCACGGTGACGCGGGTGATGCGGCCCCAGGGCCCGTCCAGGGCAGCCAGCAGCACCGGGAGCTCGGCTTCGAGGTCTCGGGAGCGGGGCCACCAGGCGCCGTCCAGCTGGCCGGCGAGGGTGCTCTTCGGGGTGAGGGACAAGCGAGCCGGAAGCTCTGCGGCGAGGTCGCGGGGCGCGGTCCGTTCGAGGGTCGTGGTCATGGTGTGGACCTGCCCCCGGGCTGCCCGTCGGCAGCCCGGTTTTTAGGCTATCGCCGGAAATGGCACCCGCATGAGAGCCGGTGCGCGAAGTACTCCCGGTGCTTTCACTGTACGCCTGTTCGATGGAATGGGACCGGTCTGAGCAGGTGTTTTCCGGCGGGCGGTGGAGCGGGCGGCGGGAGTACCGTGAAAGGACGGCGGGCGTGCGCACGTCGCCCGACGGCACCGGTGCCGACCTGCGACGCAGCACGGCCACACCCCGTAGACGGGCGGATCCACATGGCTGACCCCGACACCCCCCACACGCCCCCACTGCTCCTGCCGGACGCCATCCACCAGGCGATCAAACCGGGTACGGCACTGCTGAGGCTGGAGACCACGCGGTCCCGGGAAGGACTCCTGGACGGCGCGTGGTGGCCGCGCACCCGCGAAATCGAAACCGAACTGCCCGCGCTGATCAGCGTGTTGACCGGGCATCTGGGCCCGATCACCCGCGTGGGCGTGGACGCGTCCGCCTGGAACGGCCTCCCGACCCGTCTGGTCATCGACGACCAGGTCGTGCACCTCGACTCCGACCCCGTCGGCGACGACACCGTTCTCGTCACGCGTGGCCCCAACGACCACTTCGCCCTGCTGGTGGTCCCCCCGGACACCACCGCCGACGCCGCCCGCGAAGCCATGGCCCGCGCCGTCCGCGCCGACAACATCACGCAGGCCGCTCAGATCCTCATCGCCACCACACCCGAACCCGAGGACGGCGTTGATGCGGCAGGCTGACCGCGAACCCCCAGCGGCCGACCCGAAGGCGCGGTGCGACCTCGGCGGGCGGCCCGGTCCCCGCGGTCCCCGCAGGCGTCGGGCGGGGTGCCGCAGAGCCCGGCCGGAGTGACTGCGGACCGGCCGGGCTCTGGGCGTGAGCGCGAGTCGTGCGCTGGTCAGAGCCCCTCGTCGTGCAGGTCCTCTTCGCGCAGCAGGTCGTCCTCACGGCGGCGCGAGGTCTCCTCCGGGCCGGGCTTCTGTCCCCTCTCGCGGGACGACTTGCCCGGCTGGGGCTGCGCGGGGTCCCCGGGGCGATGGTGCTCCTGCGCCTCGCGGCCCCTGCCCGGCTCCCGACGCTTGTCCTGCCTACCGTCCATGACGGCAACTCCTCTTGACGAGTGGGGTACGGATCCTCTCGCATCACGCTGACACGCACAGCGGCGGCCCGCATCATGGCCGCGTCCGGGCGAGGCTGAAGGACACGATGGCCCGCGCCGGCCGGTCCTCGGAGAAGGCGGCGATGATCTACCAGCACTCCGGCGATGCCGGCCGTGGCTCTGAGCGCGCCGGCTCGCGCCGGGCCCGAGCGGCCGGGCGCGGCACACGGCCTCGGTCGCTCGCGCCGTGCAGGCACGCGACACCACCGCGCACTGCGCCTGGCAGGCGCAGTCGTCACACCGCAGCCGGCGGATCGGATTCCCGGGCGCTGCGGCGGTACTCGGCGTTGATCCGCTGGGCCTCTTCGAGCTGGTCCTCGAGGATGATGATGCGGCAGGCGGCCTCGATGGGGGTGCCCTGGTCGACGAGCTCCCGGGCGCGGGCGGCGATGCGCAGCTGGTAGCGGGAGTAGCGGCGGTGTCCGCCCGCGGAGCGCAGCGGGGTGATGAGGCGGGCTTCGCCGATGGCGCGGAGGAAGCCCTGGGTGGTGCCGAGCATGGCGGCGGCCCGGCCCATCGTGTAGGCGGGGTAGTCGTCGTCGTCGAGACGATCGTCGAACGAGTCGTGTGCTGTCATCTGCACCTCTCTCTGTGGAACGCGTCGAGGGGCCCTGGTGCCGTACGGCACCAGGGCCCCGAAGGAACTGTTACACCATCTGCCGACCCTAGTACTGCGTCGGCCTTCTGTTGCCGCATGCCCGGCCGAGCTGCTGCCGGGGGTACGGGGATCGCGGTTGCTTGACCGGGGACCACCTCACTGTCGATGTCCTGCGGTACCCGGGCTCAGACTGCTGCCCGGGCGATCCTGATGGCGCTCGGCTCCTCCGTTCTTCCCTTGGTGATCAACTGCTACCCAACGGGGGACTTCGTACTGCCGGTACTGCTCTCCTGCGCACTGCGACTACGTGTACTGCGGGTCCTGCTGCCCGGCAGTTCGTCTCTGCCGGACCCTGCTGTCTCCCTGGGTTACGAGAGAAACCATAACCGCGCCAGCATCCAATGTCTACTTTAGCCGCGATAGATTTTCGCGTGTTCGACGGTGAGGTAATCGTATTCGAACGGCGACGGAACAGAGAGTCAGGCCGGGGACGCCGGTGAGGCGGCCGGCACGGAACGCGGCCTGCCGACAGCGGTCCCGGTCGTGGGTCCTGCTCCTGCCGGGGACGGAACGGCGGCCGGCCAGGCTGGTGTGGCCGGACTCCGCGGGGCAGGCTGGGAAGTGCACCGGTCGGTGTACCGCTGTGAGGAAGGAGGCCGGGGATGATCCAGAGCGCGGATATCCGTGAGTGGCGGACCCACGACGTCGTCGACGCCGGCGGCCACAAGATCGGCACGCTGGAGGCCGTCTACGTGGACACCACCACCGACGAGCCGGCCATGGCCACCGTCCAGGTCGGGCTGCCCACCCGCCACCGCCTGGTCTTCGTCCCGCTGAACGGCGCGATCGTGGGACCGGCCTACGTCAAGGTCGACTACGACCGGTCACTGGTGAAAAGGTGCCCGGCGATCGGGACGGACGACGTTCTGCCCGCCGAGGACGAGGCCGCGGTGTTCGCCCACTACGGCCTGCCCTACCAGCCCGGCGCGAAGGGCGAGCGGCAGCTCGCCCGCCGCTGACCGGCCCATCGAGGAGGTGCCTTACGGCATGACGCTCTTCTTGATCCTCGTCATCGTGGCGATCGTGCTGGGCCTCATCGGCGCCGTCGCCGAAGGGCTGCTCTACCTGCTGATCATCGGCATCGTGGTGTTCGCCGCCGCCCTGGTGTACCTGGTCGTACACATCCGGCGCTCCTCTGGCCGGCATCACCGCACACTGCGCTGAGACCTCCCTTGCGGACCCGGGGGCGCACCTCCGGCGTCCAGGCGTCCAGGCGGGCGGCGGGCCGGCGGTGTGGCCGAGTGCGGTTCCCGCCCGGTAGCGCGACCGTCCGAGCGGGCGGCACGGCCGGTGAATAGAATCCGCTTCCATGTCGAAGCCTGACGAACTGCTCGTTGCCGTCGCCGCCTTGGTGGAGTCCGGGCAGAGCAATCAGATGTCCCTGACCGTGGTCATCGGTGGTGCTGTCATCACCGGCCGGCTGGCTCCCGAGGCCGTGTGGAGGCAGCGGGTGTCAGAGGTCCTGACGGACTCGGCCCGATTGGGCGAGTTCTCCGCGGTCTTCACCACCATCACACGCGGGGAGGGGCCGCCCACGCATCTGCACTTCCATGTGGCCCGCATCCTCCAGGGCACGGTGGGGATCCCGGAGACGGGTGGGATGTACCGCGTCTCGATCGAGGACGTCAGCGCCTGGACGGTGGGCGACTTCAGCTACTCCGACCACTGACGAACCGCCGCGTGGAGGAGACCGTCGATGCGCGGGAGGGCCCGGCCGGCATGTGCCGGTCGGGCCCGCTTGCCGTGCCCGTTCCGACTCTCGCCGGGAGGATCTCGCGCAGACGGACCCGGTCCGTGTACGCGTCGCTGTCACGGACGGCGGCGAGCTGGGCCTGGGTGACCAGTCCGGTGCACACGCCGTCGTTGTCACAGACGAGTAGATGTTCCGCGTGGGCACTGGTCATGACGGACAGGGCCACTTCGACCGTCATGTCGTCCCAGACCCGTGGTCCGGCGGCCTTCATGGCGTCGTGCACCGTCCGGTGCGCGGGGTCGGCGCCCGCCGAGCGGGGCTGCATCTGGACCAGCGTCAAAGGTGCCTCCTGTAGAGATGGGTCAGCTTAAGGAATGCTCGCAGCGGAAGAGCAGCGCGGGAATCACGAGAACGGGCCGAATGCAATGCGAAAGCGAACCTTGCCCGCGGAATCCGTGCGGGCGTGTTCGGCTCTGTGGTATCCAAATCCCTGAAGGTTTGGATACCGCAGGTGAACCGCTGCGGAAATGGATGCAGCTGGGGCCCGCACCCCGAGGGATGCGGGCCCCAGCTACAAAACCCGGCATATATAGCGCTCCCATGCGGTTCGGAGGCCGCACGGGAGCGCTTGAAGTTTTTGGGTGCCAAAACTGCAACCGAGATCGACAGTAGCACGCCGCAGTGGTTTGTGCGCGTAAATAAATCCACCTTGCGCGTGGCGCTGAAAACCCTCCCCGCGGGGTCCCTGAAATTCTCAGACCGCGGGCACAGATATTGGTTCACCCCGAGTGCGGCGCGGGAACCGAACCCGCGCCATAAGCTTCGGAATCCCCGGTGCCCGGGTTCGTCATGGGTCGTTGACCTGCGGAGACGCACCTCTCGTGGATGCTTTCGGGCCTCCGGGAGGCCCTCTGCTGAACGCTGTTCACCGACCTGACTGGCACGTAGTGGCACGCCCGGCCGGCGGGCGTGGTTCTCCTCACCCGCCGCGGGCGGGCCGGGCGGACCGCACTGAGCGGAACGTGGTGGGCGCGTCGCCTTCATGCTCACCAGTGGCTTCCGCTTCTTCTTGGGGGGCGGGGGACCGCGCCGTCAGCGCGGGCGAGCCGTCGATGTCCTCGGTACCGGGCCCGTACCGGCCTGCGCGAGGTCTCAGCCGTCTGCTGAAGGCCTTGGCTGCAGGGCGTTCGATGAAGCGGTGCACCAGCCAAGAGGTCGTGAGCAGGACTGACAGCAGAGCGCCGAGCAGAACCCAGGGCGGCATCAGGTTGTGGAGGAGCCGGATGGCCTCCCAGCCGGGCTTCTCGTGCAGCAGGTACAGCGGGAAGGTGAGTGAGCCGGCCTTGACGAGCCAGCGTCGGTCGAGGGGCGGGGTTCGTTTCAGGGCCAGGCCCAGCACGGTCAAATAGAAGGCGGTCACCACGGTGAGGGCGACGGGCAGGGACAGGGGGCTCTTGACCGATCCTTCGGCCGAGGTCACCAGCAGGCGCAGCCGGTCCTGGGCGAGCAGCCAGGAAGCGCAGAGCAGCAACGAGGTCGCCGGGGTCGGCCCGCCGCGGTGCATCAGTACGCCCGCGGTGAAGAACGGGGCGGCACTCGGCATGGCCGTCGAGGTGAGCAGAGGGATGCCGCAGTGCGGTGCGAGCGCGGCCATCAGGAGCCACAGGGCGCAGAAGGCGAGGACCCGCCGGTAGGTGAGTCCTACCGCGCAGACGATGGAGAAGAGCAGGTAGAAGCGCAGCTCGGCCCAGAGGGTCCAGTAGGAGGGGTCGATGTTGCGTACACCCAACGGCTCTTGGAGCATCGTCAGGTTCGTCAGGATCCGGGTGGTGGTGAATCCCGTGTTCCCGTCGCGGGTGAAGAACAGCACCACTGTCGTGAACAGCACGGCGAACCAGTAGGCGGGGTACAGGCGGATCAGCCGTGACACCGCGAAGTCGCCGACGCTCCTGCCCCAGCACGACATGCAGATCACGAATCCGCTGATCAGGAAGAAGAGTTCGACGCCGAGCCAGCCGTACGAGGCGATCGGCTGGAACGTGGGGAAGGCCTCGGCGGTGGCGACACCCCATCTGTGTGAGGACCAGTTGTCGAACGCGCAGAAGTGGAAGGCGGTGACCATGAGCGCCGCGACGAGGCGGAGTCCGTCGAGAGAGCAGAGCCGGCCGTTGCGGGTGGAGCCGGCCGGGCGGGCTGGGGGCGGCGGGGCCGCGCCGTCCTCCGGGCGGTCGAGAGCGCGTTGACTGATCGCGGATCCGGGTTCTGTTGAGCGGGGGCATTCCCTGGAAGCGGGCAACGGCGGGCTGCTGGGCAACCGTTGCGACGGTCGGCCCGATGGGCGGTGACTGCGGATTCCTTGTGGCCGTCGATGCCTCCCGGACGGAAGTGCTGCGTGTGCCCGTCAGTTGCCGGGGATGAGTCTGGCCGCTGTCGACCGGGTTCGCGGTATCGCTGCGGCCGTCCGGGTGAGTCAAGGCGGGGCGGTCTGCCATGGCCCACGCCGGCGGGTGCCGTCGTGGCCGCGGCCCACAAGGCCCAGGTCGCTGACCTGGGCCTTCTCTCAAGAGCGGATGACGGGAATCGAACCCGCGCCACAAGCTTGGGGGCACGGCCCTGGCCGTACGGCCATAGCGTCGTCTCACGTGCGCCGAAACCGCCAAGTTGATCACCTGGCGGTGTTCCCGCCACCGGCCGCACCCGTTGTCGGCCGCCGGTGGCAGCGGCTCCAGCACGGCCCGCTCACCGTCGGTCAGGTCACCCCGGCTGATCGCGTCCCGACCGACGAGTCACCTGCCGGGCTGCGACTATGCCCCGGCCTTCCTCATCAGCCCCACCAGGCTGGAGAAGCTGTCCGCCGCGTGCCCGGCGTCCATGCCGCGCCGGAACAGGGCGACTACGGCGGCCGGCAGCGCTGTGTCGACGCCCGCGTCGGCGTTGGTGTGCAGAACGTGTTCGACGCTTGCCATGCCCATGGCCAGCCGGTCCACATCGCCGCTGTGGTCGTCGGCGTCGATGCGCTCGGCGTAGAAGGAGAGGAAGCCCGGCATATCGGTCATGGTCGCGGTGGCGTGCGGCAGGACGTCCGCCGCAGTGAGGCCGTTGGCGTCGGCGAGGGCGATGACCTGCCAGTAACTGAGCATGGACGTCCAGAACATGACCATGCCCATCTGGTACATGAGCGCGGCCAGGCCGGGATCCTCGCCCCGGTAGTCCGTGCCGGTCAGGACTTCGAGGGTGGGCCGGTGCGCCTCGAAGGCCTGGCGCGGCCCGCTGTAGAAGGTGGACGACGCCGGCTGTCCGATGCCGGAAGGCGGGACGGTGACGCCACCGGTGAGGTGGACCCCGCCGTGCTCGGACACCCACCGTGCCCCGGCGCGGGTCTTCTCCGGGGTGTCGGAGCTGAGATTGACGAGCACGCGGCCGGTCAGGGCGTGGGACGCCGGTTCAAGCACGGCGTACATCGCGTCGTAGTCGGTGAGGCTCAGGACGACCAGCTCGTTGGCCGCCAAGGCGTCTTCGACGTTCGTCATGAGTACGGCGCCGCGGGCAACGAGGGCATCGGCGCGGGACGCGGTGCGGTTCCAGACGGTGACGGGGTGGCCGTTGTCGAGCAAGGCGTGGACCATCGCCTGCCCCATGGGGCCCAGTCCGATGACGGTCACGGGCTGCTTGCTGCTCATTGGGAAGACCTCCGCGGTACGTGTTCACGAGGATGCGACTAAAACGAGCGCTCTAACTAGAGCGTGGAGGCAATGTAGCACGGCTCTAAAACGAACGTTCTAGCCAGTAGGGTGTGCACATGGGACAGACCGGCACCCGGGACCGCATCGTCATCGCCGCAGCGCGCCTCCTGCAGCGCCAGGGCTATGTCGGCACGGGCATCAAACAGATCGCCAAGGAGGCGGAGGCCACACTGGGCTCCGTCTACCACTTCTTCCCGGGCGGCAAGGAGGCCGTTGCGGTCGCCGCCATCAAGTACGGCAGCCACGAGTTCGCGGCGGTCCTCCGCGAGGCCCTGGACAGCGAAGAGGACCCGGGTGCGGCCGTGGAGGTCTGCGCTCGGGAGCTCGCCGAAGCGCTGCGTGAGTCGGGCTGGACCGACGGCTGCCCGGTCACAGCGGCGGCACTGGAAACCTTGGGCGGCGAGTCCGAGATCCAGCAGGCATGCGCCGACGCGCTGCGCAGCTGGGAGCAGATGGTCACGGACAAACTCCTGCGTTCCGGCTTCCAGGCCCGCGACGCCAGGGAGTTGGCGACCACCGTCATCAGCGCCCTGGAAGGCGCCGAAGTGACGGCCCAGGTCAACCGCAGCGAGGAACCGCTCCAGGTGACGGGCCGACAACTGGCCCGCTTGATCGGTTCCTATGGAGCGCCCCGCCCGTAAGGACCACTTGTGATCGAGGGGGGCAGGACCAGGCCGCCCTGCCGCCCGCGTCTGCCGCAGCCGGTGCCGGAGGTCCCGGATACGGTTGCCGGGTGAACGGATCGAATGCACCAGCCGGCGTACCCGCCCACCCCGGCGCGTTGCTGCCTCTCCTGGGTACCGACGAGGAGGTCGTCGCCTTCTTTGCCGGGGTCGCGGACCTCGACGCGACGGACCCGGCCGACCACCTGCTGGAGGACGGGGTGCGGCTCGCCTCCGGGGCCCGGCTGGAGCAGTTCGCGCGGGCGGGCTCGGGGGACGCGTTCTGCTTCGTCGGCGAGGGCGGCGAGGAACGCCCAGTGGTGTACATCAGCCTCGATGGTGAGGCCGGACCGCTCGCTCTCGGACTGCCGGAGTTGGTGCGGCTGTGTCTGGTCGCACCCTGGTGGCGGGATGCTCCCGGACGGACGGTCTCCGAACTCCAGGCAGTCGCCGACGAGTACCGGGAAGACAGGCCCGACCTCGACCGGCGACGGGACCGTGCGGCCCGGGCGCTCGGTCTCGATCCGGCCGGACTGCCGTCCGAGGCGGTGGCCCTGGCCCGGCTCGTAGAGCTCTCCCGGGGACCGGTCGCCGCGTCCTGCCTCGTCGTCGGGTACGAGGGCGATCCGCTCGATCCCCTGTTCGGCGCCGCCCCCGGCCGACCCTGACTGCCCGGCCATCCGGGCCCGGACCGGTGTCGGGTCGGCCAGTCGTCCGCGGCCCGGACCGCAGCCGGCCGGCCAGTGGCGAGCGGTCGAAGGCCAGTGAGATCGGTCAAAGTGCATTGGGAGACGGGTCATCCACGGATTGCGGGTCGGTCTGTACGTCAGCGAGCAGGTGCAGGCCTGGTCTCGCCCGACGATGTCAAGCGCGCGGCGACCGTGGGCTGCTCCAGTGGCCCCAGAGCCCTCTGATCGGCCCGCCGGACAGGGACCGTGCCCCGCGCGCAGCCCCATTCCTCACGTCCAGCCACGGCAGGATCTCGTCCCGATGGTGCGGTCGGCCAATCCGGGGGGACCATGGAACCCGAAGCGCCCACAGACGCAGGAGCCAGGCCGGGGCCGACGTCAGCGGACGGCCCGCGCGACGCCGGCAGGTGGAAGGAGAGCCTGCGATGAGCGCAGCCGTGGGGCCGCGGGCCAATGCCGGCCCGCCGGAGGAAGGCGCACCGCAGCCGAGCGGGCTGATGGACCTCCTCGGTGTCGCCGCGGTGCTGCTGGATGCCGATGGGCGGATCGTCCTGTGGAGCCCGCAGGCCGAGGACCTCTACGGCTACTCCGCTGAGGAGGCGCTCGGGCAGTACGCGGCGCCCCTGCTCGTCCATGAACAGCACTGGGAACTGATGGGCAAGCTGTTCGCCCATGTCATGGGGACCGGTGAGGGCTGGGCAGGAGCGTTCCCCGTTCGGCACAAGGACGGCGGAACTCGACTGGTCGAGTTCCGCAACATGCGACTGCTGGACGACCGCGGCGACTTCTACGCCCTCGGGCTCGCCGCCGACGGGACGACGTTGCGCGAGCTGGAGCGGGATGTCGCGCTGTCCACGCGGCTGATCTCGCAATCGCCCATCGGGCTGGCGATCCTCGACACCGATCTGCGGTACGTGGCGGTCAACCCGGCACTGGAGCGGATGCACGGCATACCCGTGACGGACCACCTCGGCCGGCACTATCGCGAGATCATGACCGCCGCGAAGTTCGGGGTGCCCGAGGCCGCGATGAGGGAAGTCCTGGAGACCGGGATTCCGATGGTTGACCAGTCCACCATCGTCGGCCACACGCCCGGCGACCCGGATCAGCACGCCTGGTCGATCTCCCTGTACCGGCTGGAGGACCCCCAGGGTCGGATCCTCGGGGTGGCCGACCTTGTGGTCGACGTCACCGACCGCTATCAGGCGGCCATGGAGGCCTCAGAGGCCCGTCGGCGCCTGGCCCTGATCGCCGACGGCTCCGCCCGGATCGGCACCACCCTGGACGTGGAACAGACCGCCCGCGAGCTGGCCGAGGTCATCGTCCCCGAGCTCGCCGACGTCGTCGCGGTCGACGTGCTCGACTCCGTCCTGGGCGAGCACCACCCCAGCCAGGCCCCCCGAGACGGCCCGGCGCTCTTCCGCGCGCTCGCGGTGAAGGCCGCCTACCCCACGGAAGCGGTCCAGGCCGCCGATCCGCCCGGCGAGATCGCCGCCTATGCCGCCGACCGCGTGGCCGCCGAGACCGTACGCACCGGGCAGCCGCAGCTCATCGCCCACGCCGACGACACCGACCTGGCACGCATCGCCCGGGACAGCCGCGCCGCCGCCCTGCTGGCCCGCGCCGGCGTGCACTCCTACCTGTCGGTGCCGCTCATCGCACGCGGCCACGTCCTCGGCTTCCTGGGTCTCACGCGGGCCCGCAACCCGGTGCCCTTCGGTGAGGACGACCTCTCCCTCGCCGCCGAACTGGCCGCCCGCGCCGCCGTGTGCATCGACAACGCCCGCACGCACCAGAGCGTGCGCAACGCCGCCGAGACCCTGCAGCGCAGCCTGCTCCCCAGCCACCCGCCGCACCTCCCCGGTCTGCAGATCGCCTCCCGGTACCGGCCCGCGCAGGCCACGTACGAGATCGGCGGCGACTGGTACGACGTCTTCCCCCTCGACCGCGACAGGACCGCACTCGTCGTGGGCGACGTCATGGGCAGCGGCATCGACGCAGCCGCCGCCATGGGCCGTCTGCGCACTGCCACCAGCGCCTTCGCCGACCTCAACCTCGACCCCGACCAGCTCCTCCAGCACCTCGACAAGATCACCTCGGGGCTGGAGCACTACATCGCCACCTGCGTCTACGCCGTCTACGATCCGCACCGTGCCGAATGCCGCATCGCCAACGCCGGCCACCTGCCGCCCGCCCTCGTACGCAGCGGCAAGCACCCTGAACTCCTCGATCTGCCCACCGGCACCCCGCTCGGGGTCGGCGGAGCGTTCTTCGAGACCACCACCTTCGGCCTCGGCCTCGGCGACCAGCTGGTCCTGTACACCGACGGACTGGTCGAGACCCGCCACCATCCCATCGATCAACGACTCGAAACCCTCCTCGACCTGCTCGACGTCCCTGACGATTCCCTGGAAGAGACCTGCGACCGGCTCCTGCGCGAACTCCGGCGTCCCGATGACCCGGATGACGTCGCCCTGCTCATCTGCCGTACGCAGCCCTTCGCGCTCGGCTCTGATCCCCCGCAGAGCTGAACCCCGAGGCCTGCCAGGGCCTTCGCACCGTCCGATGCGCTCCGGCGCAGCGACCGGAGGACCCGGGCCAGCCAGTCCGCGGGTATCTGCACCATGAAGTCGGTAGCCCGGCCGCGGAACCCCGCCCGTGAATGTGCGAACTATTCGTCAGTTGCGGGAGCTGCAAGTGGTGCGCGGAAGGCCCTCTGGGCAGGGCATTCCTGAGAGTTGGGGCGCGTGGAGGGCGCGGAAGGGGCATCGCGACCAAGTAGCCCGCGCGAACCGGCGAGCCCCCCGGGAGGCACCCCTCCCGCCGCCCGGGGGGCTCTACCCGCTACCGCACCTCACCCGGCCACGCCGCCGAGGGAGCAAGCCGAATGAGCCACCCCTTCCTGCCCGTCAGCGATCTCACGCTCGCGGCCACCCCAAGCGCTGCCTACTGGGCCCGCTGCCACACCGCCGACGTACTCAGACACTGGCAGTTCCCCGCTGAAGGCACCGAGGTGGCCCGCCTCCTCGTCTCGGAGCTCACCACCAACGCGATCCGCCACACACGCCAACCGGAGCGGCCAGACACAACAGCCCCCGACCCAGCTGCCCTCAGCACGATGACCGGCGTGCTCTGCGAGCACTTCCTGTGCGAGTACCTGGCAGGGGGAGGCTGCCAACGCCGACGCCGCGGAGAACGCGGACGTCATGTGGGTTCCGAAAAACTCAGTCACTCGGTTCATCCCCGTCGATACGATCTTCCCACCCATCCTGGCCGTCCTGGAGGAGCAGACGTGACGCGGCAGAACGCTGACGAGCGACCGGGTATCGCCGCGGCCATCGTGGTGCACGAGGGCCGCGTGCTCATGGTGCGGCGACGGGTCAGCGAGGGCCAGCTCTCCTGGCAGTTCCCGGCCGGCGAGGTCGAGTCCGGCGAAGGCCGGGAGGACGCGGCCGTGCGCGAGACCCACGAGGAGACCGGCCTGACCGTGAAAGCGGTGAAGGTGCTCGGTGAGCGTGTCCACCCGGCCACCGGTCGGCTGATGTCGTACACCGCCTGCCAGGTGATCGGCGGCGACGCGCACGTCGTGGACACCGACGAGCTGGCCGAGCTCGCGTGGGTCGCTCACGCCGAGATCCCGCAGTACGTCCCGTACGGCCTGTTCGAGCCCGTGCAACAGCACCTCGACGCGGCCCTGGACCGCCGGCGAAGGCCGCAGAGCGCAATGATCGAACGGGTTCGCGCCGTCCTCGTCACCGCTGACGACACGATGCTGGTCATCCGCCGCACCAAGCCGGGAATCCCCGAGTACTGGGTGCTTCCTGGTGGTGGCGTCGAAGCCAGCGACGAGTCCAGAGAAGCCGCCCTCCACCGGGAGATCCACGAGGAGATCGCGGGGAAGGCCGACATCGTCCGCCTCCTCCACACGACGGAGTCGGACGAGGAGCGGCAGCTCTTCTACCTCGCCCGCGTCAAGACGTGGTCGTTCGAGGACCGCACCGGCCCCGAGTTCAGCGCCGAGGGCCGGGGCGCGTACGCGCTGGAGGAGGTCCCGCTGACCTTGGAGGGGCTCGACGGCATCGACCTCAAGCCCGAGGAGATCGTCCACGTCCTGAGGGGTGCCATCAGGTCCGGGACCCTCGCCCCATCCAGTCACTGAACGAACCAGGCGTTCTTTCGGGGAACACGGACTTGGGCCCCTGGAGGGACATGGCCGTGGTCAGTGATGGCGGCGGCCAGCGGGCTACCGCCCGATTCGGCGAGCGCTTGCGCCGGGGTGCGGACTTGTCCCCGGCTGCGGCGGGTGCCCGGCGACAGCGGGCGGCCCGGCCCGGCTGGGGCCGGGCGTATGTTCGTGCCCTCCCCGTCGGCATCCGGTCGTGCCGCTCGGGCGAGGTGATCCTCACAAGGGGCGCGACAGAAAACTGACGCCCTTTTAGGGAAGTTATGGCCCGCGAAGGGCGCGCGGGCCCAGATGGGTCTAGACAACAAACAAGCCCCAGGTCTGTGACCTGGGGCTTTGTCGTGGAGCGGATGACGGGAATCGAACCCGCGCTACAAGCTTGGGAACCACTCGGCACTTGGGCCTTCGCATGGCATCTGACCTGCGGGAATGCCGGTTCACGACCGCGTCTCGTCGTTCCCTCGAACCCTTTGCCGTCCGCTGGTGACCGCCTCTACCGGCACGTTGTGGCACGCGCTTGTCAGTGGCGCGAGCGCGGGGGAGGTCCCAGAGTGCGTGTGATCCAGTGCACATCGCCGGGAGCGATGACTTCGCCTCTTGCCGTCGGTCATACAAGCGAAGCCACCGACGGAAAGAAGGCCCGCCATGCCCCACACGCTGACCGCCCCGCACGACATCGTCCCCAGCGCGCCCGCACCGCGCCCGGCGGCGCGGTGGGCGGTGACCGGCGGCATGGTGGCGGGCCCGCTGTTCCTGGCGGTTGGACTCGCCCAGGGCTTTGCGCGGGACGGCTTCGACTTCACCCGTAACGCGATCAGCCAGCTCGCCCTTGGCGAGGCGGGCTGGGTCCAGACGGTGAACTTCCTGCTCGCCGGCGCGCTGTTGATCGCTGGCGCGGCCGGACTGCGACGGGTGCTGCGCGGCGGACCGGGTGGGACCTGGGGCCCGGTCCTGGTCGGCGTCTTCGCCGTCTCCTTCTGGGTCGCCGCGGTCTTCCCGGCCGACGCCGGGGCGGGCTTTCCCGTCGGCGCGCCCGACGCGACCGTGATGAGTGGGCACGGCGCCGTCCACATGTTCGGCGGGATGGTCGGCTACCTCGCCCTGTGCGCGGCGTTCGTCGTCCTGGCCCGTCCGCTGGCCGCCCGGGGCCTGCGGGGCTGGGGCGTCGCCTCCCGCGTCGTGCCGGTGGTCGTCCTCGCGGGGTTCATGGCCTCGGCCGTCTCCGTCCTGGCTTTCACCGCCGGCGCGGGACTCGGCCTGCTGTGGCTGACCGGGGTGACGGCCCGGCTGGCCGGCACCCCGGCGAACCGCTAGCGGACCGCCTCTCCCGCAGGCGCCATCGACACCACCAAGATCATTCCGATACGAAACGGGGGACACTCATGGCCGC
Source organism: Streptomyces sp. NPDC040718 (assembly GCF_055593565.1). NCBI lineage: Bacteria > Bacillati > Actinomycetota > Actinomycetes > Kitasatosporales > Streptomycetaceae > Streptomyces > Streptomyces sp. NPDC040718. Next base: position 237,036 of record NZ_JBVIXO010000002.1, on the reverse strand, counting down.
CGCAGTGAAGGGTCCTGCCAGCTACTTCCCGTCTATCGAGAAGAAGTACGGCCGTCCGATCGCCGAGATGAAGCACATGGAGCTCGTCAACTGGCTCAAGTCCGAGCACGGCCTGGGCCACGGTCACGCCAACGCCCTCGTCGCCCATACCCTCGCCGAGAACAACGGTCAGTGAACGCGATCGTGGTCCCGCCCTCCGGCTGGCGGCAGGTCATGTGACGCCTTCAAGGAACCGATGGAGTGCGTGCCGCAGGACGTCCGTCCGCTCCAGATGAACGTCGTGCCCCGTCCCGGCCACACTCAAGGCCACGGTCTCCGGCCGTCGCCGGAGCATCTCGTCGATCTCCGCAGGCGCGATGATGCCGGTCTGGCCGAGGACGGCCAGGGTCGGGCACGTCACGTTCGACCACTCGTCCCAGAAGGACCGCTGGGCGATCTCCGCCAGCGACTCGACCATCACGTCGCGGTCGAAGCGCGGCCACCAGCCGCCATCGCGTTCCACCAGGCCGGCCGCCCAGCCCTCGCCGACCGGGCCGCCGCCGAGGAATTCGACGGCGGCTTCCCGCGACGGGAACGGCCTGGGCCACGAATCGAGCCAACCCCCGATCTCCGCCTGCACCTGACGGTTTGGCCCACCCGGCCCCGCCTCCACCAGGACGAGCGCACGGAAGAGCCCGGGGTGCGCGGCAGCGGCGAGCATGGCGGTGTGGCCGCCCAGCGATTGGCCCACCAGGACGGGTTGTTGGAGGCCGAGCTGTTCGACCACGGCGACGGCGTCCGCAACGTACGCAGCCCGGGAGACGTCCGCCGGACGGCGCTCGCTGGCACCGTGGCCGCGCTGGTCGACAGCCACGACCCTGTAGCGGGGGCTCAGGTCTTGGGCGATGGAGTCCCATTCGCCGGCGTGGCCGGCCAGCCCGTGCAGCAGGACGACAGGTGCCCCTGATCCACCCCACTCACGGCAGGAAATGCGGACGTTCTCACGGACGACGGTCCGCTCTGACCAGGTCATACAGGGTCCTTCAGGCGTTCAACGGAGGAGTCCGGGTCGATATGTGCGGGCAGGCCGAAGAGGGGGAACAAGCGCTCGGTGTCGCGGAAGGCGTTGATGCCGGTGATGCGGTTGCCGGAGAATTCGATGACCTGGAGTGCCCAGGGTTCGTAACCCGTTCCGTCTGGGCTCGGCCGGTACTGGCCGAAGGCGGGGGTCCCGTTCGCCGTGGTCGGGATCAGACGGGAGCCGCAGCAGCCGACGGCGGGGCCGGTCAGCCACGCCTGGATGTCGGGGACGCCGCGCATCCACTTCGCGTACGGGGGCAGGCACAGGGTGGCGTCGACGTGGAGCAGCATGTTCAGCTCCTCCATGTCGTAGCGGGAGAAGGCCATTGCGTACCGCTCGGCCAGCATCCGGCGGACGGCGTCGGGGGGCCGGGTACCGGAGTCGTCGACGGGGCCACGGTGTGTGGCGAGTGTGGCTCGGGCCCGCTGCAGAGCGCTGTTGACCGAGGCGACGGTCGAGCTGTGCAGCTCGGCCACCTCGCGGGCCGAGAAGGCCAGCACGTCCCGGAGGATGAGCGTGGCTCGCCATCGTCTCCTGCACGGCGTCCTCGGCCTCGGCGTACGACCCCAGCATCCGGTAGCAGTACCCGGTCAGTTGTCCCCGGTACTCCTCAAGCCTGATCGTCGCCCCTGGTGCCACGGTGTCCCGCATGCTTCCCCCCCCCGGCCTCGTGCGGTCGGCTCCTCGCTAAGGCTGCGGCAACGATACGCACGACGAGGACCAGATCACTGACCCGCAGGTGAGGGTGGTGCGCCGCGTGTCCTCCGAACAGGGCATTCCTCCGCGATGGGCCCGCGGAGGGCACGGCGGGGCCGAAGAGGTCTGGACAACGACGAAGCCCCAGGTCGCCGACCTGGGGCTTCATAGAAGAGCGGATGACGGGAATCGAACCCGCGCTATAAGCTTGGGAATCAATGACGCTGCGGGTGTCGATATGGCTTCTGACCTGGGGATACGGTCGGCTGTAAGGCCTGCGTCGGGCGTCTGTCCGGACCTCTGTTGACCGCTGTTCGCCGCCCTGAAGGGCACGGATGGGGCACGCTCCTGCCTGGCGCCTCGGCGAGGCGGGGCAACCCGTGATTTTCGTCCGTCCGTGGGACCGGAGGGCGGAGGCCGGACTGCTGGGTTGCACGAGCAACGCGCTCACCGCAGGTGCCGGGCCGAGATGGCGAGGGCGGTGGCCGGCCGCCGCGTGTGTCAGCAGGTGCCTCGGGCGGTTTGGCGCGGTGCGTCAGAGGCCCTGATGGTCCGCCGTTGTTCTGTTCGCCGGCTTCCTGTTGGCCGTGGTGTTCGACTGCACGACCGGGCGTACGGCGGAATGCGGCAACGCATCGCGGCCGTTCGTGCGGTAGCGGCTCGCGCGCTTGCGGCCGGAAGAGCCCATGGCTCTGAGAGTGTTGACGTGGGCGGGCGCAAGACCATGACCGTGTACCGCGTGCCGCCTTCGTCGACCAGGAGAGAAGCATGACCACCAAGGACGTCGGGCCGGAACCTCAGAGTTTCGACCTTGAGAAGGCGACGCTCGAGAACGCGAACTATCGCGCGGTCGCCTGGTCTGGGAAGTACCTTCAGCTGACCCTCATGTCGATCCCGGTGGGTGAGGACATCGGCTTGGAGGCGCACCCGGAGACTGACCAGTTCCTACGGCTCGATGCGGGCCGGGGCCGCGTACAAATGGGCCGCACGAAGGATCGACTCGACTTCGACCGGGAGGTCGAGGATGGCTGGGCGGTCTTCGTGCCCGCCGGCACGTGGCACAACGTCACCAACATCGGTGAGGAGGCCCTGCAGCTCTACGCCGTGTACGCGCCGGTCCACCACGCGGCGGGCAAGATCCATGGGACAGCCGCCGACGCGGAGCGCGATGAGGACTCGGGCGATGACGAGCCGCCTAGCTGGTCGGTCCAGCCTGTCCAGCAGCCTTCGGACGAGCACGCCTGACCAGCGGGGGCGCCGTCGTGGCCGTACTTGGCGCGAGTGCCGACGTGCGCGGGACGATCGGCCTTCCTCCTTCGGGGTGCTCGCCTAGTGCACCATCGCCAACGCCTCCGCTTGGACGTTGACTCCGGCCGAGCGTCGGCCGGAGCGGATCATGCCGGTCGGGGCCCACTCGCCGGAGTGGGCCTGGGCGCGGGCGGTGTAGAGGGCGGCGGTGTACCCGGCGGGGCCGGAGCCGATGACGATGACGTCGCGTATGCCGTCACCGGCGGTGGTCCGCGGCATCGGTGTCAGCCCTGCTTCTTGGCGTCGATCTCGGCGATGAGGCCCTCGATGAGGCCCTTGATCTCGTCGCGGATGGGGCGGACGGCCTCGACGCCCTGGCCGGCCGGGTCCTCGAGCTGCCAGTCGAGGTAGGTCTTGCCGGGGAAGTACGGGCAGGCGTCGCCGCAGCCCATGGTGATGATGTAGTCGGAGGCCTGGGCGGCTTCCGGGGTGAGGACCTTCGGCTTCTGGTCGGAGATGTCGATGCCGAGCTCGGCCATGGCGGCGACGGCGGAGGGGTTGATCTGCTCGCCGGGCATGGAGCCGGCGGAGCGGACCTCGACGCGGTCGCCGGCGAGGTGGCGCAGGAACCCGGCCGCCATCTGGGAGCGGCCCGCGTTGTGGACGCAGACGAACAGGACGGAGGCGGCAGGAGCGGAGGACATCTGTTCTTCCTTGGAGTGATTCGACTGCGGGATCTGCGGGGGCTTCAGGGGGCGAGCTGGGTGAGGAGCTCGGTGATGTGTGCGTCGATGGCGTCGCGGATGTCGCACGATGTCGGCGGCCTCGACGACTTCCGAGGTCAAAGGCTTGGGGTAGGCGTCCGTGAGGTCCGCGCCCGCCTCGGTGAGGGCCTGTGCGATGTGCGGCTCGACCTCGTCGGCGGGGTGGGTACCCGCGGAGGAGACGGTGACGTGCTCGCCCGCCCGGTGTGCGAGGAGAGCTGCTGCCATCTGGGAGCGGCCGGCGTCAGCCCTTGTGTGTGGGCGAGGGCGCCCAGGCGGTCGGCGGTCAGCCGTTCCGCCAGCACGACGAGGTGCGTACGGATCCGTGCCTGCTCGGCGAGCCGGGTGCAGGAGTCGGCGAGCAGGCCCAGCACGGTTTCCGGCGCGAAGTGGCCGGCGTAGCGGGAGGCGAGACGGGCAGCCCCTGCGGCCAGGCGTTCGTCCGGGAGGAGGGGTGAGGAGGGCGTGGGCATGGCGATCCCGTTCAAAGGAGCCAATAAGGTCAGCTCAGGCTGGAGTCAGCCCCAGCTGATGTGACAGTATCAGCCCATGATGACGTCAGTCGACACTGATCTGATCCGGGTGCTGGCCGACCCGCTCAGGCTCCAGATCGTGACCCTGCTCGCGCGCGAGACGCTGTGCACCACCCACCTCGTGGAGGAGACGGGTGCCAAGCAGACGAACCTCTCCAACCACCTGAAGGTGCTCCGGGAGGCGGGGGTCGTGGAGACGGAGCCATGCGGGAGGTACATCTACTACCGCCTGCGCCCGGATGTCATCGAAGCCCTCGCCGGTCAGTTCGCCGACCTCGCCCGGACCGCGCGTGCCACCGCCGAAGCGAACCTCAAGCGGTCCTGCCCATAGCCTTCCGCGCTTTGCCTCACCTGCCCGAGGAGAACCCGTCTTGACCGCCACCGAGCCCGTCGGCACCGCCCCCGCGGCGGAGTCCGTCATGGCCGCCGACGTGCCCCAGCCCGCACCCGGCGCGACCCCGCCCCGCACCCCGCTGATCGCCCGCGCCGCCGCCGAGCTCGTCGGCACCGCGGCCCTGGTCGCGATTGTCGTCGGCTCCGGCATCCAGGCCACCGAGCTCACCCAGGACGTCGCCCTCCAGCTCCTGGCCAACTCCACCGCCACGGTCTTCGGCCTCGGCGTGCTCATCGCCCTCCTCGGGCCGGTCTCCGGCGCGCACTTCAACCCGGCCGTCACCCTGGCCGAGTGGTGGACCGCCCGCCGCGGCGGCGCCGGAGTCACAGCCCGCGAGCTCGCCGTCTACGTCCCCTCCCAGATCCTCGGCGCCATCGGGGGCGCGATCCTGGCGGACGCGATGTTCGGCGAGCCGCTGGTGAAGTGGTCGCAGCACGACCGCTCGGCCGGCAACCTCCTGCTCGGCGAGGTCGTGGCGACCGCCGGCCTGATCCTGCTGATCTTCGGACTGGCCCGCACCGACCGTCTGCGCTTCGCCCCCGTCGCGGTCGCGTCGTACATCGGCGCGGCGTACTGGTTCACCTCGTCCACGTCCTTCGCCAACCCGGCCGTCACCATCGGTCGCGCCTTCACCGACACCTTCGCGGGCATCGCCCCGGCCTCCGTGGCCGGGTTCATCGGCATGCAGCTGGTCGGTGCGATCATGGGCCTGGCGCTCGTGGCGGTCATCTTCATGCGCGGCAAGAGCGACACGGAGCAGCCCGCGGCATGACGCGCAGTGCGGATGTGGTCGTGATCGGCGGCGGCCAAGCAGGGCTCGCCGCCGGGTACCACCTGCGCCGTCTGGGCGTCGAGCACGTCATCCTCGACGCGCAGGCGGCACCCGGCGGGGCCTGGCAGCACACCTGGGACTCCCTCCGTCTGTTCTCCCCGGCGCAGTACTCCTCGCTGCCCGGGCGGCTGATGCCCGCCCAGCCCGGGCAGACGTACCCGGACGCGCGGCATGTCGTGGAGTACCTCGCCGACTACGAGAAGCGGTACGAGCTGCCGGTCGAGCGCGGGGTGTGGGTCGACGCCGTGCACCGCGACGGCACTTATCTGCGGGTGGAGAGTGAAGCGGGCGACTGGCGGGCCCGCACGGTCATCAGCGCGACAGGTACCTGGACCCGCCCGTTCATTCCCGCCGTCCCCGGTCGCCGTGAGTTCTCCGGACGCCAGCTCCACACGGTGCAGTACAAGAGCCCGGTCGAGTTCGCCGGCCGGCGGGTGATCGTGGTCGGCGGCGGCAACTCCGGCGCCCAGATCGCCGCCGACCTCGCCTCCGTGGCCGGAGTGACGTGGGCCACCCAGCGTCCGCCCCGCTACCTGGCCGACGACATCGACGGCCGCGCCCTCTTCGACGCGGCCACCGCCCGCCGCCAAGCGCTGGACGCCGGAAGCACCGACACCGGCGGCGTCGCCTCCCTCGGCGACATCGTGGCCGTGCCGCCCGTACGTGCCGCCCGCGACGCCGGACTCTTGCACGCGAAGCCGATGTTCACCCGGCTCACCGCCACGGGTGCCGAGTGGGCCGACGGCACCCTCGCGGAAGCGGACGCGGTCATCTGGTGCACCGGCTTCCGCCCCGCCCTCGCTCAGTTCGCCTCACTGCGCCTGCGCGGTACCCGCGGCCACATCGCGACCGTCGGCACCCGGGCCGTCGACGACCCGCGGCTGCACCTGCTCGGATACGGCGACTGGACGGGCCCCGCCTCGGCCACCCTCATCGGCGCCGGCCGTCCCGCCCGCGACGCCGCCCGCGAGATCGCATCCCTGCTGTCCTGACACCTGTCCGAGACCGCGCTCGCCGCGACCCGGCCCAGGACCTTGCCGTCGGCGGCGATGGCGACGAAGCGGTGCTCCGGCAGCTTGCCCGCCTCGAACAGCCGCCAGGTGGGGGCGGTGGTCTCGAAGGTGGCGTTGCCCTCGTCGATGGCTGCCTGGTAGATCGCCAGGACCTCATCCGCATGGGCTTCGGCCAGTGGCGCGATGGTGATGCTCATGCGGAGGCCGCGCGGGTCAGGAGCTGTCCCATGGCGGCGAGCACGGCGGGCTCCACCCGGTAGTACACCCAGGTGCCGCGCCGCTCGGAGGAGAGCAGGCCCGCGTCCTTGAGCTTCTTCAGGTGATGGGAGACCGTCGGCTGGGAGACGCCGACATCCGAGATGTCGCACACGCAGGCCTCGCCGCCCTCGTGGGAGGCGACGGCGGAGAACAGCCGCAGGCGTACAGGGTCGCCCAGGGCCTTGAACATGACGGCCGTCCGCTCGGCCTCCTCGGCAGTCAGCGGGCGCTCCGTCAGGGGCGGGCAGCACGCCGCCACGGCCTCCGGCTCCAGCAGCGGCAACACCTTCGTAGTCATGCCCCCATCATCCGAGAAACTTCGACGGATGTCTATGTTGACGAACGTCGATCCAGCTGTCACTCTGAGGGCGTCGGGACATCGACAGACGTCGAATCAACTGGGAGTCCGCCGTGAACGCATCCACCGAAGCCCTGCCCGTCGTCGTGATCGGCGCCGGCCCGATCGGTCTCGCGGCGGCGGCCCGCCTCATCGAGCGGGACATCGAGCCCCTGGTCCTGGAGGCCGGACCGGCCGCCGCGACAGCCGTGCGGGACTGGGCGCACGTACGGCTCTTCTCCACCTGGTCCGAGGTCGTCGACCCGGCAGCCGAGAAGCTCCTCGCACCGACCGGCTGGGTGAAGCCGGACGGTGCCACCTACCCGTCCGGCGGAGACTGGGCCGAGCTCTACATCCAGCCCCTGGCCGACACCCTCGGCGACCGCGTCCGCTACAACGCGACCGTCACCGGTGTCTCGCGCACCGGCCGCGACCGCATCGTCGACGCTGACCGCGAGACCCAGCCCTTCGTCGTTCACCTCACCAGCCCCGAGGGCCGCGAGGAGCGGATCTTTGCCCGCGCCGTCATCGACGCCTCCGGCACTTGGTCCACGCCCAGCCCGGCCGGCGGCAGCGGCCTGCACGCCATCGGGGAGAAGGGCGCGGCCGACCGCATCACGTACCGCGTCCCCGACCTCAAGGACCCCGCCGTCCGCACCCACTACGCCGGCAAGCGCACCGCCGTCATCGGCTCCGGCGCCTCCGCCTTCACCGCTCTGGCCTACCTCGCCGATCTTGCCAAGGCGGAGGACGGCGCCGGGACGCACGCGATCTGGATCCTCCGGCGCGGGATCAGCGGATCCACCTTCGGCGGCGGTACCGCCGACCAGCTGCCCGCCCGTGGGGCCCTCGGCCTCGCCGCCAAGGCCGCGGTAGACGGCGGGTACGCCGACGCGGTCACCGGCTTCCGCACCGACGCCATCGAGAAGACCGAAGACGGCCGCCTGGTCCTAGTGGGCGAGGACGGCCGCCGCCTGGATCCGGTCGACGAGGTCATCGTCCTCACCGGCTTCCGCCCCGACCTCACCTTCCTCGACGAGCTGCGCCTCGGCCTCGACGAGCGCCTCCAGGCCCCGGTCGAGCTGGCGCCGCTGATCGACCCCAACCAGCACTCCTGCGGCACCGTCTACCCGCACGGCGTGAACGAGCTCTCCCACCCGGAGAAGGACGTCTACCTCGCCGGCATGAAGTCCTACGGCCGCGCCCCCACCTTCCTCGCCATGACCGGCTACGAGCAGGTCCGCTCCATCGCCGCCGCCCTCGCCGGTGACCTCAAGGCCGCCGAGCGCGTGGAGTTGACCCTCCCCGAGACCGGAGTGTGCGGCGGCGCGGGCCTCTTCGACCAGCCCGAGGCCGCCGAAGAAACCGGCGGCGGCTGCTGCGCCGCCCCGGCCACCCTCACCATCGGCGCCCCCGCCTCCTCCGGCGGCTGCTGACCACCGTGCCCAACACCCAGGCCGGCGTGGCCGCGACCGGAACGGGGGTCCGGCCGCGCCCGCGAGCCGCCCTGCCCGCCCTGTGCGCCACCCAGATCACCAGCTGGGGAATCCTCTACTGCCCTTCCCCGTTCTGGGCTCCCGGATCACTGCCAGAGGGCCAGGGCGAGCGCGGCTCACCAGGCGCATCGTCACCACCGACGACACCATTGGCGCCGCCCCTCGATGCGGGCTGCTCGTCCGCGTAGTTCCTGTGTTTCCGGGACACCGCCGTCGAGAGCTTCCTCGAAGGGGGTCGAGGCGGGCATCTCGGCGGCAGCCTGGGCGGCCTGGTCCGACCTCGCATAGTCGCAGGTCGTGATCTATTCCGGGGTTCCTTCGGCGAGTACTGCAGGGACTCTTGGGAGGGCCCGGCGGGGATCTCCGGCTGCCGGGCTCGCCGCGGGTCGGGAGACCGGTTTGATGTGGGCGAACATGCTGCGGGCGTTCCAGGTCGGGAAGGCCCGTACGAGGCCGGAGGGACCGTGGAGCCGGATGCGTTGGTCGCCCGTGGCCTCGGACCAAGTGAGCTGGCCGGCATGCCATTTGACGAAGGCTTCGGATTCCGCCGTGATGTAGAGGTCCTCGTCGACTCCGGGGTACGTCTTGCAGATCTCGGTGTCCCCGTGCTCGATCAGCAGCCAGTACCGCTCGTCGCGCCGGGGGCCGGTGAAGTCGAAGCGGATGACGAGGCGCCGGTCCGGGAGGCGGTCTCGGCGCAGCGCGTTGCACATCGACCACAGGGCCACGAAGGGATCCAGGTGCTCGGGGGCGATCTCCAGCCAGCGGGCGCCCCACTCGCCGAGCGATCCGCAGACCTTGAAGAGGTCGAGACCCGCGGGCGTGAGCGTGTAGTGGTGCCCGTGTCCCTCGGGCTTGGGCGCCGATGCGACGATCCCGAGTCGTTCGAGTTGCTTGAGCCGCTGTGAGAGCAGGGTGCGGGAGAGCCCGGGCGCGCCTTCCAGGATCTCGCTGAAGCTTCCGCAGCCCAGGTAGAGGTTGCGGACGATCAGCGGTGTCCAGCGCTCGGCGAAGATCTCGGCACCGCGGGCGATCGGACAGTACTGGCCGTAACTCCGCACCAGACCAGTGTCGCGCCGCTGCCTGCGGGTGTGAAGTCCAGATTCTTGACTTCCCGGCCACGGCCCGCAGTGGTGCGATGGAGGCCTCGGGACTGTAGGACCGTTGACCGGCCGGCAGGCAGGTTGGCCACCTGAGCGAGGAGGCGACCGCGATGAAGATCGACGGGTTCCGGGGCCGGCTGATCAGTGTCGGCCACGCCGACTTCGACACCGCCCGGGCCGTGTGGAACGGCGCTGTCGACCGTCACCCCCGGCTGATCGCCCGATGCGGCGAAACCGCCGACGTGGCCGCGGCCGTGCGCTTCGCGCGCGAGCGCGACCTGGAGATCGCGGTACGGGGCGGTGGGCACAATGTGGCCGGCACCGCGGTGTGCGACGACGGCATCGTCATCGACCTGTCGCAGATGCGTGCCGTGGCGGTCGACCCCGTCGGCCGCACGGCACGGGTGCGGGGCGGCGCGCTGTGGGGCGACGTCGACCACGCGACGCAGGCCCACGGTCTGGCCACCACCGGTGGCATCGTGAGTCACACCGGTGTCGCCGGGCTCACCCTCGGCGGCGGCCTCGGCTTCCTCATGCGCAGGTACGGGCTCGCCGTCGACAACCTCCTGGCCGCGGAGGTGGTGACAGCCGACGGCGGCGTCGTCCGGGCGGCCGCCGACGAGCACCCCGACCTGTTCTGGGCCCTGCGAGGCGGCGGCGGCAACTTCGGTGCCGTCACCTCGTTCCGGTTCGCCCTGCATCCCCTCGGCCCGACGGTGCTGGCCGGGCCCGTCTTCTGGGCGGCCGAGGACACCGTGGACGTACTGCGCTTCTACCGGGACTTCGCCGCCGAGGCGCCCGAGGAACTAGGCACGGTGGTCAGGCTCGGCACCGTACCCCCGCTGCCCGCCATCCCAGAAGGCCTGCACGGGCTTCAGGCCGTCGCCGTCGCCTGCTGCTACTCCGGCGCCGTCGAGGACGGCGAGCGCGCGGTGCGGGCCCTGCGCCGGTTCCGTACACCTCTCGTGGACCTCCCGGGGCCCACGCCGTACGCCGCCTTCCAGAGCGGCCTCGACGACACCGTCCGCCACGGCTGGCACTACTACTGGAAGTCCGCGAACCTCACCGGCCTCTCCGACGCCACCATCGACGTCATCGCCGAGCAGGCCTACGGTGCCCGCTCGCCCCGTTCCTACACGGCGATGTTCCACATGGGCGGCGCCGTGGCCCGGGTCCCGCACGACGCCACCGCCTACGCGGGCCGCGACGTGGCCCACAACATCGTCATCGACGGCGTGTGGCTCCCCGACGAGGCCGGAGAGCACGCCGCGACCGAGACCGCCTGGGCACGGCGGTTCCTCCAAGCCCTCCAACCGCACCGCGGCGCCGGCGTCTACGTCAACTTCCTCGACTCCGACGACGACCCCAGCCGCGTCCGTGAGGCCTACGGCGAACGGACCTACCGGCGACTCGCGGAGGTCAAGGCCAAGTACGACCCCGACAACGCCTTCCACCACAACAAGAACATCCGCCCCGACTGACGGTCGCCCGCCCTCAGAGGTCCGGCAACAAACAAGGCCCCGGTCGTTGACCTGGGCCTTTGCGGGGAGTCCGTCAACGGGACCCCAGGTACGCGCGTGCCGCGGGAGCAGGCGCCTCCGGTCGGGACGGCCTCCGGCCCGGTCCGCGAACAGGTCCGGCGTGTGACCGGTCGCGCCCAGGGCGATCCCACTGGAGCCGGACGTCGTCGGGCGGGCAGGTTGACCGGGACGCCCTTCCCTGGGCTTCCGTACCGACCGTGCTCCGGCGGGCCCCGAAGGCGGGTCTGGTCTAGCGTGGAAGGGGGCGAAACCGCATCGCGACGAGGGGTGGACCAGGCTCCTGGTCCACCGGACTCATGAGCCGGGAGGGCGGTGCCGACCGACGGGCAGGTGGGGCCATGAGCAGTGCAGCCAGTGCGACCGGCACCGACACCGGCACCCGTGACCACGACGTGATCGTCGTCGGTGGACGCTGCGCCGGGGCGCCGACCGCGATGCTTCTCGCCCGCCTCGGACACAGGGTCCTCCTGGTCGACCGGGCGACGTTTCCGAGCGACACGATCTCCACCCATCTGATCCACCCGCCGGGCCTCGCCGCGCTGGAGCGTTGGGGGTTGCTGGATCGGGTGGTCGAGACCGGTTGCCCGCCCATCGACACCTACGCGTTCGACCTCGGCCCCTTCACCATCGTGGGTTCGCCGGCCGGAGAGGGCTTCGACGCCTCGTACGCACCACGACGCACCGTCCTGGACGAGATCCTCATCGACGCTGCGGCGGAGTCCGGTGCCGAGGTGCGCCAGGGGTTCACCGTCGAGGAGATCTTGACCGACGGGGACACGGTGACCGGCATCAAGGGCCACGGCAGGGACGGGAGGACCGTCACCGAGTACGCCCGGTTCGTCGTGGGAGCGGACGGACTCCACTCGTCGGTCGCGAAGGCCGTGGGCGCCGTCGGGTACGCGGAGAAACCGAAGATCAACGCCTATTACTACACCTACTGGTCCGGGCTTCCGATGGGCGGGACGTTCGAGGCGTACGACCGCGGGGACCGGGCCTTCGCCGCCTGGCCCACCAACGACGATCTGACACTGCTCATCTGCGCCTGGCCGATGCGTGACTTCGAGGCCAACCGCGCGGACATCGAAGGCAATTACCTTGCGACCCTGGCCCTGGCGCCGGCCTTCGCCGAGCGGGTCTCGGCCGCCACCCGGGCCGAGCGCTTCCTGGGCATGGCCATCCCCAACTACTTCCGCAAGCCCTACGGCCCGGGCTGGGTGCTGGTCGGCGATGCCGGATACCTGAAGGACCCCATCACCGCCCAGGGCATCCAGGACGCCTTCCGGGATGCGGAGCGGTGCGCCCGGGCACTGGACGACACGCTCGACGGACGGCAGCCCTTCGACGAAGCCATGCGGGCGACCCAGGAGGGCAGGGATGCCCAGGTCATGAGCATGTACGAATTCACGGCGGAGTTCGCAACGTTGGAGCCGCCGCCTCCCGAGATGGAGCAGCTGCTCCTCGCGGTGTCCCAGAGCCCGTCGGCGCAGGACGAGTTCGCCAGGGTGACGGCTGGAGTGACGCCGCCCGAGGTGTTTTTCGGACACATGGAGGAACGGATGAGGAACGGATGAGCGGCCATCCGGGGAACGCGGCCTGACCGCCTTGACCGGTATGGCGCGTCGTCATCGGCGGATCTGGCACGGGAGGCGTAGAGAGATCGAGATCTGCCCCCCCTGATGGTGGCTTCCCGGGCAGGACAGTCCTACCTTGGAAAGACACCTCTGGAGTGCGCCATGCTCGTCATCCTCGGACTCATCCTCCTGATCGCCGCTCTGGTCGTCGGTGTGGCCGGCGTCGTTACCAACGACGGCAGCGCCCACGAGCTGACCGGCGGATTCTCCGTATTCGACTACGAGGTCACCGGCTCCACCGGCACCCTCTTCCTCTACGGCATCATCGTGGGAGCCGTGGCCCTGCTCGGGCTGAGCCTCCTCCTGGCCGGTGCCCGCCGCCGTACCTCTCACCGCGTCCGTGACGCACGCCCCGGACGCACCACGCACCGCGAGACGGCCGCTGCCGACCAGGGGCGCGAAGACGTCGTCGACCAGCGCGGCATCGCCCGCCCGCCCGCGACGGGTGCGCGAGAGCCCAACCCGGACGGCGAGCACCGCAGGGGGCTCAACCCGTTCAAGCACCGATCGGAGCCCCGGTAGGCCGCCACGTACCGGCGCACGACTTACGAAGGGTGGCCAGCGATGGGTATCGGCAAGAAGATCGCGCACAAGGCCGAGGCGGTCAAGGGCGGCGCCAAGAAGACCGTCGGCCGTGTCACCGGTAGCTGGCACCTGCGGGCTGAAGGCCGCGGTGACCAGATCAAGGGCAACGCCAAGCAGGCCGGGGCGAAGATCAAGGACGCCTTCAAGCACTGACCACTGCGCCCGCCCTGCCGCCTCACGGCAGGGCCCCGGAGGTGCCACGTATGGCCATCAGGAAAGGCAGCGTCTCCCAGGCCAGGTCCCAGGGGCGGCGTATGTCCAACAGTCGCGCCATGGAGGTCCTGTCCAGGGTTGGGCTCTGTGCGCGGGGCGTGATCTACGTACTGGTGGGGCTGCTGGCCGTGCAGATGGGTTTCGGCGGTGACAGTGGCAAGGAGGCCGACCGGTCCGGTGCGGTGCGGATCATCGGGGAGCAGCCGTTCGGCCGGGTGCTGCTGTGGGCGCTGGTGGTGGGGCTGGCGGCTATGGCGCTGTGGCGGCTGTCCGAGGCCGCGTTCGGACAGGCGGTGTCGGGCGGTGACAAGTGGACCCGGCGCCTGGGCTCTATGGGGTTGGCGGTCTTCTACGCCGTGATCTGTATCGGGGTGGTGCAGACCGCGCTGGTCGGCGGGTCCGCCGGGGGTCGTGCCGGCGATGAGACGTCGAAGGACTACACCGCGAGGGTGCTGACCTGGCCCTTCGGGCGGGTGCTCGTCGGTGTGGTCGGAGCCGTCCTGGTCATCGTCGGCGTGGTGATCGTGGTCCGGAGCCTGATGCGGAAATTCGAGGAGAATCTCCGGACGGGCGAGATGAGCCCGGCGACGCGGAGGGTCGTCGCGGGGCTGGGCATCGTCGGCGGCGTGGCGACCGGTGTGGTCGCGGTGGTGGCCGGGCTGTTCGTCGTGCTGGCCGCGGTGCGGTTCGATCCCGGCGAAGCCAAGGGCATGGACGAGACGCTGCGTTCGTTCGCCACCACACCCGCCGGGCCCGTGCTGCTGATCGCCGCGGCGGTGGGCCTCCTGCTGTTCGGCCTCTACTCGTTCTGCGAAGCCCGCTGGCGCAAAGCCCCTGAGCACGGCGCCTCGGCGGAGCAGCCGACGGGGGCCCCGGGCTCGGAGACGCGCCCAGGTGTGCCCTAGCGAGGGCATCTCGTCCGATGCCGTGGGCCGCTTGTCTCCGTTCGGGCGCTTGCGCAGCGCGATCAGACGCTCGCGGGCCGGGCGTAGGTGGGGGCGGGGCAGCGATGTCGACCTGTGGCAGCTTTCGTTGGGTTTCGCGGCGCTCGGGTTCCTGACGCTGGTGCCGCTGTTGATCGTGGTGTCCGCGGCCGATCCGGCGAGCGGACGGGGGTTCGCGCAGTGGCTGGGAGACGGGCTCGGCGTCTCGACGGCCGCCAGAGGGGAGATCGAGCGGTTGTTCGCCCTGCCGGGCCAGGCGTGGCGGACCACGACGGCGTTCGGCCTCGCCGTGCTCGCCGTATTCGGTCTGTCGTTCGGGGCGGTGGTGCAGAGCGGCTACGAGAAGATCTGGGACCTGCCCCCGGCCCGCTGGTGGGCCAGGTGGCGGCACGTGATGTGGCTCGCCGTCCTCATCGGAGTCCTCTTCCTGTCCGCGATCACACCCCTGTGGCGGGATTCCACGGCCCGCGGGGTGGTCACGGTGGTGAGCGGCACCCTGTTCTTCTGGTGGTCCCAGCGCCTCCTGCTCGGCGGCCGCATCGCCTGGGCCACCCTGCTGCCCGGGGCGGTCGCCACCATGCTCGGGCTGCTCGGCCTCAGGCTCTTCTCCCGGCTCGTGTTCTCACCGCTGATCGCATCCAGCGCCGTCAGCTACGGCCCGTTCGGAACCGTCCTGGTCATCCAGTCCTGGCTGGTCGGCGTGGGCGTCGTCGTGTTCGGCGGGGCGCTGGCCGGCCGACTGCTCCACGACGAGCTCCCCCGCCTGTCACGGGCGCTGAAACGCCGGGGGTGAGGCTCGGATCTACCGCATTCTTCGTCCACCTCACCGGGCCGTGCAGCGACAGGTGTCGCCACTCTCAACGCATCCGGCTGCCCCGCGTCACACCGCTTGGTCTGATTGGGTGTGCAGGCGGCTGTTGGGGCCGTCATGGTCGCCGGCGCTCTCGTCGTTGAACCAGTAGTCACCGGCCGCCAGGTGCCGGAAGGAGTGGGTGCTCTCGCTGGGCAGCTCGACCGTGACGGCCCGTTTCCCGTCCTTGCGCGAGCGCAGGGTGTGAACGCCGGGCTGCCAGTCGTTGAAGTCGCCCACCACGCTGACCGGCCCGGGCGGGGTGTCGGCGGGAAGGATGAAGGTGACCTCGGTGGGTCCTCGCGCAGCGTGCGCTCCAGCATCGGAATCGGCTGCCCGGGGGCGGGCGGGGTTGCCCCCTCATCCTCGCCACCGGACCCCCAGCCCGCATTCCGGCACCTCGTACCAGGCCGTAGACATCACCCTCCCGCCACGATCCGTAGCCGAAATGGCGCGAACCGTGATGCGTCGTGCCAGCGTGGCGGGGAGGGAATCCGAACGCCGCCGCGAAGAGGACCCGCTGCGCGGCGACGAGCTCTGAAAAGGCATCGTCCACGAAGCCAGAGCCCGGCCGGGCTCTGCACTGCCCCGCCTCACCTCTCGGTGCACTCGCTGGGCGAGCCTGTCCCCGATGCTGGCCCTTGTGGTTTCCCTGTACGTCCCGCTCTGGGTCCACTGGCGAGGTGCGGTCCAGGTCCTCCTGCGGTACCCACGGAGTATGACTCTGCAGCACCCTTCCGAACGGGGAAGCAAAGGGCGAGGCCCGTTCGAACGCCTCGCGGAGCGAGCGTCGAATCTGACGAGCTCCCCTGTGTTCTTTTCGTTCTGTCTGCTGCTCGTCGGAGCCTTCATCGGGGTCCATGCAGCGGGTTTGCCACTGAGCTGGCAGCTTCTTGTCGGAGACAGCATGGTGTCGGTGACTCTGCTGCTGTTGGCCCTCCTCAAGAATGCCGAGCGGCGGGCGGACCGTGCCATCCAGCGCAAACTCGACGCGATTGCGCTGGCGCTGCTGGAGGAACGCCGACGTACCACCGGTGAGGTATTCGACTCACTTGAGGAGGCTATTGGTATGGAGGAGGACTCCTGAGATACGCCGTGATGCGGACGCGTACGTGACCGCCGCAAGAATCCGCGAGCGCGGCGCCACCGTGGCGGTCGGTCCGCTCTCCTTCGGCACGGAACGCTCGGTGCTGGCCACTGACCCCGGCGACGTACCGGCACCTCGGCGAGGTCTCCGAGGGCACCGAATATCAGGTGACGTTCCGTACGACCGCCGACCGGCAACCGCCCTTACGACTCGCCGGAGGTCATCGCGTTCGCAATCGACGCCGGCCGCACCGAGTACCTGGACTGGATCGCCCGGGACAGTTCAGCGGCGGGCGGCTGAGAGTCGTCCGTCGAAGGTGATGTCGAAGGCGTTGAGGGCGGCCTTCCGGCGCTGGGTCGTTCGCGGAACTCCAGGAACCGCTCGGTGGCGGCTTCCTCGGTCGCCGCGGTGTAGACGGGCTTCAGCGCTTTCGAGATCTTGTCCCAGTCCTGCCGGGCCGCGTATCGGAACGAGGCCGGCAGCAGGTGGACCACGCATGTTTGCGTGATGGCCTGGGGCCAGACCGTCTCGATGGCGTCCGGGAGGCCCTTCAGCCCGTCGCAGACGAGCATGCAGATATCGGACACGCCCCTGTTTTTTGACGGGAATCGAACCCGCGCTATAAGCTTGGGAATCTATGCCGCGCAAGACATTCGTATGACGTCTGACCTGCGCAGATAGCCCGCCAAACACCCTTTCGCGAGGGGCTGCCCGTACCCGTATTGACCGCTGTTAACCGCTCGGAAGGGCACGGATAGGGCACGGGCCGGCCGCACGGAGAGCGGCAGTGTTCTGGTCCTGCTCGCCGAGTGGATGTTCAGGCGGCAGCGTTCTGGTACCTGCGTGGGTCAGGGCCGTCTCTCAGCGCGTTCCCAGGCCACCGTCGGAGGCCGACACGACTCCGGACTCGTACGCCGCTATCACCAGCTGGGCGCGGTCGCGGGCGCCCAGCTTGGCCAGGAGGCGGCCGATGTGGGTCTTCACCGTGCCCATGCTCAGGTGCAGACGCGCTGCGATCTCGTCATTCGACAGGCCCCGCGCGATCAGCTCGAGGACCTCGCGCTCCCGCTCCGTCACTCCCGTCAGCGGGGCGGGACCCCGGCTCGGGGCCGGGTCGCGCCTGCTGGTGAAGTCCTCGATCAAGCGGCGCGTGACGGACGGAGCCAGCAGGGAGTCGCCCGCGGCGACGACCCGGATGGCGGCCAGAACCTCCGCCGGAGGGGCGTCCTTGAGGAGGAAGCCGGAGGCACCGGCCCGTAGGGCCGCGTAGACGTACTCGTCGAGGTCGAACGTGGTCAGGATCAGCACCCGTACCCCGGCGGTCTCCGGGGAGCCGCAGATCTGCCGGGTTGCCTCGATGCCGTCCATGACGGGCATCCGAACGTCCATCAGGACCACGTCCGGTCGGTGCAGGCGGGCCAGTTCGATGGCTTCGGCCCCGTCACCCGCCTCTCCGACGGCAGTGAGACCGGGCTCGTTGTCGACGAGGATCCGGAAGGAGCCCCGCAGCAACACCTGGTCGTCGACGACGAGTACCCGGGTCGCGTCGGTCATTCGGTCCTCCTCGCGCCGTCCCGGGGCAGGCGGGCGGAGACCATGAAGCCACCCTCGGTACGAGGGCCCGCGCTGAATGTCCCGCCGTACGTCATCACCCGCTCCCGCATGCCCACCAGGCCGTGCCCGCCCGGCGGCGCGCGGTCGGGGCCGCGGACGCCGTCGTCCGTGACATCGATGCGCACCTCGCGGGGGTCCGCCTCGACCGTCACCCGGCAGCGTGCGGGGGCCGCGTGCTTCACCGCGTTGGTGAGGGACTCCTGGACGATCCGGTGAACGGCCGAGGAGATTCCGGCGGGCAGACCTTCGTCCGGGACCCGGACCGCGAGCTCCACCGCCACGCCGGCCCGTCGGGCCTGATCGGCCAGCAGGGGGAGGGCGTCGATGCCGGGCGTCGGGCCCAGCGGTACGTCGACGGCGCCGGCGTCGGCGCGCAGCACGCCAAGGGCGCGTCGCATGTCGGTCATGGCGGCGCGGCTGGTCTGGTCGATGACACGCAGGGCGTCCACAGCCTCCTCCGGGCGGTGCTGGGCGACGTGACCGGCGACGCCCGCTTTCACGGCGATCAGGCTGAGGCTGTGCGACACGATGTCATGCAACTCGCGTGCGATCCTCAGACGTTCCTCGACGATGGCACGTTCGCTCTGGCGGGCGGCGTGGTCCGCTTCCCGGGCTCGGCGGGCGCGCACCGCGAAGCCCGCCGCCCAGCCGCCGCCCAGGACCAGCCAGACGATGGCGGCGACACCGGCCGCCCCGCTCCAGCTCTCGGCCGGGGTGACCACGGCCTCCCCGGTGAGCACGGCAGCCGCCGAAGCGGTGAGTGTGGCGGCCAGCACCGGTACGGAGTGGCGGGGGGCCCGGGTGAGGGCGACCGCGTAGAGGGTGAGGCCGACCGCGAGGTACGGCTCGCGCGTGATGTCCAGGAGGGTGGCGGCGACGGCTCCGGCAACGGCCGTCAGCGCGGCCGGCACGGGCCACCGCCGGCGGCCCGCGACCGGGAGGCCGACCGCTGCGGCCACGAGCAGGCCCGCCCACACCGGTCCGGTGTAGGCGGGCTGGGTGACGCTGCCGGACATCCGGGCGAAACCGGCGTACGTGGCAGCGATCAGGATCGCGGCTGTCGCGTCGAGTGCGAGGAGACGGCTGTCGTGCGGTCGCCGGAGGAGACGCATGGCCCGACCGTACATCGTCAACCGGCCGTACATCGTCAACCAACCTGACCGGCAACGGTCATGACCGCGAGGGCCGTGATCACCGCGGCGGTCCAGCACAGCACGGCGGCCCGGCGCGGTGCCGGGCCGTCGCGAAGGACGGTGGCACCCAGCGGGACGAGGGCGACGCAGAGTCCGGCGACAGCCACGACCGACAGCGGAGTGGTGCCCTTGAGCACGCCGAGCGGCAGCGCGGCGGCCGCCGCGAGGGCGAGGGCGCGTACCGGGCCGAGTATCCGGGCCCGCCAGGCGCCGATGGCGAGGAGCAGCCAGCCGCCCATGATCGCAAGGTTGAGGGCGCTGAAGATGTGGAAGGCGCCGTACGTCTCGCCGACGAACCGGGTTGCGGCCTCGGCGCCTTGCCGGTCGGCGAGCTGGAAGGCGAGGTGGTCCACGCCGACGTGGAAGGTCCGAGCGAAGAGCCCGAGGACGCCGAAGATCCCGCCCCACAGGGCCAGTCCGGGGCTGCGGTGGCCGATGCGGGAGGCGAGTGCGGCCAGGGCGGGCCAGAGCAGGACGGTTCCGGCGGCGAAGGCGCCGTAGGAGGCCGCGATCAGGCCGGGGTGCTCGACGCGGGCGGCGAGCTGCTCGGGGTAGAAGAAGTGGAACGGAAGTCTCAACAGGACTCCGGTGCCCAGGAGTAGCGGCCCGGTGACCAGCGAGACCCCGCCCGCCCAACGCCCGGGAAAGCCCGACCACTCCATCGGCAGCAGCCGGGCCTTCGCCGGGACGGCGGTGTCGTCTACGAGGGGTGTGCTCCGTATGGTCGTCATGCCGTGAACGATCCCGCCCGCAAGGGCCCCGCCGCGTCGGAGCACGGTCCGCTTCCCGGCATCGGCCCCAGGTCCGACGATGCCCTTCTCCCCAGCCCCGGTGTCAGACCACGGTCCGACACCGGGCGGGACAATGGTGCGCTAGTGGTGCGCGACTCCTGAATAGGTCTAGACAACGACGAAGGCCCAGGTCGCTGACCTGGGCCTTCGTTCAAGAGCGGATGACGGGAATCGAACCCGCGCTATAAGCTTGGGAAGCTCATGTTCTACCATTAAACTACATCCGCAAGGTGGGCCAGTTGCCTGGATCCCTACCGTTGCACACTGTACCCCATGATCGACCCCCGGTGAATTCTCCCGTCCGGGTCGGCGTCGCCTCCGCATCGCAGGAGGGTTCGTGGGGGCGGGAGTTGGGGCGTACCGTGGGGGTGCGGAGCGGCGGCTGGAGTGGGTCCCGATCATCCCCTAATGTGGCGATTCATCGCGTTACGGCTCGTTGGGGAAAGGGACTCGATGGAGCACACAGTCGTCCGTTGTGCCGAAGGGCATGTTTTCAACACCGCTTCGTTCCCGTTGCAGCACCTCGGTGCCGGCCGGATCGGGCCCGGGCGGCTGCTGCGGTGTCCGCGGTGCGCGCGGCTGAGGCACGCGGTGCCCGTCGCCGGCGTCAAGCGGTAGTACGCGGGGCGGCAGGACGGTAGGCGCAGGACGGTAGGCGGGCGCGCGGGGACCCTTCTCGATTGGGGGTGGCCCGCGCGCTCTGCGTATCCTCGGGGCGTGCTTCTCTCCGACAAAGACATCCGGGCCGAGATCGACAGCGGACGGGTTCGCATTGACCCGTTCGAGGAGTCGATGGTGCAGCCCTCCAGCATCGATGTGCGTCTCGACCGGTTCTTCCGGGTCTTCGAGAACCACCGCTATGCGCACATCGACCCCGCCATCGAGCAGCCCGACCTGACCCGCATGGTCGAACCCGAGGGCGACGAGGCGTTCATCCTGCATCCGGGTGAGTTCGTGCTCGCCTCGACGTACGAGGTCATCTCGCTGCCCGAGGACATCGCCTCCAGGCTGGAGGGGAAGTCCAGCCTGGGCCGCCTGGGTCTGGTGACGCATTCGACGGCCGGATTCATCGACCCCGGGTTCTCGGGGCACGTGACCCTGGAGCTGTCGAACCTGGCCACCCTTCCGATCAAGCTCTGGCCGGGCATGAAGATCGGGCAGCTGTGCATGTTCCGCCTCAGCTCGCCCGCGGAGTTCCCGTACGGCAGCGAGCGGTACGGCTCCAGGTACCAGGGGCAGCGCGGGCCGACCGCCTCGCGCTCCTTCCAGAACTTCCACCGCACCCAGGTGAGGCACGAGGCATGAGCGAAGTACGCGAGAACCTGACCTACGAGGGGTTCGGCAACGCCGTCCGCGAGCTGGCGCAGACCATCGCCGACGACGGCTACGAGCCGGACATCATCCTGAGCATCGCCCGCGGCGGCGTGTTCGTCGCCGGCGGTCTGGCGTACGCGCTCGACTGCAAGAACATCCACCTGGTGAACGTGGAGTTCTACACCGGCGTGGGCACCACGCTGGAGATGCCGGTCATGCTGGCGCCCGTGCCCGAGGCGATCGACTTCACGAACAAGAAGGTCCTGATCGCCGACGACGTCGCCGACACGGGCAAGACGCTCAAGCTCGTCCACGACTTCTGCCTCGGCCACGTCGCCGAGGTGCGCTCCGCCGTCATCTACGAGAAGTCCCACTCGCTCGTGCAGTGCGAGTACGTGTGGAAGCGCACCGACGACTGGATCGAGTTCCCCTGGTCGGTCCAGCCGCCCGTGGTGAAGCGCGAGGGCCAGGTCCTCGACGCCTGACCGAGGACACGGACACCACCGCGTACGTGAAGGGCCCGCCGCGCGACCGCGCGGCGGGCCCTTCACGTACGCGTCGGCTAGAGCGTGCCCAGCTTGATCATCGAGAGCAGCGCGACCAGCTGGATCGCGGACGCGCCCAGCGCCTTCTGCCAGGGCAGGTCGTGCGACCTGCTGACCATCGCGGTGAAGAGCGCGCCGGCCGCCAGCCAGGTCACCCAGCCCAGCACCTGCACGAGCATGTTGTCGCCGCCCAGGAACACCGCCACCAGCAGGCGCGGCGCGTCCGTGATGGACATGACCAGCATCGACAGGCCCACGGTCGGCTGCCACGCGCCGTCGCCGCCCAGCTGGCGGGCGAGGGTGTGGGTGACCGCGCCGAGGATCAGGCCGCACAGGACGAAGGCCACGCCGGCGCTGAGGATGATCGGGATCACCTGGGTGAGGGTCGCCTTGATGGCGTCCTCGCGGGCCTTGTCGAAGCCGAAGACCGCGAGCATGCCGTAGACGAAGGTCACGACCAGCGCCGGACCCCAGACGGGGTAGTCGCGCATCTGCAGGAAGGTCGGACCCGGCCGCAGCACGAGGCCGCGAAGCAGGTCCTTCCAGTGCAGCCGCGGCCCGGCGGGGGCCGCGGGGGCCGCGCCCGCGTGGTAGGTCGCGCCCTGGCCGTACGGGTCCTCGCCGACCGAGAAGGCCTGGGTGTACCCCGGGTCGTTCGCGTACGAGGCCCCGTGCGGGCCCGCGTACGGGTCCTGCGGCGGCTGCGGGTGCGGGTGAGGGTGCGGCTGGGAGTACTGGCCCTGGCGGCCCGGCTGGGCCTGCTGCCCGTACGGGTCGAAGTACTCCGGCTCGCCGTGGTCGCCCGCGCCGCCCTGGGCCGGCCACTGCTGCTGCGGCGGCGGCCCGGAGGGAGGGTAGGGCTGATGGCCGTACGGTGCCTGCGGCGCTTGCTGCTGCTGACCGTACGGCTGCTGCCGCGGGGTGTGCGGGGGTTGCTGCGGAGGGTGGTTGTCGTCCCTGCCGCGTCCGATCCTGAATCCAGCCACGTGATCGAAAGTACCTGCTCCGCCGGGCGGCCGTGGCCGGGCCACCGGAACGGGCACCCTTTGCGGCTGACCTGTGACATCCCCTAGGGGGAGCCGGGGGAGGGTGATTTACACGGTTGCGTGAGCTTCTGTAGGGGTTCGTTACGCAGCCGACGGAATGCGTACGTATCGGGTCCGTAGCTTCGTGGGTGTCGCCGCCACGGAGTCACGAACCAGAACGGAAGCCCAAGACATGCGCCCTACCCGCCGCAGCACCGCCCTTCGTACCGCCGCAGTCCTCACCGGCGCCGCCGCCGTACTGGCGCTGCCCGTCGGGTCCGCCTCGGCCGACTCGCCGACGGTGCCGGAACCCGAGGTGCTGCCGGGGATCGAGCAGCCCGTGGTGGATCCGACGGCCGAGCCGTCCGAGAAGCCGTCCGAGAAGCCGTCCGAGAAGCCGACGGCGGAGCGGCCGGCCGAGCGGCCCGGGAAGGGCCGCGCGTACGTCACCACCGTGAGGCTGGCCGACGGGTCGGTCGCCAAGGTCTACAGGCTCGGCGACGGCCACTTCCAGGCGGACGTCTTCGCCGGTGGCACCAAGCTGGACACCCTGGTCAGCAGGAACGGCAAGCCGGCGTACGGGCAGAACAACGGCCTGCACGTGGTCCTCCAGCCGAACGGCACCGTGACCTCGTGGATCGAGGGCGGCTCCCGCAAGCCCGTCGAGAAGCCGAAGCCAAAGCCGAAGCCGCAGGTCAAGAAGGAGAGCTCGGTGCGGATCACCATGCCGGACGGGCGGATCGCCCGGCTGGTCGACGGCCCGAAGGGCAAGCGCGCCGAGATCTCCATGCCGAACGGGAACGTGCTCGGCACGATCGACCTGAAGAACCCGAGCGTGCTGAACGACGGCTGGACGTACAAGCTCGTCCAGGACGGGAAGCGCGTGAAGTTCGTCGTCATCGACGGCAAGGGGGGCGGGGACAGCTGGGTGTACGACTTCTCCACCGGCAGGCTGATCGAGCGGTACGAGGCGGAGAAGCCGGCGAAGGCGGAGCCGTCGAAGATCGAGCGGGCCGTCCCGAAGGGCGGCGTGAACGCCGGCGCCGCGGGGCCCTCGGACCCGAAGGCCGACACCCCGCTGCTGCTGGCCGCGGGCGGCGGCATGGCCGCGACGGGCGCGGCGGGCCTCGGCTTCGCGATGCTCCGCCGGAACCGCGGCAACGACTGATACGCGGAACGGCCGGTCCCCCTGAGGGGACCGGCCGTCCTACTGCCGTGTTCGGGCGGGGGCTACTTGGCCGCCTCGGGCTTCGCCCCGTCCTTGCCGTCGGCCGCGGGAGCCGCAGCCTCGGCCTTGTCCTCGTCCGCAGCCCCGTCCTTGGCCGCAGCCTCGTCCTCGGCGGGTCCGTCGGCCTCGACCGGAGCCTCGGCCTCGTCCTCGGCCTTGGCCGGGGCCTCCGCCTCGGCCGGAGCGTCGCCCTCGGCCTTGTTCGGAGCCTCCGCCGTGACCTCGGCCTCGGTGTCCGTCTCCGGCTTCGCCGCGGGAGTCTCGTCGTCGGCAGCCTCGGTCTCCGCGGCGGCCTTGTCCTCGGCCTTCGGCTCGGCGTCGGCCTTCGGCTCGGCGTCGGCCTTCGGCGCCGCCTCGGCCTTGGCCGGAGCAACCGCCTTGGCCTCGTCCTCGGCCGGAGCCTCGGCCTCCGCCTCTTCCTTGGCCTCGGCCTCCGGCTTCGCCTCTTCCTCGGCCTCGGCCTCAGCGGCCGCCTTGGCCTCCGCCTCTTCCTTGGCCTTCGCCTCCGCGGCGGCAGCCGCCTCGGCCTTGGCTTCGGCCTCTGCCTTGGCCTTGGCTTCGGCCTCTGCCTTGGCCTTGGCTTCGGCCTCCGCCTTGGCCTTGGCCTTCGCCTCGGCTTCCGCAGCCGCCTTCGCCTCGGCCTCCGCGGCGGCAGCGGCCTCGGCCTCCGCCGTCAGCGCCGCCAGTTCCTCCTCCGTCGGCTCCGGGGCCTTCACCGACTCCAGCAGCAGCTGCGCCACGTCCACGACCTGGACGGACTCCTTCGCCTGGCCGTCGTTCTTCTTGCCGTTCACCGAGTCGGTCAGCATCACCAGGCAGAACGGGCAGGCCGTCGACACGATGTCCGGGTTCAGCGAGAGGGCCTCGTCGACGCGCTCGTTGTTGATGCGCTTGCCGATCCGCTCCTCCATCCACATCCGCGCGCCACCGGCGCCACAGCAGAAGCCCCGCTCCTTGTGGCGGTGCATCTCCTGCTGCCGCAGCCCCGGCACGGCGGACATGATCTCGCGCGGCGGCGTGTAGACCTTGTTGTGCCGGCCCAGGTAGCAGGGGTCGTGGTACGTGATCAGACCGTCGACCGGCGTCACCGGCGTCAGCCGGCCCTCGTCGATCAGGTGCTGGAGCAGCTGCGTGTGGTGGATGACCTCGTACTCGCCGCCCAGCTGCGGGTACTCGTTGGCGATGGTGTTGAAGCAGTGCGGGCAGGTGGAGACGATCCGCTTCGCCGACTTCGGCTTCTTCGTCGCCGGGTCGTCGTCGTCCTCGCCGAACGCCATGTTCAGCATGGCCACGTTCTCCTGGCCCAGCTGCTGGAACAGCGGCTCGTTGCCCAGGCGGCGCGGCGAGTCACCGGTGCACTTCTCGTCGCCGCCCATGATCGCGAACTTGACGCCCGCGATGTTCAGCAGCTCCGCGAAGGCCTTCGTGGTCTTCTTCGCCCGGTCCTCCAGGGCGCCCGCGCAGCCGACCCAGTACAGGTAGTCGAACTCCGAGAGGTCCTCCGCGTCCTTCCCGATGATCGGGACCTCGAAGTCGACCTCCTTCGTCCACTCCACGCGCTGCTTCTTGGCCAGACCCCAGGGGTTGCCCTTCTTCTCCAGGTTCTTGAGCATCGTGCCCGCCTCCGACGGGAACGCGCTCTCGATCATCACCTGGTAGCGGCGCATGTCGACGATGTGGTCGATGTGCTCGATGTCGACCGGGCACTGCTCCACGCACGCACCACAGGTCGTGCAGGACCACAGCACGTCCGGGTCGATGACGCCGTTCTCCTCGGCGGTGCCGATCAGCGGGCGCTCGGCCTCCGCCAGGGCGGCCGCCGGGACGTCCTTGAGCTGCTCGGCGGTCGCCTTCTCCTCGCCCTCCATCGTCTTGCCGCCGCCCGCGAGCAGGTACGGGGCCTTCGCGTGCGCGTGGTCGCGCAGCGACATGATCAGGAGCTTCGGGGACAGCGGCTTGCCGGTGTTCCAGGCGGGGCACTGCGACTGGCAGCGGCCGCACTCGGTGCAGGTGGAGAAGTCGAGGATGCCCTTCCAGGAGAACTGCTCGACCTGGGAGACGCCGAAGACGTCGTCCTCGCCCGGCTCCTCGAAGTCGATCTCCTTGCCGCCGCTCGTCATCGGCTGGAGGGCGCCGAGCGCCGTCGAACCGTCGGCGTTGCGCTTGAACCAGATGTTCGGGAAGCCGAGGAAGCGGTGCCAGGCCACACCCATGTTGGTGTTGAGCGAGACCGTGATCATCCAGATGAAGGAGACGCTGATCTTCACCATCGCGGTGAAGTAGATGGCGTTCTGGATGCCGCTGAACGAGAGCCCCTTGAAGGCCAGCACCAGCGGGTACGAGGCGAAGTACGCCGGCTCGTACGACTCGACGCCGTGGATCGCGCCCTCGAGGCCGCGCAGGGCCAGGATCGCGAGGCCGATGGTGAGGATGACGTACTCGACGAAGTACGCCTGCCAGGCCTTCGAGCCGGCGAAGCGCGACTTGCGGCCGGCCCGCGAGGGAAGGTTGAGCAGGCGGATCGCCATCAGGACGACGATGCCGACGACCGTCATCACGCCGATGAACTCGGTGTAGAGCTCGAACGGCAGGAAGTCGCCGACGATCGGCAGCAGCCAGTCCGCCTGGAAGAGCTGGCCGAAGGCCTGCACCAGGGTGGGCGGCAGCGTCAGGAAGCCGATCGCGACGAACCAGTGCGCGAAGCCGACGATGCCCCACCGGTTCATCCGGGTGTGGCCGAGGAACTCCCTGACCAGGGTGATCGTTCGGTCCTTCGGGCGGTCTGTGCGGCTGCCCGCCGGTACGGGTTGGCCGAGCTTCACGAACCGGTAGATCTGCGCCACGGCTCGGGCGATCAGCGCGACGCCGACCACGGTCAGGACCAGCGACACGATGATCGCGGCGAGTTGCATGGGAGGGCTCCTCGGGCGGGACTTACTAAGCGGTAACTTATTGAGTCAAGGCTTGAGGTTACCCAGTTCCAGCGCCGCACTGTAGGTGAGCGTGCGGTGATCTGTGTCGCTCAGGCATGCCTCTGTCGGTAGGCCGCCCGAGGGGTCTGCGCGAGGATCGCGAGATCCATCCCCAGCCAATGGCTCTCCACATAGTGCCGGTCCAGCAGGGCCATCTCCTCCCAGGGGAGGTCGGAACGTGCGCTGACCTGCCACAATCCGGTCATTCCGGGACGTACGAGCAGCCGTTCCGGGTGGTCGGTACGGGCCTCGGGGCGCGGCCCGACCAGCGACATCTCGCCGCGGGCCACGTTGAGCAGCCGCGGCAGCCCCTCCAGGGCGCACCGGCGCACCAGCTCGCCCGCCCGCCCCGCCCCCTCGGTGCGCAGCCGCCAGGCGCGGAAGGGGCGCCCGCCGAGCCCGAGCGCGGGGTCGCGTACGAGGACGCCCGCGCGGGTCACCGCGTACAGCAGGGCGGCCGCCGCCAGGGCCGGGACGGCGCACAGCGGCAGCAGGACCGCCGCGCCGACGAGGTCGAAGACCCGCTTCGCCGGTGGCCCGGCCGGCCATCGCACCGGCGTCCGGGTCGGGATCCGCGTCCGGAGCCGGAGCCCTGGCCGGGCGGTGAGGGGGTGCGGCAGAGGCATGCCAGCACGCTGCCGGACGCCCGCCCGGCCCCCGGTGCGCCGCGCGGTCGCGCCCCGCGCCCGGAACCCGTTCGGCTGCGGGCCGTCCGCCGGGACTCCGCCCCGGAGCCCGCGCCTCGATCGCCGGCGGGCCGGATCCCGTACCGGCCCTGAGCGTAAGCGCAGCCTAAAGGTTGAGCCCCCAAGGCTCACCTCTGTTGACGCCGACGCGGCGTTACGGCACTCTTGAGTCTGTTCCACTCAAGTCAGCTGGAGGAATCGAAATGGCACGTGCGGTCGGCATCGACCTGGGCACCACTAACTCCGTCGTCAGCGTTCTCGAAGGCGGCGAGCCCACCGTCATCACCAACGCCGAGGGTGCCAGGACCACGCCGTCCGTCGTCGCCTTCGCCAAGAACGGCGAGGTCCTCGTCGGCGAGGTGGCCAAGCGCCAGGCGGTCACGAACGTTGACCGGACCATCCGCTCCGTCAAGCGCCACATGGGCACTGACTGGAAGATCAACCTGGATGGCAAGGACTTCAACCCGCAGCAGATGAGCGCCTTCATCCTGCAGAAGCTGAAGCGCGACGCCGAGGCGTACCTGGGTGAGAAGGTCACGGACGCGGTCATCACCGTTCCCGCCTACTTCAACGACTCCGAGCGCCAGGCGACGAAGGAGGCCGGCGAGATCGCGGGCCTGAACGTCCTGCGCATCGTCAACGAGCCGACCGCCGCCGCCCTGGCGTACGGCCTCGACAAGGACGACCAGACCATTCTCGTCTTCGACCTCGGTGGCGGCACCTTCGACGTGTCGCTCCTGGAGATCGGCGACGGTGTCGTCGAGGTGAAGGCCACCAACGGTGACAACCACCTCGGTGGCGACGACTGGGACCAGCGCGTCGTCGACTACCTGGTGAAGCAGTTCGCCAACGGCCACGGCGTCGACCTGTCCAAGGACAAGATGGCGCTCCAGCGCCTGCGCGAGGCCGCCGAGAAGGCGAAGATCGAGCTGTCCTCCTCCACGGAGACCTCGATCAACCTGCCGTACATCACGGCCTCCGCCGAGGGCCCGCTGCACCTGGACGAGAAGCTCACCCGCGCCCAGTTCCAGCAGCTGACCGCGGACCTGCTCGACCGCTGCAAGACCCCGTTCCACAACGTCATCAAGGACGCCGGCATCGCGCTGTCCGAGATCGACCACGTGGTCCTGGTCGGCGGCTCCACCCGCATGCCGGCCGTCGCCGAGCTCGTCAAGGAGCTCACCGGCGGTCAGGACGCCAACAAGGGCGTCAACCCGGACGAGGTCGTCGCCATCGGCGCCACCCTCCAGGCCGGTGTCCTCAAGGGTGAGGTCAAGGACGTCCTGCTCCTCGACGTGACCCCGCTGTCCCTCGGCATCGAGACCAAGGGCGGCATCATGACCAAGCTCATCGAGCGCAACACGACCATCCCGACCAAGCGGTCGGAGATCTTCACGACGGCCGAGGACAACCAGCCGTCCGTGCAGATCCAGGTCTACCAGGGCGAGCGCGAGATCGCGGCGTACAACAAGAAGCTCGGCATGTTCGAGCTGACGGGCCTGCCGCCGGCCCCGCGCGGCGTCCCGCAGATCGAGGTCTCCTTCGACATCGACGCGAACGGCATCATGCACGTCACGGCCAAGGACCTTGGCACGGGCAAGGAGCAGAAGATGACCGTCACCGGCGGCTCCTCGCTCGGCAAGGACGAGGTCGACCGCATGCGCCAGGAGGCCGAGCAGTACGCGGACGAGGACCTGCGCCGCAAGGAGGCCGCCGAGTCCCGCAACCAGGGCGAGCAGCTCGTCTACCAGACGGAGAAGTTCCTCGCGGACAACGCGGAGAAGGTCCCGGCCGAGGTCAAGACCGAGGTCGAGACGGCCGTCACCGAGCTGAAGGACAAGCTCAAGGGCGAGGACACCGCCGAGATCCGCACCGCGACCGAGAAGCTCGCCGCGGTCAGCCAGAAGCTCGGCCAGGCCATCTACGCCGACGCCCAGGCCGCCCAGGCCGCCGGCGGCGCGGGTGACGCGGGCCAGGCCAAGGCCGACGACGACGTCGTCGACGCCGAGATCGTCGACGACGAGAAGCCGAAGGGCGGCGCTGCCTGATGTCGGAGGAGACCCCGGGTTTCGACGAGAAGCCTGAAGTCCCCACCGGCGCCGACGACGCGGAGCCGAAGGCCGCCGACTCCTCCAAGGAGGAGGACGAGGCGGCCCCGGCCGGGGACAAGGCTCAGGACGTCGCGCTCCTGGCGCAGCTGGACCAGGCCCGTACCGCGCTCGGCGAGCGCACCGCGGACCTCCAGCGGCTCCAGGCCGAGTACCAGAACTACCGTCGCCGCGTGGAGCGGGACCGGGTCGCCGTCAAGGAGATCGCGGTCGCGAGCCTGCTGACGGAGCTCCTCCCGACCCTGGACGACATCGGCCGCGCGCGGGAGCACGGCGAGCTGGTCGGCGGCTTCAAGTCGGTGGCCGAGTCGCTGGAGACCGCCGCCGCCAAGATGGGGCTGCAGCAGTTCGGCAAGGAGGGCGAGCCCTTCGACCCGACGATCCACGAGGCCCTGATGCACTCGTACGCGCCGGACGTCACCGAGACGACGTGCGTGGCGATCCTGCAGCCGGGGTACCGCATCGGCGAGCGCACGATCCGCCCCGCGCGGGTCGCGGTGGCCGAGCCCCAGCCGGGCGCGGCACCCGCCGCGAAGTCCGAGTCCGGTGACGGCGACACGCCGTCCGACAAGGACACGGATGCCCCCGACAAGGGCTGACGCACACCATGTAGGGATCCGAGAGGAGGGACACCGGGGATGAGCACGAAGGACTTCGTCGAGAAGGACTACTACAAGGTCCTCGGTGTCCCGAAGGACGCCACCGAGGCCGAGATCAAGAAGGCGTACCGGAAGCTCGCCCGCGAGTTCCACCCGGACGCCAACAAGGGCGACGCCTCGGCCGAGGAGCGCTTCAAGGAGATCTCCGAGGCGAACGACGTCCTCGGCGACGCCAAGAAGCGCAAGGAGTACGACGAGGCCCGCGCGCTGTTCGGGAACGGCGGCTTCCGCCCCGGCCCGGGCGGCGGCTCGTTCAACTTCGACCTGGGCGACCTGTTCGGCGGTACGCAGCAGGCCGGCCAGGGCGGCTTCGGCGGCGGCCTGGGCGACGTCTTCGGCGGTCTGTTCAACCGCGGCGCGGGCGCCGGTGCGGGCACCCGCACCCAGCCGCGCCGCGGCCAGGACGTGGAGTCGGAGGTCACCCTCTCCTTCACGGAGGCCGTGGACGGCGCGACCGTGCCGCTGCGGATGTCCTCGCAGGCTCCCTGCAAGGCCTGTTCGGGCACCGGCGACACGAACGGCACCCCCAGGGTGTGCCCGACCTGCGTCGGCACCGGCCAGGTCTCCCGGGGCAGCGGCGGCGGCTTCTCGCTGACCGACCCCTGCGCGGACTGCAAGGGCCGCGGCCTGATCGCGGAGAACCCCTGCGAGGTCTGCAAGGGCAGCGGGCGCGCCAAGTCCTCCCGCACCATGCAGGTCCGGATCCCGGCCGGCGTCTCCGACGGCCAGCGGATCCGGCTGCGCGGCAAGGGCGCTCCGGGCGAGCGCGGCGGCCCGGCGGGCGACCTGTACGTGGTGGTGCACGTCGGCACCCACCCGGTGTTCGGCCGCAAGGGCGACAACCTCACGGTGACGGTCCCGGTGACCTTCGCCGAGGCCGTCCTGGGCGCCGACATCAAGGTGCCGACGCTGGGCGGCCCCCCGGTCACCCTGAAGCTCCCCCCGGGCACCCCCGGCGGCCGCACCATGCGGGCCCGCGGCAAGGGCGCGGTCCGCAAGGACGGCACCCGCGGCGACCTGCTCGTCACGGTCGAGGTCGCGGTTCCGGCGGAGCTGTCCGACAAGGCCCGCGAGGCCCTGGAGACGTACCGGGACGCGACCGGGTCCGAGGACCCGCGCGCCCTCCTGTTCGAGTCCGCGAAGGGAGCATGACATGGACGGCCGCCGACGACAGCCCCGCTTCGGCGAGGGGGCTTACCAGCTCACCGACGAGACCCCGGTCTACGTGATCTCGGTGGCCGCCCAGCTCTCGGGCCTGCATCCGCAGACCCTGCGCCAGTACGACCGGCTCGGCCTGGTCTCCCCGGACCGTACGGCCGGCCGCGGCCGGCGGTATTCGGCCAGGGACATCGAACTGCTCCGCACGGTGCAGCAGCTGTCCCAGGACGAGGGCATCAACCTGGCCGGGATCAAGCGGATCATCGAACTGGAGAACCAGGTGGCCGCGCTCCAGCAGCGCGTGGCCGAGCTGTCCGCAGCCGTGGACGGGGCGGCCGCCGCCCTCCAGGCCCGCGAGGCCCAGGTGCACGCCTCGTACCGCCGCGACCTGGTCCCGTACCAGCCGCCGATGCCGGGCAACGCGCTGGTCGTCTGGCGCCCCACCAAGCGTCCGGGCGACTGACCCGCCGACCGCGCCGTGAAGGCCCCGTCGGGCCCCTCCCACACGGGAAGGGGTCGAACGGGGCCTTCCGTGCGTCCGGGGGCCCCTGACGGCCGCCTGCGGGCTCCTGTCAGCCCTCGGGGAGCTGTGCCGGGTTCGGTCCGTGCAGGATCCCGGACTGGGCGATGAGGTAGCCCAGTTGGGCCCTGCTGCCGCTGCCCAGGGCGGCGGCCAGCTTCGCGATGTGCGCGCGGCAGGTGCGCACGTTCATTCCCAGCCGGCGGGCGATCGCCTCGTCCACGTGGCCCTCGATCAGCAGCTGCGCGATGGAACGCTGCACTCCCGAGATACCATCCGGGTTGTGCGTGTAAGTGACCTCGTCACCCAACGGCACGGCTCTGCGCCAGAGTTGCTCGAAGACCTTGATGAGGTAGTCCACCAGGCCCGGGTGCCGCAGCTCCAGGGCCACCCGCCGGTCGTCGCTGGCGGGGATGATGGCCACCGTGCGGTCGAAGATCATGAGACGCTCTATCAGCTCCTCCAGCGTGCGGATCTCGACCTTTCCGGCGGAGATCCGGTCCACGTAGGCGAGCGTGCCCTGGCTGTGCCGCACCGTGTGCTGGTAGAGCGTGCGGATGCTCACCCCGCGGTCGATCATCGGCGTGGCCCGCTCCAGGGACTCGCTGAGCACGGAGGTCGGCCGGGCGCCACCCGGCTGGACGGTCAGGGCCTCGGTGTGGCACTCCGCGGTGGCCAGGTCGATGGCGGCGTTGATCTGGTCGAATCCCTCCAGCACCGTGATGGCGTGGGTGTTGGCGGGGCTCTGGGCGCTGATGGTGAGGAACGGCTCGAATGCGTCGGTGAGATCTACGGCGGTGCGCCTGCGTTCCTGGATCTCGCGTTCGATCGGATGGAGCCGCTGGGCCAGTGCGATGGACGGGGGAACCGCGCGCAGCTGGTTCGCGTCGTCCGGGTCGGGTCGCAGTAGCGCGAATTCGAGCAGGCAGGGGGCGTTCGCGACCTCGCCGCGGGCGACGCGGCCGGTGCTCAGGGCGGCCGCGTAGAGTCGCGCCCCCTCGGCGCACATCTCTGTGACGGGGTGGCGATGTGTCGGGTTTATGTCACTTTTGGGCAAATCTCCACCCCCCAGGGTCCTGAACATGTAAGAACATGATGCATCGTCCCTGTGGCACTGACGTGCCTGAATGAGCCATCGTCTGTCAGTGCGGGGGAGAGGATTCCATCAAGTGAGGACGAAGCCGACCATGTATAAGAGAATGCTTCGCTCGGCGCTTGCCGTTGTTTTCTCCGCCGTTGCGGTCTTTGGGGCAGTCGTCGCCGTCGACGGGGACGCGGGGAGCGCTCAGGCTGCCGCCGGTCCGTCGGCCGGGACGGCGGTAGAGAGCGATTTCGGCTGGAACAGCATCCCTGCGAAGGCCTCCTGATGACCCCGGACGACCGCGACTTCCGCCGCGAAATGGCATCCGCGTACCGCTCCGGATGGCAGTTCATAGACCTCGCCACGGCGATCCCCTACGCCGGCGATTCGTTGATGGTCACTCTTTTCGGCCAGCCGATCGTCGTCGTGCGCGAGGAGGACGAGGACGTCCGCGCCTACCGCTGTCTGCGCCGCCCCCGGGGCGCACCGCAGCCCGTCCGCTGCGAAGTGCGGTACGGAATGGTCTTCGTCAACCTCGACCAGCGTGACCACCAGCTCTTCGAGCCCGATATCACCACCGCCACCCCCCGCAGTGCCTGAGGCGATTCCCCCGTCGTTGCAGATCGCTCCAGGTGCTACCCCCACACAACGGCGCCATCGTGGACCTGACCACGATGGCGCCGTTGTGATGTCCGCGTCCAGTGGCCGAACCGGACAATCGCCCCCGGGCCAGGCGGGAGCGCCCGGAGGACCCTCCGGGGCCTCCCCTTGGACGCTCAGGCCCGGCCCATGGCCCGGTCGAGGGTGATCTCCAGGACCACCCGGTCCGGGTTGGGCGAGGGCATCCGCCCGTACCGCTCCGCGTAGCGCGCCACGGCCTCGGCGACCGACGCCTCGTCCGTACGGATCACCGCGCGCCCCTCCAGGGTGGCCCAGCGCCTGCCCTCCATCTGGCAGACCGCCACCCGCGCGCCGCCGCCGGCCGCCGCCAGGACGTTGCGGACCTTCTTGCTGTGCTTGTTGCTGATCACCCGCGCCAGCCCGGCCTCCGGGTCGTACGTCACTCCCACCGGCACCACGTGGGGCGTGCCGTCCGGGCGGGGGGTGGTCAGGGTGCAGACGTGCCGCTCCCGCCAGAAGGCGAGGTACTCGGGCGTCGGGTTGAGTACGTCATGGGACATGGGCCGAAGCGTACGCCCGCGTACCCGCCGGATCCGGCGGGAGAATGGCCCCGAAAGGAGCCTTGAGTGGAATAGACTCAACTTTGCAGATGCTGAATCTGTCAGAGTGCGCACGCGGCCAGCCGGGTGCGACGAGTCACGTACGCCCGCAGGAGAGGAGAAACCGAGAGTGGACGCCGAGCTGACCAACAAGAGCCGCGACGCCCTGAACGCGGCCACGAGCAGGGCCGTCAAGGACGGCCACGCCGACCTGACCCCCGCGCACCTCCTGCTGGCGCTGCTCGCCGGCGAGGACAACGAGAACGTCATCGACCTGCTGGTCGCCACCGACGCCGACCAGGCCGCCGTCCGCGCCGGGGCGGAGCGGCTGCTCGCCGCCCTGCCCAGCGTCACCGGCTCCACCGTCGCGCCCCCGCAGCCCAGCCGGGACCTGCTCGCCGTGCTGGCCGAGGCCGACTCCCAGGCCGGCCGCCTCGGCGACGAGTACCTCTCGACCGAACACCTCCTCATCGCCGTCGCCGCCAAGGGCGGCCCGGCCGGTGAGGTCCTTTCCGCCCAGGGCGCCACGGCGAAGAAGCTGCTGGACGCCTTCCAGAACGCACGAGGAGCACGGCGGGTGACCACCCCCGACCCCGAGGGCCAGTACAAGGCCCTGGAGAAGTTCGGCACCGACTTCACCGCCGCCGCACGCGACGGCAAGCTCGACCCCGTCATCGGCCGCGACCACGAGATCCGGCGCGTCGTCCAGGTCCTCTCCCGCCGCACCAAGAACAACCCGGTGCTGATCGGCGAGCCCGGAGTGGGCAAGACCGCCGTGGTCGAGGGCCTGGCCCAGCGCATCGTCAAGGGCGACGTCCCCGAGTCCCTCAAGGGCAAGCGGCTCGTCTCCCTCGACCTCGGCGCGATGGTGGCCGGCGCCAAGTACCGCGGCGAGTTCGAGGAGCGCCTCAAGACCGTCCTCGCCGAGATCAAGTCGAGCGAGGGCCAGATCATCACCTTCATCGACGAGCTGCACACCGTCGTCGGCGCCGGGGCCGGCGGGGACTCCGCCATGGACGCGGGCAACATGCTCAAGCCCATGCTGGCCCGCGGCGAGCTGCGCATGGTCGGCGCGACCACCCTGGACGAGTACCGCGAGCGCATCGAGAAGGACCCGGCACTGGAGCGCCGCTTCCAGCAGGTGCTGGTCGCCGAGCCCACCGTCGAGGACACCATCGCGATCCTGCGCGGGCTCAAGGGCCGCTACGAGGCCCACCACAAG
Source organism: Streptomyces sp. NPDC040718 (assembly GCF_055593565.1). Lineage (NCBI taxonomy): Bacteria > Bacillati > Actinomycetota > Actinomycetes > Kitasatosporales > Streptomycetaceae > Streptomyces > Streptomyces sp. NPDC040718. Next base: position 201,115 of record NZ_JBVIXO010000002.1, on the reverse strand, counting down.
GTCGTCATCAACGACAGCGCCCTGGTGGCCGCCGCCACCCTCTCCGACCGCTACATCACCTCCCGCTTCCTGCCCGACAAGGCCATCGACCTCGTCGACGAGGCGGCCTCCCGGCTCCGTATGGAGATCGATTCCTCGCCCGTGGAGATCGACGAGCTCCAGCGCTCCGTCGACCGGATGCGGATGGAGGAGCTGGCGCTGAAGAACGAGTCCGACCCGGCCTCGATCGAGCGCCTCGACAAGATCCGCAAGGACCTCGCGGACAAGGAGGAGGAGCTGCGCGGCCTCACCGCCCGCTGGGAGAAGGAGAAGCAGTCCCTCAACCGCGTCGGCGAGCTCAAGGAGCGCCTGGACGACCTGCGCGGCCAGGCCGAGCGCGCCCAGCGCGACGGCGACTTCGACACCGCCTCCAAGCTGCTCTACGGGGAGATCCCGCAGCTGGAGCGCGAGCTGGCGGAGGCCACCGAGGAGGAGGCCGCGGCCGGGACCTCGAAGAACTCCATGGTCAAGGACGAGGTCGGCCCCGACGACATCGCCGACGTGGTCGGCGCCTGGACCGGGATCCCGGCCGGCCGGCTCCTGGAGGGGGAGACCCAGAAGCTCCTGCGCATGGAGGACGAGCTGGGCCGCCGCCTGATCGGCCAGAGCGAGGCCGTACGGGCCGTCGCGGACGCCGTGCGCCGCACCCGCGCCGGCATCGCCGACCCGGACCGGCCGACCGGCTCCTTCCTCTTCCTGGGCCCGACGGGCGTGGGCAAGACGGAGCTGGCCAAGGCCCTCGCGGACTTCCTCTTCGACGACGAGCGGGCCATGGTCCGCATCGACATGTCCGAGTACTCCGAGAAGCACAGCGTGGCCCGGCTCGTCGGCGCCCCGCCCGGGTACGTCGGCTACGAGGAGGGCGGCCAGCTCACCGAGGCCGTCCGCCGCCGCCCGTACAGCGTGGTGCTGCTGGACGAGGTCGAGAAGGCCCACCCCGAGGTCTTCGACATCCTGCTCCAGGTCCTCGACGACGGCCGGCTCACCGACGGCCAGGGCCGGACGGTGGATTTCCGCAACACCATCCTGATCCTCACCTCGAACCTGGGCAGCCAGTTCCTGGTGGACCCCGCCACACCGGCCGAGCAGAAGAAGACGCAGGTCCTGGAGGTGGTCCGGGCGAGCTTCAAGCCGGAGTTCCTCAACCGCCTCGACGACATCGTGGTCTTCTCCGCGCTGACCCGCGACGAGCTGGCGCACATCGCCGAGCTCCAGATCGCCCGGCTCGCCAAGCGCCTCGCCGACCGCCGGCTCGCCCTGGACGTCACTCCCGAGGCCCTGGCCTGGCTGGCGGACAAGGGCAACGACCCGGCGTACGGCGCCCGCCCCCTGCGCCGCCTGATCCAGACGGCCGTCGGCGACCGGCTGGCCAGGGAGATCCTCTCCGGCGAGGTCCGCGACGGCGACACCGTACGGGTCGACGTGGCGGGCGAGGACCTGCTGGTCGGCCGGGCCCTGTAAGGGCCGCACGGCCCCCGTGTCCGCCCGGAGCGGATCGCGGGTGCGGGGCTGGACACGGGGTAGGCGCGATGGGGGAGGATGGCGGTATCCGCACGAAGGGAAGTACACGGTGAGCATCGACCCGGCCTCGATTCCGAACTTCGGGGGTCAGCCCGAACCGCAAGGCCAAGGACCGGCGGGCCCCGTCGTCCCCGACCAGGACCTGGTGAAGCAGCTCCTGGAGCAGATGGAGCTGAAGTACGTCGTCGACGACGAGGGCGACCTCGCGGCGCCGTGGGAGGACTTCCGCACCTACTTCATGTTCCGCGGCGAGGGCGAGCAGCAGGTCTTCTCCGTGCGGACCTTCTACGACCGTCCGCACGCCATCGACGACAAGCCGCAGCTGCTGGAGTCGATCGACGACTGGAACCGCCGCACCCTGTGGCCGAAGGTCTACAGCCACACGCACGACGACGGCTCCGTCCGCCTGATCGGCGAGGCGCAGATGCTGATCGGCACCGGCGTCAGCCTGGAGCACTTCGTGTCCTCCACGGTCAGCTGGGTCCGCGCGTCGATCGAGTTCGACAAGTGGCTGCTGGAGCAGCTCGGCCTGGAGAAGGACGTCGACTCCGCCGAGGGCGACGAGAAGAAGGAGGAGGACGGCGAGTAGCCGTCCCCCCTCCTCCTACAGGGGCACCTTCGCCATCAGGAGCAGGTACGCCCCGTAGCCGTACGAGAGCCCGGCCAGGCCGGCGGTCACCGCGATCGCCGTGCGCGGCCGGGCTCTCGCCATGGCGGCCGCCACCGGCAGCAGCAGCGGGAACGCGGGCAGCAGGAAGCGCGGCTTCGACTCGAAGAAGCCCGCCCCGCCGAAGGTGATCACCAGCAGCGTCCCCGCGTACACGAGCAGCGGCAGCGGCGTCCGGTCCAGTACGGCCAGCACGGCGAGCAGCCCGGCGGCGGCGAGCACCGCCAGCGTCACCGCGACCGGAACGGTCACGGGCCCGCCGGACAGGACCTTCCAGGCCGTCTCCAGGGTCCCGCCGCCGAAGTCGAAGCGCGAGCCCCACTGCCGCTGCACGGTGAAGTAGCCGAAGGGGTCGTGCCGGTGCGCGCCCACGGCCACGACGTACGAGGCCCAGCCCGCGGGCGCGAGCAGCCCGGCCGCCCACACCCCGGGCGCGCGGTTGCCCCGTACCAGCTCCCGCAGGGCCAGCACGGTCACGGCGGCGGCCACGGCGATCCCGGTCGGCCGGGTCAGCCCGGCGAGCGCCGCCAGGGAGGCCGCCCACAGCCAGCGCTCCCGCAGCAGCGCGTACAGCGACCAGGCGGCCAGCGCGCACAGCAGCGGCTCCGTGTAGGCGAGGCTCAGCACCACCGCGTGCGGCAGCGAGGCCCACAGCGCGACGAGCAGCACCCCGGCCCGGGCCCCGAGCAGCAGCTCCCCGATGCGGTACACCCCGACGGCGGCAGCGGCAGCGGCCGTCCAGGACACCACGAGCCCGGCGACGGGGCCGCCGCCGGTGAGGTCCACCAGCAGCGGGTACAGCGGGAAGAAGGCGTAGTCGCTCTGGATGGAATCGGAGGCGGGCCACATGTGGGTGCGGCCGTAGCCGTTGGCGGCGATGGAGAGGTACCAGAAGGAGTCCCAGGAGCCGCCGAGCACCTTGACCGGGTTCCGGCCGGCCCACCAGGCGCCGAGGGCGATGACCAGCACCCCGGCCCCGCGCACGGCGGCGAACACCCCGAGCGCGACCCCGGCCGACCAGGCCGTCCCCGGTCTTCGTCTGGTCCGTCCCGGGGCGGGCGGGATCCGTCTCGTCGTCACGTCCATGCCGGGCCTCAGAGCCGGCGGAGGCGGTCCACGGCCTCCTGGAGCACGTCGGTCTGCTTGCAGAAGGCCCAGCGGACCTGGGTGGCCCCGGCGGACTTGTCGTCGTAGAAGACCTGGTTCGGGATGGCGACGACCCCGCACCGCTCGGGCAGGGCGCGGCAGAAGGCGAGGCCGTCCTTCTCGCCCAGGGGCGAGACGTCGGTGGTGATGAAGTACGTGCCCTGCGGGCGGAAGACCTCGAAGCCGGCGGCGGCGAGCCCGTCGGAGAGGAGGTCGCGCTTGGCGGCGAGGTCCGCGCGGAAGCCTTCGAAGTAGGAGTCGGGGAGGGCGAGGGCCTCGGCGACGGCGTACTGGAAGGGGCCGGAGGAGACGTACGTCAGGAACTGTTTGGCCGAGCGGACCGCCGAGACCAGCGCGGGCGGGGCGGTGATCCAGCCGACCTTCCAGCCCGTGAAGGAGAAGGTCTTGCCGGCGGAGGAGATGGTGACGGTGCGTTCGCGCATGCCGGGCAGGGAGGCCAGCGGCACGTGCGAGCCCTCGAAGACGAGGTGCTCGTACACCTCGTCGGTGACGACGAGGAGGTCGCGTTCGACGGCGAGTTCGGCGACGGCGGCCAGCTCGTCGCGGGTCAGGACGGTGCCCGTGGGGTTGTGCGGGGTGTTGAGCAGGAGCAGCCGGGTGCGCGGGGTGATCGCGTCGCGCAGGGCGTCCAGGTCGGGGCGGAAGTGCGGGGCGCGCAGGGTGAGCGGGACGCGGGCCGCGCCCGCCATGGCGATGCAGGCGGCGTAGGAGTCGTAGAACGGCTCCAGCGCGATGACCTCGTCGCCCGGTTCGAGGAGGGCGAGGAGGGAGGCGGCGATGGCCTCGGTGGCGCCGGCGGTGACGAGGACCTCGGTGTCCGGGTCGTGGGCCAGGCCGTAGAAGCGCTGCTGGTGGGCGGCGATCGCGGTGCGCAGTTCGGGGATGCCGGGGCCGGGCGGGTACTGGTTGCCGCGGCCGTCGCGGATCGCGCGTACGGCGGCTTCCGCGATCTCGGCGGGGCCGTCGGTGTCGGGGAAGCCCTGGCCCAGGTTGATCGACCCGGTGCGGGCGGCCAGTGCCGACATCTCCGCGAAGATCGTGGTGCCGAAGGCGGCGAGGCTGCGGTTGAGGAAGGGGCGGCTGCTGCTGCCCGCGGGTGCGCTCATGAGCGCCATCCTCGGGGGAACCTCTGGAGTTGCTCAAGTGTGCTTTCGAGGCGTTGGCCTGCGGGCATCCCTCCTGCACGCGGGCCACGGGGGTGCCGCGACCCGGGTGACCGGGGTGTGAGGAAGGGGGCGGGGCCATGACCCTTGTCCTGATTCTCGTCTTGGCGGCCGTGGTGGGGGTCGTCGTCCTGGTGGCGCGTCTGTCCGGGTCGGGCGGCAGCGGTTCCGGAGGTTCCGGCGGCTCCGGGTCCAGCTGGTGGGCCGGCGGCGGGGGCTCCTCGTCCTCCTGCGGCTCGTCCTCGTCCTGCGGTTCGTCCTCGTCGTGCGGGTCCTCGTCCTCCTGCGGTGGCGGAGGCTGCGGGTCCAGCTGACACTGGTACGTGCGCCGCGGGCCGCGATCCGCATCGCGTGCGGAAGCCGGGCGTACCCCGTGTGGACAACACGCCCGGTGGGGACAACTTCCTTCGGGCGTCTTCTTGTTCGGGCCGGCACTACGGCGTACGGGCGGCGTCGTGTTGAACACGTGAACCGTGAAGCCCCCGGGGGGATGTAAACCCCGTCAAGTTGGGTAAAAACGCTGTGAGTGCCGTGCCTTTCATGATTCCCTCGGTTGAGTAGACCAGTCCCCGGACCTCCCGGGACTTCCTGTGGATCCGTGCCGGTGTCCCCCCACCCGTTGACTACCGCTGGCGGGCCCCGGCCCATCTCCCTCGCGCGTTTGCGGAGCCGACTCATGCTCACGACCCTCCAGACCACCTACACCGACACGCGTGCCGCCGATCTCGCCTGGGCCCTGGGACGCGACCGGCTGCCCGCCCTGGCCGTACTGAACCTCCAGCTCGCGGACGCGAAGGTGGAGTTGCGCCTGCTCGGGGCCTCTCATCAGGTGCTCCTGGAGGAGGGCGAGGTGCTCTGCTCGGAGACGGTCGCCTGTATGCCCGGCAGCAGCACGCCGCTGCCGCTCGGCGTGGCGAAGCGGGTGGGCGACTGGGAGTACGAGTTCGCCGCGCGGGTCGAGACCCTCTCCCGGGGGTCCTTCGCGGGGCGGGCACAGGAGCTGCTCGCGCTGGTCGCGGACCACCCGAACGGGCTAGCCGGCACTTTCCCCGGTGACCCGCACGCGTTCACCGCCATGCTCGCGCAGCGGCACGAGGGACAGGTGCGCTGGCGCACCTGGCACGCGTACCCGCAGGAGGGCCAGCTGGTGGCCACCCGCACCCGGGTGGGCGTGCGCATGGGTGCCCCCGTCTAGGCTCCGGCACGACCCTTCGGGATTACGCCAACTGGCCTGATCGGCCTGTCACTTGCACCCATGTGGGTGACAGGGTGTTGGTGGGCGGTGACGTACGGTTCGCTGCATGATCGACCGTTCCGCCCCCCGCGGGGTGCTCCCGGCGGCGGAGCCGCGGGGCGTGCAGACCGTCCAGGCCGCCCTGCCCGTACGTCCCCGGACCGGCCGACTCCTCGTGCTGGCCACCGTGTTCGTCTGCGCCGCCTGCGGGCTCGTCTACGAGCTGGAGCTGCTCGCCCTCGGCTCGTACCTCATCGGCGACTCCGTCACGCAGGCGTCGGTCGTCCTGTCCGTCATGGTCTTCGCCATGGGCGTCGGCTCCCTCCTCGCCAAACGCCTGCGCCGCCGGCCCGCCCTCGGCTTCGGTGCGATCGAGGCCGCGCTCGCCCTGCTCGGCGGCTTCTCCGCCATGGCCCTGTACGCGAGCTTCGCCTGGCTGGGGGAGTCCCGGCCGGCCCTCGTCGCCTTCTCCTTCGGCATCGGAGTGCTCATCGGCGCGGAGATCCCGCTGCTGATGGTCCTCATCCAGCGCATCCGCAGACAGGACGCCGGCGGCGCCGTCGCCGACCTCTTCGCCGCCGACTACGTGGGCGCACTGGCCGGCGGGCTCGCCTTCCCCTTCCTGCTGCTGCCCGTGCTCGGCCAGCTCACCGGCGCCATGCTCACCGGCACCGTCAACGCCTTCGTCGGCGGCGGACTCGTGCTGTGGCTGTTCCGCCACGACCTCAGCAGACGCTGCCGCTGGCTGCTGGTCACCGCCAACGCGACCGTCCTCGCCCTGCTCGCCGCCGCCACCCTCCTCGTCGACGACTTCGAGCGGGCCGCGCGCACCGCCGTCTACGGCGCCGAGGTGCGGGTCGCCGCGCAGACCGGGGTGCAGGAACTGGTGCTGACCGGCCCGTCCACCGGCTCCCCGCGCTCCCTGGACCTCTTCCTCGACGGACGGCTGCGGGTCAGCGGCTACGACGAGTACCGCTACCACGAGGCCCTGGTCCACCCCGCGATGACCGGCCCGCACGCCCGCGTCCTGGTCCTCGGCGGCGGCGACGGGCTCGCCGCCCGCGAGGTGCTGCGCTACCGCGACGTCGCCTCCGTCACCGTCGTCGAGCTCGACCCCGGCGTGGTCCGCCTGGCCCGCACCGACCCGATGCTCTCCGCGCTCAACGCCCGGGCGTACGCGGACCCGCGCCTCGGCGTCGTCACCGAGGACGCCTTCCGCTGGCTGCGGGGGCCCGCCGCGCGGGACCGTTTCGACGTCATCGTCTCCGACCTGCCCGACCCGGGCATCACGCCGAGCACGAAGCTGTACTCGCAGGAGTTCTACGGGCTCGTCGCGCGGGCCCTCAAGCCGGGCGGGCGCATCGCGGTGCACGCCGGCCCCCTCACCACGAGGCCGCGTACGTACTGGACCGTCGAGTCGACGCTGCGCGCGGCCGGGCTGCTCACCACCCCGTACAGCACGGGCGGCCGGCTCTCCGGCTTCGCCGCCGGGCCCGACCGCACGCAGGGCGCGGCCGACGCGCCGCCGCAGGACTGGGGCTTCGTGCTCGCCGCCCGCGACCGGGTTCCCGAGCTGCGTGTGGACCGCGACACCCCCGCCCTGCGGGCCGTGTCCACCCGGGGGCTGCAGGACGCGGCCCGGGACGCCGCCCGGACCCGGCCGGCCTGGCTCCCGCCGTCCACGCTGCCGCATCCGCGTTACCAGTGACCCGTGGCGTCGTGTCCGTGTGCAGCGGCGGGTCCCGTCGGTAGGCTCGGCCGCATGGAGCATCAGGTGTTCGTTCCGGTACCGGCACAAGACGTCCGCGCCGTGCTGCGCGACCCCGCCCGGGTGGCCCGCTGCGTCCCCGGGCTCCAGCAGGACGCCGACACGGCCTCCGGGCCGCTGGCCGGGCGGCTCAAGGTACGGGTGGGCGGCCACACCGTGACCTACCGGGGCTCCCTGGCCCTCGCCGAACGGGACCCGGACCGCTTCGCCGCGGAGGGCGAGGGCACCGAGGTGCGGGGCAGCGGCACCGTCACCCTCTCGCTCGTGCTGCGGCTGGTTCCGCACGACGGCGGGACCCTGCTGGAGTTCAGCGGCGGGGCCACCGCCGACGGCCGGGCCGCCGCCTTCGACCCGCGGGCCACCGCCACCGCCGCCGGACGGCTGCTCGACCGCTTCGCCGCCAACCTGGCCGGCGCGGCCGGCGCCGCGGACGAGCCCGTGGCCGGGGACGAGGCGTCCGGGTCCGGCGCCGCCGGGGCCGTGCCCTCCGTGTTCGACACCGAGGTGCCGCCCCCGTCCCTCGACCCCTTGCTCGAAGGGGAGTTCGCGGACTTCGCCTCCTTCGCCGAGCCGGAGAAGGAGGAGGCGCCCGACAAGGCCACCGCCGGCCCGGGACGCCCGCCGGCCGAGGCCGCCCACGCCCGCCGCACGATGATCGGCCGCAGCGCCGAGGAGGTCGACCACGCGCCCCCGCGCGGCCGCTACGCCCCGGTTCCGGCGCCCTCCGCCGCGGGCGGCGGCAACGGCCTGCGCTGGGTCGCCCCGGCGGCGGCGCTGGCCCTCGCCTCGGCGGTCGTGGTCGGAAGGGCGTTGCGCCGCCGTCGCTGACGCGCCGTAGGGTCACCGTATGACTACGCGACTGGGCGCCGGCGGCGCCGAACTCACCATCGATCAGGAAAACGGCTGCCGGGTCAGCGGTCTGCGCGTCGACGGCATCGAGCTGCTGCGGCAGGGCCCGAAGTTCGGGGCCTTCCCGATGGTCCCGTGGTGCGGGCGTACGGCGAACGGCCGGTTCCACGACGGCGCCGCCGTCCACCAGCTGCCGCTCAACCACCCGCCGCACGCCATCCACGGCTTCGCCCGGGACGCGCCCTGGAAGACGGCCTCCGCCACCGGCACCACCGCGGCCTTCACCTACGACCTCGTCGACCCCTGGCCCTACTCCGGCCGGGTGACACAGCTCTTCGAGCTGGGCGAGGACGCGCTCACGATCCGCCTGGGCGTGGAGACGTACCAGGACTCCTTCCCGGCGCAGGCGGGCTGGCACCCCTGGTTCAACCGGGTCCTGACCGAGGGCGGGGAGCCGGCCCGGATCGGCTTCGACCCGGCCTGGCAGGAGGAGCGCGACGAGGACCACATCCCCACCGGCCGCCGCACCGACCCGAAGCCCGGCCCCTGGGACGACTGCTTCGGCATGCCCTACGGGGTCGACGTCACCCTCACCTGGCCCGGTCAGCTGGAGCTGAAGGTCACCAGCCCCGCCGAATGGGTGGTCGTGTACGACGAGCAGCCCGAGGCCGTCTGCGTCGAGCCCCAGTCCGGCCCGCCGAACGGCCTCAACACCCTCCCGCGCCTGGTCACGCCGGTGGACCCGCTGGAGATCTCCACCACCTGGACCTGGCGGCGCCTGGGCTGACCCCCAACTAAGCTCGACGCCATGACTGACGTACGCGATGCGCTTCTGCAGCAGATCAAGGACAAGGCCGTCGTGCACGGCAAGGTGACGCTCTCCTCCGGCAAGGAAGCCGACTACTACATCGACCTCCGCCGGATCACCCTCGACGGCGAGGCCGCCCCGCTGGTCGGGCAGGTCATGCTGGACCTCACCGCCGACCTGGAGTTCGACTGCGTCGGCGGCCTGACCCTGGGCGCCGACCCGGTCGCCACCTCGATGCTCCACGCCTCCGCCGCGCGCGGCGAGCGCCTGGACGCCTTCGTCGTCCGCAAGGCGCAGAAGGCCCACGGCATGCAGCGCCGCATCGAGGGCACCGACGTGAAGGGCAAGCGCTGCCTGGTCGTCGAGGACACCTCGACCACCGGCGGCTCCCCGCTGACCGCCGTCGAGGCCGTCCGCGAGGCCGGCGGCGAGGTCGTCGCCGTCGCCACGATCGTGGACCGGGGCGCGGCCGACGCGATCGCCGGGGCCGGCCTGCCCTACCTCACCGGCTACCAGCTCGGGGACCTGGGCCTCGCCTGACCCCCCTCCGCGGGCTCCGGTCGTCTCGGATCGTGGTCGCGAAGGGGTGGCGGCGGGGTTCGGGCCGGGCGCGGGAGAACTGGGGACCAAGGTCCCGGAGGGAGTCGCTCCGGTCCTGACCTGCGGCTTTTCGAACGGGCGGGGTGTTTCACGTGAAACACCCCGCCCGCTTCGGTAAGCGGGGGGTGACAGGCGGGGTGGAGTGTTGCGCCGAGTCTGGAAAGATAGGCGCGACGGCGACGTCGCCCCCAGGTCAGGGCCCGCAATAAGCACACTCCCCGCACATCCAAGGAGCGGACAGATGCCCATCGCAACCCCCGAGGTCTACAACGAGATGCTCGACCGGGCGAAGGCAGGCAAGTTCGCCTACCCGGCCATCAACGTCACCTCGACCCAGACCCTGCACGCCGCGCTGCGCGGTTTCGCGGAGGCCGAGAGCGACGGCATCATCCAGATCTCCACCGGTGGTGCCGAGTTCCTGGGCGGCCAGTACAGCAAGGACATGGTGACCGGTGCGGTCGCCCTGGCCGAGTTCGCGCACGTCGTCGCCGCCAAGTACGACGTCACGGTCGCGCTGCACACGGACCACTGCCCCAAGGACAAGCTGGACGGCTACGTGCGTCCGCTTCTGGAGGTGTCCGCCGAGCGCGTCGCACGCGGCCTGAACCCCCTCTTCCAGTCGCACATGTGGGACGGCTCCGCCGAGACCCTGGCCGACAACCTGGCCATCGGCCAGGAGCTGCTGGCCAAGGCCGCCGCCGCGAAGATCATCCTCGAAGTCGAGATCACCCCGACCGGCGGCGAGGAGGACGGCGTCAGCCACGAGATCAACGACGAGCTGTACACCACCGTCGATGACGCGATCCGTACCGCCGAGGCCCTGGGCCTGGGCGAGAAGGGCCGCTACCTGCTGGCCGCCTCCTTCGGCAACGTGCACGGCGTCTACAAGCCGGGCAACGTCGTTCTGCGTCCGGAGCTGCTCAAGGACCTCCAGGCCGGTGTCGCCGAGAAGTTCGGCAAGGCCTCGCCGTTCGACTTCGTCTTCCACGGCGGTTCGGGCTCCACGCCCGAGGAGATCGCCACCGCGCTGGAGAACGGCGTCGTGAAGATGAACCTCGACACCGACACCCAGTACGCCTTCACCCGCCCGGTCGCGGACCACATGTTCCGCAACTACGACGGTGTCCTGAAGGTCGACGGAGAGGTCGGCAAGAAGTCCACCTACGACCCGCGCACCTGGGGCAAGCTGGCCGAGGCGAGCATGGCCAAGCGCGTCACCCAGGCCTGTGCCGACCTGCGCTCCACGGGCACCAAGCTGAAGTAAGCGGCGAGGACCCGGAAGGGTCCGCGAGGACCTGCGAAAGGGGGTCCGCCGGTCCGTCACGGGCCGGCGGACCCCCTTTTCCGCGTGCGGAGCGGTGGATTCGGGAGGGATTCGCCCGAGGTGACATACGCCGGTGGACGCGCGGCGGCGCGATGGTGTGGAATCTACCCAGAGAAACGTACCCGTGGGGATGTAAAACCGGCGGGCCAGGAGAGGCGACGCCGCAGATGAAGACAGAGCGACCCCAGGTGAAGCAGGACCGGGCGGTGCGCACGCGCCGCGCGATCCTGGAGGCGGCCGCCGTGGTGTTCGAGGAGCACGGCTACGACGCCGCGAAGCTCTCGGACATCGTCAACATCGCGAAGGTCACCAAGGGCGCGCTCTACTTCCACTTCGACTCGAAGGAGGGCCTGGCCCAGGCCGTCATCGACGCGCAGAACGAGTCCGCGCCCGAGATGCCGCCGCAGCAGTACAAGGCCCAGGAGTTCGTGGACATCGGCATGGTGTTCTCGCACCGGCTGAGGCACGAGGCGCTGATCCGGGCCAGCGCGCGGCTCACGCTGGAGTACGGCAACCAGCAACTCGACCGGGCGGCCCCCTACGAGGCGTGGATCGATTTGCACGCCGAGGTGCTGGCGGAGGCCAGGCGGCGCGGGGAGCTGCTGCCGAACGTGGACCCGGTGGTCCCGTCCCGGCTGATCGTGGGGGCGTACGCCGGGCTGAACACCATGTCGCACACGCTCGGCCTCGACCTGGACGCGCAGGTCGCGGAGCTCTACACGCACGTGATGCCGAACGTGGTGGTCCCGGCCGTGGCGATCCGGCTGGACACCGCTCCCGGGCGGGGAGCCCGGGCACTGTTCGGGCCGCAGGGCGCGCACGCGTGCCGATCCGACTGCCAGGGCGGCGTGCCGCTGCGGGAGCCGGCCGAGCAGACCGCCCGGCAGGCCGCCGAGTAGACCCCCTGGACCCGTAGACCCCTGCCTCTTCCAAAAAAGATCCTTCTGGGTATGATTTTTCTGCTCGCCTGCCCAGGGAGATCACTGTGGACATTGAGGTACTCGGCACACCGCGGGTCATCGAGAACGGTGTGCCCATCACGGCCCCCACGCCGGAGTCCCGGCACGTCCTGGCGGTCCTCGCGGCCTGTCCCGACCGGGTCGTCCCCGTATCCGTGCTCGCGGAGGAGCTGGTCCGCCGCGTCCCGCCCGAGCACGCCCACGCCGCCCTGCACACCGCCGTACGCCGGCTGCGCGAGCGGTTCGCGGAGGCGCTGGGGGCCGGCTCGGTACGAACTCCCGAGGCCGTGCTGTCCACACGGCCCGGCGGGTATCTTCTCGACACCGCCGGCGGCCGCTGCGACGTCCGCGAGTTCGAACGCGAGGCCGGAGCCGGGTACCGGGCCATGGAGCGGGGCGACTTCGCGCAGGCCGCCGCGCGGCTCCGCCGGGCACTGGACCTGTGGACCGGCCCCGTCCTGGACGGCATCGACGCCGGGACCTGGCTCCGCGGCCGCATCGCCTGCCTCGACGCCGACAGGCTCTCCGTGCTCGGCCAGTGGGCCGAGGCGGAGCTCGCCCTCGGACGCCACCGCGAACTGCGCCTCGCGCTCGCGGTCCTGCGTTCCGGCGCCGGCCGCCCCGACGGCGCCTACCTGGCGGCGCTGCGCCGGGCCGAGGCCCGCGTCGAGGCCGCCCACAGGACCCGGAGGGCCCCCGGTCCCACCCTGTCAGGCGCCGCCTGCGGCTGAGCCGCGGCCGGCCCCGGGCCTCCTGCTTGACCCCTCGCCCGACGGAACCTAGGTTCGGAGCCGGGGACGTGAAGCAGCTGGTCGGGGTGGGGGGAGCGGCGGTATGCGACGCGGGGACGGGGGCGGCCCGCTGGCCGTGCTGGAGCTGCTCGCGCAGGACGCCCCGCAGAGCCGGTACGAGACCCTGCTGGCCGAGGCCCGCGGCGCCGGCGCGGACGAAGCCGAACTCGCCGCCCTCACCCGGGCCGTCGACCTCGCCGGCTCGGTGCGGGCCCGCGCGAGCAGCGGCAAACAGCGCGAGGCCGCCCTCACCGCCCTCGTCGACACCGCCCACGACCTGACCTCCCCGTACGACATCGACGGCCTGCTGCGCCTGATCACCCGCCGGGCCAGGCGCCTCCTCGGCTTCGACATGGCCTGGCTGTCGCTGAGCCGCCCGGACGGCTCGGCGTACGTGCGCACCTCGGAGGGCGAGACCACCGCGCTGAACGTCGGCCTCGAACTCGGCACCGGCCGGGGCCTCGGCAGCATCGCGCAGGCCCGCCGCTCGCCGGTGTGGACCGCCGACTACCTCGCCGACTCCTCCATCGCGCACGCCCCCGGCATCGACGCCGTGGTCGAGGCGGAGAGCCTGCACGCGATCATCGCGGTCCCGCTGCGGCGCGGTGACTCCACCCTCGGCGCGCTCTACGGATCCGACCGCGCCGTACGGGAGTTCACCCCCGACGAGATCGGCATCATGCTCTCCCTCGCCGACCTGGCCGCCGTCGCCATCGAGAAGGCCCGGCTGCTGGAGCAGACCCGGGACGAGGTCACCGAGCTGGCGGCCTTCGGCTCGCGCACCAACACCGCCCTCACCCGGGTCCGCTACCTGTGGGAGTGCCACGCCCGGCTGGCCGGGCTGGTCCTGGACGGAGCCGGCCTGGCCACCCTCGCCCGGGCCACCGCCGACGCGCTGGACGGCGTGCTCCAGGTGCGGGACCCGGGCGGCCGGCCGCTGACCGCGACCGGGGAACTGCCCGGCCTGGACGAGGACGCGGTGACCAAGGGCGCCCTCCAGGCGCTCACCGACCGGCGCCCGGTGCGCCTGGACGGGGACCTGTGGCTCGCCCCCGTACTGGCGGGTGCCGAGGACCTCGGGGTGCTGCTGCTGAGAGCCTTCGAACCGCTCGCCGACGAGGACGTACGGCTGCTCCAGCTGGCCGCCCAGTCCGTGGCCTCCCTGATGCTGATCCAGCGCGGTACGGCCGCCGCCGAGGGCCCCGTCCACGACGAACTCCTCGCCGACCTGCTGGAACGCCCGCACTCCGTCGACCTGCACCTGCTGGAGCGCACCCGCCGCCTCGGCATCGACCTGGACGGCCCGCACGTGGTCGTCGTCGCCCGGCCGGAGGGCGGCGAACTGGGCAAGGCCGTGGCCTGGGCGTCCTCTTACGCGTACCGGATGGGCGGGCTCAAGGGCGTCCGCCGCGGCTGCATCGTCCTGGTCCTGCCCGGTACCGACGCGTCCGCCGCCGCGCACCGGGTCTCCGGGGAGCTGTCGCCGCTGCTGGGCCACGCCGTGTCCACCGGGGCCGCCGGACCGACCGGGAGCCCGGGCGAGGTGGCCCGCGTCTACGCCGAGGCCGTGCGCTGCCTGGACGCGCTGACCGCGCTCGACGGGGTGGGCGGTACCGCCTCGCTGCGCGAACTGGGCTTCCTCGGCATGCTGCTGTCCGCCGACCACGACGTGGAGTCGTTCATCGCGGCGACCATCGGCCCCGTCCTGGAGTACGACGCGGACCGGCTGACGGAGCTGACCCGCACCCTGGAGGCGTACTTCGCCTCCGGAGCCAGCCCCACCCACGCCGCCGAGGCCCTGCACGTGCACCCCAACACCGTCTCCCGCCGGCTGGACCGCATCGCCGAACTCCTCGGCCCCGACTGGCAGAAGCCCGCCGGGGCGCTGGAGATCCAGATGGCCCTGCGGCTGCGCAAGGCCCGCACCGTCCTGCACGACCGCCGCACGGCCGCCGACCGCTCGGACGCGGTGTAGCCGACCCCGTCCTACGCCGCCGCGTAGTGCTCCGTACCGGTCAGGGCGCGGGCCGCGTGCGCGACCGACGCCAGCGTGACGTGCCGGTGCCAGCCGGGCAGGGCCCGCCCGGCGAAGTCGCGCAGACCCGCCTCCTGGCCGCTGTGCACGGCGGCGAAGCCGACCCGCCGGCCCTGCTTCGTCAGCCGCAGCAGCGGGCCCACGGGCAGCCGTACCAGGTCCGTCACCCACAGCTGCGCCGGAGGACGGCGCGGGTCCGTCCACTCGCCGACCAGCAGCAGGTGGCGGCGGCGGGCCGGGGAGGGGTCGGGCATCATCACCCGCACCGCGACCGCCAGGGTGCTGCGGTGGCGGCCGCCGGGGAACGCGGGGTCCGGGTCGGTCCACTCCACCGGGGTGCACAGCCCCTTCACCGACTGCAGGACATCCCGCGCGGGGCGCGCCCCGGCGCCGTGGCCGGGCAGCGCGGGGTCGGTGACGAGCAGCGGCGTCGACGGCGCGACGCGGGCGATGACGGGCAGTCCGGCCTCGGCGAAGCGGTTCATCGTGGAGCGGGTGCCGATCCGCTGGATGTCCAGCACCACCGGGCGCCGGTTGCCGCTGCGCCGCACCGTCTCGATGGCGGCGTCCGCCGCGGACTCCTCGTACGCGGCCTGCGCGTCGGCGGGGTCGAGGACGCCGGCCCCGTCGGCCTCCGGCAGGTGCATCCGCCACCCGACCGGAGTGACCAGCCCGGACGAGGCGAACCAGGTCCCGAAGGCCTGCTGCCCCCGGAACATCTGCCCCTGGTGCGGGTCGAAGCGGTGCGCCACCCCCACCGAGTGCTCCCCGCCCTTCGGGATCGCCATCGGCTGCGCCACCCAGGCGGTCAGCGGGGAGGCCGCCTGGAGGAACCCGGCGAGCGAGGCGCGGATCGGCTCCCAGTCCCAGGTGGACCCCGAGATGAAGTGGTGCATGCTCTGCTCGGCCGCCCCGCCCCCGACCTGACCGGCGATCCCGCGCATCGACTTGCGGCCGGGCAGCGCGAGCAGCCCCTGCACGTACTGCCGGCCCTTCTCCCGCTGGTCCTTGCGGCGCAGCGAGGACAGGACCGCCGAACACAGGTCGTCGGCCGCCTCCCGGGCCGGGTCCCGCCGGACCGGCGCCACCACGGCCGTACCGGTGCCACCGCTGATGCTGTTGATGCTGCTCATGACCGCTTTCACGACATGCCCCCCTCGGCGTGCGTCCACTGCACCTCTACCGTCGGCCGAGCACCCCTCTTCCGGGGAGGTGTGCCGGTCACCGCACTTGGCCGGATCGTGGTGGGGCCGCCACCACCCGGGCGACTTGACGGACTGCCCGGGCGGACCTGGCCGGACCATCCCGAATCGGGCACGGTCGGATCGCGGGGCCACGAGCCGCGGTGCCGGGGCCTGCCCCCCGGCGCCGCCCCCGCACGGTGGCGCTGTCGACACGGGAGGGGCGGGGTGCAGTTCGGCATCTTCTCGATCGGCGAGGTCGTGCCCGACCCGTCGACCGGCCGTACGCCGACCGAGCACGAGCGGATCCTGTCCATGACCGCGCTCGCCCTGCGGGCGGAGGACGCCGGGCTCGACGTCTTCGCCACCGGCGAGCACCACAGCCCGCCCTACGTGACCTCCTCGCCGCCGACCCTCCTCGGCTACCTCGCCGCGCGCACCCGGCGGCTGATCCTGTCCACCGCCACCACGCTGGTCACCACCAACGACCCGGTCCGCGTCGCGGAGGAGTACGCGCTGCTCCAGCACCTGGCGGGCGGGCGCCTCGACCTGATGACGGGCCGGGGCAACACCCCGAACTGCTATCCGTGGTTCGGCCAGGACCTGCGCCAGGGCATCGCGCTGGCCCGGGAGAACTACGCCCTGCTGCACCGCCTGTGGCGGGAGGAGGACGTCGACTGGCAGGGCCGCTTCCGGGCCCGCCTCGACGGCTTCACCTCCGTGCCCCGGCCGCTGGACGGCGTACCGCCCTTCGTGTGGCACGGGGCGGTGCGCTCGCCGGAGGTCGCGGAGCAGGCCGCGTACTACGGCGACGGCTTCTTCGCCGACAACCTCCTCGGGCCGGTCGACGAGTACGCCCGGCTGGTGGAGCTGTACCGCACCCGGTACGAGGAGCACGGCCACGGCACCGCCGAGCAGGCGGTCGTCGGGCTCGGCGGGCAGGTCTTCGTACGGGAGCGCTCGCAGGACGCGGTGCGCGAGTTCCGCCCGTACTTCGACCGGTCCCGGGTCTACGGCGGGGGCTACTCCCTGGAGGAGTGCGCGGCACGGACCCCGCTGGCCGTGGGCAGTCCGGACCAGGTGATCGAGAAGGTCCTCGGCTTCCGCGAGGCGTACGGGGACTACCAGCGGCAGCTGTTCGCCGTGGACCACTGCGGGCTTCCGGCGGCGGCGGCCCTGGAGCAGGTGGACGTGCTGGGCGAGCGGATCGTGCCGGTCCTGCGCCGGGAGCTGGCCGCCTCCCGTCCGGCGTCCGTCCCCCCGGGCCCCCGCCACCCGGCGACGCTGTGATCCCGGCCGGGCCGCCGGCCGCCGCCGCCGTCGGCCACACTGAAGCCATGTCGATTCACCAGAACCTGCTCGGGGGCCCCGCCCCCACCCACCTGCCCGACGAGCCCGCGCCCCGCGAGGCCCTCGCCGCCGGTACCGACCCGGCCGAGGTGGCCGCCGCGCACCCCACCTCCTCCCTCGCCTGGGCCGCCCTCGCCGACCAGGCGTTCGCCGCCGGCCGCACGGTCGAGTCGTACGCGTACGCCCGTACCGGCTACCACCGCGGCCTGGACGCGCTGCGCCGCGCCGGCTGGAAGGGCCACGGCCCGGTGCCGTGGGAGCACGAGCCGAACCGCGGCTTCCTGCGCGCCCTGCACGCCCTGGCGCGGGCCGCCGGGGCCATCGGCGAGAAGGAGGAGTACGAGCGCTGCTCGACCTTCCTGCGCGATTCCTCGGAGACGGCGGCGGACACGCTCGCATAACGCTCTCCAGGAGCGCCCTAGAGGGCTTCCGGATCCCCTGCTTATGATGCGGAGCAGGGGACCGGGGCTCCACTTACCTCACGGAAGGAGCGGACCGCTACCCGGAAGCACGTGTCGAGGAGACAGAAATGTCGCACGCCCTTGATGCCTCCGGAGCCGGTTCGGACACCCCGAACCTCGACTTCGCCGGCACGACTCCGTACGAGGACTACGTCCAGGCGGACGTCCTCACCCACCTCCAGCACCCGCGCTCGGACGACCCCGGCGAGATGGTGTTCCTGGTGACCACCCAGGTCATGGAACTGTGGTTCACGGTCATCGTCCACGAGTGGGAGACCGCCGCCCGCGCCCTGCGCGAGGACGACGTCCCGGTCGCGATGGACGCGCTGAAACGATCCCTCCGCGAGCTGGAGGCCCTGAACGCCTCCTGGCGGCCGCTGGCCCAGCTCACCCCCGGGCAGTTCAACTCGTACCGCGCCGCCCTCGGCGAGGGTTCCGGTTTCCAGTCGGCGATGTACCGCCGGATGGAGTTCCTGCTGGGCGAGAAGTCCGCGTCGATGCTGGTCCCCCACCGCGGCGCCCCGCGGGTCCACGCCGAGCTGGAGAAGGCCCTCCACGAGCCCGGCGTGTACGACGAGACCCTGCGCCTGCTGGCCCGCCGCGGCCTGCCCGTCCCCCAGTCGGTCCTGGACCGGGACCTCGCCCTGCGGTACGAGCCCTCCGCCGAGGTCGAGGCCGTCTGGACGGAGCTCTACGCGGACCCGTCCGGCCGCCACGCCGACCTGCACCGCCTCGGCGAGGTGCTGACGGACGTCGCCGAGCTGGTCTGGCGCTGGCGCAACGACCACCTGGTCGCGACGCGCCGGGCGATGGGCGCGAAGACGGGCACGGGCGGCTCGGCCGGGGTGACCTGGCTGGAGAAGCGCGCCACGAAGAACGTCTTCCCCGAGCTCTGGACGGCCCGCAGCCATGTCTGACACCGCCCTGAACCCGGTATCCGAGCTCCAGGAGAGGGCCGCGCGGCTCGACGCCGAGGACGGCCTCGGCAAGCTCCGCGAGCGCTTCACCCTGCCCGACGGGGTCGTCTACCTCGACGGGAACTCCCTCGGCGCGCTGTCGGCCGGGGTCCCCGGCGCGGTGGCCGACGTCGTGCACCGCCAGTGGGGCGAGCTCCTCATCCGCTCCTGGGACGAGAGCGGCTGGTGGACCGCCCCGCAGCGGATCGGCGACCGCATCGCCCCGCTGATCGGTGCCGCCCCCGGCCAGGTGACCGTGGGCGACTCCACGAGCGTCAACCTCTTCAAGGCCCTCGTCGGCGCCGCCCGCCTGGCCGCCCCCGGCCGGTCCCGGCTGCTGGTCGACGCCACCACCTTCCCCACGGACGGCTACATCGCCGCGTCCGCCGCGCGGATGACCGGCCTCGAACTCGTCCCGGTCGACCCCGCCGACGCGGCCGGCGCCCTCGGCGACGACACCGCGGTGGTGCTGCTCAACCACGTCGACTACCGCACCGGCCGGCTGCACGACCTGCCCGGCCTCACCGCGGCCGCGCACGCCGCGGGCGCGCTGATCGTGTGGGACCTGTGCCACAGCGCCGGGGCCCTGCCCGTGGGCCTCGACGAGCACGCCGTCGACCTGGCGGTGGGCTGCACGTACAAGTACCTCAACGGCGGCCCCGGCTCCCCGGCCTACATCTACGTGGCCGAACGGCACCAGGGAGACTTCGACTCCCCGCTGCCCGGCTGGAACGGCCACGCCGAGCCCTTCGCGATGACCCCGGACTACGTCCCCGCCGAGGGACCGGCCCGGATGCGCGTCGGGACGCCGGACATCCTGTCGATGCTGGCCCTGGAGTCGGCCCTCGACGCCTGGGAGGGCGTGGACGTCGAGGCCGTGCGCGCCAAGTCCCTCGCGCTGACGGACTTCTTCCTCGAATGCGTGGCCGCGTACGTCCCGGACGGCCGGGTCGAGCCGGTCACCCCGGCCGAGCACGCCCGGCGCGGCAGCCAGGTCTCGCTGCGTGCCGAGGGCGCCCGCGAGGTCATGGCGGAGCTCATCTCAAGGGGGGTCGTGGGCGACTTCCGCGCCCCCGACGTCCTGCGGTTCGGATTCACCCCGCTCTACGTCGGTTTCGCCGATGCGGAGCGCGCGGCACGCACACTGGGTCACATTTTCGGGTGACGCGGTAGCGAAACGTCACACCACGGGGCGGGCGGGGCTACGGCTCCGCCCGCCTTCGTGCGGGCCCGTTCCGGCGGCCGGTGGCGCGTGTCGGCCTGGTACGGTCCGGCTCAGTCGGAACACCGGAACATCTGTCCCCCCTGTCCCACGCGTTACCGAGAGGTCGAGCCGATGACGGACCCCGCAGTCGAACGGGACGCCGCCGAGGCCGCCTCGGCCTTCGCCCATCCCCCGGTCGCGCCGGACGCGAGCGCCGCGTACGGGGACCACCCCGACCAGGTCGTCGACTTCTACGCCCCGCGCGGGGACTCCACGGGCTCCGCCCCGCTGGTCGTGGTCCTGCACGGCGGGGCCTGGCGGGCCCCCTACGACCGGCAGCACATCACCCCCTTCGCCGACCTCCTCGCCCGGCGCGGCTTCGCCGTCGCCAACGTCGAGTACCGGCGCGGCAGCTCCCTGCCCCACCAGGACGCCGCCGGGCCGGTGGCCGGGCGCTGGCCCGACACCTTCGACGACGTGGCCGCCGCCATGGACGCGCTGCCCGGTCTGGCCGCGGCCGCCCTGCCCGCCGCCGACTTCCGCCGGACCGTGGTCACCGGCCACTCGGCGGGCGGACAGCTCGCACTGTGGGCGGCGGCGCGGCACGTGCTGCCGCAGGGCTCCCCCTGGCGGCTGCCCGCCCCGCCGCCGCTGCGCGGTGTGGTGGCGCTGGCCCCGATCGCGGACTTCGCGGTCGCGGAGGAACTCGGCGTCTGCGGCGGGGCGTCGGCGCAGCTGCTGGGCGGCCCGGAGCACTGGGAGGCCCGGCTGCCCTTCGCCGATCCGGCGGCCCTGGTCCCGACCGGCATCGCCACCACCGTGGTGCACGGGCGCGAGGACGTCGTGGTCCCGCCGGCCGTGGCGGAGTCGTACGTGGCCGCGGCGGCGAAGGCGGGCGAGATGGTAGGCCTGACCCTGGTCGAGGGCGTCGGCCACTTCCCCCTGATCGACCCCGCTGCGGACGCCTGCGCGGTGGTCGCGGAGGAGATCTCCCAACTCGCCTGGTAGCGCGCGCCCGTACGGGTCCGCCGGTCAGCGCCGGGGCGTGGTCCGCTTGGGCGGGGTGATCCGCACCCGCTTCTCGGCGGGCGCGTTCTCTATGTCGTCCAGCTGCGCGGTGATCGTCGCGCGCAGGTCGTCGTAGTCCTCGAAACGGTGGTCGTTGAACAGGGTGTAGCCCGTCCACATCAGGTTCGCGCAGATCCGCGCCGGCACGCGGCCGGTCCGGGCTCCCATGCCGACCAGGGCCACCGAGCGGATGCTGCCGGGCTTCTCCTCGTTCTGCCGGTGGACCGCCTGGAAGGCGGCCGCACAGGCCAGGGCCACGTTCAGCGTCTGGCTGACGTTCTGCGAGGACGTCTCCATCGTCGGCGTCGAGATCAGGAAGCGCGGCGTGACCGCCCCGGACGGCACGCACACCGCGCTGCCCACCGGGAGGCTGCCGGCGAACCGGTCGCGTATCGCCCGCTGCACGCGCAGCTGGATGCCCGCTCCCAGGAAGCGCTTGACGGCCGCGTCGACCCCGCCGTCCATCCGGCCGCGGGAGTTGGTCGGGCTGACCCACGCGTCGACGTCCTCGTCGAGGATCGAG
Organism: Streptomyces sp. NPDC040718; assembly: GCF_055593565.1. Taxonomy (NCBI): domain Bacteria; kingdom Bacillati; phylum Actinomycetota; class Actinomycetes; order Kitasatosporales; family Streptomycetaceae; genus Streptomyces; species Streptomyces sp. NPDC040718. The sequence continues at coordinate 179,447 of NZ_JBVIXO010000002.1, read as the reverse complement.
CCCCTGCGGATCTCGATCCCCGGGGTGTCGGCGAAGGCGGCCCGCCACGACTCCACCACATCGGCGTTGACGTCGGTCAGTACGACCCTGAGCGCGGGCTGCACGCGGTCCTCGGTCATCATCCACTCCAATCGGGAATCGGTCTTTCCGACCACTCACCACGCTAGCGGGAGCCACTGACAATCGGCCGCCGGACAGCGGTGGGTGACGACCGGTCAGCATTGTCAGTGCCCGCTGCTAGCCTGCGGAAAGATTCGAAATCAGGCTCGACATTTCGGAGTTCCCGTCATGCCCGAAAGCAACTCCACGGCCAATCCCGCACAGCCCGACCCGAATGACCCGCTGGCCCTCGCCGAATTGTTCAAGGGCGGCGGAGAGTCGTGGTTCCCGCTGCTGGGACCCGTCATCGAGGCCCAGCCGGACGCCGCCGCGTTCATCGGAACGGGCCGCAGCCCGGAAGTCGTACCGGTCCGCGAGCTGACCTTCCAGGCGCTCAAGCCGAATCCGCCGCACAAGTGGAAGGTCGTCGTCTTCGGGCAGAACCCGTATCCGAGGCCGGAAAGCGCCACCGGCATAGCGATGTTCGACAACACCTTCCACGAGTGGAAGGACAGCCAGTTCGGCCGGGTCGTCAGCATTCGCTGCATCATCAAGGCCGCGGCGATGTGGAAGCACGGAATTCCCAAGAAGACCCCGATCGCCGACATACGCGCGCTCCTGAGGAAGCAGGACACCGTGCAGCCGCCGGAGTGGTTCCAGGCGATGCTCACCCAGGGCGTGCTGCTGCTGAACGCCGCGCTCACCGCGAGCAGCGACGGGACCCGGGGCGGCGCCGATCCGCACACCGCCTTCTGGCGGCCGGTCGCCGAGCGGATCGTCGAGGAGATCCTCAAGGCCAAGCAGGACGCCGACGAGGAGGACCGCGGGGTCGTCTTCGCCTGGTGGGGGGCACACGCGCGCAGCCTGAAGAAGGTCGTCCTCGAACTCCAGAAGAAGTACCCGGGGGTCGAGGTCCGGCACATCGACCACGCCAACCCGGCGGCGCAGGGCGACATCTTCTGCGACGGCGACCACTTCGCCACGGTCAACGACGCGCTCGCGTCCCTGGGCGCGGCCCCCGTGGACTGGCTCCCGGAGAAGGGGTGGAACGAGCGCGCGGAAGGGGCCGGCGGAGCGGGCGGCGAGGACGTCGCGGCGCGGATGGGCGCGTTCATCGCCTCCACGATGGAACTGCACCAGCTGTATCTGGAGCGCCTCTCCAGCGTCAAGGACGAGGGGCTCGTCCTCCCCGCGATCACCGGGGTGTTCGACACCCCGCTCATGCAGTTCCGGGACGCCGTCGCACCCGTCGCCGAGCTGCTGTCCGGACTCGGCCGGCACGTCGACCGGTCGTACGAGTTCGGCAGGACGCGGGCGGACGGAGCGGCCGGCGGGCTGTCCGCCGACGCGGTCTCCGCCCTCTACCTCTACACCTGCGAGTCCGCGTTCTACCGTGAGATCAACGCGGTCCTGCGCTCCCCGGACCGCTCCGGGCTCGTCCCCTACCTGCCCTACCTGCGGCTGCTGTTCTCGGCCGTGTCGGGGCTGCCCGCGCGCACCGAGCCGCTGTACCGGGGCGTGGCGCTGGACCTGCGGGCGCAGTACCCGCTGGGCCGCACCGTCACCTGGTGGGGCGTGTCCTCCTGCACGCCGAAGCTCGGCGTCGCGCGGGGGTTCCTCGGCAGCCGCGGCAAGCGGACGCTCTTCGAGGTGGTGCCCGCCCGGGCGGTCGGCATCCGGGACTTCTCCGCGTTCACCGAGGAGGAGGAGTTCATCCTCTCCCCGGGAACGCAGCTGAAGGTCACGGACGTGAAGACCGAGCGCGGCGGGCTGTGCACGGTGCGGCTGACCGAGCTGGAGGAGCAGACCCTGGTGTCCTGACCCGGTGCCGGCCGCCGGTCGTCAGTCCCACTGCTGGTCGGCGAGGGAGGCGACCGGCTGGGGCTTGCCGATCACGGCCAGGGCGATGAAGAAGCTGATCTGGCCGATCGCGATGGTGAGGGTGGCCAGCGCCTTCTCGTCGTAGTGCTCCGCGACCTCGGCGTACAGCGCGTCCGAGACGCGCTCCTGGCCGCGCGGGGCGGGCTGGAGGGTGGCCTCCACCAGGGCGAGCGCGGCACGCTCCGCCGGGGTGAAGTACGGGGCGTCCTGCCAGGAGGCGACGGCGGTGATGCGCTCCTCGGACTCGCCGGCCTTGCGGAGGAAGGCCGTGTTCAGGACGGTCAGGTAGGTGTTGTGGACGATCTGTCCGGCGCGCAGGTGCACCAGGCTGATCGTGGTGCGCGGCACTGAGCGGTTGCCGGTGGCGCGGAAGAGGGCGGCGCTGATGTCGTTCAGCTCGGGCACGAACTCGCCGGGGTTGGGCATCCGGGAGATCGAGGCGGGGGTGTTCGTCATGGCTGCTGCTCTCCTTCGGTCGGTGTCTTCACAGCACTGACCCCCCGGAGAGCGCGGATGTGACAGGCGCGGGAAAGTTTTTTTCAGGCCGCCGGGGGCGGCGGCAGGTGCGCCACGGAGTGGGTGAAATAGGTCCGCAGGTCCTCGGCCATCGCGTAGGCCCGCTTCACGTACACCTCCCAGGGCCTGACGATCGCCGGGTCCTCGTAACGGCGGCTGCCCGTGTGGACGCCGGCGGGCGTGTGCAGGACCTCGTACAGGACGCGGCCGTCGAGGATCACGATCTCGGGCAGCGGGCCGCCGCCGCCGGCCTCGGCGAAGGAGAACTCCTCGGCGGACAGCACCCGCGTCTGGTGGCCCGCCTCGGCGCGCATGTGGAGCCAGTGCAGCTGCCACTGCACGTACGGGGACAGCGGCTCCTCCACCACCCGCAGCCTGCGGAAGGGGGAGCCGTTGCGGCTGTCGTCGTCGGCGGCCCGGCGCGCGGTGGTGCGCTCCGCCTCGATCAGCCGGAGCACCTCCCGCCAGTCGCCCCGGCGCAGCGCCTCCCGGGTCGGGTTGCCGGTCTCCTCGAAGTGCTGGCGCCGTTCCAGCCGCCAGGACTCGGCGTTGCGGACCGACGCGCGGCGTACCCGCAGCTCTTCGGCGTAGGCGTCGGCGTCGAGCGCCTCGCCTCGGATCGCCGGGAGCGCCGGCGCGCGGAGATCGTGCATCTGGAATCCCCAGCCTGGGTGAAGGTGTCCCGACTGTACCGAACGTGATCCACCGGACGCGGTACGTGTTCGCGCGGGTCTGCCGAAAACGCCGGAGGGGTGGGGAGCGCGGTGTGCTCCCCACCTCTCCGGGCGTCGTGTCAGGCCGGGGCCGTGGTGCCTAGAGGAACGAGTTGATCTCGATCGTCTCGGTGCGGCCGGGGCCGACGCCGATCGCGGAGATCGGGGCGCCCGACATCTCCTCCAGTGCCTTCACGTAGTTCTGCGCGTTCTTCGGCAGGTCGGCGAAGGTCTTGGCCTTGGTGATGTCCTCGGACCAGCCCGGGAGGGTTTCGTAGATCGGCTTCGCGTGGTGGAAGTCGGTCTGCGAGTAGGGCAGCTCCTCGACGCGCTTGCCGTCGATCTCGTACGCGACGCAGACCGGGATCTCCTCCCAGCCGGTCAGCACGTCCAGCTTGGTGAGGAAGAAGTCCGTCAGGCCGTTCACGCGGGTGGCGTAGCGGGCGATCGGGGCGTCGAACCAGCCGCAGCGGCGGTCGCGGCCGGTGGTCACGCCGCGCTCGCCGCCGATGCGGCGCAGCGCCTCGCCGTCCTCGTCGAACAGCTCGGTCGGGAACGGGCCCGCGCCGACGCGGGTCGTGTAGGCCTTGAGGATGCCGATGACGCGGCTGATCTTCGTCGGGCCCACTCCGGTGCCGGTGCAGGCGCCGCCCGCGGTCGGGTTCGAGGAGGTGACGAAGGGGTACGTGCCGTGGTCGACGTCGAGCAGGGTGCCCTGGCCGCCCTCGAAGAGCACGACCTTGTCGTCGTCCAGCGCGTTGTTGAGGATCAGGGTGGTGTCGGCGACGTAGCCCTTGATCTGGTCGGCGTACTGGAGCATCTCCTCGACGATCGCGGAGGCCTCGATCGCGCGGCGGTTGTACAGCTTCGCGAGGAGCTGGTTCTTGCCCTCCAGCGCCGCTTCGACCTTCTGGGTGAGGATCGACTCGTCGTAGAGGTCCTGGACGCGGATGCCGACGCGGTTGATCTTGTCCGCGTACGTCGGGCCGATGCCGCGGCCGGTGGTTCCGATCTTGCGCTTGCCGAGGAAACGCTCGCCGACCTTGTCGAGGGTGACGTTGTACGGCGTGATCAGGTGCGCGTTGCCGCTGATGAGCAGCTTGGAGGTGTCGATGCCGCGCTCGTTCAGACCGCGCAGCTCGGAGAGCAGGACGGCCGGGTCGACGACGACACCGTTGCCGATGACCGGGGTGCATCCGGGGGAGAGGATGCCGGAGGGGAGAAGGTGCAGCGCGTACTTCTGGTCGCCGACGACCACCGTGTGGCCGGCGTTGTTGCCACCCTGGTAGCGCACTACATAGTCAACGGATCCACCGAGCAGGTCGGTGGCCTTTCCCTTGCCCTCGTCACCCCACTGAGCTCCGAGCAGCACAAGAGCGGGCACAGGCGTACACCTCTTCCGGATGGGGCATGTCCAAGGTCAGGGGGCGTACGACGATGTACACCGCAGGCTGAGCCGTCGGACCGGTGCCCCGGAATAGACGAAGGCCCTGGCGCAATAGCGCAAGGGCCTCTTGCATAAAGATGCTACCCGAGGAAGGACCGAGGTGTCGGCTCCAGAGCCCGCCATGAGCCATGCGGGCGCGCCGGTAGGCGGCCTGCTCGTGCTCGTCGACCCGGTCGCCCGCCGTCTTGACGGCGAGTCCGTGCGAATCGCGAAGGATGTGTTGTCAGCGGGAGCCGCAGCGAAAATCTGCCTCCCGGATTCGCAGGAGGAATTTGCGCGGGCCCTCGCCCGCCGGGGTCATCGGCGGCCGGTGATCGTGGGTGACGACCGGGCGCTGGTGCGGGCCGTGGGGCTGCTGCACCGGGAGCGGGAGCCCGGAGAGCGGGTGGTCTCGCTGATCCCGGTGGGGACGCCGGGGTCGCTGGCGCTGGCCCGGTCGCTCGGGGTGCCGCTGTCGGCGGTGCTGGCGGCGAGGGCGGCGCTGGACGGGGTGGCACCGCCGCGGGACCTGCTGGTGGACGACGGCGGCGGGGTGGTGCTGGGGGGCCTGCGGATCAGCCCGCCGGTGCCGGCCGTGCTGCGGGGCGGCTACCGCTCGCTGCTGCGCACGCTGCTGCCGAGCCCGGCGGCGCCCGCAAGGCCGGTGCACGGGCTGCGGGTGGAGGCCGACGGGGTGGTGCTGGCCGACGGGGACCGCCCGGTGGAGGACGTGGCCGTACGGACGGCCGGGGGCGGAGCCGGACCGGCGGAGGTGGTGGTCCGGCTGTCGGGAGCGCCGCCGCTGAGGGGGTGTGCGGAGGCCGTCACGGTGTCCGGGGTGGTCGGGGCGTTCGGCGAGGACTTCCGCTACCGCGCGGACCACGCCCTGGCCGGGCCGGTGCGGCGGCGCACGTGGACGGTGCGGCGGGCGGCCTGGGCGCTGACGCTGCCGAGGTGAGGTGCGGCGGAGGTGCCCGGGGCGGGGCGGGACGGGCGGGTGGGGTGGGCGGGGCCGGTGCGCTCGCCCACCCAGCCGCAGAAGCCGTGGACCGGGATGATGGCGGGCATTTCGGGCCCGCCGCCGGACCGGTCTAGAACTCCACCAGCAGCTCCCGCAGGCCCCGGATCACATAGCCCTCCTGCCACCGCGGCTCCCGTACGAGCCGCATCGGCGGGCCTCCCGCGTCGAGCAGCGCGCCGAAGGAGGCCGCCAGTTCCAGGCGGGCCAGGGGCGCGCCCAGGCAGTAGTGGATCCCGGCTCCGAAGGTCAGGTGCGGATTGTCAGCTCGTCCGAGGTCCAGCACGTCCGGGTCCTCGAAGCGCGCGGGGTCCCGGTTCGCGGACCCGAAGAGCAGCGCCACCTCGGCCCCGCGCGGGATGACGGTGTCCCCGACCTCGATGTCGTCGAGAACCCAGCGCTCGAACATCTGGAGGGGCGTGTCGTAGCGCATCAGCTCATCCACAGCTGTGGACAACTTTTCCGGATCCGCCGGTCCGGGGCGCTCGCGCAGGGCGGCGAGCTGTCCGGGATTGCGGAACAGGGCCCACCAGCCGTTCACCGTGGTGTTCACGGTCGCCTCGTGCCCGGCGTTCAGCAGGAGGACGCAAGTCGAGATCATCTCCTGCTCGCTGAGCCGGCCCTCCTCATCGTGGGCGGCGATCAGCGCGGAGATCAAATCCGTGCCGGGCTCCTTGCGGCGCTCGGCGATCAGCTCCCGCAGGTACGCGCTGAACTCCACGCTCGCCGCCACCGCCCGCCGCACGGTCTCCGCGTCCGGCCGCAGCTCGAACATCCCGCAGATGTCCGCCGACCAGGGCCTCAGCAGACCCCGGTCGCCCTCCGGGACCCCCAGCAGCTCCGCGATCACCGCCACCGGCAGCGGTTCGGCGACGGCGGTGAGCAGGTCCCCGCCCCCGTCGGCCCGCAGCCCGTCCACCAGCTCCCGCGCCAGCCGCTCGACCGACGGCCCGAGCCGCTCCACCATGCGGGGGGTGAACGCCTTCGACACCAGCCGCCGCACCCGCGCGTGCGCGGGATCCTCGAGGTCCAGCAGGCCGTTCCCGTTGAGCACGTGGAACGGCTCGTGCTCCGGCGGAGGGGCCTCGCGCCCGAACTCCTCGTGGCTGAACCGGTGGAGGTACGTCCGCCCCAGCCGCCGGTCCCGCAGCAGAGCGCTCACATCGGCGTAGTGCGGCACCAGCCACTGGCCCGTCGCCGCGCACCACACCGCCCTCCCCTGCTCCCTCAACTCCCGGTAGGCGGGGTACGGATCGGCGACGAACGCGGCATCCCACGGATCAAAGCGCATCCCAGCACCCTAAGCAGGCGTCACCAGCCGTGTCTCGTAGGCGTACACCGCGGCCTGGGTCCGGTCCCGCAGGCCCAGCTTCACCAGGATCCGGCTCACGTGCGTCTTGATCGTGGACTCCGCGACCAGCAACCGGTCCGCGATCTCCCCGTTGGACAGGCCCTGCGCGATCAGCACCAGCACCTCCGTCTCCCGCTCCGTCAGCTCCGACACCCCCGAAGGGTCCGCAGCCCGCTGCACATCCGAAAGCTTCGAGAACTCCGAGATCAGCCGCTTCGTCACCGACGGGGCGAGAAGCGCCTCCCCGGCCGCCACCACCCGCACCCCCTCCGCCAGCTGCCGGGCGGAGGCGTCCTTCAACAGGAACCCGGACGCCCCCGCACGCAGCGCCTGGTACACGTACTCGTCGAGGTCGAAGGTCGTCAGGACCAGCACCTTCGCGTCCGTGTCCGCCGCCACGATCTGCCGCGTCGCCTCCAGGCCGTTCATCTCCGGCATCCGGATGTCCATCAGCACCACGTCCGGCCTCAGGGCCGCCACCTGAGCGATGGCCTGCCTGCCGTCGACCGCCTCTCCGACGACCTCGATGCCCTCCATCGCGTTCAGCAGGACGGAGAACCCCTCGCGGACCATCATCTGGTCGTCGACGATCAGCACCCGGATCGTCATGCCGGCTCCTCCTCGGCCTGCGGCCGGCTGCGCACCGGTATGAACACCGCCACCTCGTACCCGCCCGATCCGGTCTCCCCGGCCGTCATCTCCCCCTCCAGCATCGCCACCCGCTCCCGCATCCCGGTGATCCCGTGCCCGGCTCCCGGCGAGGGCGGGACGTCCCCGTCCGCCGGACCGTTGACCACCCGTATCCCCAGACCGCCCAGTACGTACGAGACCTCCACACCGGCCGCCGCCCCGGGGGCGTGCCGCAGGCTGTTGCTCAAGGCTTCCTGGATGATCCGGTACGCCGACAGCTCCACGCCCTGCGGCAGCTCGCGCACCGCACCCGTGACGGTCTTGTCCACGCTCAGGCCCGCCTCCCGCACATTGGCCAGCAGCCCGTCGAGGGAGGCCAGCGTCGGCTGCGGGGCCTCCGGGGCCTCGTAGTCCGCGGACCGCACCACACCCAGCACCCGCCGCAGCTCCGTCAGGGCCGCCACCGCGTTCTCCCGGATGGTGGCGAAGGCCGCCTCCAGCTCCGGCGGCGGATTCTTCACCCGGTACGGGGCCGCCTCCGCCTGGATCGCCACCACCGACATGTGGTGCGCGACCACGTCGTGCAGCTCGCGGGCGATGGTCGTCCGCTCCTCCAGCAGCGTCCGCCGGTCCCGCTCGACGGCCGTCACCTCCCGCTCGGCGATGACCTCCCGCCGGGCCTCCCTGCGCGTGTTGCGGACCGTCACCACCAGCAGGGCCACCGCCGAGAAGAAGGCCATCGGCGCGACGGCGGCGCCGTTCTCCCCGCCGACCAGGATCGGCAGGACCGTCCCGTACAGCAGGGTGATGACCCACATCCAGGCGGCGGCACGGGGCCGGAGCCGCATGGCCACGAAGGTCATCACGGCGAGGGTCGCCCCGAAGGTGCTCGGCGACCACGGCCAGGACAGGTTCCGGTCGGAGAACACCGACAGGGCGGTGGTCAGCGCCAGCACCACCCAGAACGCCCCCGCGGGACGCACCAGGGTCATCAGCACCGGAACCGCCGCGAGCAGCCCCAGCACCACGAACTGCACCGGCGGGCCGCCGTACTGGTTGTCGGCGCTCGCGAGCATGGTCACGAAGAACGCCGTCGCGACCACCACGGCATGCGGCAGATAGGCCGCCTTCGGCCGTATCCCCTCGGGGAGCCGGCGCACCAGCGGGCCGTCCGTCCGCATCAGCGGGAGTGGCCGGTAGGCGAAGGCATCGGTGATCAGCTCGTCGCGCAGGCTCTGGAGCAGGCCCGAAGCCATCCGCAGTTCGGGAGGCCGGGGGGTCGCCCCGGTGGTCGTCTCGGTCATGCCCAAACCGTAGGCCGGTGCCCCCCTCGACCGCGTCGCCGCCGAAGGGGATTTCACGGGGTCCACCTCAGGTACTACACGGGGCCCTCAGTAGCCCGCCGGACGGACCAGACCCGTCTCGTAGGCGAACACCGCGGCCTGGGTCCGGTCCCGCAGGCCCAGCTTCACCAGGATCCGTCCCACATGGGTCTTCACCGTCTGCTCGGCCACCACCAGGTGCGCCGCGATCTCCCCGTTCGACAGGCCCTGGGCGATCAGCGACAGCACTTCCGTCTCCCGCTCCGTCAGCTCCTCGATCCGGGCCCTGGACGGCGCACGCGGAGCGCCCAGCCGAGAGAACTCGGTGATCAGACGCTTCGTGATGTTCGGCGACAGCAGGGCCTCACCGGCCGCGACCACCCGCACGGCCTCCGCCAGCTGGTCCGCCGAAGCGTCCTTCAGGAGGAAGCCGGAAGCTCCCGCGCGCAGCGCCTCGTACACGTACTCGTCCAGGTCGAAGGTGGTCAGCACCAGCACCTTCACCGCCGAATCGGGTGTCCCCGTGATGACGGAGGTGGCCTCGATACCCCCCATCCCCGGCATGCGGATGTCCATCAGGACCACGTCCGGGGCGAGTTCTCCGGCCTTCGCCACCGCGTCGGCGCCGTCTATGGCCTGGCCGACCACCTCGATGTCGGGCTGGGCGTTCAACAGGACGGTGAAGCCCTGCCGGACCATCATCTGGTCGTCGGCGATCATCACCCTGATCGGAGTGCTCATGCGTCCTTCTTCTTGTCTGAGGATGAACCGCCGGGCGGATCCATGGGGAGCACGGCGCTCACCTCGTACCCGCCGTCAGGGCGCGGGCCGGCTGCCAGTTCGCCCCCCAGCATGCCTGCCCGCTCCCGCATGCCGAGCAGCCCGTGCCCCGCACCGGGCGAGGGCGGGGCCGGCCGGGTCGGCGCCGAGTTCGCCACGCACAGGTGCAGTTCGCGCGGGCCGTAGGCGATGCCGACCTCCACACGGGAACCGGGGGCGTGACGCAGGCAGTTGCTCAGCGCCTCCTGCACGATCCGGTAGGCGGTCAGCTCGACGCCCGGGGTCAGCGGCCGCCGCACGCCCGCGGTCTCCGTGGTGACGTCCAGCCCGGCCCCGCGCACGTTGTCCACGAGGACGTCCAGCTCGGCCAGGGTGGGCTGCGGGTGGTGCGGGTTCGCCGGATCGTCGGCGTGCTCGGAGCGCAGCACGCCGAGGACGCGCCGCAGTTCGGTGAGGGCTTCCAGGGCGTTCTGCCGGATGCCCGCGAGGTTCTCCTTCAGCTCCGGGGACGGGTTCTCCACCAGGTGCGGGGCCACCTGGGCCTGGATGGAGATCACCGACATGTGGTGGGCGACGACGTCGTGCAGCTCACGGGCGATCCGGCTGCGCTCCTCCAGCAGCGTCCGCCGCGCCCGCTCCTCCTCCGTCAGGGTCTCCTGGGCGACGAGCTGCCCGCGGGCCAGCCGCGTCGCCCGCAGGGCGTACCCGAGGAGGCCGGCGAAGCCGAAGACGAGGAGCGCGCCGACCGCGCTGCTCTGGCTGTGCTCCGGCTTGAAGAGCACTTCGGCGGCGCAGGTGCAGGCGACGGGGACGGCGACGACCGCGGCCGTCACCTTCGGCGGCACGCGCAGGGCCACCAGCAGCACCAAGGGGGCGAAGGCGAAGAGCCCGACGGGCGTCCACGGCCAGGTCTGGCCCCACCCCACGTGACCGTGGATCGCGGCGGCGATGAAGCCGTAGGTCACCAGGCCGAGCCACCAGGCGGCAACCGGCCGGAACATCGCGGCCACGACGGAGAAGCCGGTGAAGAGGCACAGCACGATGACGCTCGGATCGCGCACGTGGTAGTGGTCCTGGATCTGTGTGAACGTCAGGAAGCCGAAGAGGACCGCGACGTACACGACCAGGACGTGTGGCAGCCGGTTCAGCCAGCGCGGCCGCTTCATCGGGGGCAGCGGATCCCGCCCGAACGTGAACAGCTGCCGGGCCACACCGCGCGGTGCCGGGCCGTCCTGGGCGGGGCCCTCGGCCCGGGGTTCCTTCTGCTCGTTCACGCCGTCCACCCTAGGCATGGGACATCTCCGGTACGGATCCCGGTCGCCGGTCGCGGAGGGTCCCGGCGGCTTCCCGGGGCCGGGCGGCCTGTTCGTAGGTGTGGAACGCGGCCCAGCAGACGGCGAGGGCGGCCGCGAACACCGGTAGCCACAGCACCCGGACGGCTATCCAGCCCGCAGTACCGGGCTCGGTGTGCAGCCCGGGCAGGTCGGAGGAGACCAGCAGTCCCAGAGCGGTGACGGACATCATCGCCGTCTGGTGCCAGAGGAAGACCGTCATCGCGGACAGGTTCATCAGGGCCACCTTCGCCCAGGTCCGGGGCCGGCTCATGGCCCGCGCCAGCGGCCCGCGCGCCAGCAGCGCCAGCCCGCACTGGGCCAGCCCGAAGGCGACGGCGGCCAGCGTCGGCGGGTTCAGATTGGACACCGCCGCCCCCGGAACCCCCACCATCGACGCCGGGTACCCGCCCCACAGGACCAGCGCGGCGGCGCCGGCCGCGCCCCCGCCCAGCAGGAGCAGGGCCGGACGGCGCCGGGCGAACGCCCCCCGCGCCCAGGCGGCGCCCAGGGTGTAGGGGACGAGCCAGCCCGCGGCGACATTGACCCAGCCGATCCACTCGGGCCCGCCGAAGCCGAACCGCCACACGTCGACCACCGCCACCACGAGCGCGGGCCACAGCGGGCTCAGCCGGACCACCAGCGGGGTGGCGGCGGTCAGCGCGGCGAACACCAGCAGGAACCACAGCGGCGACCACACCAGCCGGAGCAGGGTCCGGACGGTGTCCGGCTCCGCGCCGCCCAGCAGCAGTCCGCCCGCCACGACGGCCCACAGCGCCAGCACCGCCGCCACCGGGCGGAACAGCCGTCCCAGCCGCAGCCGGACCCAGCTCCCGTACGCGACCCCGTGCGCCCGCGCCGACGTGTACCCCTGGGCCGCCACATGGCCGCCGACCAGGAAGAACACGGCCAGGGTCTGGAGCACCCAGGAGACCGGGGCCAGCCAGGGCATGTGGGCCAGCGGACTCACCCCGCGCAGACCGCCGTCGGTACTGGTCAGCGAGGTCACCAGCCAGTGCCCGAGCACCACTCCGAGGATCGCGAGGGCCCGCAGGGCGTCGACCGAGCGGTCCCGGTCCACCGGGGTCGCCCCGTCGACGCGGTCGGCGAGGGCCGACCAGCGGGCGTGCAGCCTACGCATGCGGGGCCTCCGCTCCGAGGACGATGCGGGCCAGGCTGCCGAGGGACTCGGTACCGGGCTTGAGGTAGTCGCTGTGCCCGGCGGAGCCGGCCGCGAAGGCGCGGGCGCCGAAGGCGGGATCCACGGGATCGGTACCGAACCCGACCCCGCCGAGCCGTACATGGGGAACACTGCCGATCCAGTCACCGGAGCCCCGGCCGGCCCACACCCGGGCGTCGGTCGGCAGGTCCCCCGAGGTGGCCGCTCCCGTGCCCGGGCTGCCGTACAGGGCCATGTCGGTCACCCCGGGGCCGGTCGCGGTCCGGCCGCAGACCACCGAGCCGTACGAGTGGCAGAGCAGGGAGATCCGGGCGCCGGCCGGGGTGAGCTTGCGCAACCCGGAGAGGAACGGGCCGAGTTCGGCCGCGGCCCGGTCGGCGCGGTCGGCGGTCAGGACGGTGGTGCTGACCGTGCCGGGGGTGTCGTAGCCGAGCCAGGCGACCACCGCGGAGCGGGGATGTGCCGCCTGGAGCCGCTGCTGGAGGGAGAGCGCCCCCTCCCGGAAGCGCCGGTAGGTGTCGAGGTTCGTGTCCGATCCCGGCACCAGGACCGCGATCCGGTCCGCGCCGCCGAGATCGCCGAACACCTCTACGGCGCGGCCCTGGCCGCGCCCGTCGAAGGCGAGGAACCGGGCTCCGGGCCCCGCCATCGTCCGCAGCTTCGCGGCCCGGCCGGCGTGGCCCGAATCCTCGGCCGTCCTGGCCGCCCCGGCGATGTCGGAGAGGGCGGCGGCGTACCGGCTGTCCAGAGTGGCGGACTCGGAGACGGCCGCCGGGGCCGGAGCCGGGATCCGCGGGGACGCGGCGGCGGACACGGGGAGCACGACGGCCGCGGCGACGAGGCCGGCCAGCAGAGTGCGGCGGAGGCGGCTGCCAGTGCTCATGTCGGGTTCCTCTTCCTGTCCTTCGGTCCGTCGGGCAGGCGCCCGCTCTGGTAACGAAGTTAGGAATCGGCACCGCTGGTCGGCGTCACGCTGCGGAGCGGGCTTCCGAAGTAGCTCTCAGGTATGACCACCGCTACCTGAGAGCCAGCCGGCAGTGCGTCCACGCCCGGCCGGACATCGGCAAACCGGCCCCCGCCACGGCCCGTTAGGGTCCGGGGATGAACGAGATCGACTGGCGACACGACCGCATCGGCAGCGCGCACCGGGGGCAGAACCCCACCGTCCTGCGCCGCCTCGACTCCGGATTCGCGGCCATCGGGGACCGGCAGTTCCTGCCCGGGTACTCGGTGCTGCTGACCGACGACCCCGCCGTGACCCGGCTCTCCGACCTGCCCCCGGCGCGCCGGATCGCGTACCTCACCGACCTGGAGCGGCTCGCCGAGGCCGTCGAGCGGGCCTGCGCGCGGCTCGACCCGGCCTTCCGCCGCGTGAACATCGAGATCCTCGGCAACACCGACCCGTACCTGCACGCCCACATCTGGCCCCGCTACGACTGGGAGCCCGAGGACCTCGTCCGGATGCCGGTCTGGCTCTACGAGGACGAGGAGTGCTGGCGCGGCGAACGCCACGCGCTCGCGCCGCGCCACGACGGGATACGGGCCGCCCTCACCGAGGAGCTCGACCGCCTCCTCGCGTAGCCGGGCGGCCCCGCCCCCTACCCGGGGGCTACGTCGCGGACGTGGCCACCCGCACTCCGAAGCCGATCAGGACGATGCCCGTCACCCGGTCCATCGTCCGGCGGACGCGCGGCCACGTGAAGAAGCGCCGGGCGCGCGACAGGACGTACACGTACGTGCTCAGCCAGGCCAGCGTCAGCAGTACGTGGACCAGTACGAGGAGGGCCATCCCCGCCGCCGGGCGCAGGCCCGGCGGCGCGAGGCTGGGCAGCAGGCCGGTGTAGAACACGGCGATCTTGGGGTTGAGGGCGTTGGCGACCAGTCCGGTGCGCCAGCCGCTGCCGCTGCCGCTGCTGCGGCCGGGCGCGGGGCGGCCGTCCGGATCGCCGGCGGCCGTGTCCAGGGCGGTCCCGGTGCCCGGGCGGCACAGGGCCTGCGCGCCGAGGAAACAGAGGTACGCCGCCCCCGCGAGCTTGACCAGGAAGTACACCCCGGCCGAGGCGGCGAGCAGCGCCGCGAGCCCGGCCACCGTCAGCGCGCCCCACAGCAGCAGCCCGACGGCGATCCCGCCGACGGTGCGCAGCCCGTCGGCCCGTCCCCGTGAGACGGCCCGCCGGGTCACGATGGCCATGTCGGGGCCGGGTACGAGGGTCAGCAGGGCCAGGACGCCGGTCGCCGCGGCGAGTTGCGTGAGCACACGGCTCAGTCTGCCACCGGGGGTTCGACGTAAACGGCTCTCCAGCGGGGCGCGGGGTCCTGTCCAGGGCTTGTCCAGTACTGCCGGGCGCCGACTACTCCCTGTAGTACGTGAGAGGGGGAGCGGACCCCCCGCTCAGCTCGCGGAGCAGGCTGCCGTCCGGTAGCAGCCGCAGCCGGCTCCAACCGCCCGGGGTGCAGGTGGGAGGGGCTCCGGAGGTGACGGTGGAGGCGTCGAGTTCCACCGGGTCGGGGGCGCTGCGCAGGGAGGCCCGCCAGGAGCAGGAGTAGCCCGGGTGCTCGACGCGCAGGGTCATGACGGAGTCGCCGACGGCTCCGGGCGTGAGGGTCAGGCGCCAGTCCGCGGAACCGGAGGAGGCCCGCCAGGTGCCGGCGTAGGACTGGGGGAGCCGGCCCGTCCGGGTTCCGCCCCCGGGGCTCCCGGCGGCGGAACCCGAAGCGGAGCCGGATCCGGAACCCGGTGCGGAGGGGCCCGTGAGGGAGGGGCCGGGGGCCGTGACCGGGGGCCGGGCCGCGGAGTCACCGCTCATCACCGCGTACACCGTGCCGCCCGCCGCTGCCGCGACGACGAAGGCAACCGCGACGAGCAACGCCGTCGACACGGTGCCCGGGCGGGCCGGGGGGACCGCGGGCGGCGGCGCGTACGCGTGGACGGGCACCGGGGGGCCGGCGGCGGCCGCGAGGGTGGCGGGGACGGTGCGCGGTGCGGGCGGTGCGGCCGGTGCGGGCGGCATCCGGGAGGGCGGGGTCGCCGGCCCGGGGGTGCCCGCGGGGCCGGAGTCCTCGCGGTCGAGGAGTTGCGCGGCCCGCCGGCCCAGCTGGGCCACGAGCGGTGCCGGGAGCCAGGGTTCCAGGGCCCGGCCGTCGGCCACCGTGTCGCCCGCCCCCACCCGGGCCAGGACGGCCCCCGGGTCCGGCCGGGCGGCGGGATCCTTGTGCAGGCAGTCCGCGACGAGCCCGCGCAGTTCGGCCGGTACGCCGCCCAGGTCGGGTTCGGCTTCGACGATGCGCAGCAGCAGCCCGGCGGTCCCGCCGGGGTGTTCCGCGTCGCCGAACGGCAGCCGCCCGGTGGCCGCGTAGGCGAGGACGGCGCCGAGGCAGAAGACGTCGCAGGCCGGGGTGACCGGTCCGCCGCGTACCTGCTCGGGGGCCATGAAGCCGGGGGAGCCGACCAGTTGCCCGGTCCGGGTCAGCCCGCCGTCGGGCTCCTCCAGGGGGCGGGCGATGCCGAAGTCGATGACGCGGGGGCCGTCGATGGTGAGCAGCACGTTGGAGGGCTTCAGGTCGCGGTGGATCAGGCCGGCGCGGTGGATGTCCTGGAGGGCGTACGCGAGTCCGGCCGCGAGGATCCGTACCGTGCGGGCGGGCAGCGGGCCGAAGTCGTGGGCGACGACCTGGCGCAGGCTCGGCCCGGCGACGTAGCCGGTGGCGAACCAGGGGGTCGCCGCCTCGGTGTCGGCGTCGAGGACGGGAGCGGTCCAGGCGCCGCCGACGCGCCGGGCGGCGTCGACCTCCTGGCGGAACCTGGAGCGGAACTCCTCGCGGAGGGCCAGGCCGGGGTGGACGAGCTTGACCGCGACGGCCCGGCCGCGGTCGGAGCGGGCCAGGTAGACCTGGCCCATGCCGCCGGCCCCCAGGCGGGACAGGAGCCGGTACGGGCCGACGTGGTGCGGGTCGGTGGGGTGGAGCTGCTCCATCGCCGGGTGGTCCCTTCCCCCTGGGCTGGCCGGACGGGGCGAGCGTAGTGCGGTGCGCTCCGCGGGGGGAGGGGACGGGGAGACCCCTGGCCCTGGCCGGGCGGATTCCGTGGGGCGGTCCGGCCTCGGCGCCTCCGCCTCAGGTCGTACCTCCGGACTCCGATGTGATGGCCGCCAGCGCCGCCGAGAGACGGTCCAGGACCACGACCGTCTCGGCGAAGCCCGCTTCGCCCAGGGCCTCGGTCAGGCGGGTCGCGAGTTCCGCGTGGCCCGGGTCGATGCGGGTGATCGCGGCGCGGCCCGCATCCGTCGGGCGGAGCAGCTTCGCGCGGCGGTGCGCGGGGTTGGGGACGTACTCGGCGAGGCCCTGCGCGGCCAGCAGGTCCGCCACGCGTTGCACGCTCTGGCGGGTGATCCCCATGGTCCGGGCGATGCCCGCCACGGGCAGCGGCTCCGTCAGCACCGCGCCCAGTACCTGCCACCACGCGGCCGTCAGCCCGGCCGGGCGGGCCAGTTCCTCGGAGACGGCGAGGAACTGGCCGTTGAGGTGGAAGACGCCGAGCGCGGTACGGCTGAGCAGGTCCTGCCGCTCCCGCCCGGACAGCGGATCAGGCATCGCCCGCCTCCGCCGCCGCCATCAGGACCGGGAACGCGCTCGCGTCGGAGTCGTGGAAGAGCCGGTACCACGCGTCGAGGACGTCCGGCTCGTACACGCCGAGCCGGGCGAAGACCTCCCGGGCGAAGGCCACCGGTTCGGTCGGGCCCGCCGTGATCAGGTCGCCCGCCGTGACGGCGTCGGCCTCCACGTACTGCCCGGCGCCCGCGTACCCCGGCTGCTCCGCGAGGTAGAACGAGACCGCGCTGGTGTGCGGGCGGTCGTCCAGCAGGCCCTCCCGGGCCAGGCCCGCCGTGGCTCCGCAGATGGCCGCGACCGGCACCCCGGCGGCCAGGAACTCGCGGGCCTTGGCGGCGAAGGGGGCGAGCCCGTCGCCGGAGTCCCAGAGCGCGGCGCCGGTCAGGATCAGCAGCGAGGAGTCCTCGGGGCGCAGGTCGGCGAGGGACAGGTCGGGCAGGATCCGGACCCCGCCCATCGTGGTCACCGGGGTGTCGGCGGCGAAGCCGACCGTGCGGATCTCGTGGCCGCGCTGGGCGAGGTGTGCGGTGGTGTGTCCGGTCTCCCAGTCCGCCCACGTGTCGTAGACCGCGAGGTGGACGGGCTTGGCGGTGGTCCCGGTCATGGTGCTCGCCTCCAGTTGGCAGGACGAAAATTATGACAGAAGACTGTCATCTTGGGAGTTTGCTGTCAATGGTGGCGTCGGCAGACAGACTGCCGAGAGCGGCCCCCCACCCCCATACAGTCCGCCGATATCCCTTCCCACCTGCGCACTTCTAGCGTGACCGCATGACCCCTCATGTCACCGGCGCGACCGTCAAGGCCGCCGACCGCGCTCACGTCTTCCACTCGTGGTCCGCCCAGGCCCTGATCGACCCGCTGGCCGTCGCCGGCGCCGAGGGCTCGTACTTCTGGGACTACGACGGGAACCGCTTCCTCGATTTCTCCTCCCAGCTGGTCAACACCAACATCGGCCACCAGCACCCCAAGGTGGTCGCGGCCGTGCAGGAGCAGGCCGCCAGGCTCTGCACCCTCGCGCCCGGTTTCGCCGTCGACGTCCGCTCCGAGGCCGCACGCCTCATCGCCGAGCGGACCCCCGGCGACCTCGACAAGATCTTCTTCACCAACGGCGGCGCCGAGGCCGTGGAGAACGCCGTACGCATGGCCCGGCTGCACACCGGCCGCCAGAAGGTGCTCTCCACCTACCGCTCGTACCACGGGGCCACCGCCGCGGCGATCAACCTGACCGGCGACCCGCGCCGCTGGCCGTCGGACACCGCCTCCGCCGGCGTCGTGCACTTCTGGGGCCCGTTCCTGTACCGGTCCCCGTTCCACGCGGCCACCGAGGCCGAGGAGTGCGAGCGCGCCCTCGCCCACCTCGCCGACACCATCGCCTTCGAGGGGCCGCAGTCCATCGCCGCGATCATCCTGGAGTCGGTGCCCGGCACCGCCGGGATCATGACCCCGCCGCCCGGCTACCTGGCCGGAGTGCGCGAGCTGTGCGACCGCCACGGCATCGTCTTCATCCTCGACGAGGTCATGTCGGGCTTCGGGCGCACCGGCAAGTGGTTCGCCGCCGAGCACTGGGACGTCACCCCCGACCTGATCACCTTCGCCAAGGGCGTCAACAGCGGTTACGTGCCGCTCGGCGGCGTCGCCATCTCCGCCGCCATCGCCGAGACCTTCGCCACCCGTCCCTACCCGGGCGGACTGACGTACTCCGGCCACCCCCTGGCCTGCGCCGCCGCCGTCGCGACGATCAACGCGATGGAGGAGGAGGGCATCGTCGAGAACGCCGCCCGCATCGGGGCCGAGGTCATCGCCCCCGGGCTGGCCGACCTCGCCGAGCGGCACCCCTCCGTCGGGGAGGTCCGCGGTCTCGGCGTCTTCTGGGCGCTGGAGCTCGTACGCGACAAGGAGACGCGCGAGCCGCTCGTCCCGTACAACGCCGCCGGTGCCGCCAACGCCCCCATGGCCGAATTCGCGGCGGCCTGCAAGGCGTCCGGGCTGTGGCCGTTCGTCAACATGAACCGGACGCACGTCGTCCCCCCGTGCACGGTCACGGAGGCCGAGGCCAAGGAGGGTCTGGCCCTCCTCGACGAGGCGCTGACGGTGGCCGACCGGCACACGGCCGGCGCCTGACGGTCCGGATAGTGGGCGCTATGTCCGCATTCCAGCCGTAGACCGCTCGGTTTCAGCCGCGCTGCCTGGCCTAAGGTGTCCGAAGTTCTATGGAGGAGACGGACCCCTATGCCAGGCAGCCGGAGCGGAGGTGTCACCCGCAACACCCTTCGGCAGCAGATCGCGGACGCGCTGCGTGACGAGGTGCTCGCGGGGCGTCTCCCCCCGGGGACCGAGTTCACGGTCAAGCAGATCGCCGAGCAGTACGAGGTCTCCGCGACCCCGGTGCGCGAGGCGCTGGTCGACCTCTCGGCACAGGGGCTGCTGGAGTCGGTGCAGCACCGGGGCTTCCGGGTGCGGGTCTTCACCGTCGACGACTTCCGGGGAATGATCGAGGCCCGGACGCTGATACTCGACGGGATCTTCCGGCGCCTCGCCGAGTGCGGCACCCCGCCCGGCACGGCCGAACTGCTGGTGTCCGTGCGCCGCCGCGCGGAGGAGGCGCGGCGGGCCGCGCGCAGCGGTTCGCTCGAAGTGCTGATCGGCTACGACCTGCGTTTCTGGCGGGAGCTCAGCGAGCTGATCGGCAACACCTACATCTCCGACTTCCTGCACCGCATCCGCGTGCAGTGCTGGGTCTTCTCGGTGCCGCACCTCCAGGGCGCCCCGGAGCTGCGGGCCGCGCTGTGGGACGGGCACAACGAGCTGGTGGACGCGGTGACGCTGGCCGACGCCGACGAGGTGCGCCGCCTCGTGCGCGCGTACAACCAGCACGGGCTGGACTGGGCCGCGAGCCTCTGACGCCGCCGGTCCGCCCGCCCGGGTTCTGCGCACCCCTTCGCGGAGCGTGTCCGGAGCACTACTCTGGCCCGATCGGCGGCAACGACTGATCGGAGCCCGCGTGGCCTGTGACCTGTGGCTGGTCCCCCTTGTCGACGTGCTGTGCCACAGCCCCGACAACCCCTTCGCGGAAGAGATCGCCTCGTACGACAAGGCGCTGGGCGAGGCGGGTCTGCCGTCGGTGCCCGTGTTCGCGTACATGCCCGGCCTGAGCGGGGACGTGGCCCCGGTGGCCGGCTTCGACTACGACGCCCTGCACTTCCTGCGGCGGGCGTACCTGCTGCAGATCTGCGGGCTGCCGGTGACGCCGGTGGACGAGCTGGGCGGGGACTACGAGCAGCTGCTGGAGATGTTCGAGGCCACGGCGCAGCAGTCGCACCTGGTGTGGCACTACGACCACGCGGGAGCGTACGTCCCGGTGGACTTCGCGGCGCCCCTGGCGAACGAGGAGCTGCTGGCCGGCGGCGGCCCGCTGGGGTCGGCGCAGGGGCTGCTGCGGGAGCTGGCCTTCGTGGCCCCCGCCATCGGGATAGACCCGGCGAACCCGCCCGCCGCGCCGGCGCCGCCCGGGGGGCCGACGGCACTGGAGGAGCCCGCGGGGCCCATTCCGTACGACGAGAGCCCCTTCGCGCGGGAGCGCCACGTGTGGCTGGGCCTGCACGCGGCGGCGACGCGCAGCCTGGGCCAGGGCTCGATGATCATCTTCAGTTGACCGGCGCCGGATCCGTACGGGCCGGCCCGACCCGGCGCGCCGCCCCCGTGAGCGGCGCGTCCGGGGGGCTCAGCGCGGCTGCTCGGGCGGCCGCTGGCGCGGCATGTTCGGGCGGGTGCCCGGCGGCAGCGGGAAACGGGCCGGGGGGGTCCCCGGGTCCGGGCGGGCGGGCGCCCCGGCCAGGGACTGCATCAGCAGCGGCGCCGGCCCGGCCCGGAACTCCACCATCCAGTCGGCCGTCTCCGAGCGCACGAGTTCCGTGACGTCCTCCGAGAACCGGCGCAGCACCGTCAGGCACCGCTCGGCGGCCTCACTGGCCGTCCCCTCGGTGGGGCCGAGCACCTCGCGCACGTTCTCCGAGGCCCAGTCGAACTGGAGCGTCTGCAGCCGACGCTGCACCGCCTGTGCCGTCGCCACGTCCCGCATCCACCCGGACGTGAGCCCGAAGAACCGGTCGCAGGCCATGCAGGCCGCGGCCAGCAGCAGCGAGAGGTAGCCGTACGAGGCCGCCCCGGGCACCGAGCCCGTCAGCTCCAGCAGCGGCAACGCCGCGCCCGTGACGGCGCCCACGGCGGCGCCCGCCCGCAGCGCCCGCGCGCCCCGCCGCTTCCACGCCCGGTCGGACAGGTACCACTCGGCCGTGCGCAGCGCATCGGCCTCCACCCGCCGGTAGAGCTCGTCGAGCCGCTCGGCGGGCTCTCCCCAGTCCCCGAGAGGGAACGGCCGGCCGGTAAGGTCACCGTCCTCTGCGGGATCCCGGGGTGGCCCCTCGGGCTGCATCTCCGGCTGACTCACCCGGCACTCCCTCTGCCTGCGCTGACGTGTGGTGCGCGTGTGCGCAATGGTGCGCATGCCCTTCCTACCTTCGAATGACGCGCCATGGGCAACGAATCCCGGGTTTTCCGCCCACAAGGAGGGCTCCATCAGGTACGTGCACGCCCCGTCTCTCACCCGAAAGAGTTGGTCCTCCCGGCGTAGGGCGCGGCGCCCCGGGAGCACGTAGGCTCGGATTGACCGAGCCTTCCCCGAAGGCGATCCGCAGCCGTTTCGACGTACGGAGTGAGTACCTGTGATTCCCGGTGGTGGCCAGCCCAACATGCAGCAGCTGCTCCAGCAGGCCCAGAAGATGCAGCAGGACCTCGCGGCGGCCCAGGAAGAGCTGGCCGTGGCCGAGGTCGAGGGTCAGGCGGGCGGCGGCCTCGTGAGGGCGACGGTCACCGGTTCCGGTGAACTGCGCGCCCTCGTCATCGACCCGAAGGCCGTGGACCCGGAGGACACCGAGACCCTCGCCGACCTGGTGGTCGCGGCGGTCCAGGCGGCCAACGAGAACGCGCAGGCGCTCCAGCAGCAGAAGCTGGGACCGCTGACCCAGGCCCTGGGCGGAGGCAGCGGCATCCCCGGCCTTCCGTTCTAATCGCTCCCGCGGGCCCGCACCCGCACCCACACCCATACGCACGCAGAAACGAAAGAAGGCAGTCCGTTGTACGAAGGCGTGGTCCAGGACCTGATCGACGAACTGGGCAGGCTGCCCGGCGTCGGGCCCAAGAGCGCGCAGCGGATCGCCTTCCACATCCTGCAGGCCGAGCCCACCGACGTCCGGCGCCTCGCGCACGCGCTGCTGGAGGTCAAGGAGAAGGTCCGCTTCTGCGCGGTGTGCGGGAACGTGGCGCAGGAGGAGCTGTGCGGGATCTGCCGTGACCCGCGCCGCGACCCGGCGGTCATCTGCGTGGTCGAGGAGCCGAAGGACGTCGTCGCGATCGAGCGGACCCGCGAGTTCCGGGGCAAATACCACGTCCTCGGCGGGGCGATCAGCCCGATCGAGGGCGTCGGCCCCGACGACCTGCGCATCCGCGAGCTGCTGGCGCGACTGGCGGACGGGGCGGTCACCGAGCTGATCCTCGCGACCGACCCGAACCTGGAGGGCGAGGCCACCGCCACCTACCTCGCCCGCATGATCAAGCCCATGGGCCTGAAGGTCACCCGCCTGGCCAGCGGGCTCCCCGTCGGGGGAGACCTGGAGTACGCGGACGAGGTCACGCTCGGGCGGGCCTTTGAAGGAAGGCGACTTCTTGATGTCTGACGCAACGCTGCACGCCCTGGGACAGGATCCGGACGACTTCGCCGCCTCGATCGCGGACCAGATCGAGTCCTTCATCGTCGCGGTCACCGAGGTGGCCAAGGGCGAGGACCCGGACAGCGCCGTCCCCTTCCTCCTCCTGGAGGTGTCCCAGCTGCTGCTGGCGGGCGGCCGGCTGGGCGCGTACCAGGACGTCCTGCCCGAGGAGCGCTACGAGCCGGACCTGGGACCGGAGCCGGACGTGGACGACCTGCGCGAGCGGTTCGCGCTGATGCTGGAGCCGGTCGACGTCTACTCCGAGGTCTTCGACCCCTACGAGCCGCGCAAGGCCCCGGTCGCGCACCGGATCTCCGACGACCTGGCCGACGTGTTCGCCGACCTGCGGCACGGGCTCATCCACCTCCAGGCGGGCCGGGTCACCGAGGCCCTGTGGTGGTGGCAGTTCTCGTACTTCACCAACTGGGGCCCGACGGCCTCGGCCATGCTGCGCGCCCTCCAGTCGCTGATCGCCCACGTCCGCCTCGACCAGCCGCTCGCGGCCCTGGACGGCCTGGACACGGACGAGGACATGGCGGAGGACGACCTCGCGGAGCAGGCCGGCGCGGTCATGGCCGAGGAGCTCGGCCAGCTGGGCCGCAGGTAGCGCGTTCCCGGGTGTGGCGGTTGCGGCCGGTTCCTACTGGTTCCGGCCGATTCGCGGTGTGCGAGGGGCAACCGTTCCGCTGCTCTTTACATCTCATGATGTGGTACGAGGCGGTCGTATCCCGACCGCTCGTTAGACTGCACCAGCAATGAGACGGACCGAGCGAGGAGCGCACGTGGGCCTTGTCGTGCAGAAGTACGGAGGCTCCTCCGTAGCCGATGCCGAGGGCATCAAGCGCGTCGCCAAGCGGATCGTGGACGCCAAGAAGAACGGCCACCAGGTGGTCGTCGTGGTTTCCGCGATGGGCGACACGACGGACGAGCTGATCGATCTCGCCGAACAGGTATCTCCGATGCCTGCCGGGCGTGAGTTCGACATGCTGCTGACCGCCGGAGAGCGGATCTCCATGGCCCTGCTGGCCATGGCGATCAAAAACCTGGGCCACGAGGCCCAGTCGTTCACCGGTAGCCAGGCAGGCGTGATCACCGACTCGGTCCACAACAAAGCGCGCATCATCGATGTGACGCCGGGCCGTATCCGCACCGCGCTGGACGAGGGCAACATCGCCATCGTCGCCGGCTTCCAGGGCGTGTCCGCGGACTCCAAGGACATCACCACCCTCGGCCGGGGCGGCTCGGACACCACCGCCGTCGCGCTCGCCGCGGCGCTGGACGCCGAGGTCTGCGAGATCTACACCGATGTCGACGGCGTCTTCACCGCGGACCCCCGCGTCGTGAAGAAGGCCCGTAAGATCGACTGGATCTCCTCCGAGGACATGCTGGAGCTCGCGGCCTCCGGCTCCAAGGTGCTCCTGCACCGCTGCGTCGAGTACGCGCGCCGCTACAACATTCCGATCCACGTCCGTTCGTCCTTCTCCGGACTGCCGGGTACCTGGGTCAGCAACGAGAAGCCCGAGTCGCAAGGGGACGAGCAGGTGGAGCACGCCATCATCTCCGGAGTCGCCCATGACGTCTCCGAAGCCAAGATCACCGTCGTAGGCGTTCCGGACAAGCCGGGCGAGGCCGCGGCGATCTTCCGCGCCATCGCGGACGCCGAGATCAACATCGACATGATCGTCCAGAACGTGTCGGCGGCCTCCACGGGCCTGACGGACATCTCCTTCACCCTCCCCAAGACCGAGGGCCACAAGGCCATCGACGCCCTGGAGAAGGCGAAGGCGCAGATCGGCTTCGACTCCCTGCGCTACGACGACCAGATCGGCAAGATCTCCCTGGTCGGCGCGGGCATGAAGACCAACCCGGGCGTCACCGCCTCCTTCTTCCAGGCGCTGTCCGACGCGGGCGTCAACATCGAGCTGATCTCCACCTCGGAGATCCGCATCTCGGTCGTGACCCGCCAGGACGACGTCAACGCGGCCGTCATCGCCGTCCACACGGCCTTCGGCCTCGACTCCGACAGCGACGAGGCCGTCGTCTACGGAGGCACCGGACGATGAGTCCGCACCGGTCGGCCCCGGCCCCGGCGCTCGCCGTGGTCGGGGCGACCGGGGCGGTCGGATCGATCCTGCTCCAGATCCTGTCCCAGCGGGCGGACGTCTGGGGCGACATCCGCCTGATCGCCTCCCCGCGCTCGGCCGGCCGCGTGCTGACCGTCCGCGGCGAGGAGACCGAGGTGCTCGCCCTCACCGAGGACGCCTTCGAGGGCCTCGGCGGGGGCGACGTCGTGCTCTTCCTGACCCCGGCCGAGGTGTCGGCGCGCTGGGCCCCCGTGGCCACCGCGCGCGGTGCCGTCGTGGTGGACCAGTCCGCCGCCTTCCGGGAGGACCCCGAGGTGCCCCTGGTGGTGCCCGAGGTGAACGCCCGCGCCGTACGCGACCGCCCGCGCGGGATCGTCGCGGGCCCGGACTGCGTGACCGCGGCGATGATCGCCGCCGTGGGCGCGCTGCACGCCGAATACGGGCTGGCCGAGCTGGCCGTCTCCTCGTACCAGGCAGCGAGCCGCTCGGGCCGGGCCGGCGCGGAGGCGCTGCGCAGGCAGCTGACCCAGGTCGCCGGGAGCCCCCTCGGGGAGCTGCCCGGGGACGTGCGCCGCGCCGTGGGCGAGGACACCGGGCCCTTCGCGGCGCCGCTCGCGCTGAACGTGGTGCCCTGGTCCGGTGAGCTGCGCGCGGACGGCTGGTCCTCGCACGAGCTGGCCGTCCGGGCGGAGACCCGGCGGCTCCTGGGCCTGGAGGCGCTGCCGGTCGCCGTGACCTGCGTACAGGTTCCGGTGGTGACCGGGCATTCCCTGACGGTGCGGGCACGCTTCGAGCGGGAGGTGGCCGCGGCGCACGCCCGGGAGGTCCTGGAGGCGGCGCCCGGGGTGGTCCTCGTCGACGATCCCGCTGCGGGGGAGTTCCCGACCCCGGCCGACGCGGCCGGTACCGATCCGGCCTGGGTCGGGCGGCTGAGGGGTTCGCTCGACGATCCGAGGGCCCTGGAGTTCTTCGTATGTGCGGACAATCTACGCAAAGGTGCCGCACTGAATGCCGCCCAGATCTCGGAACTGATCGCGGGTGAATTCGCGTAATTCGCTTTGTAGGATCGGCATCGATCCCTTGATCAAGGTGATGGCCCGACTGCCGCCTGGATGAATGGGGCAATCGGGAAGAGCGGGTACGCATGAAGGCAATGGGTAAATTGCTGAATACTTTGCCTCGCGCGTACAACCCTGACGGGGGGACGCGTGTCCAACGGGCGTGGCAGAGGCACTGTTGGACGTGGTCGTTCTACCGGCGCGCAGCGGGATCGTTCCCTCGCGCCGGCGCCCAGGCGCGCCCGGCGGCGGCTTCCCTGTGATCGTGCCCGTCCCGCCGGCCGGCGTTCCGCACATCACGGCCCCGACCCGGGTCGGCCGCGTGCCCTCGCCCCGCGATGGCGCTGACACCGACACGAGCCCGCAGCCGGCGGAGAACCTCCCGCCCGAGGCCCTGATACCCGGGGCACTGGCCCCGCAGGCCCCGGCACCGCAGGCACTGGTGCCGCAGGCCCCGGCACCGCAGACACTGGTGCCCGAGGGCCCGGCGCCGGCGGGGGCAGACGCCGAGCGTCCGGTCGTGGCCGGTACCACCGTCGACCACCTCACCGAGACCTACCAGGCCCACTACCGCTCCCTGCTGGGCCTGGCCGCGCTCCTCCTCGACGACACGGCCTCCTGTGAGGACGTGGTCCAGGAGGCCTTCATCCGCGTCCACTCGGCCCGCAACCGGGTGCGGGACCGGGACAAGACCCTGGCCTACCTCCGCCAGACCGTCGTGAACCTCTCGCGCTCGGCGCTGCGCCGCCGCATCCTCGGCCTGAAGCTGCTGTCGAAGCCGATGCCGGACATGGCCAGCGCGGAGGAGGGGGCGTACGACCAGCTGGAGCGCGACGACCTGATCAGGGCGATGCGCGGACTCCAGCGCCGTCAGCGCGAGGTGCTCGTACTGCGCTACTTCGCCGACATGACGGAGGTCCAGGTCGCCGAGACGCTCGGGATATCGCTCGGCTCGGTCAAGGCGTACGGATCGCGGGGCATTGCCGCGCTGAGGGTGGCGATGGAGGCTGCGCAGTCATGAGGGACGACCACGAGAACCTGTCCGGCCCCGCCGGGGCGGCGGCCACGGCCGACGAGCAGGCGCTGCGCGGCCTGCTGGCCGGAGCCGTGCGGGGGCTGGAGCCCTCCGAGGGGGCCCTGGAGCGGCTGCGGCACGCGGTGCCCGTGCGCCGGGCCCGCAAGCGGCAGGCGCTCCTGGCGACGGCCGCGGTGGCACTGCTGGCGGGTACCGCGATCCCGGCCGCACTGCACCTGAACTCCGACGAGGGCGCGGTGGCCGGGCACTCGGCCATGGCCGGGCACGGGGCGTCGCAGGGCGCCAGGGCGGGCGACAGCTCCGACCCGCGGCAGAACGGCTCCGACGCGGTGGCCGGGCCCCGGCCGGTCGGGTCCCCGGGCAAGGGCCAGGACGCGGGCGGCGGCACGCAGCCGTCCCCGCAGGCGAGCGGCTCGCCGTCGGGCGGTACGACCGCGGGCCCCTCCAGCACCGGAGCGGGCGCCCCCACCGGCGGCGCCGGCCACGGACCGCTGCCCCCGGTGGGCGCGGCGCCCGGAGCACCGGGGTGCACGTCCGACCAGCTGGGGGTGTCGGGCAGTGCCCGCGCCCCCGAGACCGACGGCAAGGTCTACGGCAGCTTCAAGGTCACCAACCTCTCGGCCCGGGGGTGCACGGTCTCCGGCCCGGACACCGTGACTGCCGCCTCGGTGGCGCCCCTCGGCCCGCCGCCCGTCCAGGCGGCCGCGCCGCCGGTCACGGTGACGGGCCACACGGCGGGGGATCCGGCGAGCGAGCTGCTGCCCGACCCGTCCGCCGAGGCGCCGGTCGTGCTGCTCCAGCCCAACACCGCCTACGAGGTGCGGTTCGCCTGGGTGCCCTCCGACCGGTCCTGCCCGGCCTCGACGCCGGGTCCTTCCCCCAAGCCGCAGCAGGAGGGCGGGGCGGCGCAGCCCCCGGCCGGTCAGCAGAGCGGCGCGGCGGGAGGTACGTCCGGCGGTACGGAACCGGCGGGCGCCGACGGGGCCCCGGCCAAGGACCCGCAGACCGGCTCCAGGAGTCCGGAGGCGGCCGGGGTGGAGGTCTCCCACACCCCGGGCGCGGGTGCTCCCGTCACCCAGACCACCATCCCGGCGGCCTGCGGCGGCACGGTCTACCGCACCGGCCTCATTCCGCCGGGCGCGCCGTAGCCGGCTCCGGTTCCCCGGCGGCCTCGGCGGCGGCTTCCGCGGGCGCGGCGGGGGCCTCGGCGGGCAGCAGTCCCGCCTCGGCGTCGCGCAGGGTCTCCACCTCGCGCCGGTAGAGCCGGAACCACATGAAGAGCACGAAGGCGACGAAGACGAACCACTCGCCGGTGTAGCCGAGGTTCTGGAAGGCCTTCAGGTCCAGCCCGGTGTTGTTCGGCGCCTTCGCCGGCACCGGGGTCATCCCGTCCGCCGGCGTCTGCACCGTCAGCCAGGCGTCGTACAGCGGCTCGTGCACCAGGTTGACCAGCGTGGCCGCCCCGATCACCCCGAGCTGGCCCTCCGGCAGCCCGCCCTGCGCGTGGACGCCCTTGGTACCAGAGTTCTCCGAGGACTGCAGGGCCCCCGTCACCTCGACCCGCCCGGTCGGCGGGGCCGGTGCCTTCGCCGGGTCGGCCGCCCCCGCCAGCCAGCCCCGGACCACCGGGACGGTCTTCCCGGAGTCGGTCCGCAGCAGGGTCAGGACGTAGAAGCCCGGCTTCCCGCCGAGGTCCCGTTCGGGAACGAGCAGCTGGCGCCCGTACTCGCCGGCCGTGGAAGCCAGCCGTCCGGAGGTCTTCGTGTCCACCGGGAGCAGCGAGTCCAGCGGCTCGGCGGCCAGGTCGGCGGGGCGCTCGGCCCGCGCCTCCTTGTGGCTGCCGACGCGGTCCTCGAACCGGCCGAGCTGCCAGGTCCCCATGAACAGGCAGAAGGGGATGGCGAGCGCGACGAAGACGTTGATCCCCCACCAGCGCGGGGTCAGGAGAAACCGGTGCACCCCACCAACGGTACGGGGGGTGCACCGGGAGCCCGGTGCCGGGTCAGCGCGGCAGGCCCTGCGGCAGGTGCTTCAGCGCGAATTCGAGGTCCATCCGGACCTGCTTGATGCGCTCCTCCACCACCAGCGAACCGTGCCCCGCGTCGTAGCGGTACACCTCGTGGACCGCGCCGCGGGCCGCGAGCCGGTCGACGTAGTTGTCGATCTGCCGGATCGGGCAGCGCGGGTCGTTCACGCCCGCCGCGATGTGCACGGGCGCCTTCACCGCGTCCACGTAGGTCAGCGGCGAGGAGACCTCGAAGCGTTCCGGGACCTCCTCCGGGGTGCCGCCGAAGAGGGTGCGGTCCAGGGACTTCAGCGCCTCCATCTCGTCGTGGTACGCCGTCACGTAGTCCGCCACCGGTACGGCGGCCAGCCCGACCGCCCAGTCGTCGGGCCGCATGCCGATGCCGAGCAGCGTCAGGTAGCCGCCCCAGGACCCGCCCGACAGCACCAGCCGCGCCGGGTCGGCGAGGCCGGAGGCCACGGCCCACTCCCGGACCGCCGTGATGTCCTCCAGCTCGATCAGGCCGACCCGGTGCTTGAGGGCGTCGGTCCACTCGCGGCCGTAGCCCGTCGAGCCCCGGTAGTTGACCCGGACCACCGCGAAACCGTGGTCCAGCCAGGCCGCCGGGGTGGCCGCGAAGGCGTCGGAGTCGTGCCAGGTGGGCCCGCCGTGGATCTCGAAGACCGTCGGGAAGGGCCCGTCGCCGTGGCCCACGGGCCGCTGCGCGAGCGCGTGGATCCGCCCGCCGGGCCCCTCGACCCAGACGTCCTCCACCGGCACCGAGCCCGGCGGCCGCATGCCCGGCGGGTCCAGGACGATCCCGCCGGCGGTGGACCGTACGGCGGCCGGCTCGGCGGCCGAGGACCACTGGTACTCCACCGTCCCGTCCGGGCGGGCCGTCGCGCCCGACACCGTCCCCGGCGGAGTGTCCACCCGTACGAGCTCCCGCGCGGCCAGGTCGTAGCGCCACAGCTCGCTGCGGGCCTCGAAGCTGTGCGCGATCAGCAGTGCGGTCCCGTCCGGGTACCACTCGGCGCTCACGTCGCCCGGCAGGTCGACGGCCAGGTCCTCCTCGGATCCCGTGGCCACGTCCCACACCATCGGCTCCCAGTGGCCGCGCCGCTGGTGACCGACGAGCAGCCGGGTGTCCCCGGCGACGGGTGCGAAGCCGAGCACCTCCAGGCCCAGTTCCTCGGTGCCGCCCCGGGAGTCGTCCAGCTCGGCGACGGTGGAGCCGTCGAGGGTGACCACGCGCAGGGCCGAGTGCATGGCGTCGCCGTGCTCGGTGTGCTCGATCGCGAGGAGGGTCCCGTCGTGGGACAGGTCGCCGACTCCGGCCGACTCGCGGTGCCGGTAGACGACCTCCGGGGCGGCGCCGGGCCGTACGACGTGGATCGTCGAGCCGTCCTCGTCGGTGGACCGGCCCACCACCGCCGTGCCGTCGCGGCCGATGGCGAGCCCGGCGGGGTAGGAGGGCTCCAGCCCGGGCGTGGCGGGCTCGTCCGGGCCGCCCGCGAAGGGCTGGCGGACCCAGGTGCCGAACTCGTCGCCGTCGGTGTCGGAGAACCACCAGATCCACTCCCCGTCCGGGGAGAGGGCGCCGTCGGTGGTGCCGTTGGGGCGGTCGGTGGCCTGCCGCTGCGTGCCGGTGGCCCGGTCCCAGGCGTAGAGCTCGTAGGTCCCCGTGGCGTTCGAGACGAAGAGCGAGCGGTCCGGGGCGTCCTCGGCCCAGTCCGGCAGGCCCACGCGGGGCGCCCGGAAGCGCTTCTCCCAGTCGGGCATCTCGGAAGCGGGGGCGGTGCCGGGGGTCAGGTCGCTGTCGCTGCTGGTCATGCCCTCCATTCTTACGGGTTCGGCCCCGGCGGGCGGCCGGGATGCCGACTGCGCCGAATGGGCGCATGGTGGTGTGCGTACGCCGAACGCTTGCGAGAGGGTGTTGATCATGGCCAAGAAGGCTCGTACCGGCCACCACAGCCACCAGGATTCCGAACGCGCGATGGCGAAGAACACGGCGGCCGAGGCACGGGCCAAGGCCGCGGGCAGAGAGGCCCAGTCGCTCTCCGCGAAGACGCGAGGCATGCAGCAGAAGGCACAGGCCAAGCGCGGCTGAGCCTCGGCACCGGTCACCGGCCCGACGTTTTGTTTCACGTGAAACGTCGGGCCGCGTGCGTACGCTGACCGCATGCGGATGATCGTCCGGGGTGCCCGGCTGCTGCACGAAGACGGCCTGTCCGACGTCGAGGTCGCCGAGGACGGCCGGATCGCGCGGGTGATCCCGTACGACGACCAGAAGGAGCCGCCGGCGACCGGCGTGCTCATCGAGGCCCACGGAGGGCTGCTCACCGCCCCCTTCGCCGAGCCGCACATCCACCTGGACACCGCCCTCACCGCGGGTCAGCCCCGTCCGAACTCCTCCGGCACCCTCTGGGAGGGCATCGCCTGCTGGAGCGAGCGCAAGCGGACCCTGACCCGCGAGGACGTGATCGCGCGGGCCACCGAGGTGCTGCGCTGGCAGGCGGCCAACGGCGTGCTGCACGTCCGTACGCACTGCGACGTCACCGACCCGTCCCTCACCGCGCTGGACGCGCTGTTGGAGGTCCGCGACCGGGTGCGGGACATCATGACCCTGCAGATCGTCGCCTTCCCGCAGGAGGGCATCGCCTCCTTCCCCGACGGCGAGGCGCTGCTGCGCGAGGCCGTGGCGCGCGGAGCGGACGTCGTCGGCGCGATCCCGCACTTCGAGGACACCCGTGAGGACGGCGTCGCCTCGCTGCGGACCGCGTTCGAGGTGGCCGAGGAGCACGGGCTCCGCGTCGACGCCCACTGCGACGAGATCGACGACGAGCAGTCCCGCTTCGTGGAGGTGCTGGCCACGCTCGCCCTGCGCTCGGGCCTGCGCGAACGCGCCACCGCCTCCCACACCACCGCCATGGGCTCCTACAACGGCGCCTACAGCTTCAAACTCCAGCGGCTGCTGGCTCGTTCGGGCATCAACCTGGTCGCCAACCCCTTCGCGAACCTCAACCTCCAGGGCCGCTTCGACGCCTACCCCAAGCGGCGCGGCCTCACCCAGGTCAAGGAGATGCTGGCCGCCGGGGTCAACGTGGCCTTCGGCCACGACGACGTGATGGACCCCTGGAACGCGCTCGGCACCGCCAACCCGCTCCAGACCGCCCTCGTCGGCCTGTACGCCGCCCAGCTCACCGGCGCCGACGAGATCCCGCTCGCATTCTCGATGGTGACCGAGCGCGCGGCGCGCGTCCTCGGCCTGTCCTCCTCCGAGTACGGGATCACGGAGGGCGCCCCCGCCTCCTTCGTCCTCCTCCCGGCGCCGAGCCCCGCGGAGGCGGTCCGCCGCCAGGTCCGGCCGCGGTACGTCGTCTCGCGCGGCAGCGTCCTCGCCGAAACCCCGCCCGCACCGGCCCGGTTGTGGTGGCCGGGGGAGGAGGGGCCGTCGGAGGTGGACTTCACCGCGCCGCTCTAGACAGGGCCTAAGGTGCGGTGCATGACGTGGACCCTTCACAACCTTGACTCGGACACGGCCCGTTCGGCCTTCGGGATCGCCTCCGAGTACGCCGACGCAGCCCTCCTCAACCACTCCGTCCGCTCCTACGCCTTCGGCGCCGAGTACGCGCGCGTGCACGGGCTCTCGTATGACGCGGAGCTTCTCTACGTCAGCGCGCTGCTCCACGACCTGGGCCTGACCGCGCCGTTCGACAGCCACACCCTGCCCTTCGAGGAGGCCGGCGGCCACGCGGCCCGGCTCTTCACGGCCGGCCTGGGCTGGCCCCCCGCCCGCCGGGCCCGCGCGGAGGAGGTCATCGTGCTGCACATGCGGGACGACGTCACCGCCGCCGAGGACGTCGAGAGCCACCTCCTCCAGGTGGGCACCAGCGCCGACGTGTCCGGCCTGCGCGTGCCCGACTTCGACCCCGCTTTCCTGGCCGGTCTGCTGGAGCACTACCCCCGCCTGGGCTTCGGCCCGTCCTTCCTGGCACTGGTCGAGGACCAGGCGGCCCGCAAGCCCGCCTGCGCGGCGGCGGCCTACGTCGCGGGCGGCGCGGCGAAGCGCATCGCCGCGAACCCCCTGGACGCGTGACGCGTCGCCGGGCCGGGTGGAACCCCTCGGCCCGGCCCGGCGTCGCCGGAGGTCAGAGCCCCCGCTCGATCATGGCGATCACGTCCTGGCCCGCGTCGTGGGCTTGCTCCGGGGTGATGCCCCGCAGGGGCCCGTCGATGATCAGGGAGGCCAGGCCGTGCACCGCCGACCAGGCGAGGAACTCCGCGCCCGGGCGGCGGGCCTCCGGCAGGACTCCGGTCTCCACGAGCGCGTCCAGCGAGGCGCCGAGCAGCTCGAACGGCGTCAGCCCGCCCGCCCCGGCGGCCGTGGCGTCGGCCGCGTACGTCATGTCCGCCGGGACGTGGAAGGCGGTCCGGAACCAGCCCGGCTCGGTCACGGCGAAGCGGATGTAGCCCGTCCCCACGGCCCGGAAACGGGTCCGGGCGCCTTCGGCGGGGTCCTGGGCGGCGGGCAGGCCGTCGATCTCCGCCTCCATCGCCAGGGCCACCCGGGCCATCGCAGCCTGCGAGACCCCGTGCACCAGTGCCCCCCGGTCGGCGAAGTGCCGGTAGGCGGCGTTGGGCGAGACCCCGGCGCGCCGGGTGACCTCGCGCAGCGAGACGGCGTCCGGTCCGCCCTCGCGCGCCAGTTCCAGGGCTGCTTCGAGCAGCGCGCTGCGCAGGTTCCCGTGGCGGTACGTACTGCGCTTGGGCGGCGGTGGGGGTTCGGCTTCCGAAGACATGGGGTCTCGATCCCTCGCTGTATGTGGACGGCGTGAACTTGCAGGTATAGCCTACGAGGGAGATGTGGACGCCGTCCACATCACTTGAGGGGGAGCAGACCGTGCAGAAGACCGTTTCCCGCGACGGGACCGCCATCGCCTACGACCGCACCGGCGAGGGCCCCGCCCTCGTCCTCGTCGGAGGTGCCTACCAGGTCCGCGAGGACCCGAGGTGGACCGTGCTCGCCGGACTGCTCGGTGAACGCTTCACCGTGGTGACGTACGACCGCCGCGGCCGCGGCGACAGCGGCGACACCTCCCCCTACGCGGTGGAGCGCGAGATCGAGGACCTGGCCGCCGTCATCGCCGAACTCGACGGCCCCGTCCGGGTGATGGGCATGTCATCCGGCGCCGTCCTGGCCCTGGAAGCCGCCGCCCACGGCGTCCCGATGAAGGAACTGGCCCTGTACGAGCCCCCGTTCGTCATCGACGACAGCCGCCCCCCGGTCCCCGCCGACTACGTGTCCCGGCTGGACACCGCCATCGCCGAGGGCCGGCGCGACGACGCCGTCACCCTCATGTTCGCCACCGCCGTCCTCGTCCCGGCCGAGTTCGTCGGCCGGATGCGCGCGAGCGGCCTCTGGAGCCACTTCGCCGCGCTGGCCCACACCCTCCCGTACGACGCCCGGGTCATGGGCGACACCATGTCCGGCCGGCCCCTGCCCGCCGACCGCTGGGCGGCCGTACGGATTCCCGTGCTGGCCATCGGCGGCGGCGCGAGCGACCCCTGGCTCCAGTCCGGCGCCCGCACCCTCGCCGGCCTGCTGCCGACGGGCCTCCACCGCACCCTGGACGGCCAGACCCACGACGTGGACCCGGCCGTGCTGGCGCCCGCACTGGCGGAGTTCTTCGGCGCGGACCGGCCGTCAGCCTGACAGCTGCCGCCGGGGCCCGGGCAGCAGCTCGGTGGTGATCAGGGCCGCGACGGCGGACAGGATCACCACCGGCGTCATACCCGGGCTGCCGACCAGCAGGATCGCCATCACCGCGCTGCTGACCGGCAGCCGCAGCACGCTCGCCCCCGCCGCGGCCAGCCCGGCCGCCACCGCGGGCACCACCCCCAGCCCGGGCAGCGGCGCCGCCAGCACCCCGGCCGCCGCCCCGATGAACAGTGCGGGGAAGATCGGGCCGCCGCGCATGCTGCCGAGGCAGAGCGCGTACCCGACGGTCTTGCACAGCAGTACGGCCACCAGCGCACCGATGCCCCAGGCCCGCGGGTCACTGGCCAGCGCGGCCATCGTGGCCTGCCCGGACGAGGCCACGTCCATCGGGGAACGGTCCGTGACCAGCGCGTACGCGGCCGCGCAGACGCCGGCGCCGAGCGCGCACAGCGCCGTACGGGCGACCGGCCCCTTCGCCACGAACGCCGCCACCACCTGGCCCGTGCCCACCGCCTGGCGCAGCACGGCCGCCACCACCACGGCCAGCAGCAGCGCCCAGCCCACGTCGGCCGCGTCCAGCCGGG
The DNA here is from genome assembly GCF_055593565.1 of Streptomyces sp. NPDC040718. Classification (NCBI taxonomy): domain Bacteria; kingdom Bacillati; phylum Actinomycetota; class Actinomycetes; order Kitasatosporales; family Streptomycetaceae; genus Streptomyces; species Streptomyces sp. NPDC040718. The sequence continues at coordinate 144,338 of NZ_JBVIXO010000002.1, read as the reverse complement.
GCACGGGCCCGGGCAGTTTGACCGTCAGCCCTCCGGTCTGGAGGCCGGTCCAGCGCCCGAACCCGGTGAACACCAGGGCCCCCACCCCGCTGGACAGCAGGGCGGGCAGCATGACGGCGACCAGCTGCGGCCCGCCCACCCCCACCACCTCGATCAGCAGCACGGCCGCGATCAGCGGGCTCCCGAAGATGGCGGCGATGGCCGCGGCCGCCCCGGCCACCCCCAGCAGCGCCGTGGCCTGCGGGGTCGCCGGCCCGCGCGCGAGGTCCCTCAGCAGCAGGGCGAAGCCGCCGCCCAGGGCGATCAGCGGCGCCTCCGGGCCCAGCACCGCACCGAACGGCAGGCTCGCCGCCGCCGCGAGCACCACGCCCGGCAGCACCTTGGGGGAGGACCCGCCCATGGCCAGCCCGGCGGCGGGGACGTGCCCGCCGGCCCCGGGCATCCGGGCCACCACCAGCCCCACGAGCACACCGCCGACCAGCAGCAGCGGAAGCGGCCACCACCACGGCGCCGCGTCCCACCCCAGCGCGTGCGGCAGGCTCTCCCACAGCAGCCGCTGCAACTCGTGCAGCCCCGCGAGGAACCAGAAGCAGACCAGGGACACCGGAATCCCGACCAGGGCGCAGAGCAGCAGGGTCCTGCGGTACGGAGCCGTCTTCAGCAGCCCCCGCAGCACCGCCGGCTCGGCGGGCTGGGCCGATTGCGTCGCCGTCATGGATCGCTCCTTTCGGGTCGTCGGGACAGCCCGGTCTCTACGGCTCCGAAGAGCACTTTGGCGACGAGCCCCACCACGATCAGATCGGCCACCATCTGCACGGTGGCCAGCGCCCGCCCGGTCCCGTCGGCGGGCGCGATGTCGCCGAAGCCCACGGTCGCGAACACCGTCACCGCGAAGTACAGGGCGTCGGTCCGGCTCAGCGGCTCGGAGAAGGACTCCGGCCGGTCACGCGAGAGCAGGAAGTACGTCGCCGAGAACAGCACCAGGAACAGCGGCACGGCGGTGCCCATGGCCTCCAGCGCCCGCAGCCTCGGATGGGCCGAACGGGCGATGGCCCTGACCTGCCAGACGATCAGGCACCCGAAGAGCAGCAACCCCCCGGCCAGCGCCGCGACGGCCGCGGCCCCGAAGCCGTAGTCGAGCGGAGCCGCGTAGTACAGCCAGGTCAGCAGCACCCCCGACCCGACCGCCCGCAGCAGGTGCCCCAGCAGCACCACGCGCCCGGAGCCGCCGCCCATGACCGCTCCTCACCGCCGCCTGGCCCTCCCCGCATTCCAACACCCCCACCCCCGCCCCGCACCCCACACACCGCCACCCGGGCCATGCCCTCCCCCTCCCGAACGGAGTAGTCGGCCCACCACCCGATTTGATCACTCTTCGTAGTGGATGTCTCCGCAACGGAGAGCCCTGGAGGCGCCAGGAGGAGTTCCGTTCTCTGCAAGCACACCCCCACCGAAGGGCACCAACCATGGCCCGTCATCCCGCAGTCCGCGTCACGACCGCCATCGCCGCAGCTGCCGCGCTCGCCCTCTTAACCCCGGCACAGGCGCACGCCGGCGCCATCGGCTCCACGCCGGTGGCCACCTTCGACTACCCCGTCGGCGGCGTCACCATGAAGGTCCCGACCGGCTGCATGTTCACACACATCCTCCGGGGCGACGGCAAGAAGATCACCTACCAGAACGCCGGCGTCGACTGCGGCTTCGTCGGAGCCCTCAACGCGGGCTTCTGCAACTGGCGCATCGACTTCACGTACGCCGACACCAACAGCAAGGTCTACAAGACATCGCGCGGCAAGACCCATGCCGAATGCGAGATCCACCCGATGCGCGACAACGCACCGCAGACACTGCCCCGCTACGGCAAGGCGTGTGCCCACCTCAACATCAACGGTGTGCGCCGCGTCAGCCAGTGCCACCACATCACGAAGTGAGCCGCACATGACCACCCAGCCCGCCCCCGAAGACCCCGCCCGGGAGAGCAGGCGCCGCCGCGCCGGGGTCGTCGCCTTCACCGTCGGGACGGTCGCGTCTCTCGCAGCCTTCGCGTTCCTCCCCGGGCTCCCGCATGTGATCGACTGGGGTGCGATCCTCACGTCCCTCGCCGTCGGCGCGCTGGCGCGGTGGGCGTGCCTCGCCTGGGGTGCCAGGGGGCGGTTGCCCTCGGGGTGACCGGGGCGGACGTGCGGCAGGGGCCTGATCCGAATTCCCGGATCAGGCCCCTGGCCCGGTCCTACGCGCAGGCCGGTGAGAGGCCGGCGGGCGCTACTTCGCGCCGATCGCGTACCAGTACGACTCCTGGACGAGCCGCCAGACGATCTCCAGCTCACCCCTGTTGCGGGGGCCGTAGACGAGCGTCACGTTCTGGACCGGGTGGTGCACACCCCATCCGGCTTCGATCACCTCGGCTTCGATCTCCTTCGGGAGCGTGATGTGGAGCGAGCCGTCGTGGTGGGGGTGGATGTGGGCGAACTCCCGGCCCCCCTGGAAGGCTTCGGCCGGGCCCGTGCCGATGCCCTCGGGCAGGAAGAGCGAGCGGGCGTGCGAGACCGAGACGAGCGTGGGGGCCATGTAGACGTAGGGCAGCGCACGCATCCGCTCCCACAGCTCCTCCTGCATCATGATCGGGGAGATCTGGGAGCCCTGGCCGTGCGGGGCCGGACCGAAGACACGCGGGGCCGCGCCGGGGCGCGGAGGCAGGGAAAGCATGATGGTGTTCCTTTCCGGCCGGCGGTGAACCGGCCGCGGCGTGAGCGCTCGAAAGAGCTGCGGCCTCCACGCTTCACGCACCTGCTTTTGCCTTGGTGGCGAGCCGGTCGAGGACCCTCACGGCCGACCCGCAGAAATGCAGGAAGGGCCTGATCCGATTTCTCGGATCAGGCCCTTGACCTGGTCTTGCTCTGTCGGGGTGGCGGGATTTGAACCCACGACCTCTTCGTCCCGAACGAAGCGCGCTGCCAAGCTGCGCTACACCCCGATCGTCGCCCTGAAGTGTTGCTGTCCTGGCGACATCGATTACTTTAGCGGACCCTCGGCCTGAGACGAAATCCGGTTTTCACGAGGGGGCCGTGCGGGGGGTCAGGCCTTCGGGGCCAGGGTCAGGAGCGTGGCCTCCGGGGGGCAGGCGAAGCGGACCGGGGTGAAGCGGTTGGTGCCGCAGCCGGCCGAGACGTGGAGGTAGGAGCGCCGGCCCTGGGTCTCGTACGTGGACAGGCCCTTCACCCGCTTCGTGTCGAGGTCGCAGTTGGTGACCAGCGCCCCGTAGAAGGGGATGCACAGCTGTCCGCCGTGGGTGTGCCCGGCGAGGATCAGCGGGTAGCGGTCGGCCGTGAAGGATTCCAGTACCCGCAGGTACGGGGCGTGCACGACGGCCAGCGAGAAGTCCGCGTCCGCTTCCGGGCCGCCCGCGACGCGCTCGTAGCGGTCCCGCTTGATGTGCGGGTCGTCCAGCCCGGTGAAGGCCAGCTCCAGCCCGTTGACCTTCAGCCGGGCCCGGGTGTTCGTGAGGTTCAGCCAGCCCGCCGCGTCGAAGGCGTCCCGCATGTCCTCCCACGGGTTGTGGACGGCGCCGACGACCGGCTTGTTGCCGTTCAGCCCGTGCCGGCCCTGCACCTTCTCGATCAGGTAGCGCCCGGGGTTGCGCAGCCGCGGCCCGTAGTAGTCGTTGGACCCGAAGACGTACACCCCGGGGAAGTCCATCAGCGGACCCAGCGCGTCGAGCAGCTCGGGTACGCCGTCCGTGTCGGAGAGGTTGTCACCGGTGTTCACGACGAAGTCGGGGCGCAGTCCGGCCAGGGACTGCAGCCAGGCGCGCTTCTTGCGCTGGCCGCCGACCATGTGGATGTCCGAGACCTGCAGTACGCGCAGCGGGCGCATCCCGGCGGGCAGTACCGGAACGGTGATCCGGCGCAGTCGGAAGGAGCGGGCTTCGAAACCTGCGGCATAGGCCACACCGGCGGCCCCCACCGCCGCGATCGAGGCGGTCACCTTCAGGGGGACTCCGTAACGCGCGTGCATGCCCCCATCGTCGCAGACGGGGAAAACCGGTGGGCGCCGCAGGCCCCGCACCTGGCAGACTCAGGGGCATGACCACGCTCAAGGCCAAGCTCCAGGAAGACCTCACCACCGCCATCAAGGCGCGCGACGAACTCGGTTCGTCCACCCTGCGCCTGACCCTCTCCGCCATCACCAAGGAGGAGGTCGCGGGCAAGGAGGCGCGCGTGCTCTCCGACGAGGAAGTCCTCAAGGTGATCGCCAAGGAGGCGAAGAAGCGCCGCGAGGCCGCGGAGGCCTTCGCCCAGGGCGGCCGCGACGAGCAGGCCGCGCGGGAGACCGCGGAGGGCGAGTTCCTGGACGCCTACCTGCCCAAGCAGCTCAGCGACGACGAGCTGACCGCGATCGTGGCGCAGGCCGTCGAGGAGGCCAAGGCCGCGGGTGCCGAGGGGCCGCGGGCCATGGGCGCCGTCATGAAGATCGTGAACCCGAAGGTGGCGGGTCTGGCGGAGGGCGGCCGGGTCGCCGCGGCCGTCAAGAAGCAGCTTTCGTAAGCACGGGGACGAGGAAGAAGGGGAGGGCCCCGGCCGGCGATCCGGCCGGGGCCCTCCCCTTCTTCCTCCTTCTTCTGTCCCTACGGGGTCGCGCCGCCGCCGGCACCGCCCGCCGGGCCCGGGACCACAGGGACCTCCGGCACCGGGTTGACCGGCACCTCGGGGACCGGGTTGACCGCGCCGCCTCCGGTGGCGGCCCCGCCGCCCCCGGCCGCGGCCCCGCCTCCGGGCTTGTTGTCACCGCCGGGCTTGCCGGGCTTGTTCGGCTTGCGCGGGGTGGTGGGCGGCGGGGTCGTGTTGCCCCGGCCGCCGTTGCCGCCGCCGGTGGTGCCGCCGTTGCCGGTGCCGGCGCCGCCGCCCCCGACCGAGGGCTCCGGGACGCTGGCCCCGACGAAGTTGGGGGCCTCGCGGCCGGCGAGCGCGCCCGAGACGGCGTCCTTCCAGATCGGGCCGGGCAGGCCACCGCCGAAGACCTTCGGGTAGTACTGCCCGCCGATGGTGATGTCCTCCATCGAGATCTTCTTCGAGCCGCCGGAGCCGACCCACACCGCGCCGGACATGTTCGGGGTGTAGCCCACGAACCAGGCGTTGTAGCGGTTGTCGGTGGTACCGGTCTTGCCCGCGTTGTCGCGGTCGGTCAGGCCGGCCCGCTCACCCGTACCGGAGTCGACGACTCCGCGCAGCAGGTGGTTGATGGTGTCGGCCGTGTCCTGGGCCATCGCCCGGTCGCACTTGGACTTCGGCACGGCGAGCGCCTTGCCGTGCGAGTCGGTGATCGACTCCAGGGCGATGGGGGTGCAGTAGACGCCCCGGTTGGCGAAGGCGGCGTACGCGTTGGCCATCGTCAGCGGGGACATCTCGGCGGAGCCGAGCGCGATGGACGGCTCCTCGGGCAGCTTGACGCCGCTGGCCGGGACCACGCCGAGCTTCTGCGTCATCTCGGTCACCGGGCAGATGCCGATGTCCGAGATCATCTGCACGAAGTAGGTGTTGATGGACTTCTCCATCGCCGTCTTCAGCGCGTACGGGCCGACCTCGTCCCGCGTCTCGTTCTCGGCGGTCTGCATCTTGCCGTTGCCGAGCGGCAGGTTCTGCCAGGCCGGGCCCGAGCAGCGCGACACCGGGCTCGGGTACTCCATCTTGTTCGGGGCCGAGTAGACCTTCGTCGGCTCCACGCCCTGCTCTATGGCGGCGGCCGCGATGAACGGCTTGAACGTGGAGCCCACCTGGAAGCCGAAGTTGGAGCCGCCCATCCGCTTGTCGACGGAGTAGTTGATCTGCGTCTCGTTCTTCCCGAAGCCGTACGGCTTCGACTGGCCCATCGCCAGGACCTTCCCGGTGCCCGGCTGGACCATGGTCACGGCCGTGGCGATCGAGTCGTCCTCGTTGACGTGGTCCTTGATCGAGGCGTTGGCGGCCTCCTGCGACTGCGGGTCCAGGGTCGTACGGACGGTCAGGCCGCCCTTGTTCCAGACCTTGGCCCGCTCCTCGCGGGTCTTGCCGAAGACCGGGTCGGAGAGGAAGGTGGCGCGCACGTAGTCGCAGAAGAAGCCCGCGCCCTTGACCGCGGTGATGCAGCCGTTCTTGGGCCGGGTCACCTTCAGCGTGACCGGCTTCGCCTTCGCCTCGTCCGCCTCGGCCTGCGAGATGTCCTTGACGTCGGCCATGCGCTGGAGGACGACGTTGCGCCGCTTCATCGCCTCCTGGCTGTCGTTCACCGGGTCGTACCGGCTCGGCGACTGCACGAGGCCGGCGAGCAGTGCCGACTCCTCCAGCGTCAGGTCCTTGGCGGGCTTGCTGAAGTAGCGCTGGGAGGCGGACTCGATGCCGTACGCCCCCTGCCCGAAGTAGGTGATGTTGAGGTAGTTCTCCAGGATCTTCTTCTTCCCGAGCTCCTCCTCGACCTGGATCGAGTACTTCAGCTCGCGGATCTTGCGGCCGAGGCTCTTCTCCTGGGCCTCGCGCACCTTCGTCTCGTCGTCGCCGGCCTCCTCGACGAAGACGTTCTTCACGTACTGCTGCGTGAGCGTGGAGGCGCCCTGCGCCGCGCCGCCCTCCTGCGCGTTGCGGTTCACCGCGCGGAGGATGCCCTTGAGGTCGACCGCGCCGTGCTCGTAGAAACGCGAGTCCTCGATGGCGACGATCGCCTTCTGCATGTACGGCGACATGGCCGTGAGCGGCACGACCTGCCGGTCCCGTGAATAGACGGTGGCGATCAAGCCACCCTCGGCATCCAGGATCGTGGTGCGCTGGCTCAGCGGAGGCGTCTTCAGATTGGCCGGGATCTCATCGAAACCCTCGACCGTGCCCTTGGCGGCGAGGCCCAGAGCGCCGGCGCCCGGGATCGCGATGCCGGCAAGTACGACTCCGGAGAGAACCGACACCCCGAGGAACTTGGCGGCCTGCTGCGGCCCCGTCAGCCCTGCGCCCGAGCGCTTCTTTCCCATAGGGGGCAGCCTACGTTCTCATTCGCCGGACACGTGCGAATGCCTTGGCCTAAGCTGTCCCCAACTGTCACAGCAGTGCGGTGCGACATCAACCCCCCGGCTTGATTTTCACCCTTCCCGAATGGGGTGGACTCATGTCCGAATCCCGCCCTTCGCTCTGACGGCCCCTCACCGGCGCTTCCCCGATTTCACCCGAATCGCCGGAATGGTCGGGCATGTCGTCCGATCACTCCGTCGGGTGATCTGCCGCTTACCCATAGTCCGTTCGGACCATTCAAGATTGGGCCCGTCGGGGGTGTTGCACCGTGCCCGCCTTCCGTAACGTCCTCAACTGGCAGCGGTGAATATGCCGCTACCGCCGTGGGGGAGCCTCGATTCGGGAGAGGACGGCACCGGGATGGGCTGGGTTACCGACTGGAGTGCGCAGGCAGCCTGCCGCACTACCGATCCGGATGAACTGTTCGTTCAAGGAGCGGCACAGAACAGGGCCAAGGCGGTGTGCACCGGGTGTCCGGTGCGGACCGAGTGCCTGGCCGACGCACTCGACAATCGCGTCGAGTTCGGAGTGTGGGGCGGCATGACCGAGCGGGAACGACGCGCATTGCTGCGCCGGCGTCCCACCGTCACCTCGTGGCGACGGCTGCTCGAGACCGCCCGCACGGAGTACGAGCGCAGTACGGGCATCCTCACCGTGGATGTCGACGCGGAGATCGACGTGTCGTACGAGACCTACGCGGCAGCCGGGTAACCACCCGGGCGCCGCGCCGGCACCACTCGTACGTACGCCTACGCTCCTCCGGCCGGAACCCCGGCCGCGAGTCGCTCTCCGATGGCCCGCAGCCCGGCGAGGTCGTGCACATCGCCGGGCAGGGCGGCCACTTCGGCCACCGCCACCTCCGGGTGAAGAGAGGTGAAGCGATCGCGTGTGCGCTGCTCACGCGCGATCACCTGCATCCGCTCGGCATGCAGGCGCAGCAGTCCTGCGGTGATCTGGTCCACGTCGTCCGCGCGGGTCGCGTCGTACGCGTCGTCCACATCGGCCCTGCCGTCCGCGTCAGCGGCCGTCCCGTCCTCGCCGCCCACACCGGGGGAGCCGTCGTCGGCGGCGTCACGAAGTCCAGCTTTCCCGGACTCCTGATCGACAATGCCGCCTTCTTCAAGATTCTCTGCGGCGGCCAGCGCCCGCTCCGCCGAGAGCTGTCCCGCGTCACTGCCGTGCACCCGGTTCAGCACCAGACCGGCCAGCGGCATCTTCTCCGCGGCCAGCCGCTCCACGAAGTACGCCGCCTCGCGCAGCGCGTCCGGCTCGGGGGCCGCGACCACGAGGAACGCCGTACCGGGAGCCTGGAGCAGCCGGAACGTCGCGTCCGCGCGCGTCCGGAACCCTCCGAACATCGTGTCCATCGCCGCCACGAACGTCTGCACGTCCTTCAGCAGCGAGGCACCCATCAGCTTGCTCAGCGTGCCGGTCATCATCGACATGCCGACATTGAGGAACTTCATGCCGGCCCGGCCGCCGACCTTCGCCGGAGCCATCAGCACCCGGATGAACTTCCCGTCCAGGAACGACCCCAGCCGCTTCGGCGCGTCCAGGAAGTCCAGCGCGGACCGGCTCGGCGGGGTGTCCACCACGATCAGGTCCCAGTCGTCCCTGGCCCGCAGCTGGCCCAGCTTCTCCATCGCCATGTACTCCTGCGTGCCCGCGAAGCCGGCCGACAGGGACTGGTAGAAGGGGTTCGCCAGGATCGCCCGAGCCCGCTCGGCGTCCGCGTGCGACTCGACGATCTCGTCGAACGTCCGCTTCATGTCCAGCATCATGGCGTGCAGTTCGCCGTCGCCGTCGCCGTCGCCGTCGCCGTCGCCGTCGCCGTCGCCGGCGCCGTCCGCCGACCCCGTGCCACCCACTATGCCCGGGACCCGGCGCGGTGTGTTGTCCAGCGAGTCGATCCCCATCGACTGGGCCAGCCTGCGCGCCGGGTCGATGGTCAGCACCACCACCCGCCGCCCGCGCTCGGCCGCCCGTACGCCCAGCGCGGCCGCGGTGGTGGTCTTGCCGACCCCGCCCGCGCCGCAGCACACGATGATCCGGGTCCCCGGATCGTCCAGCAGCGCGTCGACCGCCAGCCGCTGCGGCGTGTCCAGCCCCATGCTCTCCCCGCCCCCGCTCATTCGGCGCCCACCTGCTTGCGCAGTTCCGCCGCCAGCTCGTACAGCCCGGCCAGCTCCATCCCCGAGCCGAGCAAGGGGAGTTCGTACGTCGGCACGTCGAGCCCCGCGAGCACCGCGCGCTGCTCCCGCTCCAGCTCCACCCGGCTCGCGTGCTCGGCGGCCTGCGTCAGGAGCGGCTCCACCAGCCGCTCGGCCAGCCCGCCCCGCCGCGCCCCGCCCAGCCCGGCCCGGGACAGGGCCTTGGCGATCTCGCTGCGGCGGCCGTCCGCGGCCGCGCGCAGGGTGTCCTCGTCGAGGTGGTGGGGGCGCACCATGTTGACGATCACCCGGCCGACGGGCAGGCCCGCCTCCACCAGCTCGTCGATCCCGTCCGAGGTCTCCTGGACGGGCATCTCCTCCAGCAGGGTCACCAGGTGCACGGCGGTGTCCGGGGACTTGAGCACCTTCATGACGGCCTGCGCCTGGTTGTGGATCGGCCCGAACCGGGCCAGCCCCGCCACCTCGTCGTTGACGTTCAGGAAGCGGGTGATCCGCCCGGTCGGCGGAGCGTCCATGATCACGTGGTCGTAGACGAACCGCCCGGCCTTGTCCTTGCGCCGCACCGCCTCGCACGCCTTGCCGGTCAGCAGGACGTCCCGCAGACCGGGCGCGATCGTCGTCGCGAAGTCGATCGCGCCGAGCTTCTTCAGGGCGCGGCCGGCCGAGCCGAGCTTGTAGAACATCTGGAGGTAGTCCAACAGCGCCCGTTCGGCGTCGATGGCGAGCGCGTACACCTCACCCCCGCCCGTGCCGGGCGCCACGGCGATCTTCCGCTCCTCGTAGGGGAGCGCTTCCGTGCCGAAAAGCTGTGCGATGCCCTGCCTGCCCTCGACCTCCACGAGAAGAGTCCGCCTGCCCTCGCGCGCGAGGGCCAGCGCGAGTGCCGCGGCGACCGTGGTCTTGCCGGTGCCGCCCTTGCCGCTGACCACCTGGAGCCTGCTCACAGCGTCCGAGCCTAACCACTCCCGCTCAGGCGTTACGCTCGCCCCCATGACCAAGAAGTTCGAATACGCGACGGTCCCCCTGCTGGTCCACGCCACCAAGCAGATCCTGGACACCTGGGGCGAGGACGGCTGGGAGCTCGTCCAGGTCGTGCCCGGCCCGAACAACCCCGAGCAGCTCGTGGCCTACCTCAAGCGGGAGAAGGCATGAGCGGCGCCGTCGAGGCCCGGATCGCCGAGCTCGGCCTGACCCTGCCCGAGGTCGTCCCGCCGCTGGCCACGTACCAGCCGGCGGTCCGGTCGGGCGCGTACGTGTACACCGCGGGCCAGCTGCCGATGGTGCAGGGCAAGCTCCCCGTCACCGGCAAGGTCGGCGCCGAGGTCTCCGCGGAGCAGGCGAAGGAACTCGCGGCGACGTGCGCGCTGAACGCGCTGGCCGCCGTCAAGTCGGTGGTCGGTGACCTGGACCGGATCGCCCGTGTGGTGAAGGTCGTCGGCTTCGTCGCCTCGGCCCCCGACTTCACGGCGCAGCCGGGCGTGCTGAACGGTGCGAGCGAGCTGCTGGGCGAGGTGCTCGGCGACAAGGGCGTGCACGCGCGCTCCGCGGTCGGTGTGGCGGTCCTGCCGCTGGACGCGCCGGTCGAGATCGAGATCCAGGTCGAGCTGGTTCCTGCTTAACGCGCCGCACCGCTTCTCGACGCGCCGCTCGCGCGGTTCGGCCGCAGGCGGCCTCCCCGGCTTCGCGTCGCTGCGACGGCCTCGTCCGTCGGTTGCGGGGCGGGGCCGGTTCGCGTGTCCGGGGCCGGTGGGTCGCCTGCGGCTGGTGTGCCGCTGCGCGGGGCCGGCCCCTCCCCGCCCTTCAACCGTTCTCGCCTCAAGCGCCGGCGCGGCTGGAAAGACTCCCGGGGCACCGCCCCGGCCCCGGGCACGGGCGCCCCGCGCCCGTCGCCGACGCGCCCGGGGGTGGGCCACACGGGCGCTGCGCGCCCGGGGCCTGCCGGCGGGGCCTGCGGCCCGGTTCCGGCGGTGCGGGTCACTGCACGGCGCTACCGCGCCCGCGCCTCAGACGCCGGCGGGGCTGGAAGTCGCGCAGCGCACTCCGGCCGCCGAGCGGCATCTGCGGGCCGGCTCAGCCACATCCCAGCCCCGCCGGCGCTCGCAGCCAAACCCGGCCCCGCCGGCGTTCGAGGCGCGGGTCCGGGCGCAGCCCGGGGAAGGGGCGAAGGGCGGGTGGGGGACAGCTCCCGCAGCGGCGAGCCGCCGCACGGCCCAGACGCGGCCGGGGGCAGCTGCCTCCCGTAACCGCCAGGCCCGGCCAGGGCAGCGGCAGGGGCCCCAGGATCCGCCCGGCCAGGGCAGCGGCAGGGGCCCCTGGATCCGCCCGGCCAGGGCAGGGGCCTCGAACATCGGGCCGGATGCCCGTAGCATCCCGCCATGCCGAATGGTCAGCACGGTCAGCCCTCGCCCAGCCAGCCGCCCGCCGGAGGGCAGTGGTACCCCCCGGAGTGGCCCGACCGCATCCGCGCGCTCGCGGACGGGGTCCTCACCCCGGTGGAACCCAGACGCGCCGCCACCGTGATGCTGCTGCGCGACACCCCCGCCGGCCCCGCCGTGCACATGCTGCGCCGCCGTTCCTCCATGGCCTTCGCCGGCGGCGCGTACGCCTACCCCGGCGGCGGCGTCGACCCCCGTGACGAGGACCACAGGATCGGCTGGGCCGGGCCCGGCCTGGACCTCTGGGCGGAGCGCCTCGGCACCGACGCCGGCACCGCCCAGGCGATCGTCTGCGGGGCCGTGCGCGAGACCTTCGAGGAGGCCGGGGTGCTGCTCGCGGGGGAGACCCCGGACACGGTCGTCGGCGACACCACGGGCGACGACTGGGAGGCCGACCGCGAGGCCCTGGTGGCGCGCGAGCTGTCCTTCGCCGAGTTCCTCGACCGGCGCCGCCTGCTGCTGCGCTCCGACCTGCTCGGGGCGTGGGCCCGCTGGATCACCCCGGAGTTCGAGCCGCGCCGGTACGACACCTGGTTCTTCGTCGCCGCCCTCCCGGAGGGGCAGCGCACCCGCAACGCCTCCACCGAGGCCGACCGGACCGTCTGGATCCGCCCCGCGGACGCCGCCGACGGGTACGACAAGGGCGAGCTGCTGATGATGCCGCCGACCATCTCGACCCTGCGCTCCCTGGAGCCGTACGGGAGCGCCGCCGACGCGCTCGCGGCGGCCGGCGGGCAGGACCTGGCCCCCGTTCTGGCCCGGGCCGCGCTGGAGGACGGGGTACTCGTGCTCAGCTGGCCGGGCCACGACGAGTTCACGAAGCGAGTGCGTCCGGGAGGCCCCGCATGACCGATGCCGCAGCCCTGCCCGGCCAGCCCCGGGGGACCGTGTCCTCCGGGCGGGCCACGGCCCGTGCGGTCAACGTCCTGGCCCCGAACGCCTCGGCGATGACCCTGGACGGCACCAACACCTGGCTGGTCTCCGAGCCCGATTCCGAGCTGGCCGTCGTCATCGACCCGGGCCCCCTGGACGAAGGGCACCTGAAGGCCGTCATCGCCGCCGCCGAGCAGGCCGGCAAGCGGGTCGCGCTGACGCTCCTCACCCACGGCCACCCCGACCACGCCGAGGGCGCCGGCCGCTTCGCCGAGCTCACCGGTACGAAGGTCCGCGCCCTCGACCCCGCGCTGCGCCTCGGCGACGAGGGCCTGTCGGCCGGGAGCGTCATCCGCACGGGCGGCCTGGAGCTGCGGGTGGTGGCCACCCCCGGGCACACTGCGGACTCGCTCTGCTTCCACCTGCCGGCCGACAGGGCCGTGCTGACCGGCGACACGATCCTCGGCCGCGGCACGACCGTCGTCGCGCATCCCGACGGCCGGCTCGGTGACTACCTGGACTCCCTGCGCCGGCTGCGCTCCCTGACCGTCGACGACGGCGTGCACACGGTGCTCCCGGGCCACGGGCCGGTACTGGACGACGCGCAGGGGGCCGTCGAGTTCTACCTCGCCCACCGCGCCCACCGCCTCGCCCAGGTCGAGACGGCCGTGGAGAACGGCCTCACCACCGCCGAGGCCGTCGTGGCCCAGGTCTACGCGGACGTGGACCGCTCCCTGTGGCCGGCCGCCACTTGGTCGGTGCAGGCACAGCTGGAGTACCTTCGTGATCACGGACTGATCCCGGGGGGACCTGAATGAACACGCTCTTCCTGACGCTCGCGCTGCTCGCGACGGCGGGGTGGATCACCTCGACCCTGAACCTCAAGGTCCGGGCCCTGGAGGACAAGGCCGACCGGCTGGAGCGCCGGCTGGGCCGGGTGCTGGACCACTTCGGCATCGAGGAGCCCGAGCCGGCCGGGATGGACGAGGTGCGCGCGCTGGTGCGCGACGGCCGCACCATCTCGGCGATCAAGGTCTACCGGAAGATCACGGGCGCGGGCCTGGCGGAGGCCAAGCGGGCCGTGGAGGCCCTGGAAGAGCCCGCCGCCCCCAGGAGCTAGTCCCGGGGCGCCTTCGTCCCGTGCCGGGCCGTGTACTCGTCCGCCAGCCACGGCCCGAGGTCGTCGAGGTACGCCCGTGCCACGGCCGGGTCGTCGACCGGGTCCAGTGCCACGACGGCTGCCCGGCGCACCTGCGCGGCCCGCTCCGGGTAGTACGCGCCGAAGACCTCGGCGGATTCGGCGAGGTCGCTGGTCCAGCCGCCCCACCGGGGCATGACCAGGGTGAACGCGGTCCGCACCAGGTGCCGTGAGAAGAAACGGTTCATCCTGCGGAACTCGGCGGACTCCGAGGCGGCCTCGAACCGGGCCCGCCAGCGCGGGAGCAGGGCGGCCAGGTCCCCGTTCGCCTCCCGGGCGAGCAGGCTGTCGGGCCGGTACCGGGGCAGGTGCTCGGCCAGGTCGTCGCCGAGCAGCGGTGTGCACAGGCAGGCGAGGAACCAGCCCAGGTCGTAACGTTCCTGCTCGCTCAGCAGCCGCTCCTTGCCGTACAGCAGGATGCCGACCCCGTCGATCTGCGGGAAGTCCTGGTCGAGCCCCCGCCCGAGCACCTCGGCGGTGTCCCGGTCTTCGTCGCCCGGCTCCCGGTGCAGGGCGATCAGCAGGTCGAGGTCGCTGCGCCCCGGCCGGGCCGTCCCGCGCGGCACGGAGCCGTAGAGGTAGGCGCTGTGCAGCCGGCGCCCGTACGCCTCGGCGACGCGGGCCCGCGCGGCCGCGACCGGGCCCGCGAACCCGGGCTGTACCCGCCCGAGGGACCCCTCCCGCTCGAAGTACCCGTACGCGTCCAGCCCTCTGTGCTCCATGGGCCTACTGTGCCCGTTCCGGGCGCTGACCGGCGGGTATTGACTGCCGGTGCCGAGCCGAGCCGTGCCGGTGCCGCGCTGTACCGGTGCCGGGGCCTGCCGCCGCAACGCGCGGAGGGGCCCCGTCCGCACCCGGACGGGGCCCCTCCGCGAAAGCTGCCTCGGCTGGTCAGCGCGAGCGCTTGGCGAGCCGCTCCACGTCCAGCAGGATCACGGCACGCGCCTCCAGGCGCAGCCAGCCGCGGCCCGCGAAGTCGGCCAGGGCCTTGTTCACGGTCTCGCGGGAGGCGCCGACGAGCTGCGCCAGCTCCTCCTGGGTGAGGTCGTGGACGACGTGGATGCCCTCCTCCGACTGCACGCCGAAGCGGCGCGACAGGTCGAGGAGTGCCCGGGCGACACGGCCGGGAACGTCGGAGAAGACCAGGTCGGACATCTGGTCGTTGGTCTTGCGCAGGCGCCGGGCGACGGCGCGCAGCAGCGCGGTCGCGACCTCGGGCCGGGCGTTCAGCCACGGCTGGAGGTCACCGTGGCCGAGCCCGAGGAGCTTGACCTCGGTCAGGGCGGTGGCGGTGGCGGTGCGGGGGCCCGGGTCGAACAGCGACAGCTCGCCGATCAGCTCGCCGGGGCCGAGGACGGCCAGCATGTTCTCGCGGCCGTCGGGGGAGGTGCGGTGGAGCTTCACCTTGCCCTCGGTCACGACGTAGAGCCGGTCGCCGGGGTCGCCCTCGTGGAACAGGGCGTCGCCGCGTGCGAGGGTCACCTCGGCCATGGAGGCGCGGAGCTCCGCGGCCTGCTCGTCATCGAGCGCCGCGAAGAGCGGGGCGCGCCGCAGAACGTCGTCCACGAGTGTCTCTCCTATGTCGACCAGCCAGTGGGGACCGCTCCCCATTTTGCCGGACGGCTCAAACAGTGCGATCAATCACAAGGAT
This sequence comes from Streptomyces sp. NPDC040718, assembly GCF_055593565.1. NCBI lineage: Bacteria > Bacillati > Actinomycetota > Actinomycetes > Kitasatosporales > Streptomycetaceae > Streptomyces > Streptomyces sp. NPDC040718. The sequence goes on along the minus strand of NZ_JBVIXO010000002.1, from coordinate 128,982 downwards.
GCCGGACGGATGGGCGTGCTGTGCGGCGAGAGGCCGATCGGGGTGGTGTTACCTGAGGTCCGGGCGGGTGTCGGCGGCCGGCCTTAGGCTGGCCGGGTGTCCAATAAGCCGGTGAGAGCACAGGCCAAGGGGTCCGCGGGAGTGACGGCGACCCAGAATTCAGCCGTGGGCGAACAAGCCCCTGTGGAGGCGTCCGAAAAGGTGCGAGCTGTCCCCTTGGGCAAAGGTTCGGCCAAGAAACCGGTGGCGGCGAAGCCGGAATCGCGCCTCGCGATGGTCCGCCGGGCCCGCCGCATCAACCGCGAGCTCGCCGAGGTGTACCCGTACGCCCATCCGGAGCTGGATTTCCGCAATCCCTTCGAGCTCCTCGTCGCGACCGTCCTCTCCGCGCAGACGACCGACCTGCGCGTGAACCAGACGACCCCGGCCCTCTTCGCCGCCTATCCGACCCCCGAGGACATGGCCGCGGCCGTGCCCGAGGAGCTGGAGGAGATCATCCGGCCGACCGGGTTCTTCCGGGCGAAGGCGAAGTCCCTGCTCGGCCTCTCGCAGGCGCTGCGGGACGACTTCGGCGGGGAGGTCCCGGGCCGGATCGAGGACCTCGTCACCCTCCCCGGGGTCGGCCGCAAGACGGCCAACGTGGTGCTCGGCAATGCCTTCGGGGTCCCCGGGATCACCGTCGACACCCACTTCGGCCGGCTGGTGCGCCGCTTCAAGTGGACCGAGCAGGAGGACCCGGAGAAGGTCGAGGCGGAGATCTGCGCGATCTTCCCCAAGAGCGAGTGGACGATGCTGTCCCACCGCGTCGTCTTCCACGGCCGCCGGATCTGCCACGCCCGCAAGCCCGCCTGCGGCGCCTGCCCCATCGCCCCGCTCTGCCCGGCGTACGGGGAGGGCGAGACGGACCCGGAGAAGGCGAAGAAGCTGCTGAAGTACGAGAAGGGCGGCCAGCCGGGCCAGCGCCTGGCCCCGCCCCCGGAGTACCCGGGCCTCCCCGCGCTGCCGCTGGGAGCCCGTACGGAACCCTGAGCGGGGGCGCTGGAGGACGGCGGCGGGCGGCCGCAGGGGCGCCGGGGGCGCGCGGCGCCAGGCCCCCGCGCCCCCGGTGGAACGAATCTGGAACCGGACCGCGTTCAGCGGTGTGGGAGACGGTGTTGACAGAGCAACGCGGACAGGGGTGCCCATGACGCGCGGTACGCAGGACGAGACCACGGCAGCCGCCCGCGAGGGGGACGGCCCGGCCCTCACGACGGCAGGCCTGCCCGCATGGCTCGACCCCGTCGTGGAGGCCTCCCGGAGCGTCCGGCCGCGCCAGCTGAGCCGCTTCCTGCCCCCGGAGGACGGCCGGGGCCGCCAGTCCGCCGTGCTGATCCTCTTCGGCGAGGGCCCGCGCGGCCCGGAGCTGCTGCTCCAGGAGCGCGCCGGCAGCCTCCGCTCGCACGCCGGGCAGCCCTCCTTCCCCGGCGGCGCCCTCGACCCGGAGGACGGCGACCCGCACACCACCGGCCCGCTGCGCGCCGCCCTGCGCGAGGCGGAGGAGGAGACCGGGCTCGACCCGGCCGGCGTCCAGCTCTTCGGGGTGCTGCCGCGCCTCTACATCCCGGTCAGCGAGTTCGTGGTGACCCCGGTGCTCGGCTGGTGGCGCGAGCCCTCGCCGGTCGGCGCGGTGGACCCGGCGGAGACGGCCCGGGTGTTCACGGTGCCCGTGGCGGATCTCACGGACCCCGCCCACCGGGTCACCGTGGTCCACCCGCGCGGGCACGAAGGACCCGGATTCACGGTGGAATCGGCCCTGGTCTGGGGCTTCACCGCCGGCGTGATCGACCGGATCCTGCACTTCTCGGGCTGGGAGCGACCGTGGGACCGCTCACGTCACGTCCCGCTCGACTGGCACGCATGAGACGGTGACCCTCGTGAACGTGCTGGACATCCTGTTGCTGGTCGCCGCCGTGTGGTTCGCGATCGTCGGCTACCGCCAGGGGTTCGTCGTCGGCATCCTGTCGGTGATCGGCTTCCTGGGCGGTGGCCTCATCGCCGTGTCCCTGCTGCCCCTGATCTGGGACCGGGTGACCGACAACGGCACCCAGGTGTCCACCACCGTGGTGGTGATCGCCGTCGTGGTCATCATCATCTGCGCCTCGATCGGCCAGGCGCTGACCACCCACCTGGGCAACCGGCTCAGACGCCACATCACCTGGTCCCCGGCGCGCGCGCTCGACGCGACCGGCGGCGCCCTGGTCAACGTCGTCGCCATGCTGCTCGTGGCCTGGCTGATCGGCTCGGCGCTCGCCGGGACCTCGCTGCCCACCCTGGGCAAGGAGGTCCGCAACTCCAAGGTGCTCCTCGGCGTGTCGCGCGTGCTGCCCGCCCAGGCGAACACCTGGTTCTCGGACTTCAGCTCCACCCTCGCCCGCAACGGCTTCCCGCAGGTCTTCAGCCCGTTCTCGAACGAGCCGATCACCGAGGTGAAGGCCCCCGACCCGGCCCTCGCCCGCAGCGGGGTCGCCCAGCAGGCCAAGCTCTCGATCGTGAAGGTCGTCGGCACCGCGCCCAGCTGCAGCAAGGTCCTGGAGGGCACCGGATTCGTCTTCGCTCCGGGCAAGGTGATGACCAACGCCCACGTCGTCGGCGGGGTCGTGGAGCCCACCGTGCAGATCGGCGGCGAGGGCAAGCTCTACGACGGCAAGGTCGTGCTCTACGACTGGGAGCGCGACATCGCCGTCCTGGACGTGCCCAAGCTGAAGGCCCCGGTGCTGGAGTTCACCGACAAGGACGCGACGAGCAGCAGCGACGCGATCGTGGCCGGCTTCCCGGAGAACGGCGCCTATGACGTCCGCGCGGCCCGTGTCCGCGGCCGGATCAACGCCAACGGCCCGGACATCTACCACCGGGGCACCGTCCGCCGCGACGTGTACTCGCTGTACGCGACCGTCCGCCAGGGCAACTCCGGCGGCCCGCTGCTGACGCCCGAAGGCAGGGTGTACGGGGTCGTCTTCGCGAAGTCGCTCGACGACCCGAACACCGGCTATGCCCTGACGGCGGACGAGATCCGCGAGGACATCCGCGTCGGGAAGACCGCCGAGCGCCGGGTGGACACCCAGGGCTGCGCCCTCTGACCCGTACGCGGGTGCGTACCGGCCGCCGGGGCGCCGCTCCCGGGCGCGTCACCGGCTGCTCCTACATGCGTGGATGGCGCAGCCGCGCCGAGACCCAGCGGGCGCGGCGGCGGAGGATGCGCGGAATCCCGAGCCGGGGGTCGTGGCCGTCCCGGCCGGTCCTGTCGTGCGTGCCCGGCACCCTGGTCGAGCGGCGTTCGCGTGCGGTGTCACCGTGGTCGTGCGTCCAGCCCATACAACGAGCTGTGCCCGGGGTCCAAGGTCCGTAACCCCGTCCGGGGCGGCCAATTGGCCTATGCGCCGGGCAATTGAATGACCGTAAGACCGTCGCACGAGGGGGCGGGGTCCGTCGGGCATTTCGCGGACGGTCCGTCAGGGGCTCCACCGACGGTCCGTCAGCGGCCCGGCCGCGGTGGTCCGTCGACCGTGCCCGGCCGGCGGTGGTCCGTCGACCCTGCCCGGCCGGCGGTGGTCCGTCAGCGGTCGGGCTCGGGGTCCTTGAGCCAGTTCAGCAGTTCGGTGGTGAAACCGTCCGGGTCCTCCTCGTGCGGGAAGTGCCCCAGACCCTCGAAGAGCCGCCAGCGGTACGGGGCTTCGACGTACTCCCCGGAGCCGGCCGCGCTGCGGGTGCGCATCACCGGGTCCAGCGAGCCGTGCAGGTGCAGCGTGGGCACCCGCACGGGCCGCTTCATCCGCCGGTAGAACTGGAGTCCGTCCGGGCGGGCCATCGACCGCATCATCCAGCGGTAGGGCTCGATCGAGCAGTGCGCGGTGGACGGGATGCACATCGCCCGCCGGTACACGTCGAGATCGGCGTCCTCCGGGAGCAGCGGCCCGGACCAGTCCCGGATCAGCTCCGCGACGAGGGCCCCGCCGTCGGCGACGAGCTGCCGCTCGGGGATGAAGGGCCGCTGGAACCCCCAGATGTGGGAACTCGCGCGGGTCTGGCCGAAGTCGGCCATCATCGCCGAGCGCCAACGGCGCGGGTGCGGCATGGAGGAGACCACGAGCCGGCGCACCAGCTTGGGCCGCATCACGGCCGCCGTCCAGGCGAGGTAGCCGCCCAGGTCGTGTCCGACGAGGGCGGCGTCCGGCTCGCCGAGGGACCGTACGACCCCGGTGATGTCGAGCGCCAGGTTCGCCGGGTCGTAGCCGCGCGGGGTGCGGTCGCTGCCGCCGACCCCGCGCAGGTCCATGGCCACGGCGCGGTACCCGGCGTCCGCGAGGGCGGTCAGCTGGTGCCGCCAGGTCCACCAGAACTGCGGGAACCCGTGCAGCAGCAGTACCAGCGGCCCGTCGCCGACCTCCGCGACGTGGAAGCGGGCGCCGTTGGCGGCGACGTCCCGGTGCGTCACCGCCCGCCCGCCGGGCAGGTCGAGCCGTACCGCCGTGGCGGCGGTGGGCGGAGTGCCGGAGTCGGCCGAGGACGCTGTCATGAGGACGAGCGTGCCACACCCACAGCCTGGTCACTGTACGGCCGCGGGTGCGGCTTGACGGTTCCCACCAGCGCGGCGGTCTGCTTGACGGAGTCCATGGTCTTCACCGGCGGCTTGATCTTCTTGAACTTCGCCACCGCCAGGAGCCCGATCAAGCCCGCGAGCAGCCAGAACGCGCCACCGACGATGAGGAAGGACCAGGCCAGCCCGAGGCCGAGATTGTGGATGCCGTACGCCGCGGCGAAACTCAGTACGGGGAGGGAGAAGAGCACGAGCACGCCTGCGGCGATCGCGGCGCCGCTGCCGATGCCCGCGCGCTTGACGTCCTGCTTGATCTCGACCTTGGCGAGGGCGATCTCGTCGTGCACCAGGGCGGACATCTCGGCGGTGGCCGCGGCGACCAGCTGGCCGAGTGTGCGCTCGGCTCCCGGAGCCCCTTGGTCCACTGCGCTCATCTCTGTCTCCCTCTGTCGTCGTCTGCCGGCGGCTGTCCTCCGTCGTCCCTCAGATCATGCCGGACGGTCGGCGCGGGCGCTGGACCCGCCCGCCGCTTCGCCCCCGGCCGGATCCGTACTCAGGTCCCGCGCGAGGGCCACTGCCTCTGCCCTGCGGCGGTGTTCGGCCGCCTTCTCCTCGTGGATCCTCGCCATCCGCAGGTGGTAGTCCGGGTTGTCCTGCTCGTAGATGTCCGGGATCCCGTCGTGGTCCTCGTCGCGCTCCTCGGCCTCGGTCAGGGCCCGGTACTTGCGGTTGCGCAGCTTGAGCATGACGCTCGCGACGACCGCCGCGATGAGGGAGCCGACCAGTACGGCGGCCTTGACCTCGTCGGTGAGGACCTCGTCGCCGGCGAAGGCGAGTTCGCCGATGAGCAGGGAGACGGTGAAGCCGATGCCGGCGAGCGAGGCCACGGCGAGTACGTCGGGCCAGGCGAGGTCCTCGTTCAGCTCGGCCCGGGTGAAGCGGGCGGCCAGCCAGGTGCCGCCGAAGATGCCGACGGTCTTTCCGACGACGAGGCCGAGCACCACGCCGAGGGTCTCGGGGCGGGTGAAGACCTGTGCGATGGATTCGTCCGAAAGGGAGACCCCGGCGGAGAAGAGGGCGAAGAGCGGCACCGCCAGTCCGGCGGACAGGGGACGCACCAGGTGCTCGATGCGCTCGCCCGGGGAATGCTGCTCGCCCTCCCTGCGGGTGCAGCGGAGCATCAGGCCCATGGCCACGCCGGCGATGGTGGCGTGGACGCCGCTGTTGTACATCAGGCCCCAGATGACCAGGGCGAGCGGGACGTAGACGTACCAGCCGCGGACGCCGGCGCGCAGCAGGAACCAGAAGAGGACCAGGCCCGCGACGGCGCCGCCGAGCGCCGCGAAGTTCAGGTCGCTGGTGAAGAAGACCGCGATGATCAGGATGGCGAACAGGTCGTCGACCACGGCCAGGGTCAGCAGGAAGGCGCGCAGCGCGGAGGGCAGCGAGGTGCCGATGACCGCGAGGACGGCGAGGGCGAAGGCGATGTCGGTGGCGGTCGGGACGGCCCAGCCGGAGGTGGAGCCGTTCCCGAGGGTGTTGACCAGCAGGTAGACGAGTGCGGGTACCGCCATGCCGCATATCGCGGCGATCACCGGGAGGGCGGCCGCCTTGGGGTCGCGCAGGTCGCCCGCGACGAGTTCGCGCTTGAGCTCGATGCCGGCGACGAAGAAGAAGATCGCGAGGAGGCCGTCGGCCGCCCAGTGCTGGAGGGAGAGGTCCAGGCCGAGGGAGGCGGGGCCCAGGTGGAAGGAGCGGACGCTGTCGAAGCTCGCCGAGACGGCGGGGACGTTCGCCCACAGGAGGGCGGCGATCGCGGCCACCAGCAGCAGGACGCCGCCGACGGTCTCCGTGCGCAGGGCGTTCGCGACGAAGCGGCGCTCGGGCAGCGAGAGGCGGCCGAGCAGCTTGTGGCGGGGGGTGGGCGGTGCCACGGAGGAACCTCCGGTCGGTCGACGGCATGACACATGCAGTTGCCGACCAGACTTCCCGGCGCACCCTGAGACATTTGGGCGTCACATCTTGACGCTTTTCATATTTTACAGGGTCCGTTTTTTGCAGGGCCCGTTCGGCCATATCGGGTGATCTTCACCTTAAACGGGCGGGGGGCGTCCGGCGCGCTGTGCGCCGGACGCCCCCAGGGGCGCGGGGGGCCCGCTGCCGTCAGTCCTCGTCGGAGGAGCTGGGCAGCTTCGTCTGGATCAGGTCCATCACCGAGGAGTCGGCCAGCGTGGTGACGTCGCCGACGGCGCGGTTCTCCGCCACGTCGCGCAGCAGACGTCGCATGATCTTGCCCGAACGGGTCTTGGGGAGCTCCGCCACCGGCAGGATCCGCTTGGGCTTCGCGATCGGGCCGAGCGTGGCGCCCACGTGGTTGCGCAGCTCGGCGACCAGGCCCTCGGTCTCGGAGGCGGTGCCGCGCAGGATCACGAAGGCCACGATCGCCTGGCCCGTGGTCTCGTCGGCCGCGCCGACCACGGCCGCCTCGGCGACCGAGGGGTGCGAGACGAGTGCCGACTCGACCTCGGTCGTGGAGATGTTGTGGCCGGAGACGAGCATGACGTCGTCGACCCGGCCGAGCAGCCAGATGTCGCCGTCGTCGTCCTTCTTGGCGCCGTCGCCCGCGAAGTACTTGCCCTCGAAGCGCGACCAGTAGGTGTCGATGAACCGCTGGTCGTCACCCCAGATGGTGCGCAGCATCGACGGCCACGGCTCGGTGAGGACCAGGTAGCCGCCACCGCCGTTCGGGACCTCGTTGGCCTCGTCGTCCACGACGGTGGCCGAGATGCCGGGCAGCGCGCGCTGCGCCGAACCGGGCTTGGTCGCGGTGACGCCCGGCAGCGGGGAGATCATCATGGCGCCGGTCTCGGTCTGCCACCAGGTGTCCACGATCGGACAGCGGTCGCCGCCGATGTGCTTGCGGTACCAGATCCAGGCCTCGGGGTTGATCGGTTCGCCGACCGAGCCCAGCACGCGCAGGCTCGACAGGTCGAACTTCGCGGGGATGTCGTCGCCCCACTTCATGAACGTACGGATCGCCGTGGGCGCGGTGTAGAGGATGGTGACGCCGTACTTCTGCACGACCTCCCAGAACCGGCCCTGGTGCGGGGTGTCCGGCGTGCCCTCGTACATCACCTGGGTGGCGCCGTTGGCGAGCGGCCCGTAGACGATGTACGAGTGCCCGGTCACCCAGCCGATGTCGGCGGTGCACCAGTAGACGTCGGTCTCCGGCTTGAGGTCGAAGACGGCGTGGTGGGTGTACGAGGCCTGCGTGAGGTAGCCGCCCGACGTGTGCAGGATGCCCTTCGGCTTACCCGTGGTGCCCGAGGTGTAGAGGATGAACAGCGGGTGCTCGGCGTCGAAGGCCTGCGGGGTGTGCTCCGTGGCCTGGCGGCCGACCAGGTCGTGCCACCAGACGTCCCGGCCCTCGGTGAAGGCGGTGTCCTGGCCGGTGCGGCGCACGACGAGGACGTGCTCGACCTGCGGGCACTTGGTGACGGCCTCGTCGATGGCCGGCTTGAGGGCGCTGGGCTTGCCGCGGCGGTAGCCGCCGTCGGCGGTGATCACCAGCTTGGCGTCGGCGTCCTGGATGCGGGAGGCGACGGCGTCGGCGGAGAAGCCGCCGAAGACCACCGAGTGCGCGGCGCCGACACGGGCGCACGCGAGCATCGCGACGACCGCCTCGGGGATCATCGGCAGGTAGACGGCGACCCGGTCGCCCGCCCGGACACCGAGCTCGGTGAGGGCGTTGGCGGCCTGGGAGACCTCGTCCTTGAGCTGGGCGTAGGTGATCGAGCGGCTGTCGCCGGGCTCGCCCTCGAAGTGGATGGCCACGCGGTCGCCGTTGCCGGCCTCCACGTGCCGGTCCACGCAGTTGTACGCGACGTTCAGCTTGCCGTCGGCGAACCACTTGGCGAAGGGCGGGTTGCTCCAGTCGAGGGTCTCAGTGGGCTCGGTGTCCCAGCTCAGCCGGCGCGCCTGCTCGGCCCAGAAGCCCAGCCGGTCCGCGTCGGCCTGTGCGTACGCCGCCTCGTTCACGTTGGCGGCGGCGGCCAGATCGGCAGGCGGTGCGAACCGCCGCTCCTCCTTGAGCAGGTTGGCCAGGCTTTCAGTGCTCACGACATCTCCCTTTCCCAGAGTTTCCGTTGTCCCCGGGCATAGCTGTGTCTCCCGGCATAGCTCATCAGTCGGATGCCCAGGTGACAAGGGGTAGCCGAGAATTGGTTTAGACCTATATCACGACCGGGAGGGTCGCGGCGCACGTCGGCGAGCGGGTCCACGAGCAGAACCAGGGCAGAGCCACGGCGTACGAATGGCCCCTCCCCGCTGCAGGGTGCGGGAAGGGGCCAACAGCTTGCACGGATACGGGAGGCTATCGGTTCGAGCGGGTCACCGATCAAACGCTCTGGCCGACGCTGTCGAAAACCCGACAGTCGAAGAAGTCCTCTCCCTCGGACAGCAGATAGGCCTGCGCCTCGCCCACGTGGAAGTACATCCCGTGCAGCTCCAGCGTGCCCTCGGCGAGTCGGCGGGCCACCGATTCGTGGGCCCGGAGGTGCTCCAGCTGCTGCACCACGTTGGTCAGGCAGAGCTGTTCCACGGCGTCCGCCGGGAGCCGCCCGGAGATCCGGGCCCAGGCGTGGTGTCGGCTGCCCATCCGCTCCAGGCTGGGGCGGCCGTGCCGCAGCCAGCGCATCAGCGGGGTCATCGGGGCCTCCGCGTGCGAGTTCAGCAGGGCCTGCATGGCCCCGCAGCCCGAGTGCCCGCACACCGTGATGCTGGCGACCTTGAGCACGTCCACGGCGTACTCGATCGCCGCGGCGACCGAGTCGTCGGTGGCCTCGGCGCCGGGCAGTGGGACGAGGTTGCCCACGTTGCGGACGGTGAAGAGGTCGCCCGGGCCGCTCGCCGTGATCATGCTGGTGACCAGACGGGAGTCCGCGCAGGTCAGGAAGAGCTGCGAGGGCCGCTGACCCTCGCGGGCCAGCCGGGCCAGCTCGTCCCGGACGTGCGGTGCGGTGTCCCGCTGGAAGGCGCTGATCCCGCTCGCCAGTTGGCCGGCTCCGCGCCGCCGGGGGGCCGTCTCGGAGGCCGGGACTCCGGAAGCGCTGGGGACCGTACGCGCGACCGCGCCGCCGGGACCCGCCGCCAGGCCGGGGCTGTGCACCGCGCGGTGGTCGCAGTGGTTCTGCCAGGGCGTCCAGGGCCGGCAGCAGTGGTGCGCCCCGCGCCCGGAGTCGGTCCGGTGGCCGCCGCCCGCACCGGACTTGGAGCCGGTCCGGCCGTGATCGGCGTGGGAGGAGGCGGGGCCCGGGGCCGGGCCGGTCACGGGGCCGGAGTCCAGGTCCTGAGGCGTCCCGGGCGCCCCGTCGGCGCGAGCGTCCGCACCCGCGTAGGCGCCGACGTCCCTGGCCGATTCCACACCGGCGTCCGCTTCCTCGCCCGGACCCGTGCCCGCGAGGGCCCGCCCGCCGCGACCGGTGAGTTCCAGCGATCCGCCGTGCGCCAGATGCGAGTTCTGCCAGTCCTGGAGCGCCTCGTAGGCGGCGTGGTCCATGAACGAGCCGTCCAGCTCGACCACCACGTGCCCGCCGTGCGGGACCTGGCTCAGCACCCGGCTCAGCTGGGGGACCGCCAGGAAGGTCAACTGGCCGCGGGCGCAGACCTGGTGGACGCCGTCCAGCTCGGCCAGCGTGATCCGGGTCCGGGCCAGCCGGCGCAGGGACAGCGCCACGGCGACCGCGATTCCGACGGCCACGCCCTCCAGCACCCCGCCCAGCACGACGGCGGCGATGGTCGTCGCGTAGACCAGCACCTCGCGGTGCCGGGTGACCGTACGCAGGTGCGTGATGCTGACCATCTGCACGCCGACGGCCATCACCAGGGCGGCCAGCGCCGCGAGCGGGATGAGGTCGAGGACGGGGACGAGCAGCCCCGCCGCCAGCACCACCCACAGCCCGTGGAACATGGCTGATTTTCGGCTGACGGCACCCGACTTCACATTGGCCACGCTGCGCACGGCCACGCCCGTGACGGGCAGTCCGCCCAGCATTCCGGAGACGATGTTCGCCGCGCCCTGGCCGCGGAGTTCGCGGTCGAGGTCGGCGCGGGGCGGGCGGTTGTCCGTACCGCGCTCGGAGGCGATCAGCTTGTCGGTGGCGACCGAGGAGAGCAGGGACTCCACGCTGCCGACCAGTGTGATGGTCAGGACGGCGGCGATCAGGCCGAGCACCGGCCCCTCGGGCAGCTCGGGCAGTGCGTGACTGCGCCAGGACGGCAGGTCCACCCGGGGGAGGGTGAGCCCGGCCAGTGCCGCGAACGCGGTGGCGGTGGCGACGGCCGCGAGCGCGGCCGGCACCTTGCGCAGCGCGCGGCCCACCTGCCCGGGCAGCCTGCTCCAGCCCAGCAGTACGCACAGCGTCAGCGCGCTCACCCCGAGCGCCGCCGGATGGGGGTCGGCCAACTGGGCGGGCAGTCCGAGGACATTGGCCACGGCGGAGCTCTGCGGGCTGCCGCCGAGCACGATGTGCAGCTGCGCCAGCGCGATGGTCACGCCGATGCCGGCGAGCATCCCGTGCACGATCGCCGGGCTCACCATGAGCGCCGACCGGGCGGTGCGCAGGAGTGCGAGCCCGAGCTGGCAGACGCCGGCGAGCACGGTGATGGCGCAGGTGGTGCGCCAGCCGTAGTGCTGGATCAACTCGGCGGTCACCACGGTGAGTCCGGCGGCCGGACCGCTGACCTGGAGAGGGGCTCCGCCGAACCGGCCGGCCACGATCCCGCCCACGGCCGCGGCCACCAGCCCCGCCTGGAGCGGGGCGCCTGTGGCGAGCGCGATGCCGAGGGAGAGCGGCAGGGCGATCAGGAAGACGGCGGCGGACGCGGACAGGTCCGCGGGGAGGTCCTTGAGCGGACTTCGCTTCTGCGGGCCGGTCGTGGCCGTCGGGGCCGGGTTTGCGGCCGGGGTTGTGGCTGGGTTTGCGGCTGGGGTGGCTGTCATGGGTTCCCGTCTCCTCTGAGGAGGGATGAAGCGGCGGGAGTCTCAACACTCGGTAAATGAATGGTAATGGAGAGTAAAGAACCTTGGGTGGTAATGGGAGCAAATGGCCTAGAAAATAGCACTCAAGAGTGAATAAGTATTTTGTCTGGCTTGTCACACCTTCCTAAAAGCGGACCGCATGGGACGTTCCATCGCGAAAGGTCCCGCGATGGAATTGCGAGGGAGAGGTGTGCGGATGATCGCCGCCACGAAGAAGATCGCCGGCGGCCTGGTCGCCACGGCCCTGGTCCTGTGTGCCGCCGGGTGCAGCGGTTCCGGGCCGGACAAGCCCGGGGCCCACGGGGGCCAGGGTGCGAGGAAGGGCCCCGCCGCCCCGGACGCTCCCGGCAGCCTCAACCGCCTCATCGGCGACGGCTCGACGGCCTACACCGGCTCGCAGCCGAACGTACAGGCGCCGCAGAAGCTGAAACCCGGTGAGAAGCCCCCGCAGTTCGTGGTGTTCTCGTGGGACGGCGCGGGCGAGGACAGCCAGAAGCTCTTCTCGCACTTCCGCGAGGTGGGCAAGCAGTACAACGCCCGGATGACGTACTTCCTCAGCGGTGTGTACCTGCTTCCGGAGGAGAAGCGTTCCCTCTACACCGCGCCGCAGCACTCCTCGGGCCTGTCCGACATCGGCTTCGGCGACCTCCAGGGCATCAAGGACACCGCCACCCAGGTCCGCGCGGCCTGGCTGGAGGGCAACGAGATCGGCACCCACTTCAACGGCCACTTCTGCGGCCCCGACGGAGGCGTCGGCACCTGGTCGGTGGCGGAGTGGAAGAGCGAGATCAACCAGGCCAAGTCGTTCGTCAAGAACTGGAAGACGAACGCGGGCCTGAAGAACATGGCCCCGCTCCCCTTCGACTACGACAAGGAGCTGATCGGGGCCCGCACCCCCTGCCTCGAAGGCCAGAAGAACTTCATGCTGGCGGCCAAGGACATGGGCTTCCGCTACGACTCCAGCGGCATCAGCAAGCAGATCTGGCCCAAGAAGACGGACGGGCTCTGGGACCTGCCGCTCCAGCTGGTGCCCATGCCCGGACGCGCCTTCGACACGCTGAGCATGGACTACAACTACATGGTCAACCAGTCCGGTACGACCACGCAGGGCGACCCCTCCCAGCACCAGTACTGGGGCGACCAGATGCGCGACGGCCTGCGGCAGGCCTTCGACCGGGCCTACCAGGGCAACCGCGCACCGCTGATCATCGGCAACCACTTCGAGTCGTGGAACGGCGGCACCTACATGCGGGCCGTCGAGGAGTCCATCAAGGGCATGTGCACCAAGCCGGAGGTGCGGTGCGTGCCCTTCCGCGAGCTGGCCGACTGGCTGGACGCCCAGAACCCGAAGACGCTGGAGTGGATGCGCACCCTCGACGTCGGCGAGGCGCCGAAGGAGGGCTGGACGAAGTTCCTCACCGCGGGGCCGCCGGCCGTCCCGGCCGCCCCGTCGGGTGCGGACAAGGTCAAGCCGGCTGAGGAGCCGGCAGCGGCGCAGGACGAGGGCTGACCAGGGCCTCGTGGAGGACGAAGGCGGGGTCGACCTGGTCCGCCAGGTCGACCCCGGTCTTGGCGTTCCCCCAGCTCTCGGCGTTGCGCAGGTGGAAGTGCACCATCTGCTCGGTGTACCTGCCCCAGTCGCGGGCCGCGTAGGAGTCCTCCGCCGCGTCCTGGAGGGCCTGGAGCGCGAGCCGGTTGCTCGCCTCCAGCAGTTCGAACGCGGCCGGGCGGCCCCGCTCCATCGCCCGCACCCAGTCGGAGTGCCCGAAGGTGACGAGCAGGTCCTCGCCCACCTCGTCCTGGAGGAACTCGATGTCCTCCGGGCCCTGCACCTTGTTGCCGACCACCTTGAGCACCACCCCGAAGTCCCGGGCGTACTCCTTGTACTGGCGGTAGACGGAGACGCCCTTGCGGGTCGGCTCGGCGACGAGGAAGGTCACGTCGAAGCGGGTGAACATGCCGGACGCGAAGGAGTCGGACCCGGCCGTCATGTCGACGACGACGTACTCGTCCGCGCCGTCGACCAGGTGGTTGAGGCAGAGCTCGACCGCGCCGACCTTCGAGTGGTAGCAGGCCACGCCCAGATCGGATTCGGTGAAGGGGCCCGTCGCCATCAGCCGTACGGAATCCCCGTCGTCGAGCGGCAGCGTGCGCGCGCAGGCCTCGTAGACCGGGTTGTCCTCGGTGATGCGCAGCAGGCGCGAGCCGGCGCCGGGCGGCGTGGTCTTGATCATGCTGTCGGCCGAGGCGATGCGCGGATTGGAGCCGCGCAGGTACTCCTTGATCAGGGGCAGGTGCGCGCCCAGGGCGGGCAGCCCGGCGGCCTCTTCGTCGGTGAGCCCGAGGGCCGCCCCGAGGTGCTGGTTGATGTCGGCGTCCACCGCGACGACGGGAGCCTCATTGGCTGCGAGGTGGCGGATGAAGAGGGAGGACAGCGTCGTCTTGCCACTGCCGCCCTTTCCCACGAAAGCGATCTTCATGTTCACCAAGCGTAGCGGGTCGGTCGCGCGGTGTGGTCAAGGTGAGTGAAGAAGACCACTCCAAGGAGGGGTCGGTGCTATGGGCGCGAAGTGCGTAGGCTCCCTACTTATGAGTAGCGCTTCTGACCCGCTGGCGGCCCTCGGATCCCTGCCGGGGGTCGCGGAGTCCGTGGATTCCGTACGCAAGGCCGTGGACCGCGTCTACGGGCACCGGGTGATGCGCCGGCGCAGTGGCGAGATCACCTCCGAGGCCGCCCTGCGCGGCGCCCGGGGCAGCGCCGCGCTGTCCGGTGCCGACTGGGCGCTGGAGGAGGTGCGCCGCCGTACCGACTTCGGGGCGGAGGACGAGGCGCGCACCGTGGGCGCCGCGCTGCGCCTGACGGCGGAGGCCGGGCAGCTGCTGAGCATCTGGCGCCAGTCCCCGATGCGGGTGCTGGCGCGCCTGCACCTGGTGGCGTGCGGGGCGACGGGACCGGCGGCCGACGGGGCCGGTGACGTGGTCGGCCGGCCGCGGCTGGCGGGCGAGCCGGTGGACGAGCCCCTGGTGGACCTGCCCCTCCCGGGCGCCGAGGAGGTCGCGGGCCGGCTGGACGGCCTGTCCCGGCTGGTCATCGCGGGCGGATCCGCTCCGGCGCTGGTCACGGCCGCGGTGGTGCACGGGGAGCTGCTGGCCCTGCGGCCCTTCGCCTCGTACAACGGGCTGGTGGCGCGTACGGCCGAGCGGATCGTGCTGATCAACAGCGGGCTGGACCCGAAGGCGATCTGCCCGGCGGAGGTCGGCCACGCCGAGCAGGGGCCGGAGGCCTATCTGAAGGCGTTCGAGGGGTACGTCTCCGGGACCGCGGAGGGGATGGCGGAGTGGATCGGGCACTGCGGCCGCTCGGTCGAGCTCGGCGTGCGCGAATCGACCGCGGTCTGCGAGGCGCTCCAGCGCGGCGCGGCCTGAGCGGCGCGGCCTGGGCGGTGCGGCCTGGGCCTTTCCGGTCGGGTCGGGCGCACCGGCCCGGCCCGGGCACAGGGTTGCGGCGACACCGTACTGCTCTGGTGTCGCCGCTGGCATTCACGCCCAGTTACCAAGCGTCCTCGATGGTTGCCCATCAGGCCGGGAACTTTGCCCGTGGCCTGGTGCGGCTGGCCCGTAATCGACGGGTCGACGTCGCGTGGGTGCTCGGCGTTCCTGCTTCGGTCCGTGGGCCTTACTGCGTTTTAAAGATGATCCTCTCGGATGTTCTTTGGTCTCGCGGGCCGTGACTCCTTTGTACTCCGCTTCGGTGCCGAGCGAAACCCCTGGCCGGATTCCTTTACTTTCCGGGGCGACCCAGGGCGAACCGGACATCCCGTATCGCCCCAGGTCGGGATGTGTCGACGAGGCATCGAAGGGGGGCGGGGCGCTGCCCGCGGGGATGCGGGCGGGGCGGGCGGAGGCCCGCCCCGGGAGCGTCAGGCGGAGGCGGAGGCGCCCGCGCGCCGGCGGCTGGCGTACCAGACGAGCCCGGCGGTGGCCGCTGCCGCGCTGACCGCCGCGACCGCGACGAGGGCGGGCCGCGCCGGCATCGACAGCCCGGGCAGGCGCTGCTTCAGCCGCACCGGCCGGTTGAACACCAGGACCGGCCACTCCCGCGCGGCTGCCTCGCGCCGCAGTGCGCGGTCGGGGTTTACGGCGTGCGGGTGCCCCACGGCCTCCAGCATCGGTACGTCGGTGATCGAGTCGCTGTACGCGTAGCACCGCGCGAGGTCGTACCCCTCGGACTCGGCGAGCTCGCGCACGGCCTCCGCCTTCGTGGGGCCGTAGGCGTAGTACTCGATCTCCCCGGTGAAGCAGCCGTCCTCGCCGACCACCATGCGGGTGGCCACGATCCGGTCCGCGCCGAGCATCTCCCCGATCGGCTCGACGACTTCGGCGCCGGAGCTCGACACGATCACCACGTCACGGCCGGCCGTGTGGTGGGCCTCGATGAGGGAAGCGGCCTCGTCGTAGATGATCGGGTCGATCAGGTCGTGCAGCGCTTCGGCGACGATCTCCCGGACCTGCTGGACGTTCCACCCCTTGCAGAGCGCGGAGAGGTACTCCCGCATCCGCTCCATCTGGTCGTGGTCGGCGCCGCCGGCCAGGAAGATGAACTGGGTGTAGGCGGTCCGCAGCACGGCGCGGCGGTTGATCAGGCCGCCCCGGTAGAAGGACTTGCTGAACGTCAGGGCGCTCGACTTCGCAATGACCGTCTTGTCCAGGTCGAAGAAGGCGGCGGTCCGAGGCAGCGAGTGCGGCAAGGGCTGATTTTCCACGACCCGAGCATATGCGCCCACCATTCGGCGTAAGGTGTGGCGCGTGGGTTTGCCTGAGAAGGCTCTCGGGTACACCATGGAAGTCACGGATCGTTCGCGACCGTGCTAACCCGGTCTGGCTCCTCCCCCCCCGAGTCGGACCGTGGGGACGACCCCCGCTCTCCCCCCCGGCGGGGGTCGTCGCATGTCCGGACGCGGTTCGCGTCCCCTTCACCCGGTCTGCGGCGACCATCATCTCGGCCTTCCTTCTCGACGGGCCCGCCTGGCGCAGGCCTTTACTCCTCCAGACTCGTAACGCTGCGTAGTGGTTCCGCAGCGCTGTGGAACTCACCTGATGGTGTGGCGAAGTTATTCACAGGCGCCTTCTTGTCCACAGTTTTCGAGCAAGATCCACTTCTTTTTCCGGATCCCTCCACCGTGATTCCAGCCGCGAAGTCCGCGGCTCGTGGATTTGCAGTGAGAAGGGGGCGGAGATCGTGGCTGGATCGAAGTCGTGTGAAGCGCAGGCACCCGTGGTGGCCGGTGGGGGTGGGGCCCGGGGCCGCGCCGGGGGCGCCGCGCCCGGTGGAGGGCGGCCGCTGATCATCACCGAGGACCCGCTGCTCCTCGACGACCTGCTGCGGCTGTGCGCCGCCGCGGGCGCCGAACCGCACGTGCACCACGCCGTGCCGGAACAGGGCGGAGCCGGTGGCGACGGAGGTGGCGGGGGCACCCCGGGGGTGCGGGGCACGGGATGGGATTCCGCACCCCTGGTGCTGGTCGGGGACGACGCCGCCCGCCGGGTGCGCGGAGCACCCCGCCGGGACGGCGTGTTCCTCGTCGGCCGGGACCTCGACGACCCCTCCGTGTGGCAGCGGGCCGTGGAGATCGGAGCCCAGGAGGTACTGCGCCTGCCCGACGCCGAGAGCCTGCTCGTCGACCGCATCGCCGATGTCGTGGAAGGCGCGGGACGGCCCGCCCTGGCCGTCGGGGTGATCGGCGGCAGCGGCGGGGCCGGGGCGTCCACCCTCGCCTGCGCGCTCGCCCTCCGGGCGGCCAAGGGCGGTGAGCGCACCATCCTCATCGACGCCGACCCGCTCGGCGGCGGCATGGACGTGCTGCTCGGCGGCGAGAGCGCCGAGGGGCTGCGGTGGCCCGACTTCGCCGCCTCCCGCGGCCGGGTCGGGGCCGGGGCGCTGGAGGAGTCCCTGCCCGAGCTGCACGCGCTGCGGGTGCTGAGCTGGGACCGCGGGGAGCGGGTGGTGGTGCCGCCCGCCGCGATGCGGTCGGTCGTGGCCGCCGCCCGCAGGCGGGGCGGGGTCGTGGTGGTCGACCTGCCCCGGCGGGTGGACGAGGCCGTGGCGGAGGTGCTGGCCCAGCTGGACCTCGTGCTGCTGGTGGTGCCGGGCGAGCTGCGGTCGGTGGCCGCGGCGGCGCGGGTGGCCGCCGGGGTGCGCATGGTGGCCCGGGACGTCCGCGTGGTCGTGCGGGGCCGCTGTCCCGACGGGCTCGACGCCGAAGCGGTGGCAGGGCTGCTGGGAGCGCCGCTCGCCGGGGAGGTACCGGTCGAGGTGGGGCTCCCGGGGAGGGTGGCCGAGGGGGAACCCCCGGGCGCGCGGGGCACGCTGGCCCGCTTCTGCGACGGCTTCTGGCGGCGGGCGCTCGGCTCCGCCCAGGGGGTGCCCGCATGAGCGCGGTGCTGCTGGACGCCGTGCGCCAGCACCTCGCCGAGAGCGGGGCCGAGCCCACGCCCGCCCGGGTCGCGGCGGCCCTGCGGGCACAGGGGCGGCTCCTCGGCGACGCGGAAGTGCTGGGCGTGGCAGCCGAGTTGCGGTCCGAGCTGGTGGGCGCGGGGCCGCTGGAGCCGCTGCTCGCCGACCCCGCCGTCACCGACGTCCTCGTGGCCGCCCCGGACCGGGTGTGGGTGGACCGGGGCGGCGGGCTGGAGCTGACCCCAGTGACCTTCGCCGACCCCGAGGCCGTGCGCAGGCTGGCCCAGCGGCTGGCCGCCGTCGCGGGACGGCGGCTGGACGACGCCCGGCCCTGGGTCGACGCCCGCCTGCCCGACGGCACCCGGCTGCACGCCGTGCTGCCTCCCGTGGCGGTCGGATCGGCGTGCCTGTCGCTGCGCGTGGTGCGGCCCAAGGCGTTCACGCTGGACGAGCTGGTCGCCGCCGGGACACTGCCGCCGGGCGGACAGCGCCTCCTGCGGGCGATGGTCGAGGCCCGGCTGTCGTTCCTCGTCTCCGGCGGGACCGGGACGGGGAAGACCACCCTGCTCAGCGCCCTGCTGGGGCTGGTCGGGCCGGGTGAGCGGATCGTGCTCGCCGAGGACTCCGCCGAGCTTCGCCCCGACCACCCCCATGTGGTGCGGCTGGAGACCCGGCCCGCGAACCAGGAGGGGGCCGGGCTGGTCACCCTCGCAGACCTGGTCCGCCAGGCCCTGCGGATGCGGCCCGACCGGCTGGTGGTCGGCGAGGTGCGGGGTGCGGAGGTGGCCGACCTGCTCGCCGCCCTGAACACCGGGCACGAAGGAGGCTGCGGCACGGTGCACGCCAATGCGGCGGGGCACGTGCCCGCCCGGCTGGAGGCGCTCGGGACGGCCGCCGGGCTCGACCGGGCCGCCCTCCACAGCCAGCTGGCGGCCGCTCTGACCCTGGTGGTCCACCTGGTCCGGGACCGGGCCGGTCGGCGGCGGGTGGCCGAGGTGCACGTGCTGGAGCGGGACCCGGCCGGGCTGGTGGTGACCGTGCCCGCACTGCGCTGGGGGCCGCGCTGCTTCGTGCGGGAGGCCGGCTGGGCGCGGCTCGCCCCGCTGCTGGGGAGCGCGCGGTGAACGCCGGGGCGCTCGGGTCGGTGCCGGTGTTCGCCGGGGTGCTCTGCGCCGGGGCGGCGGCCTGGGGGCTGGCCGGCGGCGAGCGGTCACCGCGGCGGGCCCGGCTGGTCCTGGCCGGGGGCGGACCGCTGGTTCCGGGCGGGCCGGCTCCCGGGCAGCGGCTGGCGGCCGCGCTGCGGGTACGGACCGCCCGGTGGCGGGAGTGGGCCGGCCTGGCGGCCGGGCTGCTGGTCGCCGTGGCCGGCGGGTCGCTGATCCCGCTGCTGCTCGGCGCGGCATCGGTGCCGCTGCTGCGGCGCTGGCTGCGGGCCAGGGCCCGGGAGCGGGCGCGCGCCGCCCGTGCGGCGGGGGTCGTGGAGCTGTGCGGGGCCGTCGTGGGGGAGCTGCGGGCCGGTGCCCAGCCGGGCAGGGCGCTGACCGTGGCGATACGGCGCACGGAGGCCGGTCCCGGCGGTCCGGGGGCGGCGGAGGCGGGGGTACTGGCCGCCGCCGCGTTCGGCGGGGACGTGGCCGGGGCCCTGCACCAGGCGGCGCGTGAGCCGGGGGCGCGCGGGCTGGCCGGGATGGCGGCCTGCTGGCGGGTCTCCGTCGACGGGGGAGCGGGCTTGGCGGCCGGACTCGACCGGCTGGAAGGGGCGTTGCGGGCCGAGCGGGACCGGGAGGAGTCGCTGCGGGCCCAGCTCGCGGGGGCCAGGTCCACGACGGTGGTGCTCGCGCTGCTGCCGCTGGTGGGCCTGCTCATGGGCACCGCGCTGGGAGCGGATCCTCTGCGGGTGCTGCTGCACTCCCCGGTCGGGTGGGGCTGCCTGCTGGCCGGCGGGCTGCTGGAGGCGCTGGGGCTGCTGTGGTGCCGGCGGATCGTACGCACGGGGGAGCGGTGATGGACGGTTCCGCGGTCCACAGGCTGGGGACGGCGTTGTGCGTGGCGGCGCTGGTGTGGTGGCCGGCCTCGGCGGTGCTGGCGAGGCTCGGTCGGCGGGTGGTCCGGCGCAGGACCGCGCTGCTCTTCCGGGCCGGGCCGGAGCGGCGGGGGCCGGTGTGGGGTCCGGAGGCACTCGTCGGGTCCGGCGCGGCGTCCTTGGTGCGGCGGCTGGTCGCGCGGGCCCGGCCGTCCAACGGGCCCGAACTGCGCGAGGCGGAGGTGCAGTTGCCGTTCGCGGCGGATCTCCTGGCGGCCTGCCTCGCGGCGGGGGCGGGGCCCGTGGAGGCGGCCGAGGTGGTCGGGGAGTCGCTGGGCGGCCCGGTGGGCGAGCGGCTGGCGCTCGCGGGTGCGGAGCTGCGCCTCGGCGGCGAACCGGGGTCCGCGTGGGGGAGGTTGGCGGAGATACCCGGTGCCCGGGGGCTGGCGGAGTGCCTGGAGCGCGCCGCGCGGACCGGGGCGCCGGCGGCGGAGCCGGTCTCCCGTCTGGCGGCGGCCCTGAGGGCGGACCGCTCCCGGCGGGCGGGCGCCCGGGCGCAACGGGCGGCGGTGCTCGTCACCGCTCCGGTGGGGCTGTGCTTCCTCCCCGCGTTCCTCGCGGTCGGGGTGGCGCCGGTGGTGATCGGAATGGCGTCGGGACTGCTGTCGCAGCGGTGACGCGCGCCGGGCGGGCCGCCGGAATCAAAAACTGAAATCAGATCAAGAACGTAATCCCACAGGAGGTTGTCATGAGGATCATCCGGATTCGGTTGCGGGCGGTACTGAAGGGGCGCGGGGGTGATGCGGGAATGTCGACTTCGGAATACGCCATGGGCACGATCGCGGCGTGTGCGTTCGCGGCGGTCCTGTACAAGGTGGTGACGAGCGACGTGGTGTCGGCGGCACTCCAGTCGACCATCGGGAAGGCACTCGATGTGCCCTTCTGAGCGAAAGCGGCCGGGAATCGGTGATCGCGGATATGTGACGGCCGAGGCCGCTGTGGTCATTCCGGCTCTGGTGCTGTTCGCGGCGCTGCTGGTGTGGGCGCTGATGGCGGCGGCCGCGCAGATCCGGTGTGTGGACGCCGCCCGGGCGGGTGCCCGGGCGGCGGCCCGGTCCGAGCCGGTGCAGGCGGCGGTGGCCGCGGCCCGGGAGGCCGCCCCGGAGGGGGCGGAGGTGGAGGTGGAGCGGTCCGGTGACCTGTGGCGGGTCCGGGTGGCCGCTCCGGCGCCGGGGCCGGGCGGGCTGCCGGTACGGCTCGGGGCGCGAGCGGTGGCTCTGGCGGAGGACAGCGTGGGGCCGCCGCCATGAGCGGGGTACGGGTCCGGGGGCCGCGCTCGTGGGGCCGTGAGCGGGACCGCGGGGTCGCGACGGTGTGGGCCACCGTGGTGGCCGCGGTGCTGGTGGCGGTGTTCGGGGGTGTGCTGCTGCTCGGGCAGGCGGTGGTGGCCCGCCACCGGGCGGGCGCGGCGGCCGATCTGGCGGCCCTGGCGGCGGCCGCGACCTGGGCGCACGGCCCCGAGCGGGCCTGTGGGGCGGCCCGGCGGGTGGCCGGGGCCCAGGGGGCGGTGCTGGCCGCCTGCGAGGTCGGCGGCGAGGTGGCCGAGGTCCGGGCCGGCGTCAGGGCCGGACCTTTCACCCCCGAGTCCGCCGCCCGGGCGGGGCCGCCGGTGGCCCCGCCTCCCGGGCCTCCCGGGCCTGCCGGGCCTGCGGGGCCTCCCGGGCCTGCCGGGCCTGCCGGGCCTGCCGGGCCTGCCGGGCCTGCCGGGCCTGCGGGGCCTGCGGGGCCTGCCGGACCTAAGGCCTCCGCCGGATCTGCGGGGTCTGCCGGGCCTGCGGGGCCTGCCGGAGAGCCTGCCGGTCCCTCCGGCCCCGGCGCCCCCTCCGGGTCGGCCGGGGGCGACGGAGAGCCCGGTGGGGAGCAGGCCCGTGCGCCCGCCGGGGAGCCGCTCCGGGAGGGGGTCAGGGGGCCGTGGAGAGGAGGCGGGTGAGGAGGCGTACGGCGCCGCGCTTGTGGAGGGGGTCGTTGCCGTTGCCGCACTTGGGGGACTGGATGCAGGAGGGGCAGCCCGCCTCGCACTCACAGGCGGCAATGGCGTCCCGGGTGGCGGTCAGCCAGGCCCTGGCCGTCCGGAAGCCCCGCTCCGCGAAGCCGGCGCCGCCCGGGTGGCCGTCGTACACGAAGACCGTGGGCAGCAGGGTGTCCGGATGCAGCGGGACGGAGACGCCGCCGATGTCCCAGCGGTCGCAGGTGGCGAACAGCGGGAGCAGGCCGATGGAGGCGTGCTCGGCGGCGTGCAGGGCGCCGCCGAGGATCTCCGGGCTGATCCGGGCTTCGTCCAGCTGGTCCTCGGTCACCGTCCACCACACGGCCCGGGTGCGCAGGGTTCGGGGCGGCAGGTCGAGCTTGGTCTCGCCGAGCACCTCGCCGGTGACCAGCTTGCGGCGCAGGTAGGAGACGACCTGGTTGGTGACCTCGACGGAGCCGAAGCAGAGCCGGGCCGCGCCCCAGGGGATCTCGGTCTCGGTCTCCAGGACGGAGATGGAGGTGGTGTCGCGCGCGGTGGTGGAGAAGGGCGGGTTCGCCTCCTCGACCAGGGCGGCGGAGTCTTCCAGGTCCAGGTGTTTCACCAGGTAGGTGCGGCCCTGGTGGAGGTGGACGGCGCCGTCGTGGACGGCGGTGTGCGAGGCGGATTCGTCGACGGTGCCCAGCAGCCGGCCGGTGGAGGCCTCCACGATCTGCACCGGGCGGCCCCCGCCGCCGCGGATGTCGGTCAGGTCCGAGGCCCGCTCGCGGCGGGTCCAGTGCCAGGCCGTGGCCCGGCGCCGCAGCAGTTTCGCCGCCTCCAGCTGGGGCATGAGGCCGCGCGCGGCGGGGCCGAAGAGGTCCAGGTCGGCTTCGGTCAGGGGCAGCTCGGCGGCGGCTGCGCACAGGTGCGGGACCAGGACGTACGGGTTGTCGGGGTCGAGGACGGTGGCTTCCACCGGCTGGCGGAACAGGGCCTCCGGGTGGTGGACCAGGTAGGTGTCCAGCGGGTCGTCCCGGGCGACCAGGATGGCCAGGGCGCCCTGCCCCGAGCGTCCGGCGCGCCCGGCCTGCTGCCACAGCGAGGCCCGCGTGCCCGGGTAGCCGGTGATCAGCACGGCGTCCAGGCCGGACACGTCCACGCCCAGTTCCAGGGCGGTGGTCGCGGCCAGTCCCAGCAGCTCCCCGGAGTGCAGGGCCCGCTCCAGGGCCCGCCGCTCCTCGGGCAGGTAGCCGCCCCGGTAGGCGGCGACACGCCCGGGCAGGGACCGGTCCACCGCCGCGAGCCGCTCCTTGGCGATCACGGAGATCAGCTCGGCTCCGCGCCTGGAGCGGACGAAGGCAACGGTCCGCACGCCCTGTACGACCAGGTCGGTCAGCAGGTCGGCGGTCTCGGCGGTGGCGGTCCGGCGCACCGGGGCGCCCTTCTCGCCCCTGAGGTCGGTCAGCGGCGGCTCCCACAGGGCGAAGACGACCTCGCCGCGCGGGGAGGCGTCGTCGGTGATCTCTGTGACCGGTACGCCGGTCAGCCGGGACGCGGCGGCCGCGGGGTCGCTGGCGGTTGCGGAGGCCAGCAGGAAGACGGGTTCGGAGCCGTAGCGGGCGCACAGCCGGCGCAGCCGCCGCAGTACCTGGGCGACGTGGGAGCCGAACACCCCGCGGTAGCTGTGGCACTCGTCGATGACCACGTAGCGCAGGGCCTTCAGGAAGGAGGACCAGCGGGGATGGGAGGGCAGGATCCCCCGGTGCAGCATGTCGGGGTTGGTCAGCACGTAGTTGGCGTACTGGCGCACCCACTCGCGTTCCTCGACGGGGGTGTCCCCGTCGTACACGGCCGGGCGCACGGCGTTCTTGAGGGGTGCGGCCAGCTCCCGGACGGCCCGCCGCTGGTCGGCGGCCAGAGCCTTGGTCGGAGCCAGGTAGAGGGCCGTCGCACCCCGCCCGTTCGGTGCCTCGGCGCCGTCCGCGAGGGCGGACAGCACGGGGGCCAGGTAGGCCAGCGACTTCCCGGAGGCGGTTCCGGTGGCGACGACCACGGACTCGCCGTCCAGGGCGTGCTCGGCGGCCGCGGCCTGGTGTTCCCACGGATGGTCGATCCCCGCCTCGCGGATCGCGGCTACGACATCCGTTCGGATGCGATGGGGCCAGACCGCATGACGGCCCTCCCGAGGGGGCAAGTGCTCCGTATGGGTGATGCGCGCAGCCCGGGAAGGCCCCCGTGACAGGCGCTCCAGGACCGTGCCGGGAGCGGGTCGTGGATCGGCGGGTGCCGTGGGTGGACCGGGGCGGTGAGTGTTGGCCATTGGAACCGAGTGTGTCACTGGCGTGCGGGACAATGGTCCCAAGGCGTCGTGCGCGCCTGCCGGTAAGTGATTGAATGCCATCGCGGCAGCCGATCCCCTCCCCTACCTTCGGGTGGGGAGGCCCCTGGGGGGCGCCGCTCGATAGCAAGGTGCTGGAGGATCCGTGGACCTGTCCCTGTCGACTCGCACTGTCGGCGACCGCACGGTCGTAGAGGTTGGTGGCGAGATTGATGTGTATACCGCGCCCAAGCTGCGCGAGCAGTTGGTGGAGTTGGTGAACGACGGCAGCTACCACCTGGTCGTCGACATGGAGCGAGTGGACTTCCTCGACTCCACCGGCCTCGGTGTGCTCGTGGGAGGCCTCAAGCGCGTCCGCGCGCACGAGGGCTCGCTGCGTCTGGTCTGCAACCAGGAGCGCATCCTGAAGATCTTCCGGATCACCGGTCTGACCAAGGTGTTCCCGATCCACACCTCGGTGGAGGACGCCGTCCAGGCCACCGACTGACGTACGGCTCCTGATACCGAGGGAGCCGTCGAGGAACGGGGGTACCGGGCCATGGTTGGTCCGGGCCCCTGTCAAGGCACGCCCGTAGTCCGAGGGGGACGCACATGGCCACCGTTGAACTGCGCTTCAGCGCCCAGCCCGAACACGTTCGGACGGCCCGCCTCGTCGCGGCCGCCGTGGCGCGCCGGGCGGGGGTGGAGGAGGCCGTCCTCGACGAGGTCCGCCTCGCCGTGGGCGAGGCCTGTTCGCGTGCCGTCGGACTGCACCGCAGCAACGGCCTGACCGCGCCCGTGCGCGTCGTGCTGACCGAGGAGGAGAAGTCGTTCTCCATCGAGGTCGGCGACGAGGTGCCCGGGCCGGCCGGCGGTTCCGCCGAGTCGGTGCCGGGCATCGCCGCCGTCCTCGACCCGGACGTGGACGGGGAGGACGAGATGGGGCTCGCGGTGATCAGCGGGCTGGTCGACGACGTCTCGGTGACCAGTGGGGAATCGGGCGGGACGATCCGGATGAGCTGGCCCGTCGCCGCGGCCCCCGAGCTTCCGTAGCACCCTCCCAGCCCTATTTTCCGATCTTCGTCAATTCCTCGGATCTTTACCAAGGCCCTGCTGAGCAGGGCCTTTTTCGTTTCCCCGGGAAATCTTCTAGATCGCTGATCGATCGTCAATGCCTTTGCCCCATTACTTCTTTCGGGGGTAATGGAGTGACGTGATCTATTGCTGAGGAGCAAGAGCGCGCCAATTCCGTTTCACGCGCACTGTTTTGATCAGGTCGCGCTCCCTACAATCCGTCCACATCTTGAGCTCATCACGTCAAGGAGGACGAATGACGGGGCTCTTCACCCCCATCGCTCCGGATCGCGCCCATGATCTGGCAGCCGCAGTACTCACCGATGACAACCGCGTCATCGTGTTCGTCATCGCGGGAGTCGCGCTGGCCGCGCTCGTCGTCGCGCAGATCCTGGTCCGCCAGGTCCTCGCCGCCGATGAGGGCACCGACAGCATGAAGAAGATCGCGGCAGCCGTCCAGGAAGGCGCCAACGCCTATCTCGGCCGCCAGTTGCGCACCCTCGGCATCTTCGCCGTGGTGGTCTTCTTCCTGCTCTTCCTGCTCCCCGCCGACGACTGGACGCAGCGGGCGGGACGTTCCGCCTTCTTCCTCGTCGGCGCCATCTTCTCGGCCGCCACCGGCTACATCGGCATGCGCCTCGCGGTCCGCGCCAACGTCCGCGTCGCCGCGGCCGCCCGCGAGGCCACCCCCGCCGAGGGCGAACCCGCCAAGGACCTGACCGACGTGGCCCACAAGGCCATGAAGATCGCCTTCCGCACCGGTGGCGTCGTCGGCATGTTCACGGTCGGCCTGGGCCTGCTCGGCGCCTCCTGCGTCGTCCTGGTCTACGCCGCCGACGCCCCCAAGGTCCTGGAGGGCTTCGGCCTCGGCGCCGCCCTGATCGCGATGTTCATGCGCGTGGGCGGCGGCATCTTCACCAAGGCCGCCGACGTCGGCGCCGACCTGGTCGGCAAGGTCGAGCAGGGCATTCCGGAGGACGATCCGCGCAATGCCGCGACCATCGCCGACAATGTGGGCGACAACGTCGGCGACTGCGCGGGGATGGCGGCCGACCTCTTCGAGTCCTACGCCGTCACCCTCGTGGCCGCGCTCATCCTCGGCAAGGCCGCCTTCGGCGACCTGGGCCTGGCCTTCCCGCTGATCGTGCCCGCCATCGGTGTGATCACCGCCATGATCGGCATCTTCGCGGTCGCGCCGCGCCGGTCCGACCGCAGTGGCATGACCGCGATCAACCGCGGCTTCTTCATCTCCGCCGTGATCTCCCTCGTGCTCGTCGCGATCGCGGTCTACAGCTACCTGCCGGCCACCTACAAGGAGCTCGTCGGCGTCGAGGACGCCGCGATCTCCAACCACGCCGGGGACCCGCGCATCCTCGCCGTGGTCGCCGTCGCCATCGGCATCGTGCTCGCGGCCCTGATCCAGCAGCTGACGGGCTACTTCACCGAGACCAACCGCCGTCCCGTCCGGGACATCGGCAAGTCCTCGCTGACCGGTCCCGCCACCGTGATCCTCGCGGGCATCTCCGTCGGCCTGGAGTCCGCCGTCTACACGGCGCTCCTCATCGGCCTCGGGGTCTACGGGGCCTTCCTGCTCGGCGGCACGTCGATCATGCTGGCGCTGTTCGCGGTCGCCCTGGCCGGCACCGGCCTGCTGACCACCGTCGGCGTCATCGTCGCGATGGACACCTTCGGCCCCGTCTCCGACAACGCCCAGGGCATCGCCGAGATGTCCGGCGACGTCGAGGGCGCCGGAGCCCAGGTCCTCACCGACCTGGACGCGGTCGGCAACACCACCAAGGCCATCACCAAGGGCATCGCCATCGCCACCGCCGTCCTGGCCGCCGCCGCGCTCTTCGGCTCGTACAACGACGCCATCACGGGCGCGGTCAAGGAAGTCGGCGCCAAGGCCGGGGAGATGAACCTCAGCCTCGACATCGCCCAGCCCAACAACCTGGTCGGCCTGATCCTGGGCGCGGCGGTGGTGTTCCTGTTCTCGGGCCTGGCCATCAACGCCGTGTCCCGCTCCGCGGGGGCCGTCGTCTACGAGGTGCGCCGCCAGTTCCGCGAGCACCCGGGGATCATGGACTACTCGGAGAAGCCCGAGTACGGCCGCGTGGTCGACATCTGCACCAAGGACGCGCTGCGGGAGCTCGCCACGCCCGGCCTGCTCGCCGTGCTCACCCCGATCGCGGTCGGCTTCACCCTCGGCGTCGGCGCGCTCGGCTCCTTCCTGGCGGGTGCCATCGGCACCGGCACCCTGATGGCGGTCTTCCTCGCCAACTCCGGGGGTGCGTGGGACAACGCGAAGAAGCTGGTCGAGGACGGCCACCACGGCGGCAAGGGCAGCGAGGCCCACGCCGCGGTCGTCATCGGCGACACCGTCGGGGACCCGTTCAAGGACACCGCCGGACCGGCCATCAACCCGCTGCTGAAGGTCATGAACCTGGTGGCCCTGCTGATCGCCCCCGCGGTCGTGCAGTTCAGCTACGGCCCGGACACCAGCGCGGCCGTGCGGGCCGTCGTCGCGGTGGTCGCGCTCACGGTGATCGTCGGCGCGGTGTACGTCTCCAAGCGCCGCGGCATCGCCGTCGGCGAGGACGGCGGGAGCACGAACGCGGAGCGGGTGGCCCAGCCGGCCGATCCGGCGGTGGTCTCCTGACGCTCCAGGGCCCCTGAGCCCGGCTCCCGCGGCCCCCGCGGACCGACCGGCTCGAAGATGCGCCCGAACGGCGGACGGGCGGCGCGGACTGACGCGTCGTCTGTCCGCCTTTGTGCGTGCGCTGATGGCGGGCGTGTATCTTCCGGCCGAGAGCCTTCGAAGGGACCAATCCGGTGAACAAGAAGCTTGCGGCCGCGGTGTCCGGCGGTGCGGTACTGATGCTCGTCCTGTCCGGCTGCGGCGACGGCGGGGACGACGGCGACAAGAAGGCCGACGCCTGGGCCAAGAAGGTCTGCGACAAGTGGGAGCCAGAGCTCACCAAGATCAAGACGACCAACGACGAGCTGAAGCGCGTCGCCTCCACGAGCAGCAAGCCCGAGGAGGTGCAGAAGACCGACTCTGCCGCCTTCCAGACCCTCTCCGACGCCTACAAGAGCATGGGCGGCACCCTGACGGCGGAGGGTGAACCACCCGTCAAGGACGGCAAGGCCGCGGCGGATTCCGTGGTCAAGAGCTACGGGGAGATCTCCAAGAGCTACACCGATCTCAAGACGAAGATCGACGGGCTCGACCCGAAGGACCAGAGCAAGTTCGCGGAGGGCCTCCAGGGGATCGCCGGCGGACTCACCGAGGTCGCGGCCAACGAGACGGCGGCCAAGGAGAAGCTCAACTCGACCGGCCTGAAGGTGATCTACAGCCAGAAGGGCTGCCAGGTCACGGCGCCCTAGGAGGACTGACCTCCGCGTTCCAAGCGCCCCGCGCCCCGCCCGGTCCGGGCGGCCGGGATCCCGATCGGATCCGGCCGCCCGTCGCGCGCCGGGGCTCGTACGGAATGTCGGCCCCAGCGGCCACAATGGTCGGGTGAGTACCACCAGCCTTCCCACGCCCGACCACGCCGCCGAGCTCCGCGAGGCGTTCCTCGCCGCGGGGTTCACCGCCGACGGACTGCTCGACCTGCTCGGCGCCCCCGCCTACGCCGCGCTGGCCCGCAGCGAGACGGTCCCCGCCCTGCGCGCCACCCGCGTCGCGGGCGACGACGCGCTCGCGAGCCTGATCCGGCTGTTCCTGCTCCAGCAGCCCGAGCCGTACGTGCACGCGGCCGCCGCGCTGCCCGTCGAGGCCGCCATCGCCGACGGCTGGCTGCGCTGGGAGGGCGACGAGGTGCACGCGACCGTCGACGTACGCCCGTACGGCGGCCCCGACGGCGAGGACTGGTTCATCGTCTCGGACCTCGGCTGCGCCGTCGGCGGCGCCGGCGGGATCGGCAGCCGAGAGGAGGGCGTGGTGCTCGGCGTCGGGGGCGCCTCCACGACCCTGGCCGGAATCACCGTGCCCGTTCCCGTCGGCTCGGCCCTCGACCTCGGCACCGGATCCGGGATCCAGGCGCTGCACGCCGCCCAGCACGCCACCCGGGTCACGGCGACCGACGTCAACCCGCGCGCCCTGGAGTTCACCCGTCTGACGCTGGCCCTCTCCGGGGCGCCGGAGGCCGAACTGCTGGCGGGCTCGCTGTTCGAACCCGTGGGCGACACCGCGTACGACCTGATCGTGTCGAACCCGCCCTTCGTGATCTCGCCCGGCGCCCGGCTCACGTACCGGGACGGCGGCATGGGCGGCGACGACCTGTGCCGGACGCTGGTCCAGCAGGCGGGGGCCCACCTCAACCCGGGCGGGTACGCGCAGTTCCTCGGCAACTGGCAGCACGTGGAGGGGGAGGACTGGCGCGATCGGGTCCGCTCCTGGGTGCCGCGCGGCTGCGACGCCTGGATCGTGCAGCGTGACGTGCAGGACGTGACGCAGTACGCGGAGCTGTGGCTGCGCGACGCGGGCGACCACCGCACGGATCCGGCCGAGTACGCGGCGAGGTACGAGGACTGGCTCGACGAGTTCGACGCCCGCAAGACCAAGGCCGTCGGCTTCGGCTGGATCACCCTGCGCCGTACCGACGCGGCCGAGCCCTCGATCGTGGTCGAGGAGTGGCCGCACTCGGTGGAGCAGCCGCTCGGCGAGGCGGTCCTCGCGCACTTCGCCCGCCAGGACTACCTGCGCGACCACGACGACGCGGCCCTGTTGGCGGGGTACTTCCAGCTGACCGCGGAGGTCGTCCAGGAGCAGGTCGGCGCGCCGGGCGCGGAGGATCCGGAGCACGTGGTGCTCCGGCAGAACCGGGGGATGCGCCGCGCCACCAAGGTGGACACGGTCGGCGCCGGCTTCGCCGGAGTGTGTGACGGCTCACTCAGCGCGGGCCGGATCCTGGACGCGATCGCTCAGCTGGTGGAAGAGGATCCGGTCGTCCTGCGGGACCGGACCCCGGAGGCGATCCGGATGCTGGTCGAGCAGGGGTTCCTGGAGCCGGTGCAGGGCCCCGCCCAGTAGCCGGCGGCTGTCGGCGCCGTGATGTAACCCGGGGTTCGCCTGCTGTACCCCCTCGGGTGGCAGGCTCCCGGGCAGCGGGGGATCCGGGGGGATCCCCGAGCGGCCCGGGGGAAAGGGGAACGGCATGGAACGCGGTCCGGCGATCTTCGCGGCAGCCGTGTTCCTGCTGTTCGGAGCCGCTCTGCTGGTCTGGACGGGGGCGCGCGCCAGGCACCGGGCGCCGGTGGCCGAAGGCGTGCGCCCCGTCGTGGCCGTACCGCTGGCCGTACTGGCCGGCGCGGGCTCGCTGGCCCTCGGCGCCTGGTGCCTCCAGCGCTTCTGAAGCGGACACCGCCGACGTTCTCCACCAGGGTGTGAAACCCGACGTCGCGACCGGTGCGGGTGCGGGGCCAGACGGCCCCCGAGCCACCCTGCCCGGTGACCGGGAGGGCCCCGGCGCGGCATCCGGGCGGCAGAAATGGCACTTGTCGGGTTACCGTTCGAGTGGCCGTTGCGGGCTTGTGCCGTTTGACACGGGGGCGGGTTGTACCGTCACACTCCGCAGCGTCGTCGTACCGCGACCGAGTGCCGACCGTGCCGACCGGAGAGAAGAGCCAAGTTGTCCCCGACTAGCGAGACCGCAAAGGGCGGCCGCCGACTCGTCATCGTCGAGTCCCCTGCCAAGGCGAAGACGATCAAGGGCTACCTCGGCCCGGGATACGTCGTCGAGGCGAGCGTCGGGCACATCCGCGACCTCCCGAACGGCGCGGCCGAGGTCCCCGACAAGTACACCGGCGAGGTCCGCCGTCTCGGCGTGGACGTCGAGCACGACTTCGCACCGATCTACGTGGTCAACGCGGACAAGAAGGCGCAGGTCAGGAAGCTCAAGGACCTGCTCGCCGAGTCCGACGAACTCTTCCTCGCCACCGATGAGGACCGCGAGGGCGAAGCCATCGCGTGGCACCTCCAGGAAGTCCTCAAGCCCAAGGTCCCCGTCCACCGGATGGTCTTCCACGAGATCACCAAGGACGCGATCCGCGACGCCGTCGCCAACCCGCGCGAGCTGAACCAGCGGATGGTCGACGCCCAGGAGACCCGCCGCATCCTCGACCGCCTCTACGGTTACGAGGTCTCGCCGGTCCTGTGGAAGAAGGTCATGCCGCGCCTGTCGGCCGGCCGCGTCCAGTCCGTCGCCACCCGCCTCGTCGTCGAGCGCGAGCGCGAGCGCATCGCCTTCCGCTCCGCCGAGTACTGGGACCTGACCGGCACCTTCTCCACCGGCCGCGCCGGTGACGCCTCCGACCCGTCGACCCTGGTCGCCCGCCTGAACACGGTGGACGGCAAGCGCGTCGCGCAGGGCCGTGACTTCGGCGCGAACGGGCAGCTCAAGAGCGAGGTGCTGCACCTCGACGAGGCGAACGCCCGGGCGCTGGCCGCCGCGCTGGCCGAGACCTCGTTCGCCGTCCGTTCGGTCGAGTCCAAGCCGTACCGCCGCTCCCCGTACGCCCCCTTCCGCACGACGACGCTCCAGCAGGAGGCCTCGCGCAAGCTGGGCTTCGGTGCGAAGGCGACGATGCAGGTGGCGCAGAAGCTGTACGAGAACGGCTTCATCACCTACATGCGTACGGACTCCACCACGCTCTCCGACACCGCGGTGTCGGCGGCGCGGGCGCAGGTCACCCAGCTCTACGGCGCCGACTACCTGCCGGAGAAGCCGCGCGTCTACGCGGGCAAGGTCAAGAACGCCCAAGAGGCGCACGAGGCGATCCGGCCTTCGGGTGATCGTTTCCGCACCCCCGCCGAGACGGGCCTGACCGGCGACCAGTTCCGCCTGTACGAGCTCATCTGGAAGCGGACCGTCGCCTCCCAGATGAAGGACGCGACCGGCAACTCGGTGACCGTGAAGATCGGCGGCCGGGCGTCGGACGGGCGGGACGCCGAGTTCAGCGCCTCCGGCAAGACGATCACCTTCCACGGCTTCATGAAGGCGTACGTCGAGGGCGCGGACGACCCGAACGCCGAGCTCGACGACCGCGAGCGGCGGCTGCCGCAGGTCGCCGAGGGCGACGCGCTGACGGCCGAGGAGATCACGGCCGACGGCCACTCCACCAAGCCGCCGGCCCGCTACACCGAGGCCTCGCTGGTCAAGGAGCTGGAAGAGCGGGAGATCGGCCGCCCGTCGACGTACGCGTCGATCATCGGCACGATCCTCGACCGCGGCTACGTCTTCAAGAAGGGCACGGCCCTCGTGCCGTCCTTCCTGTCGTTCGCCGTGGTGAACCTGCTGGAGACGCACTTCGGCCGGCTCGTCGACTACGACTTCACCGCCAAGATGGAGGACGACCTCGACCGCATCGCGCGGGGCGAGGCCCAGTCCGTGCCGTGGCTGAAGCGGTTCTACTTCGGCTCGGAGGACGCCTCGGAGGTCGTACCGGCCGACGGCGACCACCTCGGCGGCCTGAAGGAGCTGGTCACGGACCTCGGCGCGATCGACGCCCGGGAGATCTCCTCCTTCCCGGTCGGCGACGGCATCGTGCTGCGCGTCGGCCGCTACGGGCCGTACGTGGAGCGGGGCGAGAAGGACGCGGAGGGCCACCAGCGGGCCGACGTGCCGGACGACCTGGCTCCGGACGAGCTGACGGTCGAGTACGCGCAGGAGCTGTTCGCGAAGCCGAGCGGCGAGTTCGAGCTGGGCGCCGACCCGGTGAGCGGCAACCAGATCGTCGCCAAGGACGGCCGCTACGGGCCGTACGTGACGGAGATCCTGCCCGAGGGCACGCCGAAGACCGGCAAGAACGCGGTCAAGCCGCGGACGGCCTCGCTCTTCAAGTCGATGTCCCTGGACACGGTCACCCTGGAGGACGCCCTCAGGCTGATGTCGCTGCCGCGCGTGGTCGGCGCCGACGCGGAGGGCGTGGAGATCACGGCCCAGAACGGCCGCTACGGCCCGTACCTGAAGAAGGGCACGGACTCGCGCTCCCTGGAGACCGAGGACCAGCTGTTCTCGATCACCCTGGACGAGGCCCTGGCGATCTACGCGCAGCCGAAGCAGCGGGGCCGGGCCGCGGCCAAGCCGCCGCTGAAGGAGCTGGGCACCGACCCGGTGAGCGAGAAGCCGGTGGTGGTCAAGGACGGCCGCTTCGGGCCGTACGTGACGGACGGCGAGACGAACGCGACGCTGCGGCGGGACGACGACGTCGAGACGATCACGCCGGAGCGGGGCTACGAGCTGCTCGCGGAGAAGCGGGCCAAGGGGCCGGCGAAGAAGACCGCGAAGAAGGCACCCGCGAAGAAGGCGCCGGCCAAGAAGGCCCCGGCGAAGAAGGCCGCCGCGACGAAGACCGCCGCGGCGAAGAAGACGACGGCGGCCGCCAAGAAGACGACGGCTGCGAAGAAGACGACGGCGGCGGCGAAGAAGGCCGCCGCGTCCGCCCCGGCGGACGAGTAGCCGACGGCTCTGGGGTCGGGGCCGGGGACACCGCTGCGCGGACTGCTCCCCGCCCCGCCCCCGGACCCCCGCGCCTCAGACGCCGGCGGGGCTGGATCTCACGCAGCGAAGATTCCGGCCCGCGCTGGGGGCACCTCCCAGCGGTAGCAGGGGGAGTTTGAGCGCAACGGGGCCAGGGGCGGAGCCCCTGGGAACGGTGGAAGGGCGGGTAGGGGATCCCGCACCGCACAGCGGCCCACCCCGCGGGCCCGGGGCGCAGCCCGGAAGGTGGGTGCCGGGTCACACCCGGCGTCGTCCACAGGCCCCCGCAACGGCCAAGCGCAGCGGATAGGCTGGGCGGATGACGCGAGCCGAGCAGCCGACGGTCGTGACCGACTCCGAGAAGCCCACCTACGACGAAGCCCTGGCCGCGGACTCCCGCGAGCGAGCGGTGCGCGCCCTGCTGCGCACACCCGGGCTGCGCCGGCTGTGGAGCGCCCAGCTGGTGAGCGGCATCGGCGACGCCCTCGCCCTGCTGGTCCTGGTGCTGCTGACCCTCCAGGCGGCCGTCACCGCCGGCCCCGAGGGCCTGTTCGGCGGCGGCTACCGGGGCGCGGCCTTCGCCGTCGCCTCCGTCTTCGCGGTGCGCGTCCTCGCCACCGTCCTGTTCGGCGCGGTCCTGCTCGGGCCGCTGGCCCAGCTCACGGCCCCCGGCGGCAAGCTGGACCGCCGCTGGACGATGGTCGCCGCCGACGCGCTGCGGATCGGGCTGTTCGTCGTCGCCCCGCTGTGGCTCGACTGGATCCCGGCGCACGCCACGACCGCGCTGCTGGCCACCGTGTTCGTCTCCGGCGCCGCCGAGCGGGTGTGGACGCTGGCCAAGGAGAGCGCCGCGCCCGCGCTGCTGCCGGCGCCGCCGCCGGAGGGGGCGACCGTACGGCCCCTCCCCGACCACCTCGACGCCCTGCGGCGGCTCTCGCTGCGCACCGCCTTCGCGGCGATGCCCGTGGCGGCCGCCGCGCTGCTCGCCGCGACGCTGATAGGGCGGGCGCTGGGCCTGGGCGTGGACTGGTTCGCCGCGAACCAGGCGGCGCTGGGCTCGTACGTGGCCGCCGGCCTGTTCGCCGCGTCCGTCTCGCTGCTCGTCCCGCTGACGCTGCCGGCCGTGAAGACCCCGAGGCCGCGTTCCCCGCTGGAGGGCCTGCGGGCCCCCAGGGCGGGCGACCGGCCCGAGAAGGGCCGTACGGGCGCGGTCCGGCTGCTCGTGGCGGCCTGCGCCGCCGTCGCCGGAGCGGTCGCCTTCGCCGCGTCCGTCTCCGTGCTGCACGCCTTCGACCTGGGCGGCGGCCCGGCCGCGTACGCCCTGCTGGTGCTCGCCCTCGTCGGCGGCACCGCCCTGGGGATCCGCGCCACACAGGCCGGGAAGGTGCTGCCCGGGCTGTCCCGGCGCCGGCTGCTGGCCCTGGCCATGGCCGTGGCCGGGCTGGCGCTGCTGCTGACCGGGCTGGTCTCCGACACGGCGACCGTGCTGTTCCTGGCGCTGCTCGCGGGCACCGCCGCGGGCGTGGCGGCCAACACCGGGCACACCCTGCTCGACCAGGAGACCGAGGAGTTCCGCCGGGCCAGGGTCACCGAGCACCTCCAGGCCGTGGTCCGCGTGGCGGTCGCCCTCGGGGCGGTCGCCGCCCCGCTGCTGGCCGCGGCGATCGGCCCGCACCGCCTCGGCGGCGGGCAGGTCGGCCACTCGTACGGCGGCGCCGGCTACGCACTGATGCTGGCCGGCGCGCTGCTGCTGCCCGTCGCGGCGGTGGTCCTGGCCAAGGCCGACGACCGGGGCGGCGTGCCGCTGCGCCGCGACCTGCGCGAGGCGCTGCGCGGCGGGGAGCCCGCACAGGCCCCGCCCGCGACCGGGTTCTTCATCGCCCTGGAGGGCGGCGACGGGGCCGGCAAGTCCACCCAGGTGCAGGCCCTGGCCGACTGGATACGGGGCAAGGGCCACGAGGTCGTCGTGACCCGCGAGCCGGGTGCCACCCCGGTCGGCAAGCGGCTCCGCTCGATCCTGCTGGACATCTCCTCCGCCGGGCTGTCGAACCGCGCCGAGGCCCTGCTGTACGCCGCCGACCGCGCGGAGCACGTGGACTCGCTGGTCAGGCCCGCCCTGGAGCGCGGCGCGGTGGTCATCACCGACCGCTACATCGACTCCTCGGTGGCCTACCAGGGGGCCGGGCGCGACCTGTCCCCGACCGAGATCGCCCGTATCTCCCGCTGGGCCACCGGCGGACTCGTGCCGAACCTGACCGTGCTGCTCGACGTGTCCCCGGAGACCGCCCGGGAGCGGTTCACGGAGGCACCGGACCGGCTGGAGTCCGAGCCGACCGAGTTCCACCAGCGGGTGCGGGCCGGGTTCCTGACGCTCGCCGCGGCCGACCCCGGGCGCTACCTCGTGGTCGACGCCGGGCAGGACCCCGGCTCGGTGACCACCGTCGTACGCCACCGCCTGGACCGGATGCTCCCGCTCTCCGAGGCCGAGGTGGCCGCGCAGATCGAGGCCCGCAGGCTCGCGGAGGAGGAGGCCCGCCGCAAGGCCGAGGAAGAGGCCGCGCGCAAGGCGGAGGAAGCCCGGCTGCGCGCCGAGGAGGAGGCCCGCCTGGCCCGGGAGGCCGAGGAGGCCCGGCTGCGCGCCGAGGCCGAGGCGGCCCGCCGCGCGGAGGAGGAGCGGCTGCGCGCCGAGGAGGAGGCCCGGGCCCGGGCGGAGGCCGAGCGGCTGCGTGCCGAGGCCGAGCAGAAGGCCCGCGCCGCCGAACGGGAGCGGATCCGGCTCCAGGAAGCGGAGGAGGCCCGGCTGCGTGCCGAGGCCGACGAGCGGCGGCTGGAGAAGCAGCGGCGTGCCGAGGAGGCCCTGCTGCGGGCGGAGGAGGCGCGTCGGCTCGCGGAGGCGTCGGCGGCCGCCGCGGCTGCCGCATCGGCCGCCAGGGCTTCGGCGGCCACTGCTCCGGCCGCAGCGTCCGAGGAGCCCGCGCCGAAGGTCGTGATGCGCAAGGAGCCGCTGCCGGACGAGGCCGTCACGGTCGAGACCCCGGTGGTCCGGCGGTTCGTGCAGCCCGACGACGTGACCCAGACCGTTCCGGTACCCAAGATCGACCCGCGCGCCCCGCGTCCCGTGGACGAGACGGCCGTGCTGCCGCCCGTGCGGCCTGATGGACCCGCGGGGGACCAGGTCCGGTCGGCCCCGTCGGGGCGTACCCGTCCGGCGGAGCGGCCGACGGCCCCCCACTCGCAGGAGGCCCCGGCGGACCGGGTGCCGCCGGGCATCTTCCGGGACTCCGGGAACGACGTGACCCGCGAGCTCCCCGTGGTCGGCGACGACGGCCGGCAGCGCCGGGCCCCGTCCGACTGGGCGGAGGCGACCCCGATGGACGACCTGCCGACCCTGGCGGACGAGCTGCTGGGCCCGCGCCCGGACGACGAGGACGGCCAGGACGACGCCGACGGGCGGGGCAGGCCGCGCCGCCGCCGCTGACGGGGCGCGCGGTTCACGGAAAGTGACCGCGGGCGGGGATTGTCAGTGGCGGGCGCCACAATGTGAGCAGGCAGTGTCGACGGAGAGTGAAAGGCGGTGGGCGGCATGCCCGTGTGGGAAGACCTGGTGGGTCAGGAGCGCGTGCAGACGCAGCTGGCCGCCGCCGCCCGGGACGCCGACGCCCTCGTCACGGCCGCCGCGCAGGGGACCCCGCCGCCGCCCGCGTCCAAGATGACCCACGCCTGGCTGTTCACCGGCCCGCCCGGCTCCGGCCGGGCCACCGCCGCCCGCGCCTTCGCGGCGGCCCTCCAGTGCGTCAGCCCGGACCGCGCCCTCGGCGGTGAACCGGGCTGCGGATTCTGCGACGGCTGCCACACCACCATGGCCGGGACCCACGCCGACGTGGAGATCGTACGCACCGACCTGCTGTCCATCGGCGTGAAGGAGACCCGCGACCTGGTCCGCCGGGCCCAGCTCTCGCCCGCCGTGGGGCGCTGGCAGGTCATCGTCCTGGAAGACGCCGACCGGCTCACCGAGGGCGCGGGCAACGTCCTCCTCAAGGCCGTGGAGGAGCCCGCTCCGCGGACGGTGTGGCTGCTGTGCGCGCCCTCCCTGGAGGACGTGCTGCCCACGATCCGCTCCCGCTGCCGGCACCTGACCCTGACCACCCCGTCCGTGGCGGCGGTGGCCGACCTCCTGGTGCGCCGGGACGGCGTGGAGCCGGCCGCGGCGGCGGCCGCCGCCCGCGCGACGCAGGGCCACATCGACCGGGCCCGCAGGCTCGCCACCGACGAGGCCGCCCGGTCCCGCCGCGCCGCCGTCCTCAGGCTCCCGCTCCGCGTGGACGACGTGGGCGGCTGCCTGAAGGCCGCGCAGGAGCTGGTCGACGCCGCCGCGGAGGACGCCAAGCAGGTCGCGGAGGAGGTCGACACCAAGGAGACCGAGGAGCTGAGGGCCGCGCTCGGCGCCGGAGCGGGCGCGGGCGGCCGGCTGCCCCGCGGCACCGCCGGGGTGATGAAGGAGCTGGAGGACCGCCAGAAGCGCCGCCGCACGAGGACCCAGCGCGACAGCCTCGACCTCGCCCTGACCGACCTCACCGGCTTCTACCGGGACGTGCTGGCCCTCCAGCTCGGCTCGGCGGTGGCCATCGCCAATGAGGACATACGGCCGGACCTCGACCGGATCGCCCGCGCCTCCGGCCCCGAGCGCACGCTGCGGCGCATCGAGGCGGTGATCGCCTGCCGGCAGGCCCTCGACCGGAACGTGGCGCCGCTGCTCGCGGTGGAGGCCATGACGATGGCGCTCCGCGCGGGCTGACCGTCCGCGAGCCGGTACACGACCCCGGTTCACCCGTACGAGCGGTCCCGGCGGGACGCTGCGGGGGCCCCGTCCGTACGGGGCGCCCGGTCAGTGCCCGGTCGGGGGACGACCGCCCGGGTCCCGCGCGCCGGACGGGGCCCGTCGCCAGCACGTAGGCTCGCGGCATGGACACCAGGCGCCTGCTGCGTACCGCCGGAACCGTGATCGCAGCCGCCGGGCTGCTGGTCTCCGGATGCACCTCCGGGGGTCCGGAGCCGGCCGCCTCGGCCGAGCCCACCACCGTCCCGGACGCCCTGCGCCCGTACTACGACCAGAAGCTGAATTGGCGCGACTGCGGTGTCCCCGGCTTCCAGTGCTCCACCATGAAGGCGCCGCTGGACTACGCGGATCCCGGCTCCGGGCAGGACGTCGAGCTCGCCGTGGCCCGCCGGCCGGCCACCGGGCCGGGCAAGCGGCTGGGCTCCCTGGTGGTCAACCCGGGCGGCCCCGGCGGTTCCGGCATCGGCTACCTCCAGGCGTACGCGGGCATCGGCTACCCGGCCGCCGTGCGCGCCCAGTACGACATGGTCTCCTTCGACCCGCGCGGGGTGGCCCGCAGCAGCCCGGTCGAGTGCCTGACCGGCCCGGCGATGGACCGCTTCACCCAGGTGGACCAGACCCCGGACGATCCGGCGGAGCGCGCGAAGCTGGTGGCCGCGTTCGAGGAGTTCGCGGCGGGCTGCGAGACCCGCTCGAAGCGGGTCCTGCCGCACGTCTCCACCGTGGACGCCGCCCGGGACATGGACATGCTCCGCGCGGTCCTGGGCGACGAGAAGCTGAACTACGTCGGAGCCTCGTACGGCACCTTCCTCGGCGCCACGTACGCGGACCTCTTCCCGGGCCGTGTGGGCCGGCTGGTCCTGGACGGCGCGATGGACCCGACCCGGTCGTCCCTCGACCTGAACCGCGACCAGACGGCGGGCTTCGAGACCGCCTTCCGCTCCTTCGCGAAGGACTGCGCGAAGCAGCCCGACTGCCCGCTGGGCCAAGGGAGCCCGGAGGCGGTGGCGCAGCGCCTGAAGGAGTTCTTCCGCAAGGTCGACGCCCAGCCGGTCCCGTCGGGCGACCCGGCCCGCCCGCTGGGCGAGGCCCTCGCGACGACGGGCGTGATCGCGGCCCTGTACGACGAGAGCGCCTGGCCGCAGCTGCGCGAGGCCCTGGCCGCCGCGATGGACGGCGACGGCGCCGGCCTGCTGGCCCTCGCCGACAGCTACTACGAGCGCGAGGCGGACGGCTCGTACGCGAACCTCATGTACGCCAACGCCGCCGTGAACTGCCTGGACCAGCCGCCGGCCTTCAGCGGCCCCGACGCGGTGGACGCCGCGCTGCCCTCCTTCGAGAAGGCCTCCCCGGTCTTCGGCGCCGGGCTGGCCTGGGCCTCCCTGAACTGCGCGTACTGGCCGGTGAAGGCCACGGGCGCGGCGAAGCCCCTGAAGGCGGCGGGCGCGGCCCCGATCGTGGTGGTCGGCACGACCCGCGACCCGGCGACCCCGTACAAGTGGGCCCAGTCCCTGGCCGGCCAGCTGGAGTCGGGCACGCTCCTCACGTACGACGGGGACGGCCACACCGCGTACGGCCGCGGCAGCGAATGCATCGACACGGCGATCAACCGCTACCTCCTCCAGGGCCAGCCCCCGGCGGACGGCAAGCGCTGCTGACCCCGCCCGGCCGCCCCGGTTCGGGGCACCGGGTTTAACCCTGTAGACTTGGCGCCGCTGCTGATGAGAGCCTCCCTCCGAGGGAATTCTTGTCTTCCCAGCGGTGCCGCCTTAGCTCAGTTGGCCAGAGCAACGCACTCGTAATGCGTAGGTCTCGGGTTCGAATCCCGAAGGCGGCTCTAGAAGAACCCTAGGACTCACTCGCCGTGACCTGGGGTTTTTCTTATGCCCCGACCAAGCGGGGGCGGAACGCGATGATCTTCGCACCCTCATGTGAGGCCGTCGTGAGGCCATCCGGTTCCGGAACCTCGGCCGTGCGCGCGGCGAGGTGGGCCAGAGCCAACCGCGCGAGCTCCTCCACTGGGCGACCTTCCTGCTCGGCCGCGCCAGCAATCTGCGCGACGAGCTGATCGAGAACCGACTGCGCCGCCTGCTCGACGGTGGGCTCGGCCGGGTCCGGATCGGGTTCCGGTGCGGGCCGACGAGCCCCGCCACGCGGCACCATGGCGGCGGTTGCCTCGGCGGCGTCGGCCGCCTGCTTGGGCATGACGGACTGATAGATGTCGTGCGTGACACGGGTCTCACTGTGGCCGAGGGTCTCGGACACGATCTTGATGTCGACGCCGGCGGCGAGCATGAGCGAGGCGGCGACGTGTCGCAGGTCGTGCAGTCGGATCGGCGGGAGTCCAGCGAGCTCGACGAGCTTCTCGAACTGGTCGGTCAGCCACCCCGGGTGAATCCACTCCCCGTTTTCGCGGGTGAACAGCCGGCCCGACTCGACCCATGCCTCGCCCCACGCGATCCGGTCGACGTCCTGGCGCACGCCCTCGGCTTCGAGAATCTCGTCTGTGTAGTCGTCGATCGAGATCACGCGCTCGCCTGCGTTGGTCTTCGGCGCGCTCTCCCTTACCTCCCATCCGTCCTGCACGAGCTGTGTCGCGATGGTCATCAGCCGGGACGCACGGGCATAGTCGGCCTTGCGGACGCCGCACGCCTCG
This sequence comes from Streptomyces sp. NPDC040718, assembly GCF_055593565.1. Classification (NCBI taxonomy): domain Bacteria; kingdom Bacillati; phylum Actinomycetota; class Actinomycetes; order Kitasatosporales; family Streptomycetaceae; genus Streptomyces; species Streptomyces sp. NPDC040718. Next base: position 87,518 of record NZ_JBVIXO010000002.1, on the reverse strand, counting down.
CCGCGGCGCAGGCCCCGGAACGTGATCAGGTGGAACACGCCGTACAGGCGCTGTTTCGTGTCCGCGAGGAAGTCGAGGAACTGCCCGGCCTGCTCGGGAGTCCAGACCATGACCGCCGAGGGCCGGACGCCCGTCCGCAGCCACTCCTCGACCCGCTCGGCCGTCCAGACGAGCGCCTTGGGGCGCTGTACGGTCGGCAGCTCGACGTATGAGGCGGGGTTGAAGGTGACCGCCCCGCGCCCGATCGCGACGTTCAGAGCGGCGCGCAGGGTGTCGCGGATGTGCTTCTGAGTCGCGGGGTTGGTCACCCGGCGGAATGGCGGCATAGCCTCGATGGCGGCTTTGAGCGCCTTCCGTCGCGCGCGGTTCTCCTGCCCCTTCCACGGGATCGCTTTAAGCTCGTCAACGGCCGTGCGCCGCATCACGTTCGCTTCGAGGATCTCCTCGTTGGTCTCGGCGATCCCTTCGAACATGCCGTCGAGGTGCTGCACCGTGAGGCGGTCGAGGCGGATGTGCCCGATCCGGGGTTTCAGGTGGCACCGCAGGTCGACCTCGTACCGGTCCGCGCCGCTCTTGCGGAGCGCCTTCTTTCCGGCGAGCCACAGGTCGAGCCACTCGGCGACGGTCATGTGCTGGGTCAGTGACTGCCCGGTCGCGAACCTCCTCTTGGTCTCGTCATAGTCGGGGATGTCCTCCCCAGTCGCCGAGACCGTTTCGAGCAGGTCGGCGATCCGGCGGCGCCCGTCGGGGTCGGTCTTCCTGTCGGCGATGTCGAGCAGCGCGGCGAGCGCCGTCATGTCCGCCGTCGCGTCGGTCTTGGTCTTGTAGCCCATGCGGCGGAAGCGCCGGCGGGTGCCGTCCTCTCGGACTGGCAGCTCAAGAACCAAGCTGAATATGCCGTGTGTTCGCTGCGAGAGCTTGGGGCAGGCGGCGCCGAGCTGCTTGTCGGTTACCGCGTCGCGGCATCCGCAGCGCTTCGTGATCTGTCCGCTCATCTAGTCGTCTTCCTCCGGTGTTACCGAGTCGGGGTTGTCGAGCATGGCGAGCCCCTTCATGTCCTCGATCCAAATCGCTGGTAGGCGGGGGACCGTAAGACCTGCTCGGGTCATCTCGTCGATGTGGTAGGCGAGTTGTTCAAGGTGTTCGAAGTAGTCCTGTCGGGTGTCGGTGGCACGCTCCTTGTCTCGCACGGGTTCGTCGCCCGCCCTCATGGCGCGTCGGTGCGCCTTGTCGACGGCGAACCGACGGCGCTCGAACTCGGGGTACAGGGAGGCGGTGTACGCCGCTTGAGCCCACGCGGCGGACCACCTCGGACCGCTCTCGGTGATTGACCGGGGCTCGGTGTAGTACCGGCCGTTGGTCGGGCCCGAGAGTGTGGGCGTCTCCTCGCCCGTCCACCACCGCCACACGGTGTGCGGCGGGCGCGGGTCGGCGGCCGGAACCGTGGGCACGGTCTCGTCGCTCCCAACGGGGAGGGCGAGCAGCAGGGGAGGGACCGCGAGGGCGAGGCCGAGCACGAGGAGCTCGTCGACCGTCACCTCACGGCGTCGGCGCCCATCGGGCTTTCGTCGGCCCGACTCGATGCTGACGAGCGCCGCATAGGTGAGCTCGTTGGCGCCGAGACGGGCGCACTCGGCGGCGAGCCGCTCGCGGGTCATCTTGAGGCGGTCTCGGTGCTGGCGCACCTGATCGCCGATGGTGTCGCTTGCCGTGAGGTGATTGTGCATACAGCACAGCTAACTTTGCCTGTTGCACAATGTCAATCATTGTCGTTACGTTGTTGATCTCAACCAGCAATGCCGGTTGGCCAGGTCAGAGCCTGTGCGCCGGACGCAACGAGGGGGCCGAATGGGCGACGAAGAGCAGGGGATGACACACGAGGAACTGATGGCTCTGCCGGTCGCGGTCACGCTGGACACGGCGAACAGGGCACTACTGCTCGGCCGGACAACGGGATACACCCTTGCCCGATGTGGGAAGTACCCCGTCCCGTTGCTGCGCCACGGACGGCAGTACCGGGTCGCACGCGCCCACCTGCACCGGCACCTCGGCGTCGCGGCCGAGGCGCCATCCGGAACCGAGTGACGGCATGGCTCCGCCCGCCGGGCGAGTACGCCGGCGGGCGGGGGGAATCCCGGGGGCTCAGATGGGCAGCGTCCAGCTTGATCCGTGAGGCACGTCGAGCCAGACCTTTTGAGTGTCTGGGGTGATCGTCACTCCGAAGTCGCTGAGGTGCGGCGAGCCGTAGCTCTGCCACTCCATGATTGCGTCCTCGATGGAGGTCCACAGGTTGAGCGGCCCACGCTGGACCGCGATCCAGCCTTTCCCGTCGGCTGCCGGTCGAGTCCGTGCCTGCGAACCAGTGGCCACGTCGAGCAGGATCTGCTCGGCGCCCATGCCGAGGCGCTCGGCCGAGGGGGCGGCGAGCTGTCCGACGAACCGGCCCGTCCAGTCATCGAGCAGGGCAGGGTCGATCCGGCTCGGCCGCTCCTCTCCGGGCAGCAGCTCGAACGGCCCGTGCGGCGGCCGGTCATGGGGGCGGGCGATCATGAATGAGGTGTACCCGGGCAGGAAGCGGCCTTCCGCGACGCCGTTCCCCTCGACCGAGAGGCGGACAAGACCATGGGCGACGCTCCAGCCGGACAGGGTGACGAGCAGCGTTCCCCCGGTTTCGATCTGTTGTAGCAGGCCGTAGGGAATGTGCCGCATGGAACAGAACGCGATCACGATGTCGTACGGGGCCCGCTCGGGGTACCCGCGCAGGCCATCGGCCGTGACGAGCGTCGGAGCGTATCCCGCCTCGGCGAGCGCCTTCCGAGCGCGCTCCGCCGCGGCGGGGTCGGTCTCGACCGAGGTGACGTTCTCCTCGCCTGCCACCTCGCAGGCGTAGGCGGTCGAAAGGCCCGTTCCGGCCCCGATGATCAGCACGCGCTTACCTCGGGCGACACCCGCCTGCTCGATCATCCAGAGCACGACGCCCGGCAGGGTCGAGGATGACGTCGGGCTGCCTCCGGTCACGGGACCGGTGGCGTCCTCGGCGAGCACTCCGTCGAGCTGCGTCACCCACGTCTGATCCTGATAGGTGAGACGCAGCCACTCCTCGGTGGGGGTGTCATCTCGGCGGGTGGGCGTCCAGACCGTGACCCCCGGGGGGCTGCTTGGCTTGTAGATCGCGGGTCCGAGGAACACCTCGCGCGGAACGATCTCAGCCGCCCGTCGCACCTCGGGGTCGTGCAGCAGGCCGTCGGCGACGAGCTGCTCGACGAGTCGGAGCCGCAGCGCGGCGGCGATCTCAGTGGTCATGCGGTGTCGCCCTTCTGGAGGGTGTCGGCGAGTGCGCTCGCGATGGCACGGGTTGTCGGCTCGTCGACGAACGCCCACTGCCCATTCGGGTTGCATTCGAGGAACCACCATCGACCGTCGGCGTCAAGGGTGAAGTCGAAAGCGCCGAAGCTGAGCCCGAACGCATGAAGGAACGCGCGCACAGCTTCGCGAACTGAACAGGGGACCGCGATCGGGGAGCAGGTGATCAGGGTTTGGTCCTGGCGCCAATCGAGGTGATCGCCGGCGGTGTCGATCCGGGTCGCGAACGCGTCATCCCCGACGGCGGCGAGACGAATGTCGGCGATCTTTGGGACGCAGGCTTGGAAGAGATGGGGGCAGAGGGCGATCGAGTCGTCGAGCTCGTCCGCTTGAACGGTGCGCACCCAGACGGTTCGGTTCCGTCCGTCCTCGCCGGCGAGGTGCACGCGGTGAATGGGCTTGTAGATCACGGGTCCGTGGTCGCCCGCGAACTTCCGGGCATCTGCCGGCACGTTTGTGATCAAGGTGTCGGGGAGCGTGAAGCCGAGGCGGGCCGCGGTGGCGAGCTGTAGTGCCTTGTTCTCGGCGTCGCGGTTCCGTGAGGGGTGGTTCACGTGCAGGGCCCCGGGAAGTGCAGTCAGCGCACCTAGGTAGCCGCTGCGCGATTGCTCAACCCCGAACCGCTGCTCGGGAGTCTCGGCCGCCTGCGGGTTGCTGAAGGGGCTTGGGCGGCGCCAGTACACAGAACGGACGCCGGATAGGTCGAGGTGCCGAGTCGAGGTGGTGAGATCCCCGGTGAAGGCGCCCCGTTCGATCCGAGCACTCATGCTGGCCGTATGGGGGAAGTCGGCGGCGGGGTCGAGCCGTACGGCCGGGATGCCCCGGCCGTACAGCTCTTCCATCACCAGATCCGCCGTGATGTCACCGAGCGCGGTGACGACGAGAACCGGTGCGTCGGTCATGTCAGTCCGAGTCGCTGTCGTCGGTGAGGTCGGAGTCGGCGGGCGGGGGCGGGTTGGGGCCCCCGCCGTCGGAGGACGTCGAGGTCTGGTTGGCCGTGGCCGTTCCGGTGCCGTGCCCACCCATCTCGACACGGTTGTCGTTCGCGTCGAAGTAGCGGGTCGTCTGGGTGTCCGGGTCGATCTCCGTACGGACGTACGGTACTGCGGTGATGCTGGGGTACAGCGCTAAGCGCGTGGTCCCCCACGGTGCAACTGCGGTGGTCATTGCATCTCCTGCTCTCTGATTAACGGTCACATGCTGTGAGTTGCCATACGGTGCGCTCTCCTCGGCGCGGCGACAAGGCCGCGCCGAGGCGGTTCCCCGTGTCGGGGAGGCGACGAGCCGGCCCCGACACGGGAGTGCTGGTGCGACCCTGACCCGGATGGTCGCCATGGGCGCCGCAATGCGGCGAGGGGTGAAGCAGTGTCCGGACGGTGGGGGCGCGGTCGACCGACCGCCCGGACGAGGTTTACTCGGGGAGTTCCGGCCGGTACGGGTAGAGCACCTGTCGGTCGTAACAGGCGTCTTCATCCGTGCAGACGACGGAGGAGAACCAGACGTCGTCGATGTCGTCGAGTTCCCGGGCGATGACGAGATCGTCTACGCGGGCCGCGACGTTGCAGGAGGTGCATTGGATCACCCGGGCGCCCGGTGGAGGTTCGACGCCCACTGGCAATGAGCCCCCGAGGCGCTCCCATGCATCCGGGGCTTTGGTTCGGAGGAAGCAAGCAGCCGCATCCCGGCAAGAGCGGCGTTTCGAGACCTGCTCGTGTTCGTCCTCATCGAACCAAACGAACGTCCCCGACTCGACCTCGTCGTGCGGCACGAGTGCCTCGCAGAGTCCGCACCGCTCAAGTACGGCGGACCTATCCACGGTGCACCACCGGGACTGGGGGCCGCACGTACGGTCGCAGGAAGTAGGCGTGTCCGTCGATCGGCGCCAGCCGGGCCCGTACGTGGGAAGGGAGCGGCCTGCGGGCATAGGCCGGGGGCGGCGGGAGGACCGAGGCGAGGCGCGGGGATGGCACCGGGCGCCGGCGGCAGTCAGATAAGCGCCGACGCGCGGTGCAGAGGGTCCGGCAGATGCCCGGCCCTAACCAGATCCAGAGGCAGGCGATAAAGTCGCGCATGTGTCGTCATCAGCTCCTTGTTAGCTGTTGGCGTCGCTGCCCGGCGGTCGTGTCCGCGGCCGTCGGGTCTTTGGATGTAGCGGTGGGAGTTGGTCCGTCGGCGTCAGACGGGCGGACCACCCACTCCGATGAACTTCCGGGAGGGCTCGGCCCGGGTCTTGCCGAGGAAGAGCCGTCCGCGCTGCGCCCCGTCCGACACGTACGGTCGGACGGCATCGAACGGCGTGCGTGGTAGCAGAGGGTCGAACCCGACTGCTACGGCAACCGGGGCGCCGGCCGTGACGAATCTCGACCACTCGGTGCTCACCGGGACGTAAACCGCGGTCTGGCAGCCGTTGAGACTCAGCACCGCGTATCGCCCGTGGACGGCGAGTCGAGGCCCGATGTCGGGAAGTTGCGCTGAGGGGTGGCCGAGTTCCAAAGCCGAGGCGAGCCCGCGCATACGGCCCTCGATGACTGCCGGCGACTCGCCTTCCCGACGAATGGGCGGATGAGCCAGCAGAAGAAACGCGACGTGACCAACCTCGGTGAGATCAATCCAGAACCAAACGCCGAGCGAGGCCAGCAGGCCGGCCGTCGGTGTGGGCACGCTCTCGATCAGCATGGGATCACGCCGATTGGTGTCTCGCGTCCCTGCGTCTTGAACTCCGTCCATACGGTCTTGCCGCACGGGTGGTGCGGCTCCACCCCCCATCCGTCCGCCAGTGACCACACGATCAGCAGCCCTCGCCCATCCGTGTCGTCATCACTCGGCCGCCCGAGGCGGGGAGCCCCCGCCCCTGCGTCGTGCACCTCGACACGCAGACGGCAGTCGTCGAGAGAGACCTCGACGACGAAATCACCGCGTGCGGCGTGGCGAACCGCGTTGGTCGCAAGCTCGGACAGGCAGAGCACCGCGTCGTCGGAGCGGTCGGAGATCGCCCACTCCTCCAGCACGCCACCTAAGAAGGAACGCGCCTCGGATACCGCGCCGACTGCACGCGGGAACCGCTGCGCCACCGATCTCGGCATGAGTTCAACCCCCTTGCCTGCGCCGTTGGTTCGAGCACTTAGGCAACCGGCAAGCCGACAGCGGGGGTACCGTCAGCGTGGGTGGCAAAGGGTGGCACTTGAAATAGCGCACCTCTCGGAGGGGTAGGTACCTAGCATGACGTCGCCGAACACTGACCTCGCGAGGTGGCTGGAACGATCCGGCATGAGCAACAAGGAGCTTGCTCGCCGGATCAAAACCGCAGCTCAGGTATGGGGGCAGCCGCATATCCAGCCGGACGCAACCGCCGTGCGTCGTTGGTTGAACGGGCTCCAGCCTCGCCCGCCGGTGCCCGAGATCATTGCCGACGTCATCTCTGGGCAGGTCGGATTCCGCGTCACTACCTACGACTTGGGCTTTCCCGAGGGCGGCATCGCCGACCGCTCCATCGTCTACAACCCCTCGTTCGCCGTTACGGTTGAAGCCGTTGCCGATTTGGGGAGGGCCGACGTGGACCGTCGTAAGTTCCTGGCAGCGGCGCCCTTTGCCGCCGTCGCCGCTGTTGGGCCGTCGCGAGACTGGCTACTCAACACGCTTGACCAGCAGCCCGAGCCGGGGCCACGTGTCCGGCTGGAAGACGTAACCGCCGTGAAGAACATGTTCGGCGAGTTTCAGAAGATGGACGTGCTGCAAGGCGGCGGATCGGGCCGCCTGATCTTGGCGCAGTACATGAACCAGCACGTCTATCCGCTGCTGCGTCGCACGCACGCGGAAGACGTTCGCCGGGCGCTCTGCGAGGCGGCGGCCGAGCAGACCTACCTTCTCGGGTGGATGAGCTACGACAACGGGGAGCACGGAACGGCACAGCGGTACTTGATCCAGTCGCTCCGCCTCGCGGAGGAATCCGGGAACGCCGCACTCGGCGCCCACGTCCTCGCCGGCATGGCTGACCAAGCGACGCTGCTCGGCAACCCGACTGAGGGCCGACGGTTGGCTCAGGCTGGCCGAGCAGGGCTCGGCAAGAGCGCGTCGGCTGCCTGCTTGGCCGACCTGTGGGCCCTCGAAGCTCGGGCCCTGGCGAAGCTCGGAGACAAGACGGCAGCGACTCGCGCAGTGACCGAGTCCGAGGCTGCGTACAACCGCGTGCAACTCCAGAACGAGCCGGAGTGGGCGGCGTTCATCGACCCCGCGTACCTCCACGGCGAGCACGCGAACACGTTCCGCGACCTCAAGGAATCCGACGCCGCCGAAGAGCACGCCCGCCAGTCCATCGACCATGCTCGCAAGCAGCGGCGAGCCCGCCGAGGTGCGATGTCGCAGGCCGCGCTCGCCGTCTCCCACCTGCAACGGGGAGACCTTGAAGCCGCGCACGCCGCCGGAGTGCGAACCCTGACGCTGTCGGGTCAGGTGAAGAGCTCGCGGTGCGTCGAGGCGGTACAGGACTTGCAGCGCCAGATGGAGCCGTTTGGTACTCACCGGCTCGTCGCCGACTTCAACGAGCGCGCCCGGGAACTGGTCGCCGCCGCCTAGAAAGACAGCCGACGCAAAACACCCGCCCCCGTGACCGGTCCAAAGCCGGTCACGGGGGCGGGGGCGTCAGCGGTTGGCGAGCTGCCAGAGGGTCAGCGCGACCCCGAGAACGGCGACCAGAGCGAGGACGCTCGGCAACGGCCATCGGGACCGTTCGAGTGCGTCGAGCCGCTGCTCGTGATCGGCGAGGCGGGTGTCGAGCTGATCGGAACGCTGCACGAGCAGGGCGAGCGCCCCGTCGAGACGGGCGAACCCGGTCTCGACGGTCGCCCGCAGCCTTTCGAGTTCTAGGGCGACATCGCCCGGGGTCGGGTCGGTCACGGGCGCCCGTCCCGGGTGCGGTCGAGGGCGATCAACTCGGCGTCGGCGCCGGGCGCGCTGCGCAGCCATCCGGGCAGCAGGTTCTCGACGACCGGAAGCGCCATCACCCGGGTTACGCCACCCGCGACGGCGAGGGCCAGGCCGACGCCAGCCGCGGTCTGCGGGATGCCCGAGGCGTCGATGATCAGGGGGAGTCCGGCCGCGAGGGCGAGCACGGTCTGCACCACGGTACGGACGGTGCGGCGAGTTGCATCGGTCATGGGTGTACCTCTCTTCTGTCCACAGGTTGGGGAAAGAGCGCACGCCCGCGGTCGGCGGGCGGGCGCGGGGGAGTGATCAGGCGTTGGGGACCTTGAGCGCGGCCCACGAGGTGGGGCCGGGCCACCCGTCGGCGTCGTCGCCGGAGTAGCCGAGGCTGCGCTGCCACGCGGCGTAGGACTGCCGGTCGGACTCGGTCCACTGGGGTCCGGGACCCTGCGAGTACCGGCTGCACCCGACCGCGACGAGGCGTCGGCCCATGGCGGTGATGATCGACGATCGGGGTTCGCCCTTGAACCACCCGACGCCCGGGAAGGGCTCGAACTGCGAGGTCGAGTTACCGCCCCCACTCCCACCCGGGCGCGGTGCGCCGCGCTGCACCCACGAGTACAGAGCCGGTCCCGGGCACGCGGTCGCGTAACCGTCGCGGTGGCCCTTGATTTCGGCGCCGGCGTCGCCGTCCTCGCGCAGCCATTCGATCGCGTCGCGCAGGCCGTCGAGCTGTGCGTCGGTGGGCGTGGTGAGTCCCTCGTCGCCGACCATGGCGCACACCGCGTAGTGGTTGGAGTTCAGCGACGCAGACCCGTTCGCACCGGTCCGGCGGTGCGCGCCGCGGCCCTCGTAGACATAGCCGTGCGGGCAGACCATCGCCGAGTACGCGATGTCGGAGTAGTCCTCTTCTCGGTTGGCGAGGTGGCTCGCCTGAATCGCTCGGACCCTGCCGGCGCACTGGCCGTGGTTCTCCGGGCGGGAGAGGGAGGCCGGTACGGGCGACCCCTCGTAATGAATCTTCACCCCGCGGGTGCTGCCGATGTAGGCGAGCGCGTAGCGGGAGGGGCGGGCGCCCCACTGGGCGCGACTGACGAACTTCAAAGGGCCCTCCGGGCATAGAAAAAGCCCCGGGCCACATCGGGCGCGGGGCGTGGAAATGGGGGCGGACGGGCTAGGCGGCCAAGCCGGTCCAGAACCTGTTTGACCCGTTCTCCATCGAGGTGAGGGTGAGCGAGGCCGGGGCGGTCGCGGCGCCGGTCGCGTAGGAACCGAAGCGGCGGACGTTGTTCAGCCCGAACACGTTGGGGGGCGCGCTGAAACTCGACTCGGCGACGAGCATCATGGGGCCGTCGCCGGTGCCGGTGTTGTACTGGAATCGCCACGCGACGTAGTACAGACCGGCCGCGGCGGAGTAAGCCGCGGTCAGCGGGACCGATACGGTTGCGCCGCCGGACGTGTGGACCTCGGCGGGCTCGGTTCCTGCGGTCGAAAGATCGGCGGTCTGCGCGACCCTGGTCCCGGCGGAGTTGTAGAGCGCGGCCCATGACCCACTCGTCAAGCCGCCGGCGTACCCGCCGAAGTGCCACACGATCTTGCCGACGGACGCGGCCGACCGCAGGTAGACGGCGGTGACCCTGATCGGGCCCGACCCGGGGTAGAGCGGGGCGGAGTGGCCGAGGACGGGGTCGAATGCCCACGTGAGCAAACCGAGGTCGCTGGCTCGGAACTCGCCCCCGCCGAGGGAGTCGACGTAGCCCTTGCGGGCGAGGTGGTTGTCGGCTGTCGGTGGGGCCGAGCTCGACGGCACGCTCGAAAAGGTCTTGGCGCCGGCGACGGTCTGGCTTCCACTGAGCAGGACGGCAGTACCCGCGGCTTCGGCGCCGACGTCCGCGGCGACGAGGGCGACTGTCCCGGTCTTTCCCGCGACCGAGGTCACCGGAATGCCGGACGGCTGCACGTAGCGTGCATCGGCCGCGGCCTGGTCGAGCGCGCCGACGTCGGCCGCGACGAGGACGACCGTCCCCGTTTTGCCGTTGACCGAGGCGACCGCGCCACCCGAGCTCGCAGGGAGTTGCGCGGCAAGTACCTTGCCGTCGGCGCCGAGGGTGGCGACACCGCCGGCGGTGCCGGCCGCACTCGCGGCGAGCGCCCCGAGGTCCGCCGGAGTGAGCGTGATCGCGGCGGCCGACTTGCCGTTGACCGACTGGACCACGCCCCCCGGGCCGACGCTACCGGTAAGGCCGGTATCGCCCTTGTCTCCTTTCGGGCCGCGGACGTTGCCGCGGGAGGTGCCCCAGCCGGTTCCGGTGTTCTGGAACAGATCGCCTGTGTCCGTGCGCAGCAGAACGTCGCCGGCGCGGGTGCCGGTGCTCGGCGTGCTGCCAGCGTTCAGGTACAGGGCGGAACCTCGGACGTCGCCGCCGAACTGCCCCCACAAGCCTGCGGTGCGCTGCCACGTCGAGACCGTGGTCGAGGTGAGCCCGAGGACGGTCGTCGATTCGTACCGCACGTACATGTCGCCGTCGGTACCGAGGCCGGCCGCGGGTGCGGCGGCCCCGGTGTAGATGCGGGAGCCGGGGGCGCCAGTCTCTCCGGTGTCCCCCTTGGGCCCGGGAACTCCGACAAAGTTCGGCTTGCTCGGGTCCGTGGGGGCGATGTCGGCGAGGTCGACCTCGGGCTGCACCTTGGGAAGCAGCACGTTGTAAGAGCGGCCGATCGGGATTCCCGAGAGCTGCTCGGTCACGACGTAGGCCCACCCGCCGGGGTCCATGTCGGGTGAGTCGGTGGCGGGCAGGGTGACCTCGATCCCGCCCTGCGCGTCGAGCTGTGCGACGACAGGGCCGCCGAGGATGACATCGGCCGTGGGGAAGGTGAGTTGTGCGGGAGCTCGGAAGATCAGCGAGCCCGACAGGGGGGTGCCGTCGGGGGCGAGGAAGCGCGCCCGGACGGTGACGGTCGGTATGGACGGGGGCAGCAGAGAAAGCCTCCTAATCGTCGATGGTGTGGAGGCCCGGCGCGGCGGACGGGCTCTTGGGCTGCTCGGCCTCGGTGATGCCGGAGGCTGCCTCTGGGGGCGGCGGTGGTGGCACGTACGGGTAGTCGGCGCCCTGCCCCGGGCTCGCGTCTGTCTCGGGTAGCCCGGTGTCGACCGCGGCGACCGCGGCACGGGCGGCGAGGCCCTGCGGCGGGGGGTCGGGGATGTCGTCTTTGGAGTAGCAGCGGCGGGTGAAGGCGCCGAGCAGGTTGCAGATCACGCCGCTCGTGCCGGACTTCTGGCGAACCTGCACGCGGAAGAACACCAGGTGCTCGAAGGTCGCGCGGTGCAGCGGGAAGGTGACCCATTCGGTCTTCCACGCGACCTCTTGCGCGGGTGCGGTCACGCTGAGGGTGGCGACGTTCGACCACCCCGTTTCGCCGCCGGTCCGGTACTGCACGACCACCTCGCAGGTGCTGCCCCCGCCCGCGCCGAATTCCAGCTCGATCGAGGCGACGGGGTTGTGCGCCTGCACGGTGGCGAACCAGACGTTCAGGAACGACGAGGACGTGATCACGTTGTCAACGGCGAGCCGTTGAAAGGGCAGCGGCAGGGCGGGGGCGCCGAGGAACCGGCCGCTCGTGGTGTCGTCGCTGAGGACGATGTTCCCCTCGCGGTCCCACAGGCTGATGGATTGAGTACCGGCGCCGCCGAGCTCGGCACTCGGCCACGCGAGGATGGAGAGCGCAAGGGTTCCGTCCTCGCGGTTCATCCAGAACCCTTGCTGAGAGGTCTTGTCGGGATGGTTGAAGTACGGCCCGAACGACCCCACCCGGAACAGGCCGGTCCCGGACGGTGACCACACTTCGAGCGAGCCGCCCTCGGCGATCTTGACGAGCCCGGACGTGATTTCGTTCAGCGCGGGTCTGATCTGCGCGCGGCCGGCGAGGGTGCGCACCTCGCGCTCAAGAGCGCGGATGCGGTCGAGTAGGTCAAGGGGGATCGCTGCCACTAGGCGGACTCCAAGCTGAGTTTGGCGGTCTCGGGGCGGCCCCGGACCGGCGGGGAGATCGCGAGGCCCACCACGCGGTACCGGCGGTCGAGGCCCTCGGCCCACCACAGATCGCGTATGCGTACGCGGACGGTGGCGCCGAGCAGGGCGGGAGAGAGCGGTGTGCGGTCGAGCGCGACCGTGATCTCGGGGATTGTCTGCGGGTGCAGTGCGGCGGCCAGGTCGGCGCGTGCATGTGCGTCGAGGGTGCTCTGCTCGGTCACGGTGCTGTAATCGCTGGTGCCGTCCAGCCGCGGCCATCCGGCTGCGAGCTGCTCGGTTGCTTCGAGCAGATCGGACATGATCGGCAGCGATTCTTTCGTCTGGTTGCGGTTGTCGCTCGCGCCCCGGGACTGCCACACGTTCGCCTGCACAGTGGCGTCGATGGGCCACCCGTACGAGAGGATCGGGCCCGGGTGGTCGAGGACCACCTCACTCGCCCCCGTCCGGATGACCGGGGCGCCGAGCTGCAAGCGTTTGATCCGTCGGCCGCTGCCCGGGTCGCGGTAGCTCGCGATCCGCCACTCGAACCCGCCCTCGACCGAGGCGAGTTGGTCGATCACCTCCCGGATGCGCGGAACGTCATACCGGCGAAAGGTCCGGTCCCGCAGCACGCCCGAGAGCTGCTCGGCGTCGTGCTCGATTCCGATGTCGCCGCCGGGGAGGCTCGCGGCATAGTCGAGCAGCCCTCGCACAAGGTCGAACTGATCAACTTGCAGGGCTTCTTGGGTGTGGAGGATTGCGCGGTGATCGAGGTACGACGCCCACCCGCCCGCCTGCACCTGTAGGCCGAGAAACCCGCGGCTGTTGCTCGTGAGCGAGGCGGTCCACAGCACACCGCCCCACCAGATTTCCGAGCCGCGCTCGATCCATACGGCCGTACGCCCCGGTTCGACCGCGGCGCGGGCACGGGCGGCGACGGCTCGGTTCGGCAGGGGGATCGTGGCCGAGGCGGCGCCCGCCTTGCCGATGTAGTCGTCGAGCGACACGTCGGTGATCGGTAGGACGTCGAGCACCTGGTCGCTGCGCAGGTCGCAGAGAACCACCCTGTACGTGGGGAAGGCCAACGGTCACCCCCTACGCGTCGAGCGGGTAGATCAGGCCGGACATGGCGGCCCACGTCGTGAGGCCGGGGTTCCCGATCAGCTTGAGATGTCCGTTCGTCTGCGCATCGACCTTGATCGGCACGCCGCCGGCCGCGATCGAGGCCGAGGTGTGCAGCGCGGGGCGGGCCGTGGCGGGAAGGGGTGCGGCGAGAGGCTGCCCGGAGTTGGGCGGCGAGGCGTTCGTCGCCCACGAGATGCCGCCGCGCCACTGGAGGTGAGGAACGCCGCCGAGCATGATCCGGCGATACCTGAGCGAGCCCTGCGAGTTGCCCGCGTTGGTGTAGCCGCTGGCCAAGGCCGGCGCCGTCCAACCGACCACGGGATCGAGGGTCTGCCACGCCGAGCCGTCCCACCGGTCAAGGCTGCTGCCGTTGTCGCGGTACTGGCCCGGGTAGGCGCCGGAGAACGACAACCCGTACCCGCGCGGGATGATCCCCCCGTACGCCGCGGTGAAGCGGCGCCGGTCGACGAGCGCCGAGCCCCATGTGATCCCGCCGGTGCCCGCACTCGTGCCTGCGGGCACCGTGATTTCCCACAGCCGCAGCGCGGCCGAGGGGAGCGAGGGCGGGCTCGGCGTCGCATTGGCGGCGCCCTGGACGATTTCGAGGCGGGCGAGGGTCTTGTCGCTGTTGTCGTGCAGCTCGTCGTACACCCGAATGATCACGGCGTCGATGCGTGTGTACTGGGCGTTTCCGTCGGCGACGGTCAGCGTCTCGGGCGCGGTCACGGCCACCGGGTAGGCGCCTTGGGTGTCCGTGCCTTGCACCAGGGCGCGGCCGACGCCGATCTGCACCTGCATGGCCGCGGTGCCGGTCGCCTTGAGCGCGTCGCCGCCGGCGATCACGCCGTCGCGAGTGGTCATGGCGGACTCGGGCGCCATGACGCCGAGGGGGACAAGGCGCGTGTCCTCGCGGGTCTGTCCTGCGGAGAGCAGCCATCCGGCGCGCACCGTCAAGGGGGTCCTCCTTACCAGTAGGCCGACCTCCACCGGACCTCGCACGAGGCGCGAGGGTCGGTGGAGCCGGGGGCCGCACGGAAGACGAGCGACGTCGCGCCCGGCGGAAGGGTGAACAGGGGCTCGGGCACGCTGCGCGCGGTCGCGGTGTAGAGCCGTGACGTGCTGCCGTTCAGGGTCACGGTGCCCTCGCGCGTGTCGATGGTCAGCGTGTCGTCGGCGGCGAGGTCGATGTCGTACTCGATTACCTCGCCGGTGCGGATGCCGGTCAGCGAAGGCAGCGAGACCGGCCCTCGGAAGGTGATGACCGGGTGGGCGGGGGCGTCGCCCTCGTTCACTGTGCGGAGCGCTCCCGTGCTGCCGGGGGCGCCGAAGTTGAGCGGGTACAGCAACCGCTCGGGGCCCGGGGTCAACTGCCAGTCGAGACCGGGCTCGGGGGAGGGCAGGGCGGTCTCGGCCTGCTGCTCGATCACGCCGTGCCGCCGCGGGTCGGTGGCCTCGAATTGCAGCGCGCCCCCGGTGACGAGACCGAGGGCGTACCCGCCCGCCCCGACCGGTATCGCTCGTCGCAGGCACCTTGCCCACACCAGCAGGGGCGGGGAGTCGTCGAGCTGGACGACGAGCGGCAGCTCGGCGTCGCCGAGCGCGGTTGTGGCCGACAGCTCGCGGACCGCGGCCCCCATCCGTCCTGGCTCGGTCCGGATCGCGAGGCCGTCGAGCGTGATCGTCCGTGCCTGCGCGAGCAGCCGCCCGGGGTAGGCCCCGTGGCTGTCCGACCGGGGCACGGTGCCCGAATCCAGCCCGGGGGAGTCTTCCCACCCTGAGAGTGACTCCCACCCGTACGGGGTGCCGGGGCCGAGCAGCAGCTCGCCGATCTGGATGTGTCCGGGCCTGCGGACGCGATCACCGGAGGCCATGTCACCCCCTTGCCTTCATGTGCCACGCGAGCGCGGTCGCGTTCTGCTCGGGGGACTGCTCGCCGCCGTGCCAGTTCTCGATATGGACGGTCGGCCCCCAACCACCGGCCGAGGCGCCCCCGCCCGCGGGCGCCCCTGCGGTGGCGAGCTGTGGACCGGCCGGCACCTGCACGAGGTTGCGCATCGACCGGGCGACGGCGGGCGAACCCGCTTTGATGCCCTCGACGATTCCCGCGGGAATGAAGCGGCCGATCTTGTCTCGCATGAGCCGCGACGGAGAATGAATTCCGAGGGCTTTCGCAATGGGTCCGGGAATCAGATTCTTGGCCCAAGACATCAGGGTCGAGCGCAGCCACGATCCCATGCCCTTAATGCCGTTCCACAGCCCGTAAATCAGGTCGCGGCCCTGGTCGTAGAGCATGGTGCCGAAGTTGCCGAAGTAGCTCGCGATCGACCCCGGCAGTCCGCGAACGTAGTCGAGCATTTCGCCCGCCTTGCGGACGGTTCCCGTCTTGATGGAATCCCAATGCCGGATTATCAGGCCGATCAAGGTCCAGTTTAGGAAGAAGTCGACGATACGGCCCGGGATGCCCTTGACCCAATCGACCGTGGCGTTCCAGGCGCTCACGGTGCCACTCTTGATCGAATCCCAATGCTTGATGATCAGGCCGACGATCGTCCAATTCAGGAAGAATTGAAGGATCGTTTCTCCGACCCATTTCAGCTTTCCCCAGACCCAATCCCACGCGGCCTTTGTGGCGCCGACGATCGTGTCCCAGTTGGCGACGATCAGGGCGACGATTCCGACCACCGCGGCGATCACGAGCGCGATCGGCCCCATGGCGAGCAGCCACGCCGCGGCCATCCGGGCGCCCTGTATCAGGGACTGTGTACCCATGACGACCCACGCCCCGACCACCCGTACAGCAGCCGCCGCGGCGCCCGCCCCCTGGGCAATCCAGCCCGCGAGCATCGACGCGTTGAGCAGGACAAACCTGGCTGCAGCGGCGACCCCGGCGGCGGTTTGAGTGGCCCATCCGGTGACGACCGCGACGGTCGTCGTCCACGCGGTGACACCGAGCGCGACGAGCGTCGGGAGCATCAGCACCGCGATCACGCCGGCGGCGATCGACAGTGCCGTCGAGTGCTCCGAGACGAACGACGCTCCGGCGCTGAACGCAGCGCCGAGCCCGCCCGCCCCAACCCAATTCGCGAGCTTTTCAATGATCGGGATCGCATAGTTCCCGATGGCGCCGACGAGCTTCTGTTCGATGCCTCGCTTGAATGCCTCGATCTTCGTCGCCGCATTATCGTGCAGCGCATTACCTGCGGCGTCGGTGGCGCCCTTTACATCCCCCAGGGCCTTGACTGCATTCGAGGGGTCGAGCGAGTAGATCGCTTTCTGCATGTCCTCGGCCTTGGTGCCGAAAAGGCCGAGGGCGAGCTCGCTCTGCTTGGCAGGGTCCTTGACACCGCGCAGCTTGTCGAGAACCTGATCGAGGGCCTTTGCTGCCTCCGGTCCACCCTTTTGGAAGACCTTTTGCATCTTCTCGGCGTTGAAACCGAGACTCGTATATGCGTCGGCCGTGGCCTCTTCCATCGATTGAGCCATCAAGGTGAATTCCTTGAGGCTGTCGGCGACGGTGTCAGCGTCGCGGGCGCCACCTTGCAGGCCCTGCTGTAGCAGCCCCATCGACGTCTGAGCGTCGAGCCCGAGCTGCCGAAATTCAGTCGGATACTCCGAGAATGTGTCGAGCAAATCCTCGGCGGCATCGACGCCGTTCTGTGAACCCTTTACGAGGACGTCGAGCGCTTCCTCGGCGGACTTGGCGAGCCCGTTTTTCATCATGACGCCGACGGAACGACTCACGTTGCCGACGTCCTCGCCCATGACCGAGGCAGCCGAAGCGACCTGCGTCGCCAGCGTCTTGACCTGCCCCTGCGTCGCCTCGGGTGGCAGCAGCCCCCCGCGGGCGATTCCCTTGATGATCTCGGCGCCGTCTCCGACAGAGTCGACGATCGCGCCCGCGTAGAGATCGCCCGCCACCTGGCCGTACTTGGCGGCGACCGGACCGGTCGCGCCGAGCTGTGCCTGTAGCTGCCCGGGGATCTTGTCCTGTTCGAGGGCCTTGCCGATGCCCGCCATGAGCGCGGCACCGATGCCCGCTCCGATCGCCGCGGCGGCGAACCCCTTGAGGGCGGTGCCCATGCCGCGGGACGCTTCCGCCCCGCCGTCGGCCGCGCCGTCGGCGAGCCCGTCGCCGAGCGCGTCGCCGGCCTGCTCGCCCGCGCGGTCGGCCTCGGCGGCGATTCGGTCGCCGCCCTGCCGCATCGCCTGCTCGGCGCGCGCGACTCCGGCGGCGGCGCCCGAGTCGTCAACGGTGATCGTGGCGGCGAGTTCGCCGACCATGAGGGCCACAGCTCACCCCCCGGTCGGTCGTGCCGCGCGGTGCTACCGAGCGGGAGAGTCAGGCGGGGGGTTGAGCAGGCGCGCGAGGCGCGTCTCGGTGCTGAGCAGGCCGAGCACCCGCACTCGCAGCCACCGCCACGAGCGGGTTTGCAGAAGGTTGGGGGTGCTGAGATCGAGCCCGTAGGTCTCGTGCAGATCAGCCTCGACGATCGGCCACTCGTCGAGAATCCGCGCCCACGTCACTTGCGGCGCTTGCCCTTGGGCTTGCCGCGGCCCGGTTCCGGCCGGGTACTCGTACCACTCGAAGAGCCCTGATTCCTCGTCGTATTCGCCCCGCCCGATCGGCGTGCTGCTCGGTTCGGGGCCAGACGAGAAGGGTCGCCACCGCTGTTCCAGAAGCGTTCCGCGGCAGTGCGGTCCTGCGCGATCCACACCATGCAGGTGAGGGCCGAGTGCTTGAGTGCCGGCCACGACACACCGTCGGCGAGCATCTCGTCGTAAGCGGTGCCGAGGACATCACGGAAGTGATCGCGTTCGGCCGCATCCGAGAGAACCTGTTCGTCGGCTCGGCCGCCGTCCGCGGCCACCGCGGCGGCGTGCACGAGGGCCTGTGTACGCAGACCGACCTCGGCCGACGGGGCGGGCACGACGTAGTGCCGGCCCCCGATCGGCAGAGTGAGCGATTCGACGAGCAGCTCGTCGAGAGCTTCGAACGCCATCAGCTGTCACCCCCCTTGGCGGCGAGCAGGCCCGGGGACGCAACGGGGTTCGTGATCGTGGTGAGCGGGCCCGAACCGGTAAGCGTGACCTTGACCGTGTCCACCTCGGCAGCGTCGCCGCCGTCCGGCTCCCACTGGACCACGGCCCGCCCCTCGTACGCGTCGGGGAGACCGGACCGGTCGAACCACCGCACCCGCACATAGCTGTCGGGACCGAAAAGCATCGACGCCTTGCGCAGGGCCTCTTGGGCAGTGCTGAATTTCTTGGTCGTGGGGTTCGCGCGGTGGGCGAGGGTGGTCTCGACGCTCCACTTGAGCATGGTCACCACCTGCTCGGGATAGCCCTCGCCGTCGTAGAGATTCAGCTCTTGCACGGTGGGCTCGATCTTCGGCGCGAACTCACTGACGCCCGGTACGAGCGTCCACACCGGCGTACCCGGCACGGTCGGCATGTCGAGTTCGAGGCGGTACCGCCGGGCAAGCAGGGTGGTTTCGTCGGGGGGCGGCGGCGTGCTCAATGACGCTTCTCCTATTCGAGGTTGGGATGCCGGCGGTTCGCGCGGCAGTAGTAGTTCGCGGTCCGCTCCCATCGGCCTGAGGAGTCAGCCCCGATCGGGGCGGCCGAGACGCGATAGACGAGCTGCACCTGCGACTCGCCCCACGCGTGGGGGCCGGACGCGTGCAGCAGGTCGTGCACCTGGTCGACGAGCACCTCGGCCTCGCGCGGGTCCGTACCGGCGCGCACGCGCACCTGTAGACCCGTGGTCGTGTCGGTGAGCGCGGCCGAGTCGGTGACCGGGTAGGTCGAGAGGCAGATCGCACGGTCGGGTGCTGGCGGGAGGGCGGCGACGGTGATCGCGGTCTCGCCCGCGGCGTACACGCCGGCGGGGCGGTAGACGCCGACCCCGGCGGCGGCGAGTAGCTGCGCGACCCCGTCGGCAAGGTCGGTGGAGTAGCTCACCGCAGCGCCCGCCGCACCTGCGCCGCGATCAGCGCCTGTACCTCGCCGGACGTCTCGGGCAGGACAGATTCGAGGTACTTCGCGCTGCGCCCGGGGGCGTGCCGAGCGTTCATGTCCTCGTGCACGCGGGCGGCGTACGGCACGTCGTAGCTGACCGCGGCGGTCATCTGCTGCTCGTCGACCGAGGCGGCGCCGGACCGTTCGAGGGTGCCCTCGGCGATCGGCACGCGCTGCCGGCTCGCGCCGAGGACGTGCTCGGCGCCGAGCAACAGCCCCCGCGCCGCGGCCTCGCGAATCGCGTCGGTGGCGGCGGTCCCGTTCCAACGCAGACGAGCACGGCTCACTCGCACATCACCTCCGAGCAGGCGGGCACCGGGAGACCGGGTGCGGTGTGGCGGGCGACAGAGAGCGCGGTCGTCACCCGCCCGTCGGGCAGAGTGATGCGCGAGCCGACCGGACAGGCGAGGTCCGGTGCGGCGATGATCTGCGCGCTGCTGGTGACCTCCCTCCCGTCCGGGGCGCGCACCATGCGGACCGAGGCGGCGACGAGCGCGGGCACCTCGCGGACGGGGACGCCGTAGACAGGCCCGTACGCCCCGTCGCCCTCGTGTGGCTCGATGGTGATCCGGTGCCGCAGCAGGAACTCGGGCAGGCTCACCATGCGAACACCCGCCCCGGTTCGAGCCCTGCTCGGCGCAGCGCCCGGCGGGCGCGCGGGGCGAGCTCGACCCCGGACGCGCCCGCGGCCGACGTCTTGCGGTCGGACAGGCTCACCGGGCCGATGGAGACCGAGCCCCACCGGTCGGCCGCGCCCGTGCCGTCGTCTCCGGTGGCGAGCCACCATTCGACCTGCGCGCAGCTCGCGGCGGACAGGGCGGCGGCGATGGCGGGGTCGGTGGGGTCGCCGTCCTCGTCGACCGGGTAGACGGCGGTCAGCAGTGCACTGTCGATGTCCTCTCCGGCTCTTGCGATCAGCCGCTCGGCCTCGGCGGGGGCTGGCTTGCCGAGCCACACGGCGAGGGTCTCGGGTGTTGTGTAGGGCTGTCGGGCCACGATCACCCCCTCGTGCGGCGGGCAGCAGAACGCCCCGCCGGCTTGTCGTCGTCCGGCGGGGCGCTCGTCTCGTCGATCGGGTCGACGTTGTAGCCGTGTCTGCGCAGGTACAGCAGCAGTCCCTCGCTCGGATCGGTCGCGGTGCCGCGCCCGTCGATGAGCGTCAGATCGGCGATCTGCTCGTCGCCGTCGTGCGGGGCGGTGATCTCGTAGAGGGCCATCACTGGACCTTGATGTTCCGGAGCACGGCCGCGGCCTTGGTGGATTTCAGCGCGACCGCCACCGGCCCGAGCTCGACCTCGCCCACCTTGACGGCGCCCGCGGTGGTGAAGTCGGGCAGCCACTGCCGCACGAGCTGCCCGCCGAGGGTCGAGACACCGTGGAACCCGTCGGTCCCGAGGCGGACGGCGTACAGGTCCGAGAGGCCGGTGATGTTGCCGCCCGCTCCAGCGCCGTCGACA
The DNA here is from genome assembly GCF_055593565.1 of Streptomyces sp. NPDC040718. Taxonomy (NCBI): domain Bacteria; kingdom Bacillati; phylum Actinomycetota; class Actinomycetes; order Kitasatosporales; family Streptomycetaceae; genus Streptomyces; species Streptomyces sp. NPDC040718. The sequence goes on along the minus strand of NZ_JBVIXO010000002.1, from coordinate 66,625 downwards.
TCGCGGGTCTCGACCGGGATCACCGGGTTGGTGCTGCCGGCCTTGTCGCCGAGGTCCACCAGGGCGACGCCGTTGTACGACTCGATGCGCTGCCCGAACGAGTTCTCGCTGCGAGAGAAGTACCCGGCCCGGCGGGCAAGCGACCGCACACGAGCGATCGTCTTCTTGTTGCCGAAGATCGCCGACGGGGCGCCGTCGAGCAGGCTGAGGAACTCGTCGAGCACGTCGATCGCGTCGTTCGCCTTGCCTGCGCTCTCCCCGATCGCCGCGCCGGTCCAGTCGAGGGAGGCGCCCGCGCCCATCTCGGTCGTGCTGCTCGCGAGGGCCTTGTCGAGCCCGTCGAAACCAGCCTCGGCCCCCGGGGTCGCGATGCGCTTGCCGTTGATGACCTGATCGGAGAAGAACGCGTTCGCGCTCTTGATCGTCTGGCCCATCTGGAAGGCGACTTCATTCGTCGCCGCCGACCCGAGGTTCGCGAGCACGCGGTCGATCTCGAAAGCCCCGCCGAGCGGGGAGAGATCGACGGTGAACCGCTTCCGGGCCGCCTGCGCCTTGGGGTACTCGGTGTTCAGCGGCCGGAACTGCGCCGGGCGCTCGGTGATCAGGCGGGTGTATCCGTACGTGAGGGTCGCGCCCCCACCCGCGGGGGACACAACGTCGTCGAAGGGGAGATTGTCGAGCAGCCACGAGGACTTGCGGAACTCGTCGATCACGGTGAGGTCGATGTCGTCCTGCGTGTTCAGCTTGGCGTCGGCAAGGGTGATCGCCATAGGCGGTACCTCCTAGGTTGGGATCAGCCGCCGAGGCGGGCGGCGATGGCGTCGTGCAGCGATGCGGGCCGGCGCTCGCCCTGCGGAGCGCCGTTGAACTCGGCGCCCCCGCGGGCGGGACTGGGCACGGCGCGGTACAGATCGGGGTCGCCCTCGACCGTGCTCTTGATCGCGGCGGCGAGCTGCTCGTCGAACTTCGGGTCTTGCGGATCGGCGTCCTTGAGGCCGGCAAGGAAACTCCGGCTGTTCAGCAGGCGGTCCCCGCGCGCCCCGAGATCCGCGGCATGGCGGGCGACGGCGAGCTCGACTCGGGCCGAGCGCAGCGCGTCGGCATTCTCGGCGAGCAGGCGGTCGCGCTCGGCCACCGCGGCGGCGAGCTGCGCGGGGTCCTGCTCGGCCTCGCCGTTCGGGTTCAGCGCGCGGGTGACAGCGTCGAGGGCGGTACGCAGCTCGGCGCGTTCGGCCTCGGCCTGATCGGCGCGGGCGGTCACGGTGGCGAGCTGCTCGGCCGCGGCCTGGCCGTCGCCGGCCGGTGCTTCCGGGGTGGGGTTCGGGTCGGCCGCCGGGGCGCCCGAGGCTGGTGTGTTCGGGCCGGTCGGACTGGTCTCGGACGTGGGTTCAGGCATGGCTGTTCGGCCCTCCGGGGCGTGGTGCGGGCATGAGAAAGGGGGCCACCGGATCGGCGGCCCCCTAGGTGTGGGCGGTCACTGCTCGGGTTGCGCGTGCGGCTCGGCGGCGACGTACCCGCGCACCCATGCGGCGCGCAGCAGCGGCTCGTCGCCGCGGTGCGGGCAGTCGGTCGCCGGGCGCCCGGCGACCGCCGCGGCGGCACCGGCCTCGCGGGCGCGCACGGCGTTCTCGCGGAAACCCAAGCGCTCACCTCCTAGAACCGGCGGCGCTGGTCCTCGCGCGCAGCGCGGGCGGTTTCGCCTGCCTGCGTCCGGACCCCGGTCACCTGCTCGCTGAACTCGGTCAGCGTCACCCGGGGCGAGACCTCTTCCCAGAAACGAATCAAGTCCTCCGAGGCCCTCGCGTAGGCGACGTGGGCGGGACCGCTGAACAGGGAGAAGGGATCGAGGCCGGCGGACCTGCTTCGGCGATTGAGCAGGTTGCCGCGGGTGTAGTCCTCGGCGGCGAGCACTTGCAGATAGACGTGCTCGCGGTACATCTCGCGTATCTCCTCACGGCTGTACGCCGCGCGCGCCTCGCGGTCGGCGAGCTCGCGCTCGTACGCCCATCGCTCGGCCGCAGACATGTGCTCGGTCCCGTCCGGCCCTCTTTCGAGGTCGCGCCCGTAGGCGCCCCACTCGTCCGGGTCCGCCGGCTGTGGGTCATCGAGGCGTACGGGGTGCATGGTCGCGTCGAGGGCCTCGCGGGCGGCGAGGGTGTCCGCGACGGTCGCGCCCGCGGGGACGGCGGGCGGGGCGGCGGGGTATCGGCGGTCGATCTCGGCGGCGATCCGGGCGGCATCGTCGGGGGAGGCGTAGCGCACACCCCACACGAGGACGTCGTCGGCGAGCGCGGAGAGATCGGCGGCGAGCCGTCCGGCGGGGAAAAGTTGGCCGAGCAGGCGGCGCCGATGGATCTCGGCGCCGATCGCCGGCCGGTCGTCGGCTACGTTCCGGGCGCGGTCGGCGAGCTGCGCCTCGGACATGCCGACGAGGTCGCGGCGGATACCGGGCATGGCGGCGTCGATGTCGCGCCGGTCCATCTCGCCCATGATCCGCAGCATGTCCTCGTCGCCGAGGTGGACGGCGATCCGGGCGAGCTCGTCGTCGGAGAACTGCGCGAGGTCATCGACGAGCCGGCCCTGCGGCCGGATGCGGGCGAGCAGTTCCTGCTCGTCGCGGCGGTCCGCCTCGGCGACGATCCGGGCGCGGTCGCGCTCGTCGAGCACCCCCGGGCGCAGGGCGGCGCCGAGCGCGGTCTCGGTCATCTCCGGCAGGGTCCGCTCGTCGCCCGAGCGGACGCGCGCCGCCTGCACGGCGTCGGCTGGCGGCGGCGGTGCGGTCGAGGCGAGGTTGCCCGCGCCCGGCTGCTCGCGCTCGCGGCGGCGGATCAGCTCGGGGTGCGCGGCGAGGTGGTCGCGCATCTTGCCCTGCCACTGCCGCACTCTGGCCTCGGCCGCCGTCTTGGCCTCGGGCGTCAGCGCGGCGGCGCTGCGGTTCTTCCACTTGCGAATGCCGCGCTCGATCGCCCTCTGTTTCTGTGTCGCCTCGTACCCGTCGGGGTCCTGCGACGCCTCGGCCGGAACCCGAGTCACGCCCGGAAGGAATGCGGCGACCGAGTGCCGACAGTTGGGGTGTTGCAGCCCTCGGCGCCGAGCTGCGTCGAGGCTTCCGGCGATGTGCACCCGGACCGTGCGCCCGTCCTCGACGGCGTGCTCGACCTCGATCGTTCGGGCACCGTCGGGCCCGTCGAGCGTGAGCACGCGCCCCTCGAACGGGTCGCACAACGGGCAGTTGTGGGGGGCGTAGCTGACGATCACGAGGTCGAGGCCAGCAGCGCGCAGCCGGTCGCCGTGCGCCTCGACCGCGGCACGGCCCACGGCCGTGCGCACTGCCATCTCGGCGTAAGAGGTCATCTGCCAGGAACGCCCGGACCGGTCGACGAACGAGCGCAGACCACGGTCGGCCGCGCGGTCCATGGCCCGTTGTGTGGCCTGCCTGCGGGTGTCGATTCCGAGCAGCGGAGTCGCGGTCACCTCGGCAATAACCTGCCGGTAGGTGTCCTCGACGCCGCGGAGAATCCCACGGTGGGTCTGCGTGACGAGCTCGACGGCTTCCTGCGCGAGCCGGTCGACCGCCCGTGTGCTCGGGGTGCTCTCGGCGATCCGGCGGGCGTCGGCGTCGGCCAGGGCGCCGAGCTCGGCGAGCCCGGACCTCGCGCCCACGTTGTACGCCTCGGCGACGACGTCGAACACCTCAAGCTGCATAGCGTCCGACAAGGCGGTGACGACGCCCTGCGCCGCACGCCGTAGGGGCTGCACGTCGCGGAGTTTGGCGGTCGCCCACCCGGGCGCTTCGTAGCCTGCGGCGAGCTGCCGGGCGATGATGCCGAGCAGCCGCTGCTCGGCGTCGGCGTACAGGTCGCGGACACCGGCCGAGAGATCCTCGACCATCCCGGGGTGGATCGGCACGGCGCCCCCCTCGTCCGGTCAGAGCAGGGAGCCGGCCTGCATGGGGTCGGGCACGGCCTGCCCGGTCTCGGCGAGGATGCGGGCGGTTTCCTCCCGCACGGCGGTCTCGTCCCAGTTCGGATGGAGGATGCGCACGCGAGTCTCGACGCTGATCGCCTGCGCCTGCACGAGCAGGGCGAGGGTCTGCGCGGTGGCCTGCGGGTCCTCGCTGACCGAGTCCCCGAACACGACGCGCGGGCGCTCGACCACAAGAGACGGGGTGAACAGGCGCCGGTCGAGCAGCAGCATCACGTGCAGCATGTGCGCGAGGGGCGCCTGCCAGTACCGGGCTTTCTTGTCGCGGGTGATCATCGACCTGCGCTCGCGGGCCTTGACCTCGGTCGCGGTCGCGGCGACCTGATCGCCGATTCCGAAGCTCTGCGCGGAGTAGCCGGCGGAGCGCACGGCCTGCTGCACGATCGCGTCGGCACTGCTCTGGTGCTCGGTGACCCTGATCGCGAACTGCGACAGGGTGATACCGGCCCCGCCGGTTTCGGTCGGTGGGATCGCGAGGGCCTGCCATACCTCGCGGTCCTCGTCCCAGGAAGCGCCGCGGCCGGGGCCGTGGTCGCGCAGGTAGGCGTCGGGCACGATCAGGCGGGCACGGGCGAGGCGGATGTCACGCAGCCACGACGTCCACACCGAGTCGAGCGCGTCCATGAGGTCATGCAACGGGGCGGCGTAGTCGGACCGGCCGAACGGGGAACCCCGGTACTTCCGGTGCGGCTTGATGTTCGGCACGTACGCGGCGGTGAGCTCGTCGATTCCGGTCGCGATGCTGTCGCCGTCGCCGTCCGGGTCGAGGGAGTCCACCAGGGCGGCGACGTCGGGGTGCTCGGACAGGGGCACGCGGACGCCGAGGCGGTCGGGTGTCCCCTGATAGAGCCCGTGCCGAATGAGCCCCGGCTCGTGTCGTTCGAGGTGTCGCCACACGGTGGCGGTGTCCGAACCGGACAGCTCCCGCCAGAAGGTAACCCCGGTCAGGACGCCCCATCGGAAGTCCGGTACTGCCGAGTCGGCGTGCACGGCGGTGAGCAGTGGGCGGGCCGCAAGGCTGGTGTCCCACGTGACGCGCAGGTACACACCGCCGAGGGCCGCCCCGATCTCCGCTGCTTCGAGCAGCGCGTTCGCCACGCCGCCGGACTCGACGAGCTCGCCGAGCCGGTCCTGCGTCGCCCTGTCCTCGACGGTGAGCACCGGGGGCTCGGAGAAAAGAAGATCCGCCGAGGTCGAGGCGAGGTCACCGGCGAGCGGGATGTGCATGCGGTTGTCGGGCCGCCCCGATGCGGGAGCGCTGCGCGCCCACAGCCTGCGCCGCCCGTCCTGCCGTCGTCCGTGGTCGCGGTAGATCGCGGCGAGCCGCTTGCGGTCACCGGAGTACCAAGCGTCGTCGACCGCCATATCGCGCAGCAGGCCGGCGAGATGCGGCGGCGGCCACGCGCCGCCGTTATCGGGCAGGGGCACAGCTCACCCCCCGCCGTCGTCTCGTCCGGGCGCGCGAGGCCGCGCACCTGCGGCAGTGCCGGGTGCCGTTCGGAGCGACGTACGTCGTCGCCGTGTCGAACTCGTGGCCCCGGGCGCAGTGCGTCTGCCGTGCACGGCGCGCGGCGGGGGAGACCCCCCGCAGGATGTTGGTCCGGTGGGACACCACTTCGAGGTGGTCCGGGTTCACACAGTGTCTGCGCCGGCACAGATGGTCGATCACGAGCCCATCGGGGATCGCCCCGCGGGTCAGCGCGTAGGCCACCCGGTGCGCGTACTGCGGTCGCCCGCCGACCTTGAACTGCCCGTAACCGTTCGGCTTGACGTGCCCGTTCCAGTCCCAACAGCCGAGAGGGCCGGCAACGATCTTCGCGAGGAACCGGTCGGTCAGCTCGGGGCGCACCCGATCACCCCCTCATCGGTCGGGCCCGGTGCCGTGGCGGCGAGCAGGGCGTGAGCGGGAGTTCAGGCAGCGGTCGTCAGCAGCCCGCGCCACTCGTGCACGGTGCTGTGCACGACGTAGCGCAACGCGTCGACCGAGTGATCGGCCAGCTTCACCGGGCGGTCTTCGCCGCGCGCGGCTGCTTGGTCCGACCAGACGTATTCGGGGAGCTCGGCGAGCAGCCCCTCGCACGACTCATGGATGAGCAGCAGACCGGAGTCGAGGGCTGTCGCAACGCTGCGGATTCCGTCGAGCACGTCGTTCTTGGCCTTGGTCACCCCGGGGTGCCCGTCGGCCCACAACTGCGTGGAGAAGGAAGACGCCGAGGGGTCGATGAACGTCCACTCGGGCTCGATGCCCTGCTCGCCGAGCCACTCGCGTACGGCCTTGCTGTACTGCGCGTCGGTCAACTGCCGATGCTTCGCACGGGAGTCGTGGCGCCACTCGCTCGTTACATACAGCCGACCGTCGTCGCCGAGACCGAGGGTCAAGGCGGCGAAGGGATTCACCGTGCCGTAGTCCACGCCGGTCCAGTACCGGCGCATCGGGGGCAGCTCGGTCACGACGTGCCGCTGCTCGTCGTACATGTCGAAGACGCTGCCCTCGGCGACCACCCAAGCGCCGTCGATCATCCGCCGGCGCCACAGTCCGGAGTATTCGGCGGACAGGGCGGCGACGTACGCCGCGCTCAAGCTCGGGTTGTCGGCGAGGCGGAAGTGCCAGGAAGCGAGGTCGAGCTCGCTCTGCCGGTCAAGGTAATTGACCTTGAACCAGTGCCTCGGCGAGTCCGGGTTCGTGGTGCCGAGCAGCCGCGCCCCGGGCACGCTGAGCCTCGCGAGGAGCTGCGCGAAAAAGCCCTCGGGCATGAGGGTGATCTCGTCGCAGTAGGCGAGCGAGGCGGTCAAACCTCGCAGCCGGCCCTCGGCCCGAGCGTCGCTCGCGCCCACAAGGTGGACGACGCGGCCGAGGATGATCGCCGTCGTAGCGCCCCGAGTGTGGCGCACCTCGGCGGCGACTGGCCCGAACAGCTCGCGATCGGCGAGAGGTTCGAGAACGTTCCGCTCGATCGTCTGGAGACTGCGCCCGCAGATCAGGATGAGCCCGGACGCCGGCGCCCGCCGGACGGCCAGCAGGAAGGCCAGGAGCGAGGCGATCGTCTTTCCTGACCGCACGCTGCCGTGCCAACAGCAGATGCGGGCGGTCGCCTCGCGGATCGAGCGAATCTGTTTGTCGGACAGGGGCGGCGGCGAGGGGATCACCCCCCGTCGGTGTCGCCCCCCGGTTGCCCGAGCAGGGCGTCGGCGAGGCGGTCGAGCATCGAGCCCCCGGTGCTCCCGGTCCCGCTCGTGCGGGCGAGCTCGGCGACCTTGGCGTGTACCTCGGTCAGCGCTCGGGCGGCGGTCGCGTAGTCGCGTGCGTCCCGCGCGGAGTCGGCGGCGCCGACCCGCTCGACCTGATCGAGGGCACCGTCGAGGGCGTTGTCGGCGAGCTGCTCGCGTCGAGCAGCAGCGTCGGCTCGACGGGCCTCGGTGGCGGCGGCGACCCGCGCCCCGCCGCTGAACGTGAGCCCGAGCTCGGCAGCGATCTTCGAGACCGTGGCAGCGCTGCGCCCGGTCGATCGGGCGATGGCGTTGCGGGAAAGCCCCTCGAAGTGGAAGCGACGTACGGCCTCGCGGTCGGCGTCGCTGATCGGGTCGGCCACGGGATCACCTCCCGGGCATGCGAACGCCCCGTCACCGGGGGGATGGTGGCGGGGCGTTGCTGGACTGGATTCCGGGCACGCCGGAGGCGCTCCCGACTCTAGGTCACGAATGCATAACGACGCAACCCCTGATTTCAGGATGCCGACGACAGATCGACGCCGAGCGCGCCGATCAGTTCGGGAAGGTCTTCCCACTCCCACGCGCGCCGCTCGTGCTGGTCGAGAGGGACGGGCGCCGAGCACTCCCGCCCGCCCGAGCAGGTGACACTCGGCGGGCCGTCGGGGGCGCTGTGCAGGGTGAGCTCGCCGGCGCACCACGGGCACGGTTCGGGCAGGGGAGTCTCGCGCCGGTCGAGGCCGAGGGCGCGCAGCACCCGCACCTCGGCGATCCGCGCAGTACGCCGTGCCTCGTGCAGCAGGTAGAGCGGCAGCACTTCGTACGGCGGTGCGCTGATCGCGCCGTCGAGCTCGACCTCGGGGGTCGTGTCCTCGTCCAGCACCCGCCCCTCGACCCACACGCACGCCCAATGCAACCCGTGCCGCCTGCTGCCCGCCGCGCGGTGGCTGTCGGGTGCATCCGGGTCCGCGCACAGCCACGCCCGGGGGTCGCCCCGCTCGGTGTGCTGGACGGCGGCGGCGAGCGTGTCGGCGAGATCGAAGATCAGCCGCTCGACGTCCCGCCCGGCGTCGAGTGCGCCGAGGTTGAGCGGGGCGGGGTGCTCGCGCAGCACGAGGGGCGCTCGGTCCTCGACGAGCAGCTCGTCGTCGCCCTCGCGCATGGTGTGCGCGAGCTGCCGCGGCGGCCAGTGATCCGCCGGCGGTGTCTCGATCGCGAGCAGCAGGTCGGCCCACCGCCCCCGGATCACCCGCAGGGCGCGCACGGTCTCGCCCACAGCCTGTGCGTAACTCACTGGTCCCCCTTGGTGGCGAGCAGCACCTCGACCTCGGCGGCGTACTGGTCGCGCTCGGCCTCGATCTCCTGCATGGCCTGCTCGGCGGCGTCGATGCGGTGGCGCAGCCGGAGCGCGGCGGCCTGCTGCCCGCCGGCGGACTGCCGGAAGCGCTCGCACTCGGCGATCTCGGCCTCGGCCAGGTCGCGGAGTTGGCTCGCGTCCCCGGGGGTGAGAGCGCCTCGGTCGGCGCGGGCGAGCAGCAGCCGCAGCGCCGTGCGCCGCTGCTCCCGCACGCCCTCGCGGGCGGCGGTCCGGCCTCGCCGCGACCGGGCTCGGGTGGTGTCGTTCATCGGGTCTCTCCGGTCTCGGCTCGGCGGGTCGTCGAGCAGGCGGTGCAGGTGGTCGAGCAGGGGCGGCGGTCGAGGCGGCGCAGCTCGCGGTCGAGGCGGTCGTCGATCCGGACCATGTAGGCCAGGGAGGCGCCGAGCGCGAGGGCAAGCACGACCGCGAGGGCGAGCAGGGCCGAGCTCATGGGGTGTTCCCTTCGTTCGTTCGGGCGCGGCCGAGCAGCCGGGCGAGGGAGCGCCGAGCGCGCGGGATCTCCCGCGCGCGAGGCGCGACCGGTCGCGCGCCTTCGAGACGATTTCCATGAGCATCGTTGGCGTCTCGAACCACGGGAAAGCGGTCGGTCATGTGCCATCCCTCGATGGCAAGGCGGTCGGCGAGGGCGGCGACAACGGCGGTTGCGAGGTGCGGCTGCACGTCGAGCTCGTCGGTCAGATGTGCGGCGATCACTGCGCGTGCGGCGGGCGGGATCATCGGGCTTCCCCGCCGCTGGTGTGCCGAGCTCGGCTGTCTCGTCGCGGCGCGGGCGGTTGGCACATGATCCGGGCGAGCCTGATCTGTTCGGCCTCGGCCTGCTCGTCGACCCCGAGGCGAGCGACCAGAGCATCGACGCGCGAGGGGTGGACGCCGGTCAGTGGGCGCCTGCCCTTGCCGCGGTTGCGGAAGCTCGATCGGCACTGCTCGTCGATCTCGGCGAGGCAGTGGGGGCATTTCACCCCGAGCGGGTCGGGGATGCCCTCGGCGGCGAGCTGCTCGCGGTGGGCACGAGCCTTTCGGAACGGGCGCAATTCGGCGGCGACGTGGGCGGGCATGTAGCGGCGCGGTACGTCGCCGACTCCCGACATGAGCGCGGCGAGTCGTTTCTGCCCGGCGCGGTCGATCTCGGGTCGGTGGTGCGAGGGCGCGGCGTGTCCGGTCGCGACCGCGGCCCGGGTGCCGAGCAGCTCGGCCCGCCATGCCTCCGGGTTGTCGGGATCGGCGGCGGGCAGCGGGTCGGTGTGGCGGTTCATGAGCTCGGCTCGGAACGGGCCCCATGCGGCGAGCAGGTCGTGCGGCTCGATCGGCCGGTACTGTGCCGAGCGGTCGCCGCCGCGCTGTTCGTAGTAGCGGCGGGTCGCGCGGGCGGCGTCCCATGAGACGTCCGGCATGGTGGCCGGGACGTCAGCGACGGCGGCGGTCCACTCGGCGATGGTGCGGGCGGCCTGCTGCGGGTCGGCGAGGGCACGGCGCACCCGCGAGTCGAGCGTTCCGGCGAACGCGAGCAGGGCGGCGATCTGCTGCTCGTTCATGGGGTGCTCTCCTTCTGTGCAGTGATCAAGGCGAGGCCGGCGGCGAGGTTGTCGGCGTAGGCGGCGGTCGACGACGGCGCTCGGCGAGGTGCCGAGGTTGGCGGGCGGTCGAGGTCGGACCAGACCTTGAGCCAGTAGCGCGCGGCTTTCGGTGCCGCACCCGGGACGGTGCGGCGGGCGGCGAGGTCGACGAGGGCCTCGACGCCGTGCTGCTGCGTCAGCCGGTAGACGTCGCGCTGTTCCCCGAGGCCGAGTGACCACCGGACGGTGATCGAGGCTGCGGTGAGGGCGTCGTCGAGCGGGCGCAGTTCGGGAATCAGAGCGGACGAGCTCGCGCGCGGCTGCTGCTGAAGTTGTGGTGAGTAAGTAGGTACGTTCTGGGGGCCGGTTTCCGGCCCCCCGGGGGCCGATCTGCGGCCCTCCCCCGGGCCGGTGGCCGGTCCCCCCGGGGCCGATGTCCGGCCCCCCCCGGGGCCGCTCACCGGTCCCCCGGGGGCCGATTCCCGGCCCGGGTCGAAATCCGGTCCGGGGTGATCCTCGGCCCCCCTCTCATCGAGGAGCGGCAGACGATAGACCGTCTCGCCGCCGGGCCCGAGCTGTCCCTCGACGACGGCGAGCTCACCCGAGGCGAGCAGAGCGTCGACCGCATGCCGGACGGTGGAACGCGCCGCCCGGGTCCGCTTCATGAGCGCGGCCGTACCGGCGTAGGCGACGCCGTCGGCGCCGGCGCGGTCAGCTACGGCGAGCAGGACCAGACGAGCGGCGCCTCGGGCGTTGGAGTGGGTCCATACCCAATCCGTCACGGCGAGGCTCAACGGAGCGTCTCCTTACGTAAGTTGTGGAGCCGGGCGGTTCTGGTCGTCCGGCGAGGGCGGCGGGTGTGTGGAGCGGACAGCGGTCGCCGACGACGTAGCGGCGGGTGCCGAGGGCTCGGCAGTGGGCGCCGGCGGTGCCGTCCCAGAAATCGCAGATCACGCAGCGAGCCCGTGATCGTCGAGGCGGTCGAGCAGGAGGTGCAGTACGGCGACCGCTTGAGCGGGCACGACGCCGTTACCGAGCGCGCGAAGTTGTGCTGAGCGGGACAGGGCCGGAACGCCGGTCACGTGATGGTCAGGCAGTCCCATGAGCCACTCGACGAAACGAGGGTTCAGCCGTCCGCGATCGTCAGTTGGTCGGGGCGCGGGGCGAGTGAGGCGTTCCCATTGCTCGATGGCTGGGCGGAAGTCTCCCCACCCGGCGTCAGTAGGGAGCGCGGCACCATCCGGGCGACGCTCGTCACCAAGTCTTCGCCCCCCGCGCCTCGTGCTGCTCGCGCGTAGTCCGGACCCCGCACCCCGTCCGCCGCGACTGGTGTCGGCAGCAGCCGGTCCATCACCACGTTCGCGAGCCCATCCGAGAACCCGCGCCCCCGGTAGTCCCTCGCCCGCGGGGTCGGCAGGAACAGCGAGGATGAAGACGCGTTGCCGGGCGTGCGGAGCGCCGATCTCCGAAGCGCGTACGCACGCCCACGTCGCATCGAACCCGAGGCGGGCCAAGTCGCCGAGTAGGGCACCGAGTGACCGCAAAGCAGGCTGACCGCCTCGGTCTCCCAGACACCACGAGCAGGGCTCCATGTGGCTATGGGCCTGCGTCGAGAGGAGACCCGGGACATTCTCGATCACCACCAATCGGGGGCGTAGGACTTCAAGGGCTCGGGCGATGTGCAGCCATAGGCCGGAGCGGGTTCCGGGTGCGATACCGGCCATCCGGCCGGACAGCGAGACGTCGGTGCACGGGAAGCCAAAGGCGGCGATGTCGACTGGCTCGACGCTCGCCCAATCGACGGCGGCCAGGTCGCCGAGATTGGGTACGGTCGGCCAGTGATGCGCGAGGATCGCCGAGGCGCTCTCGTCGATCTCGGAGTGCCAGACAACCGAGCCGCCGAACACCTCGGTCACGGCTATGTCGAGACCGCCGTACCCCGAGCACAAGCTGCCGATCCGAGGACCGGCAGTCACTGCTCTGCGCCGCCGATGTACCGGGCATAGACGCGGTACTCGGTCACAGAACCCTCGGTCACGGTGCGTGCGACTGCTTCGAATGAGCCACGCGGTCCGTAGCTAGGCAGCCGAGCCTCACGAATCGCACGAGCAGCCGAGGCGGCACTGTCGAGGCTTGCGGGACGGCGCACAACTCCCCACACCTGCGGTCGGGATCGCAACTCGCGAGCGATGCGGAAGTGCTTGGTGTTGCGCTGTGCGGGCGGCGGCCCGAGGTACTCCACTGAACTCATGATCAACCCCCTGTGTCAACAGACGTGAACAGCCTGGTCGCGGCAAGGCAAAACCGGCAGGTAGGCTGTAAACGTTCATGAACACTTACGACCCTAGGTCGACCAAAAGTGCACGTCAACGAGATTCAGGACTGGGTGTTTCGGGTGCTGGCTGATTAGATGGCCCTCGACGTTCACGTTTGCTGACAGAGAGCGGGGGTGCCGGGGCCGTGCCCGACGCCGACATGCACGCGCCCGAGCCCGAGCTCGGCACGCCCTTTGCCGACCTCGTGCGCGAGACACGCGCAGAGCGAGAGTGGTCGTTCCGGGAGTTTGCCGAGGCGGCGGTCGACCCCGCGACCGGCTACAGCCCCTCGCACACGACGATTTGGAACATCGAGAAGGGCGCACCGGTCAAGGTGTCGCCCGCGCTCGTGCGAGCAGTCGCTGCTGTGGTGAGGCTGCCTCTTCGCGAGGTCCAGATAGCCGCCGCAGCGCAGTACATCGGCATGACGACGAGCACCTCGGGCGCAGGGGATGCACGCGCACTCCTCGCTGCCGAACCGTCGAGTGAGCGAACGGTCGTTGCCCATGTGCCGGGGCTTGACCTGACCGCAGAAGAGATGCCGCTCGTCCGTAAGTTGCTGGAGAAGATCGACCGAGCGGCGCAGCAGGCCGGCTAGTCCTGCTCGATCGCCCGCTCGCACGCACCCTCGGGGCCCATCCACCACGCGATGAGCTGATAGACCGTGGCCACGTCCAGCCGTGCCCGCATCTCCGACAGGGCCTTGCTGATTGTCTTCGAGCTGTACCCGAGGTGCTTTGCGATCTGCTGCTGATCGCGTCCGTCGCACAGCTCACGCAGAATCGTGCGCTGTAGGCCGGTCGTGATGGCCGATCGCTGTGCCGGTTCCTGCGCATGCCAGTCGAGTGCGAGCTGCCACTCTTGCTCGAACTGGGCAGCGAAGAAACCGCACGCAGCTCGATCCCGGACGACGTACGCGCCCTCAAAGCTCGGCCGGCCGTCGGCGTGGTCCTCGACGATCGCGAACTCGCGGTCAATCAGCACCAGTCGCATGAACGGACGGGTCAACGTCCGGAACTGCGCACCGCGAGCGGTGAGCAGGGAGACGCGATCCATCGCCCCCGGGTTCGAGCGGCTGCTCGTGCTGTAGAGCGTGCGCATCGCGACGCCCCTGTCGACCGCGTCGCGGTCGCGGTCCGTCGACAAGTGGATGACCTTTCGCGGCCGGGGGCCGGGCTGTGCAGTGAGGATCTCGTGCCGAGCGCCGTCGACAGCGACCGCGATTGCCGCGTTCACGCCGTCCTTGCCCTCGATCCACACCGACCCGGTGCCCGCTCCGCGGCTGCGGACACGACCGCATGCCCGCAGCTTCTCGACGAACGCGGGGATCTCGGCGAGCAGCCGCGCCGCCCCTTCGAGTTGCTGCTGTACCGAGGTCCGCAGCCGGCTCTCGATCTCGTCGGTGTCGACCGCGGCGTACCCGCTCGGCTGGAACGCGTCGGGAACGATCAGCCCAGCCCCAAGCAGGCGCCCGGCCGCCCCCTTGTCGTCGTCGGCAATCGGCTTGCCGTCGGCGATCAGGCCGTAAACACACAGCTCGGACTCAGACAACAGCGGCGCCCCCGACACACGTCCCCCTACGGTTCGGATCTTGGAACTTCCTACGTTTGACCAGGGGAAACGGTTGTTCGAAGCCCCCGGGATCGTGCAGCGTATCCCGTAGTGGAATCTATGTCGCTGGTGTATCTAAGTGGCATATCCAACATACGGGAGGGGAACCCATCAAATGATCATGAAACGAATCCGGGCAAGTGTGGTGGCGGCACTGGCGGTTGGTGCCGTGCTCGTCGGACTTTCTGCGGTCGAGGCCGAGGCCCCCGGCGCCGTCCGCGCCGACAGCTCGTGGAACTTCGCTCCGCTGCCGGTCGAGCCGACGCCCGCGGCGCCGACACCTGCGCCGGCCGACACCTCGTGGAACTAGGCGCCCCACAACGGGTGTTGTAGGCAGGACAGCGAAGGACAGGCAGAACCAAAGATAGGCGTAAATGGGGAGCGTCCGAGGAGGACGCGACCGCGGGGGGCGGTAATGATCTCTGTAATCCGAGCACCACTCGACACCGGCGTGTGGGCCGTCGCCACGACACGAGGGGAACGGGTGTACGTCGCCCTCGACGAGCAGCACATTACGGCGGCCGGCGCCCAAGCTCTCGAACAGGTGCTCAACGATCTTCGCGAACCCGGGCCGGGCGCACCGGGCGCCGAGGGTGACGCTCCTCGGGCAGCGTGACGACAAGGGCCGCACGGCTGAACCGTGCGGCCCCTTCCCTGCCCATGGCCTCACATCTGGCGCGCGTCGTGGTCCGTCGCGAAACCGCCCCCGCGGGTCGATCGAGCCTGATCAGGTGTGGCCAGCGTGTGGCCGGACTGCTCTGGACCAGTCGGCACCGGCTAGCACTCGGTCGACGCATGCAGCGCTCTGACCTGCACTTTCTGACACTAGCCGGTACCGACTGGAACCCCCCATCACGAACGATCTTGAGCTCGTAATGCGTAGGTCTCGGGTTCGAATCCCGAAGGCGGCTCTGTAGAAGCCCCAGGACTCACTCGCCGTGACCTGGGGCTTTTGCTATTTCCGAGGGTCGGTCGGAGCATGCGGCGGCGGGAGCCCGAGACCCCGTGCGTGAGCGGAGGGGCGAAGCGTTCTGCTCGGTGGGTTTCTTCGGCAGGGCCACCCGGCCGTGCTCAGCGCTGCGTGGGCATAGGCGGCGTGCCCAGCGCCTGCCGTGCCGTGCTCGGTGAAACGCTCCCGGCCGAATGCCCGGGCTTCCCTGTTGCGCGTGTCGCCGTTTTCACCCGGGGGTCGAGAAGTAGGCGGCGGGGTCGAGGGCGTTGAGGGTGATCCACCGGCGCTGGGTGCCCGCGGGGGGTGCTTCGGGGGTGTTCGGCGGGGTGTGGAAGAAGCCCTGGACTTCGAGGGCGATGCGCGGGTCGTCGTCGATGCGTCGGGCCATGTCGTAGTAGACGGCCAGCTCGTGGACGCAGCGCGGGGTGCCGGACGGGCAGGAGCAGCCGATGGTGACGAGTTTCGGCGCGGGTGCGTGGCCCGCGGCGGCGATCGCGCCGTACAGGTCGTCGGTGAGGACGGGGTGGACACCGCTCAGCCGGCGGGAGATCTCGGCCGTCGCCCCCTGCGACATCGTCGCCACCTCGATCGTCGTCAGCGTGGTGCCGCGGCCGCGGTGAACGACGGCACGCAGGGTCCGACCGTCGATCGTGATCTGCACCTTCCCGTCGCGCGCCATGCGGCGCGCGCTCGGCAGTTGGGGATCGGGGCGGGTCTGGCGCAGCGACTCGGCGAACCGGACCCAGTCCTTTCCCCACTTCGTGTAGCCGAAGTCGTTGTTGGCCATGGGTCAGCTGTCTCGCTTCCGGCGCAGGACCTCGATGAGGCGGTCGTCGTCCATACGGGTCAACTCGGCGACGCCGGATGCGTCGGCGATGTCCGACAGGGCGGACTTGCGGGAGTGCATGGCCGCGATGTGCTCCTCGACGGTGGTTCCCGTGGTCAGGGTGGTGACGGTGACGGTGCGGGTCTGGCCGATCCGGTGGACCCGGTCGGACGCCTGTGCCTCCACGGCCGGATTCCACCACCGGTTGAAGTGGATGACGTCGGCCGCGCGGGTGAGGGTGAGCCCGGTGCCGCCGGCCTTCAGGCTGAGTACGAGCATGCTCGGGCCGTCGTCGGCCTGGAACCGGCGGACGATGTCGGCCCGTTGTTGCTGGTTCAGGCCGCCGTGGAAGAACGGGGCGTCCACGCCGAACCGTTCCCGGAAGTGCCGGACCAGCAGCTCACCCGTCTGCCGGTACTGGGTGAAGACGATGGTCGGAGAGCCGTTCTCCAGGTTGTTGGCGACGATGTCGGTGCAGAGGTCGAGCTTTCCCGACCTTCCCGACAGCTCACCGAGGTCGTCCGAGATCAGGCCCGGGTGGTTGCAGACCTGCTTGAGCGCGGTCAGGACCGCCAGCACCTTGGTCTGCCGCTCGGCGCCGCTGCCGAAGCCGTCGTCGATGACCTGGTCCAGCAACCGGTCGTACAGGCGCTCCTGTTCCTCGGTGAGGTCGCAGATCAGATCGGCATGGATCTTGGGCGGGAGCGAGGTCGCGACCTGGGACTTCTTCCGCATCAGCACGACCGGCTCGATGGCCCCGCGCAGTCGGCCGGAGGCGGCGGGGGAGCCGTCCTCGATGGGCCGGACGAAGCGGCGGCGGAACTGCGTCCGGTGCCCGAACAGGTGCGGTGCGACCAGGTTGAGCAGGGCCCAGAGCTCGTCGAGGTGGTTCTCGACGGGCGTTCCGGTCAGGGCGATGCGCGCGTCGGCCGCGATGGCACGGGCGGCCTTCGACACCTGCGTACGGGGATTCTTCAGCACCTGGGCTTCGTCGAAGACCGCGGTGTGCCACTGGTGCTCCGCCAAGGCGGGGCTGTGCGTGCGGAGCGTCGGGTAGCCGGTGAGGACCACCGTTCCGCTCTCCGCCGCCTCCAGCGGTCCGCCGCGCCAGAGCACGGTCCGCAGACCGGGTGCGAACCGCGCGATCTCGTGCGCCCAGTTCCCGACCAGCGAGGTGGGGCACACCACCAGTTGCGGCCCCGCTCCGGCGCGCCCGGCGAGACAGCCGATGGTCTGGAGGGTCTTGCCGAGGCCCATCTCGTCGGCGAGCACCGCGCCGCCCTGCGCGGCGAGGGTCTCGCGCAGCCAGCTCACACCGCGCACCTGGTACGGACGCAGCCGGGCGGTGAGCGCGGTGCGCAGTTCGGCCGCGACCGCGGTGGTGTGCCGGAAGACGGCGCCGGCGTGCTCCGCCGTCGTCACGGCGACACCCGTGGCGTCGGGAACGGCGTGTGCCGCGATCGGCAGGGCGGGTTCGCCGCCCGCGATCCACGCCCGCCAGGCCTCCACCGAGCGGCCGGGTGAATCGAGGGGTGCTCCGAGGAGCCCGTCGGGCTCGATCAGCGCGCAGTCGACGTCGGACACCTTCAGCCTGCCGAGGTCCGGCGCCGGGACGGCAAGGGGGATGGTCTCGATGTCACCGACCTGCGGGGCCTCCCCCACGGTGCGTCCGGACCAGTTCCACAGGGCGAACATGTGGCGGTCCGGCAGGTAGGTCGCCTGGCTGCACGCCGGCGGGGCCGGAAGCTTCCGCCTGTTTTCCACGGCAGTGGAAGTCATGAATACCTTACGGGTGATCGGGAAAACCTGACCAGCGGACCGTAGGCAACGAAAAGGCGGCTGTCAATGCCGGAGATCCTGCGAATAGTTGCCGGTTTTCGCGGGCTGTCGAGGGCATGCCGCCAAGTGATTTGTCAATTTCCGGCACCGCTGGAACCGCTGTCCGGCCCCGCGTGTCCTTGCGGCCAGGCCAGGCCAGGCCAGGCCAGGCCAGGCCAGGCCAGGCCAGGCCAGGCCAGGCCAGGCCAGGCAGGCCCGGGCCTGGCCAGGCAGGCCCGGGCCGCAAGGAGCGAAGTCCATTTCCTGCCCGGCTTTCGGGCGAGGCGATCGGAATTCGCGGTCAGTCGGTCTCCTCTGGCGATCCGATCCGTGGACTGCGGTGCGTCCCTGGAATTCTTTCCGCGAGATGTATTGCGCGGAGGCGGCGGTTATGCCTCCGGGGTTCCGTCCGCCTTGATGCGGCGGAAGCCCAGGTACGGGACGAGGGACTCGGGCAGGACGAGGGAGCCGTCCTGCTGCTGGCACTGCTCCAGGAGCGCGGCCAGGGTGCGGCCGATGGGCAGGCCGGAGCCGTTGAGGGTGGCGACGGGCTTGGGCTTGCCGTCCTCGCCGCGGGTGCGGATGCCCGCGCGACGGGCCTGGAAGGTGCCGAAGTTCGAGACCGAGGAGATCTCCCGGTAGGTGTTCTGGCTCGGGATCCAGACCTCGATGTCGTACGTGAGCTGCGCGGAGAAGCCCGTGTCGCCGGCGGCCAGCCGGACCACGCGGTAGGCGAGGCCGAGCTCCTTCAGACAGGCCTCGGCGTGGCCGACCATCGTCTCCAGCTCGGCGTCCGCCGTCTCCGGGTCGACGATCTTGACGATCTCGACCTTGGCGAACTGGTGCTGGCGGATCAGGCCGCGGGTGTCGCGGCCGTAGGAGCCGGCCTCGGAGCGGAAGCACGGGGTGTGCGCGGTCAGGGCCAGCGGCAGCTCGGCCGGCGGGATGATCTCGTCGGCGTACAGGTTGGTCAGCGGGACCTCGGCCGTCGGGATGAGGAAGAGCTCGCGGTCGGCCACGCCCGTCTTGAACAGGTCCTCCTCGAACTTCGGCAGCTGTCCGGTGCCGGTCATCGTCTTGCGGGTGACCAGGTACGGGACCGCGTGCTCGACGTACCCGTGGCGACGGGTGTGGATGTCGAGGAAGAGCGTGGCCAGGGCCCGTTCCAGGGCGGCGCCGGCGCCGCGGGAGACCGCGAAGCGCGGGCCCGAGAGCTTCGTCGCGCGGGCGAAGTCCAGGAGGCCGGTGGCCTCGCCGAGGTCGACGTGGTCCTTCGGCTCGAAAGGGAAGGCCGGCGGGGTGCCGACGCGGCGGACCTCGACCGCGAACTCCTCCGAGTCCCCGTCGGGAGCCGCGCCGTCGGGCAGGTTGGGGATGGTCAGCAGCAGCTCGCGCAGCTCCTCCTGGACCTGCTCCTGCTCGGCCTCGACCTCGCGGATCCGGTCCTTCAGCTCTCGGGCGCGCTCCTTGAGCTCGGCGATGTCCCCGCCCTGCCTGGCCGTCTGCTGGACCTCGCTCGCCACCCGCTTGGACTCCGCCCGCAGGTCGTCGGCGGAGCGGATGCCCTGGTTGCGCCGGGACTGGAGGTCTTCCAGCCGGGACAGGTCCAGGGAGTAACCGCGACGAGCGAGCCGACGAACCGCTTCGGCACCCATTTCGATCAGGGCGCGGGCATCATGCATGAGGGAGGTCCTTCTTGTCCGGCGAGTGGGATGGGGGATACCGCGGATCGACGGTAGCAACCCCGGGCCCCTCGCCGATCTGCGATATCGCCGCGGTGAGCGCCGTCATTTGAGCCTTGTGACGAGGAAGGCGCGCAGCCTCCGTCCCGCGTGCCGACGGGGCCGCCCGGGCGGTGCGCCGTGCAGCCGGTGGGCCGTGTGCCGCGCCCACCACAGGCCCGCCGCGCCCACCAGGAGCAGCCAGCCGAGGTGGCCGGCGCCGAGCTCCTGGGCGCGTTCGACGGTGACCAGCACGGGGACGGACAGTACGAGCGCGGCCAGCGGGCCGCGCCCGTACCAGAGCCCCGTCTGGAGGGCGGCGGTGTTGCCCATGGGGGTCTCGGCGCCGACCAGCAGGTGGGTGGGGAGCGTGCCGCGGTACGAACTGACGAGTGCGGCACCCACCATGGCCGGCACCGCCGCCAGGAGCACGGCACCGCCCGGTGTCCAGCGGCCGGTGAGCCAGGCCGCGGCGTTGCCCGCGCCGAGCCAGCCGAGCATGAGGGCGCAGGGGACCCAGGAGTGCCGCAGCGCGAGGGCCCTGAACGCGTAGGGGAGGTTGGCGGAGCGGCGGGCGTCGTCGCTGTCGACGCGGGCCGGCTCCGTCAGCTGCGCGGCCGCCAGGTACTCGGCGGCGAGGGCGGCCGCGCACAGGGCGGCCTGCCCCTCCGGCGCGGCGTGGTGGGCGGCGGCGCCGAGGGCGAGGGCCGCCGTGCTCCACAGGGCCGCCCACAGCAGGCGGCCCGGGGACCGCAGCAGCCCGGTGGCGTCGCGCCAGGGCACGATCAGCCAGGCGCTGCGCGGTACGGGCAGCCGCAGCAGCGGCCTGGCCCGCTGCCCCCGCATGCCGCGGGCGGCGGAACGGGCCTGGCGCAGGTCGAGGGAGTAGACCGAGGCGGAGACGCGGAACGCGACGGTGGCGCGGCCGCGGAGGGCCTCCTCGGGGACGTCCGGGGCCTGGCGGCGGGCGAACAGCAGGGCGGCGAGCGTGAACGACGCGGACAGGGCCGTCCCGAACGCCCAGCCCGGTGTGTGGTGTCCGGCCGCGGTGACGAGCGGCTGGGCGGCCCACCCCCAGGGGCCGGACCACAGCGCCGACGTGCCGGGGGCGCCGCCGGCGCCGCGCAGTACCGCGTACGCGCAGAGCACCGCCGAGCCCGCCGCCAGCGCCCACGTGATGCCCTGGAACCGGACGGCGTTGCGGGAGACCGCGCGGTCATGGCGTTCGACGAGCAGCCCGGCGGCCACCGCGGTCAGCGCCGTCGCCGCGCCGGCCCACGCGCCCGCCGCGGTGAGCGGCAGCCAGGCGGCGGAGCCCGCGACCGAGAGCAGGTAGCCCAGCAGCCCGCCGCCGGCCAGGCCCAGCGCGGCCGCGCGGAGTACGGACGCGTGGAACCGGGGCAGCAGGAGCGGCCCGCGCAGGACGGGCAGCGGCAGCAGCCACGCGACGGTCGGCAGGTCCACGAGTACCGGGCCCCGCCAGACGGCCCCGCGGGCGGCGTGGACCACGACCAGCGCCATCAGGGCCGGCACGGCCAGGGGCAGGCCGGCCAGCAGGTGGTCCGAGGTGCTGCCGTGCCAGTCCCCGCGCCGTCCTGCCTCGGCGGCGGCGAGGAGGAGCGGTACTCCCCAGAAGGCCGTCCCCAGGGCGACGCAGTACAGCAGGAAGGCGTGGCTCCCGCGCTTGTCGCGGCGCGTCGAGGCGCGGGCCTCGTGCAGGAACGCCAGCGTCTCGTCCGTGCGCCGGCGCAGGTCGGTGTCGGTGTCGGTGTGGGTGTGGGTGCTGGGGCTGGGGCTGGGGCGGTCGGGTATCATCGGTCTCCCCTGACCGGGGTCACGGTGGCCCGTCCGTCCTCCAGGGTGAGCACGTGGTCGGCGACGGCCGCGGCCAGCCCGGCGTCATGGGTGGCGAGGAGGATCGCCGTACCCCGCCTCTTGTGCGCGCCGAGCCGCTCCGCCAGCTCCACGCGCGCCCGGGCGTCCAGCCGCTGTTCGGGCTCGTCCAGCACCAGCAGGTCGTGCGGCCGTACGAAGGCCGAGGCGAGGAGCAGGGCCTGGGTCTGCCCCGACGAGAGCGCCGAGGGCCGTGACCCGGCGTGGTCGGCGAGCCGGTGGTCGGCGAGCACCCGGTCGACCGCTCCGTCGGCGCGGCGGCCGAGTCCGTGCCCGACGGCGACCAGCATCAGGTGCTCGCGCACCGTCAGGTCCGGATAGGCCGAGCCGGCTTCCATGACGGTGGCCACTCGGGCGCGGGTGCGGGGCGAGTCCTCGTGCAGGGGCTCGCCGTCGAAGCGGACCTCGCCCGACGTGGGCTGCTCGCGGCCGCAGGCCAGCCGCAGGAGGGTCGACTTCCCTGATCCGTTGTCCCCCGTCAGTACGGTGCACTCCGCCGGCTCCAGCGCCATGGTGACCGCGCGCAGTACGCTCCGGTCCCCGTAGCTGCGGCTGACGTCGGTGAGCCGGAGCAGGCCGCCGTTCGTGGTCGCGTTCATGTGTGCCGTGCCTGCTTCGGGTCGGTGGGCGGTCGGTCCGGGTCCGCTCCGCCGGCCGCCCGCGCGGGGAGCCGTGTGCATCGACGCCGGTCGGTCCGGCGCGGGCCGGCGAAGGCGGCCCCGGCGGACATGGAGATCAAGCAAGAACGATAGCGGCGCTCACTGACGCCGCCTCAGCCGTCCCCGGCGCCCGGGGAGCCCGCTGCCGGAGCCCCCGCCCCCGGTCGCCCGCGTACCGGGGGCGGGGCTAGCGTGGAAGGACGTACGGCAGCGGGAGGCCGGGCATGAGGAGACGGTGGCGCGGTGCGGCGGTGGGCGCGGCCGCGATCGGGCTGGTGGTGGTCCCCGTCGGCGTCGGGGCCGGGTACGCCTGGGAGGCCGCGGCGCCCGCGGCCGGCGTGGTCGT
This sequence comes from Streptomyces sp. NPDC040718, assembly GCF_055593565.1. Classification (NCBI taxonomy): domain Bacteria; kingdom Bacillati; phylum Actinomycetota; class Actinomycetes; order Kitasatosporales; family Streptomycetaceae; genus Streptomyces; species Streptomyces sp. NPDC040718. Next base: position 44,362 of record NZ_JBVIXO010000002.1, on the reverse strand, counting down.
CGCCCCCGCGGCCGACGAGTTCCCGCAGCTCACGCCGGCCGTGGCGGCCCGGCTGGACGAGGCCGTGGAGAAGGTGCTGAAGGAGGCCGGCGTGCCGGGCGTGGTCGTCGCGCTCTCCGCCCCCGGCAAGGGCGAGTACGTACGGGCCTTCGGGACCGCAGACAAGGCGACCGGGGCGCCCATGCGCACCGACGTGAACCAGCGGATCGGCAGCGTGACGAAGACCTTCACCGTCACCGCCCTGCTCCAGCTGGTCGACGAGGGCAAGGCCGGACTGGACGACCCCATCGGGAAGTACGTCGCGGGCGTCCCGAACGGAGACCGGATCACCCTGCGCGAACTGGCCGGGATGCGCAGCGGGCTCTACAACTACTCCGAGGACGAAGGCTTCTTCAAGGCCCTCACGGCCGATCCCCGGCGCCCCTTCACCCCGCAGGAGCTGCTGTCGTACTCCTTCGGGCACCCGGTGCTGTTCGAGCCGGGCGCGAAGTTCGACTACTGCAACACCAACCTGATCCTGCTGGGGCTGGTGGTGGAGAAGCTGAGCGGGACACCCCTCGACCGGTACATCGACGAGCGGGTGGCCAAGCCCGCCGGGCTGCACCACACCCTCTTCCCGACCGGCGCGGAGTTCCCGGAGCCGCACGCGCAGGGCTACACGGACCAGACCGCCACCGGGAAGACCGAGGACGCCGCCGACTGGAACCCGTCCTGGGGCTGGGCGGCCGGTGCGATGATCTCGGACCTCCCCGACCTGCGGAGCTGGGCGAAGACCCTGGCCACCGGCACCCTGCTGACCCCGGCCACCCAGGCGCAGCGGCTGAAGGTGGTCGAGGCGCTGCCGGGCGCCGGCTACGGCCTGGGCGTCTTCGACGTACAGGGGTGGATCGGCCACAACGGGTCGCTGCCGGGCTACCAGGACCTGGTGGTCTACCTCCCCGAGTCGCGGGCGACGCTGGTGGTCATGCTGAACACGGACGTCGCGTACGAGGGCAACGAGCCCAGCACGCTGTTCGGCGAGGCCATCACGAGGACCGTCACCCCGAAGCACGTGTTCACGCTGCCCGCCCAGCCGGTCACCGGCCACTGATCCCCGGCCGCTGATCCCCGGCCACTGATCTCCGGGCACTGATCCCCGCGCACAATGGACTCCGGCGCGCGAGCGGATCAAGGAGAAGCCCATGTTCGGTCAGGCGGGAACCCAGGACGGCACCGGCGGCACGGTCACGGACGAGGGGTCGGGTGTCGTGCTCCGCGTGGCGGGGGAGGCGGACCTCGACACGGCCGCGGAACTCTTCCGCGGCTACCTCGACTTCTACGAGGTGACCGTCCAGGACGCGGACGCCCCACGGGAGTTCCTCGCGGAGCGCATCGCGAAGGGGGAGTCGCTGGTGCTGCTCGCCGACGCTCCCGGCGTCCCCGGCACGGTCGGGTTCGCGCAGGTCTACCAGGCCTTCTCCTCCCTCACCCTGCGCACGGCGTGGATCCTCAACGACCTGTACGTGGCCCCGGCCGGCCGGCGTACCGGCGCGGGCCGGGCGCTGCTGCGCGAGGTGCTGCGCCGGGCGCGGGAGGCCGGGGTGGCGGGGGTGCAGTTGGAGACCGCGTACGACAACCACGTCGCGCAGGGGCTGTACGAGTCGGAGGGCTTCGTGCGCGAGGAGTTCCACGTCTACTTCCACGGTCTCGGCTGAGCGGGAAGGGTCGCGGAAGACGGGTGAAACATTTCCCGGGGCCCGTCGCGTCGATGGGGTGAGACGGACGCGAGGGGGAGTGCATGCGGCAGGGTCGCAGAGACGGGTTCCGCGAGTTCGCGGCGGGCCGGTCGGGACATCTGTACCGGTCGGCCTGTCTGCTGGCCAGCGGGGACACCCACCTCGCCGAGGACCTCGTGCAGGAGACCCTGGGGCGGATGTACCTGCTCTGGGGCCGGATCTCGCGCGTCGAGAACCCGGCCGCGTACGCGCAGACGGTGCTGGTCCGGGTCTTCCTGACGCACCAGCGCCGCCGCTCGGCGGGGGAGCGCCCGTTCGGGGAGTTCCCGGGGTCCGACGGCGGTCAGCCGGTGGCCGGCGGTACCGATCCGGCGCTGCGGCTGACGCTGCTGGAGGCGCTGGGGCGGCTGGCGCCCAAGGACCGGGCGGTGCTGGTGCTGCGGTACTGGGAGGACCGCAGCGTCGAGGAGACCGCCGAGGCGATGAAGGTCACCTCGGCGGCCGTACGGACCCGCACCTCCCGGGCGCTGTCCCGGCTGCGGGGGCAGCTGGGCGGCAGCCTCGCCGAGTTCGCGGGCCACTGAGGCCCCCGGCGCCGCCCTCCCCGGCGCCGCCCTCCCCGGCGCCGCAGTCCCTCCGCCCTGTCCCCCTCCCCGCCAACCAAGTGGAAGGTCTGGTTCCGCATGCCCCCCATGCCCCTTGAAGACGAGCTCGGCGAAGCCCTCCGGAGCGCGGGCGCCGCGTTCACGCCGGACCCGCAGGCCCTGGTGGAGGCGGGCGAGCGGCGCGGACGCCGGCTGGTGGCCCGCCGCCGCGCCGCCGTCGCCGGGGGCTCCGTGCTGGCCCTGGCCCTCGTCGGGACGGCCGGAGCCTGGACCGGCGGCCTGATCGGGGGTGACGGCGGGGGCGAGGTCGCCTCCGCGCCCGCCCTGCCCAGCCGGGGGCCGGCCAGGCCGCATGAGGACGGACCGCAGGAACGGGCGGGCACCGGGGCGGTCACCGCGCAGCAGATGACCGAGATCCTGAAGTCGCTGATGCCGGCCGGGCAGTTCACCCCCGCCGAGAGCCGCGGCAGCGACGACCAGGGGCCCATGGCCACGGGACTCTTCGACGACGGCAAGGGCCAGGGCCGCGTGGGCATCCTGCTGACCCGGATCGACCCGGCCGGCGCGATGGCCAAGGAGATGACCACCTGCCCCGCCCGCAAGGACGTGGCCTTCGACTCCTGCAAGGAGGAGGTGCTGCCCGACGGCTCCCGGCTGCTGCTGATCCAGTCCTACGACTACGACGACTCCCGGAAGTCGGTGAAGGACTGGCGGGCCACCCTCGCCACCCCGCAGGGCTACCTCCTCGACGCCTCGGAGTACAACGCCGTCCAGAGCAAGCAGAGCCGCGTCACCCGCCCCGAACCACCGCTGACCATGGACCGGATGAAGGCCCTGGTGCTGTCGGACAAGTGGCGCCCGGCGCTGGAGGACCTGCCGCCCGCCCCCTCGGAGAGCGGCTCCCGCAAGGGGCCCGAAGAGGACGCCGAGAGGTTCCTCGAAGCCCTGCTGCGCGGCTACGAGATCCCGGTCGCGGACAAGGGCGGCGACGGCGGCTACGGCTACGTGGTCCTCGACGACGGCAAGGGCCGCTCCCTGGTCGAACTGCGCGTCCAGCGGCTCAAGGACAGCACCGGCTTCCCCGCCGACGCCACCGCGCAGCCCGGCGGCATCCAGGCGAAGATCACGCAGGGCCCCGCCGGCCAGAACGCGCCGGGCGTGGTCCGCTGGTCGGTGGACACGCTGCGCCCCGACGGGGTGCGGGTGACGGTCTCCGCCTACAACGCCCCCAAGCAGACGGGTCCGGCGAGCCGCACCGCGCCCGTGCTCACACTGGAGCAGGTGAAGGAGGTCGCGATGAACCGGCACTGGAGGGACGTCTACGGGCGCTGACGGGCGCGGGACTCACTTGGCGTCGGCGTAGCAATCCACCACCGCCGTGGTGAACGGGAAGCGGACCGGGGTGTCCCCGAAGGCGATCCGGCCCGCCCGGTCGCCGGCCGCGCGGATCGCCTCCACGACGGTCTCCGCCTCCTCGGCGGGACAGTGCACGATCACCTCGTCGTGCTGGAAGAACACCAGCTCCGCGCGCATCCCGGCGGTGGCCTGCCGCAGCGCCGCCAGCATCAGCAGGGCCCAGTCGGCGGCGCTGCCCTGGACGACGAAGTTGCGGGTGAAGCGGCCGCGGGCGCGGGTGTTCGTCGAGGCGTAGCCCGGCGTCCACCCGGTGTCCCCGGAGTCGGGGCGCTCCTGCTCCTGGGGGATGCCCGCCTCGTCGGCCTCGGCGGCGCCGGCGGGCGGCGGGCAGGTGCGGCCCAGCCAGGTCCGTACGAGCCGCCCCTCCTCGCCCGCGCGGGCCGCGTCGTCCACGTACGCGACGGCCCGCGGGAAACGGCGGCGCAGCGCGGCCAGGTTCTTCAGGCCGTCGCCGGAGGTCTGCCCGTACACCGCGCCGAGCACGGCGATCTTGGCCTTGTCCCGGTCGCCGGAGAAGCCCTGGCGGGACACGGCCGTGTACAGGTCCTCGGGGCGCCCGGCCACCTCCATGAAGGCCGGGTCGCGGGAGATCGCGGCGAGGACGCGGGGCTCCATCTGGTCGGCGTCGGCCACGACGAGCCGCCAGCCGGGGTCGGCGACGACCGCCCGGCGGATCACCTTGGGGATCTGCAGGGCCCCGCCGCCGTTGGTGACCCAGCGGCCGGTGAGGGTGCCGCCGGGGATGAACTCGGGGCGGAAACGGCCGTCGCGGACCCAGTCCGCGAGCCAGGACCAGCCGTGGGCGGTGTAGATCCGGTACAGCTTCTTGTATTCGAGCAGCGGCTCGACGGCGGGGTGGTCGATCTCCTGGATCGCCCAGCGGCGGGTGGACCCGAGCCGGATGCCGGCCTGCGCGAAGGCCTTGATGACGTCGGCGGGCAGGTCGGGGCGCACCCGGCGGCCGAAGGCGGCGGAGATCCGGTCGGTGAGCTCCGCGAGGCGGCGGGGCTCGCCGCCGCCGGCGTAGCGCTCGCCGAGCAGCTCGGTCAGCAGGGCGCGGTGCACGTCGGCCCGCCAGGGCAGGCCCGCGTGGTGCATCTCGGCGGCGATGAGGAACGCGGCCGACTCGGAGGCGGTGAGCAGGCGCATCCGGTCGGGGTGGGCGGTGGCGGCGATCCGGCGGGCCTGGTCGGCGTGGACGGCGAGCAGGGCGTCGAGGGGGAGGGGCGCGGCGGCCCCGGGGTCGACGTCGAAGAGGGAGTCCTGCGCGGCGGCCCGCGCGGGCTCGGCGGCGCGCTGCGGGGGGTCCGGGGGGACGGGCGCGTCGTTGAGCCGCGCCCAGGCCGCCGCGGCCGAGCGGGGCTCCCCGGAGCGGCCCTCGTGGGCGAGGAGCAGCAGCTCGGCGTCTTCGATGTCGTAGCACCGCTCGACGCGGGTGCCGGCAGCGAGGACGCGGGGGTAGACGGCGGCGGTGGACCGCCAGATCCAGCGGGTGCCGGGGGGCGCGGAGCGGATCGCTTCCGCAGGGGTGGCGGTGGTGATGGGCCGGGCGGCGCCGGCCGGGTGCAGGGGGGTGGCGTGCCACTGGCCGCCGGCGGTTTCGGCGAGGGCCCAGGGGGTGGTGGGGTGGTCGCTCACGGGTGCGAGTGTCCCACCGGGGTCTGACAATGCCCGTGCCCTGGCCGGGCGTGTACGGGTCCCCGTGCGGGCGCTGCGCGGGCCGGGCGGGGCGTGCCGCTGCGCGGGGCCGTCCCCTAACCGCCCTTCCACCGTTCCCAGGGGCTCCGCCCCGGACCCCGCGCCTCAAACGCCGGCGGGGCTGAATCAGCCCTGCCGGCAGGGCGGGGAGGGGCAAGCCCGCGCAGACGCGCGAGCGGCGCGTCAAGAAGGACATGCAAAGCTGAAGGGGTGAGTCAGTACGCCGAGATCGTCGACCGGGCCTTCGCGGCCGCCCTCTACGCCCAGGACGACGCCGGGCTCGACATCGGGGCCTCCGCGCTCGCCGCCGACGGTGCGGCGTGGGGCGGGGTCGGGCGGGAGCTGCTCGTGCGCGGGGAGGCGTACGTACGGCAGGCGTGGGAGCGGGGCTGGCAGCCCGCCGACGTGCTGCGGCTGGTGCGGCGGGACCTGGACGCCGTGCACCTCGCCATCGCCGGTGACGTGATCGCCGCCGAGGCCCGGCGGTACGCGCGGCTCCCCGAGCGGTGGGGCGCGGCGGAGGTGTGGTGGGCGGCGGACGAGGAGTACGCCGACCGGCTCGCGCGCCGCGAGAGGGCGGACCGGTTCACCCTGGCCACCGCAGTCCTGGAGCTGTTCCGGCTGCTGGTGCGGCTGCCGTCCATCGAGCCGGTGGGGCCGGTCCCGGGAGACCCGGCCGGTGACGCCCTGGCGCACGCGCACATCGAGCCGCGCATGCTCGGCCGGATCCGGGCGCTGCTGGCGAAGGCCGAGGCGACGACCTACCCCGAGGAGGCGGAGGCGCTCAGCGCGAAGGCCCAGGAGCTGATGGCCCGGCACACGGTGGACGAGGCGCTGCTGGCGGTGCGCGGCGGCGGTCCGGCGCAGGTGCCCGGGGCCTGCCGGATCGGGGTGGAGCCCCCGTACGAGGAGGCCAAGGCGGTGCTGCTCGACGCGGTGGCCACCGCGAACCGCTGCCGGGCGGTGTGGAACAGCGGGTTCGAGTTCTCGACGGTGGTCGGCTTCGAGAGCGATCTGGAGGCGGTCGAGCTGCTGTACACCTCGCTGCTCGTGCAGGGCACGGCGGCGATGACCCGGGCCGAGGCCGCCCAGCGGGCCGGCGGACGCAAGCGGACCAAGACGTTCCGGCAGTCCTTCCTGCTCGCCTACGCCAGCCGTCTCGGCCGGCGGCTCGCCGAGACCGCCGAGCACACGGCCACCGAGGCGCCCGACAACCTGCCCGCCCTCGTGGCCCGGGACGTCGCGGTCGGCGCGCGGGCCGACGAGATGTTCCCCCGGACCACGACCACCCGGCTGCGCGGTGCCACCGACCACGCGGGCTGGGAGGACGGCACGGCGGCCGCCGACGCCGCCCACGTCGGCGGGCGGCGCCCCTCCCTGCCCTAAACCGTGTCCTCCGTGCGCAGGGCCCGGGCCTCCGACTTGAGGATGCGGGCCGACCTGCCCAGCGAACGGGCCGTGTCCGGCAGCCGCTTCGAGCCGAAGACCAGCAGGGCGACCGCCAGGACGATGATCACGTGCCAGGGTTCGAGGCCGTTGCGGAGCATTCGGTGCCCACCTTTCGGATCTTTCGGATGGCGGTCGCGGAAGACGGTCGCGCGACAGTGCTGCCCATCGAACAGGGCCGCACGGGTGGTGCACAAATCTGAAGAAAAGCTGAAAAGGGTTACGAACGGATACGCTCGACGCCATGAGCTGGCTCCGCGCGCTGAAGGACACCGCGCGCGCGGGCATGAAGGTCGAGCGGGCCCGTCTGGAGCCCCTCGTCGCCGTCCGGGCCGCCGTCGGGCTCGCGCTGGTCATCGGTGCCGGGCTGGCCCTCCTCGGGCCGGGCGCGGCGGCCAGTTCGGCGTTCGGCGCCTTCATGGCCGCCATCGCCACCTTCCAGCAGAGCTGGCGCCCCCGCCCCGCGCTGGCCCTCGCCTCCGGGCTGACCCTGGCCGTCTCCACCTTCACCGGGTACCTGGTCGGGTCTGCCGACGTCGGGCTGTTCCTGCCGATGCTCGCCGTCTGGGCCTTCGCGGCCGGGCTGATGTGGGCGGCCGGCCCCACCGCCGGGATCATCGCCTCCGGCAACGTCGCCGTCATGCTGGTCACCGTCACCCTGCCGACCTCCGTCCCGCAGGCGGCCGGGCACGCCGCGATGATCGCCGCCGGCGGGGTGGTGCAGGCGCTGCTCATCGTGCTGTTCCCGGTCCGCCGCTGGGGCGACCGGCGCGACGCCCTGGCCGACGCCCTCGCCGCCGAGGCCGACTACGCCCGCCGGCTGCGGCACGACCCGGTCAGCTCCTTCGACCCCGGTCCGCTGATGAAGGCCCGGGACGCGGCCGCCGTCACCGCCCGGCAGGCCCGGCGGCGGCCGGCCGAGCTGCACGGGGCGCGGGGGCTCGCGGAGCGGGTCCGGCCCGTGCTGGCCTCGCTCGCCGACCCGGCCGTCGGGGCGCCCGCCGAGGGGCCGGCCCGCGAGCGGGTGCGGGAGCTGCTGGACGCCGCCGGATCGGTACTGGACGCCGCCGCGCACGCCATCCGCCACGGGGACCCCGTGCGCCTGCCCGCGCCGGCACTGGCCGTGCTGAAGGCACCCGACCTGCCGGAGGTGTTCACCGGCCCGCCGCTGCGGGCCGCGCGCAGGCTCGCCGCCCTGCTGGACGACGTACTGGAGACGGCCGAACCGGGCTCCGGGCGCACCGCCGACCCCGCCGAGGCCATGCTGCGGCCCACCGTGCCCGCCCTGGTGCCGCTGGCGCTGAAGGCCGTACGGGCCGAGCTGCGCCCCGGCTCGCCCGTACTGCGGCACGCCGTCCGGGTCACGGCCGCGGCGTGCGCGGGGTACCTCGTCGGGCACGCGCTGCCGTTCGGGCACGCCTACTGGGCGCCGATGGCCTCGGTGATGGTGATGCGGCCCGACTTCACCCAGACCTGGTCCCGCGCCTTCGCCCGCTTCGGCGGCACGCTGGTGGGGGTGGGCGCGGCCACGGCGGTCGTGCAGCTGGCGCAGCCGGGGATGTACCTGTCGGGGCTGCTGGCCGTGGTCAGCGCGGGCCTGATGTACGTGCTGATGCGCACCGGGTACGCCGTCACGCAGGTGTTCGTCTCCGCGTACGTGGTCTTCCTGCTCGGCATGGGCGGCGTCCGCTGGGACCAGACGGTGCCCGACCGGATCGCGCTCACCCTGGTCGGCGGGGTCCTCGCGATGCTCGCCTACGCCGTCTACCCGGCCTGGGAGACCCCCCGGCTGCGCACCCGCCTCGCCGACTGGCTCGCCGCCGACGGGCGGTACGCGGCCGCCGTGCTCGGGCAGTACGCCGACCCGGCCGGGGCCCGGCGCGCGGACGTGCGGGAGGCGCTGCTGGAGGCCCGCGACGCCCGGATCGCCTGGCAGGAGGCCCTCTCCCGGGCGGAGGGGGAGCCGGTGCGCCACCGGGGGCTGTCCCGGGCGGCCGCCGAGGGCGCGGGGGACGCGCTGGCGGCGCTGGGCCGCAACGCGATGCTGCTGGAGGCCCACCTCCCCGACCGCGCCCACGCCCCCGTGCCGGGGGCCGCGGAGCTCGCGCGGGCGCTGCGGGAGGCGACCGGGGCGGGCGCGAAGGCGGTCCGGGAGCGGAAGGTCCCGCGGTGGGACGGGGTCCGGGAGCTGCTGGCGGACTGGGAAGCCCCCGAGCCGGGCGTCCTGCGCGGGGCGGCGGAGCAGCTGCTGGACTCGCTGGACGAGGTGTCGGAGGCACTGCGCCCCTGACCAGGGCCCTGGGCCGGCGAACCGGAGGCACCCGCCCCGCCGAACCGGAGCCACCCGCCCCGCCGAACCGGAGCGCCGGGGTCCTGAACCGCCATCAATGGTGATCAACAGTGACGGACGGAACACCGCGCGTGCACGTGCATCTGCCCATGCATGCGGTGGTGAACACAGCTATGATCCGGTGCAGTTGACATCTGCACTATCGGGGGCTTCCTGTGGACCACGCGTACAACGGGATGGCAGCTGCAGAACTCACTTCCCTGTACCAGCTGACCTGGCAGAAGAGCAGACACAGCAACTCGCAGGGATCCTGCGTGGAGTTCGCGAAACTGCCCGGGGGCGACGTCGCCATGCGCAACTCGCGCTTTCCCGACGGACCGGCGCTCGTCTACACGCCGGCCGAGATAGAGGCGCTGCTGGCGGGCGTCAAGGACGGCGAGTTCGACCACCTGGTCGGCTGACGGAACGGCGCAAAGATCACGCCATGCACGTGCACCGGCCGGGACCGATCGCAGTGATCGGGCCCGGCCGGTGGTCCGAGGACGTGGCGCGCGAGCGGCGGCGGCAGTTCAGTCCCGGAGCATGAACAGCGCCCAGACCACCTTGCCGGTGAGCCGTCCCGCGAGCGGGTGCCAGCCCCAGCTGTCGCTGTAGGCGTCCACCAGGAACAGCCCCCGCCCCGACTCCAGGTCGCAGTTCTCGTCCGTGCGCTCCGGCACGAACGATCCGCCCGGCCGGTCCTCGCTGGGGTCCCGCACCGCGCACACCAGCCGCGTGCGCCACCGCATCAGGTGCAGCCGTACCGCCGCCTCCGGCTCGCCCGACGGCCGCGCCTCGTCCGGCAGGGCGTGGCGCAGGGCGTTGGTGACGAGTTCGGACACGACGAGCGAGACGTCGTCGAAGCGGTCGTCCAGGTCCCACTGGGAAAGGGTCGACCTGGTGAAGGAGCGGGCGCCGCGCACCGCGTCGAAGCGGGCGGGCAGGGCGCAGGAGGCGGAGCCGGAGACGGCCGTGGGGTCGACCGGGGGCAGCCCCTGCCGTAACGGCTCGAGCATGGTCGATCCATTCGTCCCCATGCGAGGCACTCCCGGGATTCGCGGACGAAGCGGGCGGCTCCGTCCAAAGAGAACTGCGGGGTGGGTCCCGCGCCGGCGCGAAGAGCACGCAGGTGCGCGGCACCATCGTTCCGAATGCCGAAGCCGGATGCAAGGGCAGATGCACGTGCACGCGCCCGACCCGTCCACTCCCGTGACGGTTCTTGCTCATTTCTTCCTACGCATACTTACGGACTTCTTTTCCGGGACGCCGGATTCCGTTACAGAACGAGTACGGGCCGATGCGTTTTGGTGGCAGACTGCGGCACCGGGGTACGGGGGCCCCGACGAGGCACGCGCACACCACGCGCACACCATTGCGATGGGGAGGGCAGGACTAGTGACCGCAGAAGCCAGCGGTTCTGTGGTGCGCCGCATCCTCCTGGGCTCACAGCTCAGGCGACTCCGAGAATCCCGCGGCATCACCCGTGAGGCGGCCGGCTACTCGATCCGCGCATCCGAATCGAAGATCAGCCGCTTGGAGTTGGGAAGGGTGAGCTTCAAGGCCAGGGACGTGGAGGACCTCCTCACGCTCTACGGGGTCACCGACGGCGCCGAGCGGGAGTCCCTGCTCGGCCTGGTCCGCGAAGCCAACGCGGCGGGCTGGTGGCACAGCTACGGAGACGTGCTGCCCGGGTGGTTCCAGACGTACATCGGGCTGGAGGGGGCGGCCTCCCTCATCCGCATCTACGAGGTCCAGTTCGTCCACGGCCTGCTCCAGACCGAGGCCTACGCCCAGGCCGTCGTGCGCCGCGGCATGCCCGGCGCCGGCGCCGCCGAGATCGACCGCCGCGTCGCGCTGCGCCTGGAGCGCCAGAAGGTCCTGGTTTCCGAGAACGCGCCCGTCTTCCACGCCGTCCTCGACGAGGCCGCGCTGCGCCGCCCGTACGGCGACCGGGACGTGATGCGCGGCCAGCTCGAACACCTCATCGAGATCAGCCAGCGGCCCAACGTGCGGCTCCAGGTGATGCCCTTCTCCTTCGGCGGCCACGCGGGCGAGAGCGGAGCCTTCACCCTGCTGCGCTTCCCCGAGTCCGACCTCCAGGACATCGTCTATCTGGAACAGCTGACCAGCGCCCTCTACCTGGACAAAGAAGAAGAAGTGGCCCAGTACGCACGGGCGATGGAGCGGCTCCAGGCCGACTGCCCCGACCCCGGCCAGACCCGCGATCTCCTGCGCGGACTCCTCCAACTGTCTTGAACCGCACGTACTATGACGTCTGATCAGTGCATGAAGATGACCGATCGGTCTCCGGTGCAGCGCAAGGGTGCGCGCTCGCAGTAAGGGATGGCATGTCCATATTCACCGACCTGGCTCACCAGTACATCGACGGCGAATGGCTGGCCGGCACCGGTTCGTGGGACATCATCGACGTCAACCCGTACAACGGGGAGAAGCTCGCGGCCATCACCGTGGCCACCGTCGAGCAGGTCGACCGGGCCTACCGCGCCGCCGAGCGGGCCCAGCGCGACTGGGCGGCCACCGGACCCCACGCGAGACGCACCGTCCTGGAGCGCGCCCTGCGGATCACGGAGGAGCGCCACAAGGAGATCGTCGAGGCGATGATCGACGAGCTCGGCGGGACCCGCCCCAAGGCCGAGTACGAGGTCCACCTCGCGATGGAGTTCCTGCGCGAGGCCGTCCGGCTGGCCGTCCGCCCCGAGGGCCGCATCCTGCCCTCGCTCGTCGCCGGCAAGGAGAACCGGGTCCAGCGCCTCCCGGTCGGCGTGGTGGCGGTGATCAGCCCCTTCAACTTCCCGTTCCTGGTGACCCTGAAGTCGGTCGCCCCGGCGCTGGCGCTGGGCAACGCGGTCGTGATCAAGCCGAACCAGAACGCCCCGGTGGCCGGCGGCGGGATCATCGCCAAGATCTTCGAGGACGCGGGCCTGCCCGCCGGACTGCTGAACGTGCTGGTCACGGACATCGCGGAGATAGGCGACGCGATCCTGACCCACCCCGTCCCCAAGGTCATCTCCTTCGCCGGCTCCGACCGCACCGGCCGCCACGTCGGCTCGGTCGCCGCCCGCCACTTCAAGCGGACCGTCCTCGAACTGAGCGGCAACAGCGCCCTGGTCGTCCTCGACGACGCCGACGTCGACTACGCGGTGGACGCGGCCGTCTTCAGCCGCTTCGTCTTCCAGGGCCAGGTCTGCATGGCCGCCAACCGGATCCTCGTCGACGCGGGCGTGGCCGAGGAGTTCACCGAGAAGTTCACCGCCCGCGTGCGCGCCCTGAAGACCGGGGACCCCCGCGAGGCCGACACCCACATCGGCCCGCTCATCAACTCCTTCCAGGCGGACGCGCTGACCGCGCTCGTGGACCGCGCCGTGGAATCCGGGGCGCGGGCCCTCGTACGGGGATCTACGCGCGGCAACCTGGTCGAGCCGACCGTCCTCGCCGACCTCCCCGAGGACTCCCCGCTGCTGGGCCAGGAGATCTTCGGGCCGGTCGCCCTGCTGGTCGTCTTCGACGGGGAGGAGGAGGCCGTACGCCTGGCCAACGCGACCCCGTACGGGCTCAGCGGCGCGGTGCACACCCGCGACGTGGAGCGCGGCGTCCGCTTCGCCCGGCGCATCGAGACCGGCATGATCCACGTCAACGACTCCACCATCGGCGACGAGCCCCTCGCGGCCTTCGGCGGCGAGAAGGCCTCCGGGCTGGGGCGCCTGGGCGGCGAGGCCACCGTGGAGGCCTTCACCACCCAGAAGTGGATCTCGGTCCAGCACGGCCGGACCCAGTTCCCGTTCTGACGCCCCGCCCGGTTCTTCTTCACCGACGCGCGGGATTGCGGACAGGACCTGACCGCAAGTCTTCGTAGTGTGGTCCTTGTCAGCGGGGGAGAGCCCCCGCCCAGGGGATGAAGAGGTGGATGGTCATGGCCGAGATTTCCGGTGAGGTCCTGGGCGACGAGCGCGGCACCCTGCTCGCCTTCATCGAGTCCCAGCGCGTCGCGATCCGCGAGGCGGTCGCGGGGCTGAGCGAGGAGCAGGCGGCGAGCCGCCCGAGCGTCAGCGAGCTGTCCCTGTCCGGCCTGCTCAAGCACGTGGCCGAGGTGGAGCTGGGCTGGCTGCGGATGGCGCAGCAGCGTGAGAACGAGGTCGCCGGCACCCGCCAGGACTACGCCGAGGGCTTCCGGCTGGTCGGCGAGGAGACCGTCCCCGCGGTCCAGGCCTTCTGGGACGGGGTGACCGAGGAGCTGGTGGCCTTCGTCGCCGCGCTCCCCAGCCTGGACGAGACCTTCCCGCTGCCGCCGGCGCCCTGGTTCCCCGAGAACGGCAAGGTCTCCATGCGCTGGATGCTCCTGCACCTGATCGAGGAGTTCGCCCGGCACGCGGGCCACGCGGACGTCATCCGGGAGTCCCTGGACGGCACGAAGGCGATGGGCTGACGCCCCGCCCGTCCGAAGGGCTTGCACCTCACGCGGCGTGAGGAACCACAGTGGAGGGCGTACCCAACCAGAGGAGCGGAAGGCAATGGGCTACTCCGTGGGCCAGGTCGCCGGTTTCGCCGGAGTCACGGTGCGCACCCTGCACCACTACGACGAGATCGGGCTGCTCTCCCCGAGCGGCCGCAGCGGCGCGGGACACCGGCGGTACGACGACGCCGACCTGGACCGGCTGCAGCGGATCCTGTTCTACCGGGAGCTCGGCTTCCCGCTCGACGAGGTCGCGGTCCTGCTGGACGATCCGCATTCGGACCCGAGGGAGCACCTGCGCCGGCAGCACGCCCTCCTGTCCGACCGGATCGCCCGGCTCCAGCAGATGGCCAAGGCCGTTGAGCACGCCATGGAGGCGAAGAAGATGGGCATCAACCTCACGCCCGAGGAGCGGTTCGAGGTCTTCGGGGACAAGGACCCCGAGCAGTACGCGGAGGAGGCCGAGGAGCGCTGGGGCGGCACGGAGGCCTACGCGGAGTCGCAGCGCAGGGCCGCCGGCTACACCAAGGACGACTGGAAGCGCATCCAGGACGAGTCCGCCGACTGGGGCGCCCGGTACGCGGCGCTGGTGGCGGCGGGCGAGCCGGCGGAGGGCGAGGCGGCCATGGACATGGCCGAGGAGCACCGCCTGCACATCGGGCGCTGGTACTACGACTGCCCGTACGAGATGCACACCTGCCTCGGTGACATGTACGTCGCGGACGAGCGCTTCAAGGCGTACTACGAGTCGATGGGCGAGGGCGTCGCCGAGCACCTGCGGGACGCGATCACGGCGAACGCCGTGCGCAAGGCGTAGCCGCGTGTAGCAAGGCGTAGCGGAACCTCCCCCCGTCCCGCCCCCTCCGGTCCCTGGAACCCGGTGGGGGCGGTGTGCGTTCATAATTGAGACCGCCTGCCATGTCGCGTCCCCCACCGCAGACGTCCCCCTGATCCAGGAGAGCCCGGACACGTGGAACCCCTCTACACGCTTGCCCTCGGCCCACAGTGGCTGTCCCCGGAGTACCTGATCGGGCATTTCGGCCTGATCGGCATCCTGGTCATCGTCTTCGCGGAATCGGGTTTCTTCGCGTTCCTGCCCGGCGACTCCCTGCTCTTCACGGCGGGCCTCTTCGTCGCCAGCGGCGACATCAGCCAGCCGCTGTGGCTGGTCTGCACGATGATCGCGGCTTCCGCGATCCTCGGTGACCAGGTGGGCTATCTGCTCGGCAAGTTCTTCGGCCCGAAGCTGTTCAACCGGCCGAACAGCAAGGTCTTCAAGAAGGAGAACCTGGACGCCGCGCACGACTTCATGGAGAAGCACGGCCCCAAGGCGATCGTGCTGGCCCGTTTCGTGCCGATCATCCGCACGTTCGCGCCCATGGTGGCCGGCGCCAGTGCGATGAAGTACCGCACCTTCCTGACGTTCAACGTCATCGGCGGCATCCTCTGGGGCGCGGGCGTCACCGTCCTCGGCTACCAGCTGGGCCAGTTCGAGGTCATCAAGAAGAACGTCGAGCCGATCTTCATCGGCATCGTGCTGATCTCGGTGATCCCGGTGATCTTCGAGGTGCTGAAGGCCCGCAAGACCAAGAAGGCCGAGGAGGCCGCCGGCCCGGCGCAGCCCGGCCACCCGCAGCAGGAGCAGCCGCCGGCCCCCGGCCAGCGCGGCCGCCACGCCAAGCGCTGACGCCCCCTGAGGAGCCCCGTACGCCCCGGAGACGGCCCGTCCCCGGGGCGTACGCGTACCCGGACCCCGGCGCCTGCGGGCCGGTGTCAGAAGCCGCGGGTCCGCTTCGCCGCGGCCCGGCGCTTGGCAGCCCCGGGGATCCGCATGAAGAGCCGTGAGGATTCGGAGCCGAGGTTCACTCCGATCGCGATCGCGAGCGCGATGGCGGCGGCGTTGGTGAGCGAGGCGAGTCCCGCGTCGAGCCGGTTCTCGGCGATCGAGAGCAGCCCGTAGTACGTGGCCGAACCCGGCAGCAGCGGCCCGATCGCGGCCGTCACGTACGGCAGGGCGGAGGCGAACCGGTAGCGCGAGAAGAGCTGGCCGAACAGGCCGACCAGGCCGGCCGCGATGGCGGTGGACGGCACCGGCGGCAGCTCGGCGGCGCGCAGCGCGCCGAAGGTCACCCAGGCGACCCCGCCGTTGAGGGTCACGATCCACACCGTGGAGCGCTCCTGCTGGAGCAGGATCGCGAACGTGAACACCAGGACCATCGAGGCGAAGGTCTGGAGCACCGGGCGGTGCGGGATCTGGAGCACCTCGTCGGGGTTCGGCGAGGCGCCGAACTGGAGGCCCACGTAGATCACCACCAGCACGCCGACGATGATCCCGATGAAGAGGTACATGACCTCCAGCAGGCGGGCGGAGGCGGTGATGTAGAAGCCGGTCAGCCCGTCCTGCACGGCCGCGACCAGGGCCCGCCCGGGCAGCAGGGCGAACAGCCCGCCGGTGATCACGGCGGAGGCGCGGACGTCGAACTCGGCGATCTTCAGGGCCACGCCGATGGCGGCCGGCGGCATCGCGGCGACGACGAACTGGTAGAACTCGGGCAGCCCGCGGTCGGCGAAGTACCAGGCCAGGCGGTCGCCGAGGACGGCCCCGAGGGCGGCGCAGAAGAAGACGGTCACCCCGCCGCCGACGAGCGTGGAGGCGGCCCCCGCGAGCAGTCCGGCGGCGGCGGTGAGCACCCAGGTGGGGTACGGGTGGCGGTTGCGCCGGATCACGGCGAGGCGGCGGTAGGCCTCCTCCAGGGAGACCTCGACCTCGGGCGTGCTGATGTCGTCGACCAGCCGGAAGACGGCGGCGAGGCGGGTGTAGTCGGTGCCGCGGCGGCGCACGGTGCGGTTCGCGGAGACCGGGTCGCCCACCAGGGAGGGCTGGTGGGTGATCGACAGCAGGGTGAAGGTGACGGTGGGCTCGCAGCGGTCGAGCCCGTAGGAGCGGGCCACGGCGAACATCGCGGCCTCCACGTCCTCGGCGCCCTCGCCGCCCGCGAGCAGCAGCTCGCCGATGCGCAGGGTGAGGTCGAGCACGCGGCCCACGGCGGGGCCGGACTCGCTCTGCCGCTGGACCGTTTCGGGGACCGGGCGGACGTCCACCGGCATGCGCAGCATCGTGCGCATCCGGTCCTGCCAGGGGGAGGAGGCGGGGAATCCGGGGGCCGGGAGGGGGGTGTAGGCGGGCGGGGACTGACTGGCGCTGTAGGTGGCCGGGGCGGCGAAGGCGGAGCCCCCGGGCTCGGCGGAGGCCGGTGTGGCGCCCTCCGGCAGGGCGAACTCGGAAGTCGGCTGGTCCTCGACCGGAACCTCAGGCTCCATACCGAGTGGCGGGGTGAAGGCGCTGTGCGCCTCGTCGGACTTCGGCTTCCGGTCCTCGGGACCGGGCCCTTCGGCCTCCGCCACGCATCCTCCCACCCTTGATCACCGGCGGTATCAGTATGCGGAATCGTTTCGTCCGTGGCGAAGCGAGCCCCTGCCGGCGGCGGGAACGCCGCAGCGGGCGGCACCCCCGTGAGGGTGCCGCCCGCTGCGTGGTCCGGAGTACCGGCGGAGCCTAGTGGTGGCCGCCCTGCGCCTCCAGGCGCTTGTACGAGGCCTCGATCTCGGCCTCGGCCTCGGTGCGGCCGACCCAGTTCGCGCCCTCGACGGACTTGCCCGGCTCCAGGTCCTTGTAGACCTCGAAGAAGTGCTGGATCTCCAGGCGGTCGAACTCGGAGATGTGGTGGATGTCGCGCAGGTGCTCGACACGCGGGTCCGAGGCCGGCACGCAGAGCAGCTTGTCGTCGCCGCCCGCCTCGTCCGTCATGCGGAACATGCCGATC
This sequence comes from Streptomyces sp. NPDC040718, assembly GCF_055593565.1. Lineage (NCBI taxonomy): Bacteria > Bacillati > Actinomycetota > Actinomycetes > Kitasatosporales > Streptomycetaceae > Streptomyces > Streptomyces sp. NPDC040718. The sequence continues at coordinate 26,858 of NZ_JBVIXO010000002.1, read as the reverse complement.
GCGCGGCACTTGATCAGGCAACCCGGGAAGGTCGGCTCGTCAAGGATGACCAGCGCGTCCAGCGGGTCGCCGTCCTCGCCGAGGGTGTTCTCGACGAAGCCGTAGTCCGTCGGGTAGCTGGTCGAGGTGAAGAGGCGACGGTCCAGACGGATCCGGCCGGTCTCGTGGTCCACCTCGTACTTGTTCCGCGAACCCTTGGGGATCTCGATGGTGACGTCGAACTCCACGTCCTGCTCCTCCATGATCAGCTCCGGCCCAGTGCCGAAGCTCGACTGCTTCGAGACGGCATTTGATTCAAATGCGCGCGCGTCCGGCCCAGCCCTGCGGGTGGGGTGCCATGCTCGCGGCAAGACGCAGTGATTAAGTGTCCCTCACGCATATGTGTGATCGCGAAAGGGGCTGGTCCGAGGTGCCATTGGCCAAGACGTGGCAGCTCATCGCGGGGTCGGCCGTCGCCGGCCTCGCCCTGTCGGCTGCGGCGGTCGCCACCGCCGGTCCTTGGGACTCCGGCCAGCGTAAGGCCGAGCGGGACAGGGCCGCCTCCTGGAGCCGGACGGGTGGCGCAGATCACGCCGCCGGAGGACTCCCGCAGGCCGCGCCCAGTGCTCCCGGGGTGCTGGCGGGCGTCGTCCCGCGCGCCGACGCCGGCGGCACCGCGCTCGCGGGGGCCCTCGCGCCGCTGCTCGCGGACCCCGCGCTCGGCAGCGCACGCGGGGCCTCGGTGGTCGACGTCGCGACGGGCCGGGTGCTCTACGAGTCGGGGTCCGCCGAGGCCATGACCCCGGCCTCCACCATCAAGATCGCCACCGCGAGCGCCGCCCTGGCCGCGCTCGGCCCCGAACACCGGATCCGGACCACCGTGGCCCCCGGAGCCGCCCCCGGCGAGATCGTCCTGGTCGGCGGCGGCGACCCGTCCCTCACCGCCAAGAAGAAGAGCCCGGCCGGCTCCGGCGGCAGCCTCGTGGCCCTCGCCGCCGACACCGCCCAGGCCCTCAAGGCCGCCGGCACCGACACCGTGACCCTCGGCTACGACGACTCCCTCTACACCGGAGCCGTCCTCCACCCCAACCCCACGGGCCGCGTCGGCAACATCGCGCCGGTCACCGCCCTCACCGCCGACGAGGGCCGCCCCGACGACTCCACCTCCGGCCCGGTCGCGCGCACCGACGACCCCTCCAAGGACACCGCCCGGGCCTTCGCCGCCCTGCTGCGCGACCGCGGCATCAAGGTCAACGGCGAACCGGCCAAGGCGAAGGCCCCCGCCGGGACCCAGCCGCTGGCCACCACCCTCTCCACCCCCCTCGCCGGGCTCGTCGAGCGGATGCTGACCAACAGCGACAACGACATCGCCGAGGCCCTCGCCCGCCAGACCGCCCTGGCCGCCGGCCGGCCCGCCAGCTTCGAGGGCGCGGAGCAGGCCGTCACCGAGAAGCTGGCCTCCCTCGGCCTCGACCTCAAGGGCACCCGCTTCGCCGACGGCAGTGGCCTCAACCACGCCGACAAGGTCACCGCCCGCCTCCTGACCGGCCTCCTGGCCAAGGCCGCCGACCCCAGCCACCCCGAGCTGCGGCCGGTCCTCACCGGGCTGCCCGTCGCCGGGTTCACGGGCACCCTGAGCGCCCGCAACGCCGGCACCTCCCCGGCCGCCGGCCTGCTCCGGGCCAAGACCGGCACCCTCAGCGTGGCGAACGCCCTCGCCGGCACCGTCGTGGACCCGTCCGGGCGGCTGGTCGCCTTCGCCTTCCTGGCCGCGAACACCCCCGACAAGGCCGCTGCCGAGAAGGGCCTCGACAAGCTGGCCGCGGCCGTCGCCGCCACCCCTTGACCCACAGGGGGATCCGCCGCGGCACGGGTCCACGTACGGTTGACGCATGACGAGCATCGGTGGTGCGGAGATGGTCGACTGGAACCTCGCGGTGGCGACCGCGACCCGGCTCGTGAGGCCGGGTCCGGAAGTCAGCCGCGACGAGGCCCGGGCCGTGGTGGCGGAACTCCGCCGGCACGCCAGGACCTCCGAGGAGCACGTGCGCGCGTTCACCCGGATGATCCCCGAGGGTTCCCCCCTCCCCGACACACCCGTCCTCGTCGTCGACCGGGCCGGCTGGGTCAGGGCCAACGTCGCGGGCTTCCGCGAACTGCTCGGCCCGCTGCTCGGCAAGATGCAGGACCGCCGCTCCGCCACCCCCGGCGGCGCCGTCATCGGCGCGGTCGGCGGCAAGGTCACCGGCGTCGAGCTGGGCATGCTGCTCAGCTTCCTGGCCTCCCGCGTGCTCGGCCAGTACGAGACCTTCGCGCCCGCCGGCCCCGACCTGCCGGGCGGCGGCGCCACCGGCGGCCGGCTGCTGCTCGTCGCACCCAACATCGTGCACGTGGAGCGCGAGCTGGAGGTGGACCCGCACGACTTCCGGCTCTGGGTCTGCCTGCACGAGGAGACCCACCGCACCCAGTTCACCGCCGTCCCCTGGCTGCGCGCCCACCTGGAGGGCGAGATCCAGACCTTCCTCGGCGCCACCGAGCTGGAGCCCGGAGCCGTCCTGGAGCGGCTGCGCGAGGCCGTCCAGTCCTTCGCCGGGGCCCGCGCCGAGGGCGAACGCGGAGACGAGGGCCCCTCGCTGGTCGAGCTCGTCCAGACCCCCGAACAGCGCGAGGTGCTCGCCCGGCTCACCGCCGTCATGTCCCTGCTGGAGGGCCACGCCGACTTCGTCATGGACGGCGTCGGACCCGAGGTCGTCCCCTCCGTCGCCGAGATCCGCGAGAAGTTCCAGCAGCGCCGGGCCAGCGGCGCGGGCCGCCTCGACGCCGCCCTGCGCAAGGTGCTGGGCCTCGACGCCAAGCTGCGCCAGTACCGCGACGGCGAGCGCTTCGTCCGGGCCGTCGTCGGCCAGGTCGGCATGGACGGCTTCAACCGGGTGTGGACCTCGCCCAACACCCTGCCGACCAAGACCGAGATCGCCCGCCCCGCGGACTGGGTGGCCCGGGTGCACCGCAAGGGGGGCACGCAGAGCGAAGAAAGGTGAAGCAGGAGGCGTAAACATGTCTCACTGGGGGAAGCAGCATCACCCTTCCGAGGGACCGTGAGCCGTGGAAGGGCGTGCGATGCTCGGGGAACGGCTCGGTTCTGTCACCATCGACGCACTCTGAGTGACATTCCGCATCTTCCCCCGCGCGACACCCGAAGCCTCCGAGCATCCGAACTCCACGAAGGGCACCGGACATGGGTCCCCATCCTGCGGTCGCGGCGATACGCCTGGCGGTCCGCCGCGTACTCCACGACGTCCTCACCGACCTCACCGACATCCCCCGCCCCCGCGCGGCGGGCACGCAGCCGCTCGTCCTCGTCGCCTGCTCCGGCGGCGCGGACTCCATGGCGCTCGCCTCCGCCCTCGCCTTCGAGGCCCCCAAACTCGGCATCCGGGCGGGCGGCATCACCGTCGACCACGGCCTCCAGGTCGGCTCCGACCTGCGCGCCGCGGAGGTCGTGACCCGCATGACCGCGCTCCGCCTCGATCCGGTGGAGTCCGTCGCCGTGCGCGTGGGCCGCGAAGGCGGACCCGAGGCCGCCGCCCGCGACGCCCGCTACGCCGCCCTGGACGAGGCCGCGGACCGGCTGGGAGCCTGCGCCGTGCTGCTCGGCCACACCCGTGACGACCAGGCTGAAACCGTCCTGCTGGGCCTCGCCCGCGGCTCCGGCATCCGCTCGCTCTCCGGCATGGCCGAAGTCTCCGGCGGCCCCGGCCGCACCAACCGCTACCGGCGCCCCTTCCTCCAGGTCGACCGGCAGACCGCCCGCAAGGCCTGCATGGTCCAGTCCCTGCCCGTCTGGGACGACCCGCACAACATCGACCCCGCCTACACCCGCTCCCGGCTGCGCCACGAGGGACTGCCCGCCCTGGAGAAGGCGCTCGGCAAGGGAGTCGTGGAAGCGCTCGCCCGCACCGCCCAGCTCTCCCGGGACGACGCCGACGCCCTCGACGCCTGGGCCGCCGACGCCGAGGCGGGAGTGCGCGACGAGGACGGCCGCCTGGAGTGCGCCAAGCTGTACGCGCTGCCCCCGGCCGTCCGCCGCCGCGTGCTGCGCCGGGCCGTGGTCGCGGCGGGCTCCCCCGCCGGCTCGCTCTTCGCCCGCCACATCGAGGAAGTCGACCGCCTCATCACCGGATGGCGGGGCCAGGGCGCCATCAACCTGCCCGGCCGCGTCGAGGCCCAGCGGCAGGGTGGCAGACTTGTCATCCGGCAGGGCTGATTGGTGCTGAAACACGGCTGAGTCCTCCGGGGGCACCCCCGGAGCCCCGGCCGACAACGAAAGTGATGCGGGTGGACGAGAAGGACATGGGCAACGACCTCCAGTCGGTGCTCATCACCAAGGAAGAGATCGACGCGAAGCTGGCCGAGCTGGCCGCGAAGATCGACGCGGAGTACGCGGGCAAGGACCTGCTCATCGTCGGTGTGCTCAAGGGCGCCGTGATGGTGATGGCGGACCTGGCGCGCGCCTTGTCCACCCCGCTCACCATGGACTGGATGGCGGTGTCCTCCTACGGCGCCGGGACCCAGTCCTCGGGCGTGGTGCGGATCCTCAAGGACCTCGACACCGACATCAAGGACAAGCACGTCCTGATCGTCGAGGACATCATCGACTCGGGCCTGACCCTGTCCTGGCTGCTGTCGAACCTCGGCTCCCGCCAGCCGGCCTCCCTCAAGGTCGTCACGCTGCTGCGCAAGCCCGAGGCCGCGAAGGTCGCCATCGACGTCGAGTGGGTCGGCTTCGACATCCCGAACGAGTTCGTCGTCGGCTACGGCCTCGACTACGCGGAGAAGTACCGCAACCTGCCGTTCGTCGGCACGCTCGCCCCGCACGTCTACGGCGGCTGACCCCGGCCGTCGAGCACGCCGTCACCGGCGGCGCCCCCGGGGGGAACCCGGGGGCGGTTTCCGACGTTGGAGCTTGGGAAGGCGGGTCTGTCAGCCGTCCCACGAGGCCGCGGGTGACAATACAGGGGTACATTCCGAAGAACAGTCTTTACTCACAGCAGCATTTACCTACGGGCAGGAGGGACGGGGTGCCCGGCACCCCGTATGGATGGACGTGAAGCGATACTTCCGTGGGCCGGTCATGTGGATCGTGCTGGCCGTCCTCGCCGTGGTCGTGTTGATGAACGTCGTCGGCTCCGGCGGCGGCTACAAGTCGGTGGAGACCAGCGAGGTCATCAAGGCGATCAACAGTGGCCAGGTGGACAGCGCAAAGCTGACCACCGGTGACAGCCAGATGATCAAGATCGAGCTGAAGAAGGGCCAGAAGCTCGGCAACAACAGCGGCACCAAGTTCCAGGCCAACTACATCGGGGACCAGGGCGTCCAGCTCGCCCAGAACCTCCAGAACAAGTACGAAGCCGGTCAGATCCCGGACGGCTACTCCGTCACGCCGGACAAGACCAGCCCGTTCCTGAGCGTGCTGCTCTCGCTCCTGCCCTTCGTCCTCATCGTCGTCGTCTTCCTGTTCCTGATGAACCAGATGCAGGGCGGCGGCTCCCGGGTCATGAACTTCGGCAAGTCCAAGGCGAAGCTCATCACCAAGGACACCCCGAAGACGACGTTCGCCGACGTCGCGGGTTCGGACGAGGCCGTCGAGGAACTCCACGAGATCAAGGAGTTCCTCCAGGAGCCGGCGAAGTTCCAGGCCGTCGGCGCCAAGATCCCCAAGGGTGTGCTGCTCTACGGCCCGCCCGGCACCGGCAAGACCCTGCTCGCGCGTGCCGTCGCGGGCGAGGCCGGCGTTCCCTTCTACTCGATCTCGGGCTCCGACTTCGTCGAGATGTTCGTCGGTGTCGGCGCCTCGCGCGTCCGCGACCTGTTCGAGCAGGCCAAGGCCAACGCGCCGGCGATCGTCTTCGTCGACGAGATCGACGCCGTCGGCCGGCACCGCGGTGCGGGTCTCGGCGGCGGCCACGACGAGCGCGAGCAGACCCTCAACCAGCTCCTGGTCGAGATGGACGGCTTCGACGTGAAGGGCGGCGTCATCCTGATCGCCGCCACGAACCGACCCGACATCCTCGACCCGGCACTGCTGCGCCCGGGCCGCTTCGACCGGCAGATCGCGGTCGACCGTCCCGACATGCAGGGCCGTCTGGAGATCCTCAAGGTCCACCAGAAGGGCAAGCCGGTCGCCCCGGACGTCGACCTCTCGGCCGTCGCCCGCCGCACCCCCGGCTTCACGGGTGCCGATCTCTCCAACGTGCTGAACGAGGCGGCCCTGCTGACCGCCCGCTCGGACAAGAAGCTGATCGACAACCACATGCTGGACGAGGCGATCGACCGCGTCGTGGCGGGCCCGCAGAAGCGGACCCGGATCATGTCGGACAAGGAAAAGAAGATCACCGCGTACCACGAGGGCGGACACGCCCTGGTCGCGGCGGCCTCCCCGAACTCCGACCCGGTCCACAAGATCACGATCCTGTCCCGCGGCCGGGCCCTGGGCTACACCATGGTCCTGCCCGACGAGGACAAGTACTCGACCACGCGCAACGAGATGCTCGACCAGCTCGCCTACATGCTGGGCGGGCGCGCGGCGGAGGAACTGGTCTTCCACGACCCGACCACCGGCGCCGCGAACGACATCGAGAAGGCCACGGCGACGGCCCGCGCGATGGTCACCCAGTACGGCATGACCGAGCGCCTCGGCGCGATCAAGTTCGGCGGGGACAACACCGAGCCGTTCCTGGGCCGCGAGATGTCGCACCCGCGGGACTACTCGGAAGAGGTCGCGGCGCTGGTCGACGAAGAGGTCAAGAAGCTCATCGAGACCGCGCACAACGAGGCCTGGGAGATCCTGGTCGAGAACCGGGACGTCCTGGACAACCTCGTCCTCGCGCTCCTGGAGAAGGAGACGCTGGGCAAGGAGGAGATCGCCGAGGTCTTCTCCACGATCGTGAAGCGCCCGGCCCGTCCGGCGTGGACCGGTTCCTCCCGCCGTACCCCCTCCACCCGTCCGCCGGTGCTCTCTCCCAAGGAGCTCCAGCTGACGAACTCCGCGAACGGCACCTCGGCGGCAGCCGCGGCGCCGGTCTCCACGGAGAAGGGCATCGAGGTGGCCCCGGAGGACCGCCCCGAAGCCTGACCCACCCGGAATGGAAGCCGCGCCCCCCAGGTTCTAGCCTGGGGGGCGCGGCACATTTGTACGAAGCCGCGCGTGCGCACAGGAACGAGGATGAGATGACCGACCCAGTGACCCTGACCGGTGGCGAGGGCACGATCGGCGAGTTCGACGAGAAGCGCGCCGAGGCGGCCGTCCGCGAGCTCCTGATCGCGGTCGGCGAGGACCCGGACCGCGAAGGCCTCCTGGAGACCCCGGCGCGCGTGGCGCGGGCGTACAGGGAGATCCTGGCCGGGCTGCGGCAGCAGCCGGAAGACGTCCTGACCACGACGTTCGACCTGGGCCACGACGAGATGGTCCTGGTGAAGGACATCGAGATCGTCTCGTTGTGTGAACACCACCTCCTGCCCTTCCACGGCGTCGCCCACGTCGGCTACATCCCGGCCGAATCCGGCAAGATCACTGGGCTGTCGAAGCTGGCGCGTCTCGTGGATGTCTTCGCGCGCCGCCCGCAGGTGCAGGAACGGCTCACCACGCAGGTCGCCGACTCCCTGATGGAAATCCTGGAAGCCCGTGGCGCGATCGTGGTCATCGAGGCCGAGCACATGTGCATGTCGGTCCGCGGCATACGCAAGCCGGGCGCCAAGACGACCACCTCCGCGGTCCGCGGGCAGCTCCGTGACCCCGCGACGCGGAGTGAGGCGATGAGCCTGATCATGGCGCGCTAGCCGATTGTCAGTGCCGCCCGCTACGGTCTCCCTCCGCGCACAGCCGGAGGGGGACCGATGCTTGGGGGATTACCGAGCAGGCAGACCGTCAACGCCGTGGGAGGGCGGTTGCGGGCGTGCGACGTGCGGCCCGGGGACCGACTGTGGACCCTGGCCGACGGCCGCACGACCCAGACGGTGGTCACCGCAGTGGAGGCCGCCCGTACGCGGTCCCTGGTCGATGTGACCACGGACCATGCCACCCTTTCGGCGGGCCCGGACCAGCTCCTGCGCACTCCTGATGGCTGGACGTACGCACGTGATCTCCCTGGGACCGTGGTCGCCTGGGCCCACGCACGGAAGCTCTGCAGGGAACGGCTTTCCATCACCCCGGGATACCCGCTCGGCTACTTGATTGGGGCGACCTGTTCCGACGGCACGGTGGGCGATAACTATGTATCGCTGGTGGTCAACGACGAGGCGTTCGCCGCGAAGTACGCACGGGCGCTCACCACTGCCACGGGGCTGCCTGCCCGTCTTGAAGCCGTGACACGGCCTTCCGGCTACCTCGGACGGGACGTCCCTGGGTTCCGGGTCCGTGTTGTCTCTTCGTATCTTGCCGATCTCATCCGGCAGTATGTGGGCGGGGACGCTCACCACATGCGGCAGAGCTTTCCACGGGTGGTCCTTCGAGACCGCGAGACTTTCGACGGATTCCTGGACGGCTATGAGGACGGAGACGGGTTCCGGATCAAGAGATGGCCGGCGAGGGGGCTGGTCAGCTCGAACGTTCCGTTCCTCATGGAGCTCTCCGAGGTCATCGGTGCTCGTTTCACGCCCCGGACGGATGGAGGGGCATCGCGCCTCGTGGTCGCCGACAGCTGGCCGACCAGGGGGACGTTCCGGCCCGAGGCACACCCGGTCGACCTGGAGGAGTCGGTTTGGATCGGGGTCAAAGGGGTCACTGAGCGCGTGCCGGGCAGGAAGCCGTCCACGGTCTACAACTTCCGCCTCGACCCCCATCCGACATTCCTCGTGAACGGTCACCTCGTCCGGATACCGTGGCCGGGGTAGGCGCCTCAGAGGCGCGTGTCAGGCCGTGGCGCGGGCCTTCGTCGGGTCGTCGTCCTCGGGGAGCTTCAGCACGTGCTCCAGGAACAGGGCGGCGGCCACCACCAGGGCCCCGGCGACGACCGAGCCGCCCGCGTACCAGGCCTGGTCGCGGCGGGCGGGGACGTCCATCGCGTCGGTGAGCAGGAAGACGCCCACGCCGCCGTACATGCCCGCGACGAGGGCCGCGACCAGGGCGCTCGCCTGGCCGAAGACCACCGCCCGGGCCGCCATCAGCGGCTCAACGCCCTTCGCCCCCGGCCGGCGGTCCCGCTGGGCCTTCAGGCGGGCGCGCATCGACAGGGCCGTCGCCAGCAGGACGGCGGCGATCACCGCCAGCACGATCGGCGCGGCCAGTGGGACGCCCGGCAGGGTGCCGTACGCGTTCCACAGGCGGGCGCCCGCCCAGGACAGCACCCCGGCGATCGCGAAGATGCCCGCCAGGACCGCCGGCCTCAGTTGCTTCACTTGCCCGTCCCCTGTTCAGTGGCTGCTACCTGAACACGCTAACGGCTATTCCGGCAGCCGGAGTTCCAGGTCGGCGCGCGCCGTGACACCGGCGAGGCCGATCGCGGCCAGCAGCTCCGTGACGGGGCCGCGGCCCGGCAGCTGGGCCCCGGGGTCGATGTCGTGCCAGGGGGCCAGCACGAAGGACCGCAGGTGCGCCCGCGGGTGCGGGAGGGTGAGCACGGGGTCGTCGGAGACCACGTCGGCGTACGTGACGATGTCGACGTCGATCGTGCGCGGCCCCCAGCGCTCCTCGCGGACGCGGTCGAAGGCCTCCTCGATCGCGTGGGCCCGCTCCAGCAGGGAGGAGGGCGGCAGGGTGGTCTTCAGCGCGACGACGGCGTTCAGGTACGAGGGCTGGGAGCCGGGCTCGACGCCCCACGGCTCCGTCTCGTAGACCGGGGAGACGGCCTTGACCCGCAGCCCCGGGGTGTCGCCGAGGGCGTCGATGGCGCCCTGGAGGGTGTCCAGGCGGTTGCCGAGGTTCGCGCCGAGCGCGACGACGGCCCACTTGGGGTTGGACAGGGTGGTGTCCGCCGCGTCGACCGCCTCGACGACGGAGGCGGGTACCGGCTGGACGGTGGGGTCGCTCTGGGCGTTCAGTCCGTTGTTCATGCGCGGCTCCGGGTGATCGTGATGGTCACGTCGTCGAAGGGGACGGTGATCGGCGCGTCCGGCTTGTGGACGACGACCTCCACCTGTGCCACCGCCTCGTGCTTGAGGCACTGCTGGGCGATCCGCTCGGCGAGGGTCTCGATCAGGTCCACGGGCTCGCCTTGGACCACGTCCACGACCTCCTCGGCCACGACGCCGTAGTGCACGGTCTTGGCCAGGTCGTCCCCGGCCGCGGCCGGGCGGGTGTCCAGGTGCAGCACGAGGTCGACGATGAAGGTCTGGCCCTCTTCGCGTTCCCGGGGGAAGACGCCGTGGTGCCCGCGAGCCTTGAGGCCGCGCAGCGCGACACGATCCACGCGAATCACTCCTGCTTTCGTAGGTGCTTCCGGTCCCGGGACTCCCCGGGGCCATGGGCCTACGCCGAGTGCGGTCGGCGTCGTCCACCTTCGAATTTACCTGCGATAAACCCGGGGCCCCGCCCGTGGGGTCAGCCGGAGCCCTCTTCTTCCTCGTCATCGGAGTCCGTGAGCACCGGAGAACCGTGGTGGGACCAGAGGCGCCAGCCCTCCGGTGTGCGTCGGAACACATTCGTGGCGACGACCAGCTGGCCGACCAGCGGGCCCAGCTCCCCGGCCTCCTGGGAGGGGCCCCCGCTGAGGATGTTCTCGGTGCACGTGACCAGGGCGGTGTCACCTATGAGGGCCACCTTCGTGTCGGTCAGGAAGAACTGGATGTACTCGGTGTGGGACATGATCAGCGCGTACGAGCGCAGCACCTCGCCCCGCCCCGAGAGCACCGGCCACCCGGGGTGGACGCAGGAGATCTCGTCCTCGAGCCAGAGCGCCGACAGCGTGTCGAAGTCCCCCTGCTCCATGGCCGCGTAGAAGGCCGTGTTGGCCTCTTCGACGGCTTCGATGTCGGTACGGCTCACCGTGCCCCTTCCCTGTACGTCCGGCGGGTGTGCGTCGGGCGGGTCAAAGAGCCCCTTCCACGGCGCGGGCCACCCGAACCGCGTCCGCGGTCGCCCGTACCTCGTGCACCCGTACGGCCCAGGCGCCCTGGTGCGCGGCGATGGCCGAGACGGCGGCCGTGGCGGCGTCCCGCTCGCGGGCCGGCGGCGGGGCGGTGTCGGCGGTGCCGGCCAGGACCCGGCCGAGGAAGCGCTTGCGGGAGGCGGCGACGAGGAGCGGGAAGCCGAGGGCGCGGAGCTCGGGGAGGCGGGCGACGAGGGCCAGGTCGTGCTCGGCGTTCTTGGCGAAGCCGAGGCCGGGGTCGACGACGATCCGCTCGGGGGCGATGCCGCCGGAGACGACGGCGTCGATGCGGGTCCGGAGCTCGGCGGTGACTTCGGCGAGGACGTCGTCGTAGACGGCGAGGCTGTTCATGTTGTCGCTGAAGCCGCGCCAGTGCATGACCACGAAGGGGACCTCGGCGGCGGCGACGGCGGGGATCATCTCCGGGTCGGCGAGGCCGCCGCTGACGTCGTTGACGAGGGTGGCGCCGGCCGCGACGGCCTTGGCGGCGACGGCCGCGCGCATGGTGTCGACGGAGACGGTGACGCCCTCGGAGGCCAGGCCCCGGACGACGGGCACGACCCGGCGGAGCTCTTCCTCGGCGTCGACGCGGGAGGCGCCGGGGCGGGTGGACTCGCCGCCGACGTCGACGAGGTCGGCGCCCTGGGCGACGAGTTCGAGGCCGCGCTTGACGGCGGCGGTCGTGTCGAACCACCGGCCGCCGTCGGAGAAGGAGTCCGGGGTGACGTTGACGACGCCCATGACCGCGCAGCGGTCCCAGTCGGGCAGCCCTGCGACGTTGCCCCTGGGGGCGGGCCCGAGGTTGCTGTTCATGGGCCCAGGGTAGAGCCCCTGCCCTGGCCGGGCGGTGCCGGTTGCCGCTGGGGCCGCTGCGCGGGCCGCTCCCCGCCCCGCCCTTCCACCGTCCCCCGGGGCTGCGCCCCGGAGCCCTCCTGGGGGCTCCGCCCCCAGACTCCCGCGCCTCGAACGCCGGCGAGGCTGAAATGACGCCGGCGGGGCTGGATGGTCCAGCCCCGCCGGCGTTTGGGGCGCGGGTCCGGGCAGCGCCCGGGAAACGGTGGAAGGGCGGGTAGGGGACCAGCTCGTGCAGCGGCCCCCCACCCCCCGGAGGGGCTACGCGGCCTGGACCTCGCGGTCCTGCTGGGCGGGCACCTTGGCCTGGTGGATCGTGTGGGCGCAGGTGCGGACCGGCTTGGGGCGGCGGCGGCTGGCGAACAGGCGGGGGAGGGCCAGCGTCACGAAGCCCTCCGCCTGCATCACGGCGAAGCCGATGCGCGGCAGGTCGCGGTGGTGCCGGTAGACCATGAAGCGCGGCTCCCAGCGGGGGCGGAACTTCTCGTTGAACTTGTACAGCGACTCGATCTGGAACCAGCGCGAGAGGAACACGAGCAGGCCGCGCCATGCCCGCAGGACCGGTCCGGCGCCGATCTTCTCGCCGCGCGCCAGGGCCGCGCGGAACATCGCGAAGTTCAGGGAGACCTTCTCGATGTTCAGCTCGGGGGCCCGCTGGAGGGAGGCGACGATCAGCAGCTCGTTCATGCCGGGGTCGGCGCCGCGGTCGCGGCGCATCATCTCCAGCGACATGCCGTCCTTGCCCCACGGCACGAAGTGCTGGATGGCCTTGAGGTCGCCGAAGGGGCTGGTGTCGCCCTCCTCCACGCGGTGCGCGGTGGCGATGATGCAGTCGCCGTCGCCCGGGTCTCCGACGCGGCCCAGGGCCATGGAGAAGCCGCGCTCGGTGTCGGTGCCGCGCCAGGCCTCGGCGGCGCCGCGTACGGCGGTCAGCTCTTCCTCGGTGAGCTCGCTGACCCGGCGGACCTTGGTGGTGTAGCCGTTGCGCTCGATGCGCTTGACCATCTGGCGGACGTTGCGCATCGGGCGGCCCGCGAGGGAGAAGTCTTTGACGTCGACGATGGCCTCGTCGCCGAGTTCCAGGGCGTCCAGGCCGGTCTCGCGGGTCCAGACCTCGCCGCCGGTCTCGCTGCAGCCCACGACGGCGGGGGTCCAGGAGTGGGCCTTGGCCTCTTCCATGAACCGCTCGATGGCGCCGGGCCAGGCCTCGACGTCGCCGACCGGGTCGCCGGAGGCGAGCATCACGCCCGAGACCACGCGGTAGGTGACGGCGGCCTTGCCGCTCGGGGAGAAGACGACGGCCTTGTCGCGGCGGAGCGCGAAGTGGCCGAGGGAGTCGCGGCCGCCGTGCCTGGTCAGCAGCTCGCGCAGCTTCTCCTCGTCGTCGGAGGTCAGCTGGGCGGCCGGGTGCTCGGGGCGGAAGGCCAGGTAGATCGTGGTGACGGCGGTCAGCATGCCGAGGGCGCCGAGGGAGTAGCCGACGGTCCAGGAGACGCGGCCGGCGTAGTCGACGGGGCCCTCGAAGCCGAAGAGGCCGTAGACGACGTGGGTGATCTGCTCGTACAGGCTGGGGCGGCCGACGACCTTGCCCGGGTGCACGTTGACGATGACCAGGCCCAGGCCGATGGAGCCGGCGCTCATCAGGACGAAGTTGGCCAGGGCCTTCCAGCGGCTGCGCGGGTCCGGCAGGGCCTTGAATTCACCCTGGTGGCGTACGAGCAGCGCGAGGAGGACGGCCGAGATGACCACGCCGATGACGGAGTGGCGGTACGCGAACTGTGCGACTGCGCCGGCGGGCAGCAGGATCACGGCGGCCCGCCAGGCCCTGCGCTTGTGGCGCTTGAGACCGTGCGCGAGCAGCAGGATGAGCACGCCCGCGCTGATGGAGAGGGCCGCGGCGAAGGGGCCCAGGGAGCCGGGCAGCACCTCGGTGACCGCGTGGATCCGGCTGTGGCGGAATCGCGGGAAGACGCCCGCCGCGATGTCCAGAAGGCCGACGATCATGACGGCCGTACCTACGAGACCGGGCACCGACTCCGGTCGTGGTCCGCGGAAGATTCGCCGGACCGTACTCGGAACCTGTCCCGACTTATCGCCATCTATCCTGCTAGACATCGCTTCCCGTTGCTCCGCGAGAGATCATGTGGCCGAAGGCCGTGACAGCCTCCGGAGTGTGGTGCGTCCACTAGGACGACATCGGCGGGGAGCGGGTTCACTCTTCCGTCGGAAAAATCCAGTCCTGCCATCAGAAAGTCGACTGACTGCTCATGGGTCTCACCAGTAATACGGTTCTGGTCCTGGCCATCATCGCGGGCGTGGCCCTGTTCGCGGTCACGGTCTGGGCCTGGCCGAAGCTCTCGGGGCGCGGCGTGCGCGCGGTTCTCGGCCGGATCGGCCTGCTGCTCGCGACCCAGCTGGCGCTGTTCTCGGCAGTCGGTCTCGCGGCGAACAAGTCGTTCCTCTTCTACGGCTCGTGGGCGGACCTGTTCGGCCAGGAGACGGCCATCGGCAAGGTCGTCGACCACTCGATGAGCAGCAAGGACATCAAGGTCCTCGACAAGCAGAAGCTGGACGTGCCCGGCGGGGGCAAGCCGCAGGTCGGCGGTCAGATCCTGAAGGTGGCCATAACCGGCCAGAAGTCGAAGATAACGAGCCCCGGCTACGTGTGGCTGCCGCCGGAGTACTTCCAGCCGCAGCACAAGGACCAGAACTTTCCGGCTTCGATCGTCCTGACGGGCTACCCGGGCACCGCCGAGAACCTGATCAAAGGGCTGAACTACCCGATGACGGCCTTCAAGCAGGCCAAGGCGGGCAAGATGAAGCCGATGATCCTGGTCATGCTGCGGCCGACGATCGCGCCGCCGCGCGACACCGAGTGCGTGGACATACCCGGGGGCCCGCAGACCGAGACCTTCTTCGCGCAGGACCTGCCGCAGGCCATCCAGTCCACCTTCCGGGTGGGCAAGAAGCCGCAGAACATGGGCTTCATCGGCAACTCCACGGGCGGCTACTGCGCCCTGAAGATCGCCGCGCACCACCCGCAGACCTTCGGTGCGGCGGTGGGCCTGTCCGCGTACTACAAGGCGGCGGACGACGCGACGACCGGTGACCTGTTCCACGGCGACGCCAAGCTGAAGGCCCGCGCGGACGTGCTGGAGAGCCTCAAGGACAAGAAGCCGACCGGTACGTCCTTCCTGGTCACGACCAGTGAGAAGGGCGAGGACAACCTGAACGACACCAGGAAGTTCCTCAAGCTGGTCAAGGGCCCGGACCGGGTCTCCTCGATCATCCTCGACAGCGGCGGCCACAACTTCAACACCTGGCGCCGCGAGATCCCGCCGATGCTGGTGTGGCTGAGCGGCCGCATGCAGGCCTGAGCCCCTGCGCCGCAGGACGTCGTACGTGAAGGGCCCGGCTCCGGCCGGGCCCTTCACGCGTGTCCGGGGACCGTCAGGCGCCTTCTCGGACGTCGCCCGGGACGCCGGCCGGGACGCCGGCCCGGCGCAGGGCCCGGTGGACGCCGCCGGGGGTCAGTACGCCGGCCAGCGCGCCGGAGTCCGGGTCCGTGACGCCGATCCGGCCGGAGTCCTCCTGGAGCAGGGCGGCGAGGGCCTCGCGCAGCGACGCCCCCAGGGGCACGGAAACGGCGGGGTCCGGGCCGCCGTCGGGGGCCGTCAGGTCGGCCGTTCCGACGGGGGTGACCGCGAGCCGCTTGAGCCCGCGGTCGGCGCCGACGAAGGAGGCGACGTACTCGGTGGCGGGCGCGGCGAGCACGGCGGCCGGGCGGGCGAACTGCTCGATGGTGCCGTGCCCGTAGACCGCGATCCGGTCGCCGAGCCGGACGGCCTCCTCCAGGTCGTGCGTGACGAGCAGGATCGTCTTGCGGACGGTCTTCTGGAGGGCCAGGAACTCGTTCTGGAGCCGCTCGCGCACCACCGGGTCCACCGCGCCGAACGGCTCGTCCATCAGCAGGACCGGCGGGTCGGCGGCGAGGGCGCGGGCCACGCCGACGCGCTGGCGCTGGCCGCCCGACAGCTGTTGCGGGTAGCGGCCCCCGTACACGGCCGGATCCAGCCCCACGAGTTCGAGGAGTTCGGCCGCGCGGGCGCGGGCCTTCGCCTTCGGGGTGCCGATGAGCTGGGGCACGGTCGCCGTGTTCTCCAGGACCGTCTTGTGCGGGAACAGCCCGACCTGCTGGATGACGTACCCGATGCGGCGGCGCAGCTCGACCGGGTCGGCGGCGGCGATGTCCTCGCCGTTCAGCAGGATCCGGCCGGAGGTGGGCTCGATCAGCCGGTTGACCATCTTCATCGTGGTCGTCTTGCCGCAGCCGGACGGGCCCACCAGCGTGACCAGCTCGCCCTCCGCGACCTCGTAGGACAGCTCCTCGACGGCCGTCGTCCCGTCGGGGTAGCGCTTGGTCACTCGCTCGAATCGGATCACCCTGCCATCCTCCCCCAACGGTCCGCCCGGATGGGCGAAGGGTTTGTCAGGGGAGTGTTGCGGGTGTGCGAATGATTCCGGCCATCACGGGCACCGGGGGTTATGGTCGCCCGTAGGCCGGATTCGGCACACGCGTGCGACGGGGGAAGGGGTGAGCGGCATGGCCGGGCAGGGCTGCCTGGTGGCGAACGACTGGATCTGCTGGGAATACGTCACCTCCCGCTCCCAGGAGCTCGCCGACGCCACCGTCGAACACGTCTGGATCACCGCGGTGTCGGTGCTCGTCGGCGTCGCCGTGGCCGTCCCGCTGGCCCTCCTGGCCCGCCGGGGCCGCCGCTGGGCGGCACCCGTACTGGGCCTGACCACCCTGCTCTACACGATCCCCTCGCTCGCCATGTTCTCCCTGCTGCTGCCCTTCTTCGGGCTCTCGGCGGCGCTCGTGGTGACCGGTCTGGTGCTGTACTCGCTGACCATCCTGGTCCGCAACGTGCTGGCCGGCCTGGAGGCCGTCCCCGAGGACGTACGGGAGGCCGCGCGCGGGATGGGCTACGGCCCGGGCCGGCTGCTGTGGCAGGTCGAACTGCCGCTGGCGCTGCCCGCACTGCTCGCCGGGGTGCGGATCGCCACCGTGTCGACGGTGGCGCTGACCACCGTCGGCTCCATCGTCGGCAAGGGCGGCCTGGGAAACCTGATCGCCCCCGCCGTGAACAGCTCCTTCAAGGCCCAGGTGCTCACCGCCTCCGTGCTGTGCGTGCTGCTCGCGCTCGTCGCCGACCTGCTGCTGCTCGGCGTGCAGCGGCTGCTGACCCCGTGGACCCGGCCCGGCCGGCGTTCCGCGAAGGCGACGCCGAAGACGAAGGGGGCGTGAGGGCGTGGGCGTGATGGCGCGGGCCTGGGACTGGCTGGCCGACGGGGCCAACTGGTCGGGCGAGGCGGGGGTGTGGCACCGGCTCGGCGAGCACGTCTACGTCAGCGGGATCGCCCTGGCCGTCGCCTGCGCGGTGGCCCTGCCGGCCGGGCTGTGGCTCGGCCACCTCGGCAAGGGCGGCACCCTCGCGGTGAACGTCTCCAACGCCGGGCGGGCCGTGCCGGTGTTCGCGGTACTGGCCCTGTTCATGGTCTCGCCGCTGCGCAGCGCCGGCTACGTGCCCACCATCGCCGCGCTGGTGCTGTTCGCGGTGCCGCCGCTGCTGACCAACGCGTACGTCGGCATGCGCGAGGTGGACCGCTCGGTGGTCGAGGCCGCCCGGGGCATGGGCATGTCCGGGCGCCAGCTCTTCCTGCGCGTGGAGCTGCCCCTCGCGCGCCCGCTGGTGATGACCGGGCTGCGCTCGGCCGCCGTGCAGGTCGTCGCCACGGCGACCATCGCGGCGATGGTCGGCCAGGGCGGCCTGGGCCGGATCATCACCGCCGGCTTCAACACGTACAACACCCCGCAGGTGGTGGCGGGCGCCGTGCTGGTCGCCCTGCTGGCCCTGGTGGTGGAGGGCGCGCTGGTGGCCGCGGACCGGCTGCTGCCGGGGGCCCCGTCGCGCTGAGGCGCGGCCGGCCGTCCTTCTTCCTACCCGATCCCCAAGGAGCATGATGAGCAAGTCCACGCGCGTTCTCGGCGCGACCCTGGGCGCGGCGGCCCTGACCGTTTCCCTCGCCGCGTGCGGCGGCGAGAGCCTGGAGAAGGCCAAGGACGGCGGATCCGCCTCGGCCCCCGCCGGTGGCGGCAAGGGCAGGCTGGTGGTCGGCGCGGCGGGCTTCACCGAGTCCAACGTGCTGGCCGAGCTGTACGCGCAGGTCCTGCGCGGCGCCGGCTACGACACCTCGATCACCACGGTCAACAACCGGGAGCTGTACGAGCCGTCGCTGGAGAAGGGCGAGATCGACGTCGTCCCGGAGTACGCGGCCACGCTCGCGGAGTTCCTGAACGCCAAGGTGAACGGTCCGAGCGCGCCGAAGGAGAAGCCGGTCGCCTCCAGCGACGCGGCGGCGACCGTCGCGGCGCTGGAGAAGCTCGCGGCGCCGCTCGGGCTGAAGGCCCTCCCGGCGGGCTCGGCCGTCGACCAGAACGCCTTCGCGGTGAGCCGGGAATTCGCGCAGAAGAACAACCTCAAGTCCCTTTCCGATCTTGGAAAGTCGGGGCTGAAGGTGAAGATCGCGGCGGGTGACGAATGCGCCGTCCGTCCGTTCTGCGCACCGGGACTGGAGAAGACGTACGGAATCGCCGTTTCCGGTATTGACCCCAAGGGAGTCGGCACCCCGCAGGCCAAGCAGGCCGTCAAGGACGGGGCGGCCCAGCTGGTGCTGACCACCACCACCGACGCCACCCTCGACGGCTACGGCCTGGTCCTGCTGGAGGACGACAAGAAGCTCCAGAACGCCGACAACGTGCTGCCCGTCGTCAACGCCAAGGACGCCGGGGCCCCGGAGGTCGCCGCCGCCCTCGACGCGCTCACCAAGGCGCTGACGACCGCCGACCTCGTCGAGTTGAACCGCAAGGTGGACGCGGAGCGCGCGAAGCCGGCCGACGTCGCGAAGGCCTATCTGGACTCCAAGGGCCTGCTGAAGAAGCAGTAGTGACGTGTTTGGTGGCCAATTGTGGGGTAACTGCCCGGGAACAGATTGCCGGGCGGGTATCCCACGCACCGTCCACGCCCTGTAAATTTCAGGCCATGCCCCGTGGACGCCACCGCAATCCCGAGCCCCTGCACCGACTTCTCACGCCGACGGCCGTCGCCGGGGTGTCCGTGGCCAGCGCCGGTGCGGCCTGGCTGCTCGCGGAACCCCTCGCGCTGCGCCTGCTCGTGGCCCTCACGGCGGCCGCGGGCGTGGGCGGTGCCGTCCTCATGCGCTCCTGGGACCGGGCGGCCGGCCGCCGGGTGGCGGAGCTGGCCCGCGAGCGCGTCAAGGACGAGTGGAAGACGGACGAGCGGATAGCCGAGCTCGAATCCGACATCGAGGAAGCGCGCCTGCTGCGCGCCCGCCTCGACGCCAAGCTCCGCGCCAAGCGCGTCGAACTGGCGGGCCTGCGCGGGGAGCACGCCGCGCTGCTGCGCCGGTACGCCACCGCCGAGACCGAGCGCGCCAGCGCCCTGGAGAAGCGGCGGCTGCTGGCCATCGAGGCCGCCTCCGCCCCGGCCACCGGCCCCAAGGAGCTCCCGGCGGTCTCCGAGGAGCGCACCGGCGCCGGCGCGCCCACCCCGGTCGGCTACGCCCGCGCCCACGCCGCGATGTCGGCCCTGGCCCGCAAGGCGCAGGAGCGGTCCGCCGCCCAGCCCGCCGCGCACACCCGTCCGGCGGCCCCGGCCCCCGCCCGGGCGGCGGCGGTCCCGGCCCGCCGGCCGGCGGCGGCGGTGTCCCCGTACGCGGTCCAGCGCCGCACCGCCTCCCGCGTCGAGGGCGGCTTCGACTTCTTCGGCACCAAGAACGCCGCCCAGGCCCGGGCCGTGATCGAGTCCGTGCAGAACGAGGACCTGGCCGACGTGGTCGGCGCCGAGGCCCTCGCCGTCCACAAGGCCGAGACCGCGGGCGGCGCAGCCGAGCCGGAGTTCAAGGCCCCCACCCCCGAACAGGAGGCGGTGGGCCAGGTCATCGACCTGACGGCGCACGACGAGACGGAGCCCATCGACGTGGTCCGCCTCCGCACCGCGATCTCGTAGGCGGACACACCCTAGGAGCGGCCGCTCAGGGAGCGCGGGGCGCGGACGTTCTCGGCCCGCTCCGGGGTGAGCGGCTCCTGCGGGCTCAGGGGAAGACGAGTACGAGCCCCACCGCGACCAGCTCCAGCACCAGTTGGGCGCCCAGCGCCCGCCCGCGCACCCGCGCCGGCGCGGCCAGGGCCAGCATCATCGCCACCGCCGCCGCACCGCACAGCACAGCACCAGGAAGAAGACCCCGGGGAAGGGCGCGCAGCCGCCGCGCACCAGGCAGCGGGAGCCCTCCTCGGTGGCCAGTACCAGGATCTTCGCCACCACCAGCGCGGGCACGAACAGCGCGGCGGTGATCACCGCGCGCACGCGGACCCGCGCAGCCCCGGCGGACGGGGGCGCTGCGACGGTCGGGGGCCGGGGGTTCCAGGTCATGCCGCCATCCTGGCCCCGCGGGCCGGCCCGGGGATCCGTACGCGTACTCAGTCCGCAGCGCCCCCGTACCCAGCCGGCGACGGCCGGGGCGGCTCAGAACAGCGGCAGCTGCCCCGGCTGCGGCCCGAGGACGAAGCCGTCCAGGGTCGGGGCGGAGGCGCCGAGCACCACCCGGGCCCGGGAGCCGGGGCAGGACACCATGTCGCCCCGGTCGCGCCCGGACGGGGGGTCGTGGCGGGCGATCCGGCCGGCCGTCACCGCGCAGTCGCGGCCGCAGGTGGGGCAGGCCCGTCGGGGGGAGTGGGACATGTCCCCAGTCTGCCCTGCCGCACCGACAGCGAAGCCGTCAGGAGGCCTTCGAGGGCTCGGAGGCCCCGGACTTGGCGGCCCTGGAGGCGAGCCAGGCCCTGTGGGCCTCGTCCACCCGGGCCCACAGCACCTCCCGGTCCGCCGCCGTCAGGTCGTCGAGCCGCCGCAGGAAGACGCCCTCCAGCACCTCGAAGAACTCCCGCTCCCCGGCCAGTACCCGCTCGGCCGTCACCTTCCCGCCCCCCGACACCCGGGTCAGGACGCGTCCGCGCAGGACGTCCACGCCGTCCGCGTCGCGCCGGAACAGTGCGAAGGTCCGTACGAACGGGGAGTCCGGGGAGGTCGACAGCCAGGTGTGCGCCTCCTCGAAGTCGGCCGTCGTCGCCGGGGCGTCGCGGAAGTTCACCCGCGGCATGGGGCCGTCGGGGGTGAGGTAGCTCCAGCCGGGGCCCTCGCCCTCCAGCGGATCGAGCCGCCGCAGCGCGTAGCGGAAGCCGCCCTGCTCGTACGAGCCCTCGCGCAGCGGCAGCGGCTCGTACGGGCCGTCCCCGAGCCCGGCCTCCACCCAGTACTCCGTGCCGTCGACGCGCACGGTCAGCGTCAGGTGCTGGCCGTTGACCACGCGCGACCCGGCGTCGGCCTCGACCCCGCCGAGGTGGCGGGTCACGTCGTAGCCCAGGTCCTCCAGGAGCGCCGCGAAGGCGCCGTTGAGGTGGAAGCAGTAGCCGCCGCGCCCGGCGGCGAACCGGCGCACCGACAGCCCGGGGTCTATGCCGGGCGGCCGGCCGACGTGGATGTCGACGTTGTCGTAGGCGATGCGCTCCAGATGGGCCCGCTGGAGCGCGAACAGCCCCTCGGCGGAGGGGGCGCCGGGGTCGGTGACGCCGAGCCGGCGCAGGTAGTCCGTGTACGTGCCAGTGGTCATGTGGGCACCCTAGGAGCCCGTACTGACACGGCACGGGCGGATTTCCGCCGGACTGTCAGGTCGCGGCCCCCGCGGGCGGGGAGCCCCCAGACCGCTGCCTACTTGTCGATGTCGCCGACCACGAAGAAGAGCGACCCGAGGATCGACACCATGTCCGCGACCAGCTGCCCCGGCAGCAGCACCGCCAGCGCCTGGATGTTGTTGAAGGAGGCGCTGCGCAGCTTCAGCCGGTACGGGGTCTTCTCGCCCTTCGAGACCAGGTAGTAGCCGTTGATGCCGAGCGGGTTCTCCGTCCACGCGTACGTGCTGCCCTCGGGCGCCTTCAGCACCTTCGGCAGCCGCTGGTTGACCGGCCCCGGCGGCAGCTCGGCCATCCGGTCCAGGCAGGCCACGGCCAGGTCGAGGGCGTTGTGCGTCTGGTCGAGCAGCACCTCGAAGCGGGCCAGGCAGTCGCCCTCGGTGCGGGTGACGACCTTCAGCACGTCGGCCAGCTCGCCGTACGCCAGGTACGGCTCGTCGCGGCGCAGGTCGAAGTCCACGCCGGAGGCGCGCGCGATCGGGCCGGACACCCCGTACGCGTGCACCGCCTCGGCGGACAGGACGCCGACGCCGCGGGTGCGGGCCCGGAAGATCTCGTTGCCGTGGACCAGCTTGTCGTAGACGTCCATGCGGGTGCGGACGTCGGCGATGGCGGCGCGGGCCCGGCCGAGCCAGCCGGCCGGGAGGTCCTCCTTGAGGCCGCCGACGCGGTTGAACATGTAGTGCATGCGGCCGCCGGAGATCTCCTCCATGACGGCCTGGAGCTCCTCGCGCTCGCGGAACGCGTGGAAGATCGGGGTGATGCCGCCCAGTTCGAGGGGGTACGACCCGAGGAACATCAGGTGGTTCAGGACCCGGTTCAGCTCGGCGAGGAGCGTACGCATCCACACCGCGCGCTCGGGCACCTCCATGCCGAGCATCCGCTCGACGGCCATGACCACGCCGAGCTCGTTGGAGAACGCGGACAGCCAGTCGTGGCGGTTCGCGAGCATCACGATCTGGCGGTAGTCGCGCGCCTCGAAGAGCTTCTCGGCACCCCGGTGCATGTAGCCGACCACCGGCTCGGCGCTGGCGATGCGCTCGCCGTCCAGGACGAGCCGCAGGCGCAGCACGCCGTGGGTGGAAGGGTGCTGGGGTCCGATGTTGAGCACCATGTCGGTGCTCTCCGCCGCACCGCCGATGCCGACCGTGGTCTCCGTCATGGGCGCATTGTCTCAGTCCTAGGGTGGGCGCATGGATACGGGGACGAAGGGTGAGACGGGCCGCCCGGAGTGGGTGGGCCTGCCGGGCGGGCTGCGCGGGGTCCGGCGGCTGCTGCTGGTGATCTGGACGGTGCCGCTCACGGTGGCGACCGGCGTGTCGCTGGGGCTGGCCGTCGGGCCGTGGTGGGCGGCCTTCGCGGCGTTCTGGCCGGCAGTGCTGGTCTGGGGATGGGTGCTGATCGGGCGGAACTGGCGGTCCTGGCGGTACGCCGAGCGGGCCGACGACCTGCTGATCAGCCGGGGGGTGCTGTGGCGGGAGGAGACGGTGGTCCCGTACGGGCGGATGCAGCTGGTGGAGGTGACCTCGGGGCCGCTGGAGCGCCGCTTCGGCCTGGCCTCGGTCCAGCTCCACACGGCGGCCGCCGCGACGGACGCCAGGATCCCGGGCCTGGCCCCGGCGGAAGCGGAACGCCTCCGCGACCGCCTGACCGCGCTGGGCGAGGCAAGGTCGGCGGGCCTGTGACGGCCCGCCCCGAGGGGGAACCCGACCCGGGCGCCCCCGCGCCCGCCGACGCGAAGCGCCCGGAAGCACCGCGGGGGACCGGCGAGCGCCGACTGCACGTGCTGACCCCGCTGCGCCGCGCGTGGGTGCCGATCACGGCCACCGCCGGCGTCGTCATCCAGCAGGGCGAGCGCGCCCAGGAGTGGGTGGGCGGCCTCACCCCCGTCGTGCGGCTGCTCATGGTGGCCGGGCTGGTCCTCTTCTTCGGCACGTACGGCTTCCTCAGCTGGTGGTTCACCCACTACGCCGTCACCGACACCGAGCTCCGCATCCGCACCGGCCTGGTCTTCCGCCGCACCGCCCACATCCGCCTCGACCGCATCCAGGCCGTGGACGTGACCCGCCCGATGCTGGCCCGGATCGCCGGCGTCGCCAAACTCCGGCTCGACGTGGTCGGCACCGAGGCCAAGGACGAGCTGGCCTTCCTCGACGAACGCGACGCCGTCGCCCTGCGCGCCGAGCTGCTGGCCCGCGCGGCCGGCTTCGCGCCCGCCGAGGCCGTCGCCGTCGGCCAGGCCCCCGCGCGGGAGCTGCTGCGCGTGCCCGTACGGGACCTGGTGGTCTCCCTGCTGCTCGGCCTCGACGTGTGGACGGCGCTGGCCGCCGGGCTCGTCGCCCCGGTGGTGGTGTGGCGGGTCAGCGACAGCCTCTGGGCGGCCGCGGTCACCCTGGTGCCGCTGCTCGGCGCCGTGTGGGGCGGCACCGTCGGCCGGTTCCTCACCGGGTACGACTGGACCGTCGCCGAGTCCCCCGACGGGCTGCGCCTGGACCACGGGCTGCTGGACCGGGCCCACGAGACGGTCCCGCCCGGACGCGTCCAGGCCGTACGGATCGTGGAGCCGCTGCTGTGGCGGCGGCGCGGCTGGGTCCGGGTGGAGCTGGCCGTGGCCGGCTCCAAGAACGGGATGCTGGTCCCCGTGGCCACCCGGGACGCCGCCCACGCCCTGATCGCCCGCGTGCTGCCGGGCGCGGACCCGGCGGGCCTGGAGTTCAGCCCCTCGCCGAGCACCGGCTCGCGGTGGGTGGTGCCGGTGTGGTGGAAGGGGTACGGCCTGGCCGTCTCGGAGGAGGTCTTCGCCGCCAGGCGGGGCCGCCTGTGCCGGCGTACGGAGATCGTCCCTCATGCGAAGGTGCAGAGCGTGCGCCGCTCACAGGGCCCCTGGGAGCGCGCCCGAGGAGTGGCCGACGTGCATGTGGACACCGGCGCGAACACCACCGTCACCGCCCGGCTGCGCGCCGCCGCCGAGGCCGACGGCCTGCTGCACGACCAGGCGGTCCGCTCCCGTACCTCCCGCGCGGCGGCCCGCCCCGACCGATGGATGACCTGACATGACGACGGCCTACGAGCGGCTGCTCGGCACCGGTTTCGACGGCACCCCCACCGACGACCCGTACGAGGTGATCTGGGAGGGCGAGGACCATCCCGCCCACCGCGACCGCGTCCCCGGGCTCACCGCCCTCCTCGACGACCCCGGCGCGAAGTGCGGCGAACGCCTCATGGCCCTCATCGCCCTGGTGCACTGGGCCGAGCCCGCCGGCTTCGAGGCCGTCCTGCGGGCCGCCACCACCGACCCCCGCGCCGCCTTCTGGTACGGCTGGTCGATCGACCGCTGGTTCTCCCAGGACGACAGCTACGGGCTCTTCTGCGAAGCCGCCGTCGAGAGCCGGGAGTTGGCCGAGGAGAAGGACACCTCGGAGCTGCGCGCCGCGACGCTCCGCGCCCTGGTCGACCTCGCCGACCGGGAAGGCTTCGCCAACCGGCTCGGCGACTGCCTGGACGCCGCTTCCGTACGGGACTGCCTGCCCGGGATCCGCGCGGCCGTCGAGCGGGGCCTCTCCCGGATGCGGGCCGGCGAGCGCTTCCTCTTCGACGTGGAGACCCAGCTCGTCGGCCTGGCGGGAGCGGTGACCCTGGTCGACGAGGAACTCGCCGTGGAACTGCTGCGGTCGCTGCTCGGCAACGCCCCCTCCGGCCGGGCCATGCGGTACGCCGCCGGCCCCGTCGCCCGCTGCCAGGGCCCGGCCGGCCGGGCCCTGGCGGCCTGGCTGCGGGTCGCCGGGGACGAGTACGTACGGCAGGTCCTGGGGGAGCGGGAACCCACTGGGGACGACTTTCGGACAGACGTTCAGGCCGGATGAAACCGTGTTTGTGTTCGCAACGTCCCTTCGGTAGACAGGTAGGCACGCAAGTGACGGCACAACACGTCAGGGGTGGGTGAATGAAGTTCGACATGGGCAGCACCACGCTGTCCGAACTGGGCAAGGCCACGGGCGGCTCCAGCGACGACCTCGGCACGCTGATCAAGCTGCTGGTCGCCGCCGCGGACCCGCTGGAGGGCAAGTTCAACGGCGTCGGCCGGCAGGCCTTCGACTCCTTCAAGCGGCGCTCCGACGCGATCACCGCCGAGCTGAACGCCTCGCTGCGCGCCATCCTCGGCGGTCAGGCCGGGATGGACACCTCGTTCACGACCGGTGACCAGGAGCAGGGCGACAACGCCCACCAGAACATGGGCTCCGCGAACTTCGACGCCGCTCGCTTCGGCGCGCGCTGACACCCGGGGGACTGACAGACATGGCGAACCAGGACCGCACCTCGTACGACATCGCCGCCTCCGTGGAGGTCCAGGGCGGCCTCGGCGGGATCATCGGCCAGCTGGAGCGGGTGCTCGGCGACCGTGACAACGCGGTGAAGGCCGCGATGGCCGAGTTCCAGGCCGACGGCGTCTCGGACGAGTACCACGGCAAGGAAGTCCGCTGGAACAAGGCGGCGAACGAGGTGCGCGACATCATCCGCCTCGTCCGCACCACGCTGGAGCAGAACGACGCGACCGCGCAGGCCACGCTTCAGAAGGCCAAGGCGGCGGTCGACAACATCGGCTGACGCCGGGACGCACGGCGGACGAGGGACGCGAGGACACGGGGGTAGGGCATGGCCTGGGACATCAAGCCGTCCGGCGTGCAGGGGGTCGTCAACAAGACGATCACCGCCGCCGAGGGCTTCCAGAAGGCGGGCAAGTCGCTCCAGACGGAGCTGCCGGAGGCCGCGAAGCACGCGGGCACCATCACGCCGGGCGGCGGCACCGGCGGCGAGGGCGGCGGCATGGGCCCGATCGCCGGTGCGCTGGGCGGGCTCATGCAGTCCCACGACTACCGGCTCGCGTACATCGGCAAGCGCACGGAGGCCTCCATCAACGGGGCGATCAAGGCCACGACGGCCTACGTGCAGGGCAATATCGAGCAGGCGCAGAACGCGCAGAACGAAGCCCTGAAGGAGCCCAAGGTCGACCTTCCGGGGGCTGGGCAGAAGTGACCGACCACGTACCGATCAATCCGTGCACGATTCCGCAGTTCACGGGTGACCTGGACGCGTTGGAGCAGGACCACGCGGCGATC